>CAZNOO010000015.1:0-3965 GCA_964574705.1 uncultured Candidatus Izemoplasmatales bacterium
AAAGGTACTTTGCAAGAAAGATTAGAAGCAAAACTTGAAGGATTGCGGTGTTTAACGTGTAATCAGGTTTGTGATATATGTGCAGATGTTTGCCCGAATAGAGCGAATATAAGTATTAAAGTTGAATCAGATTTATTCAATCAAAACCAACAGATTATTCATATTGACGGTATGTGTAACGAATGTGGGAACTGTGGTACATTCTGCCCACATGCGGGAAGACCTTATAAGGATAAAATTACCTTGTTCTGGAATCAAAACGATTTTGCAGATTCTTCCAATGTAGGATTCCTTCATCTAACCGAAAACCAATTTATGGTGCGCGATGAAAACGGAAAAGTATTTCATTATACAATTGGCGACAAAACAGTTTCTCATGAATTTGAGATCATTATTACAGCGGTATTAAATGAGTATTCATATTTATTGGCGTAGGTTAGGAACAATCCCCAGCTTATAATGTTTTACAATTTTTGAATGTCATATAGATCAACTTGAGTGGATAATATAAAAACGACGATGATTAGTCGTCGTTTTTGATTGCTTTAAATGTTGTATGATATAGAAAGTCTTTAGCATTTTTAGGGATGTTTAGACGGTTTATGTCATCTAGTTTTTCTTGTAAAGTATTATTTTTTGCAAGCCACCCTCGACTTTCATGAATGTTGTTAAAATTGATAAATCCGATGTCATTTTTTTCTTCTGTATCAAGATTTGAAATATCAATGGAATTCATAATATCTTTCGTAAAGGAATATGGATTGACAATGATTTGTGCTGTTGAAGTGGCTTTAATCGTTATGTCTTCATTCATACGGAATGGTACTGTGAGAACAATTGAATTCGTTTCGCTATTTTTTGTAAATTCAAACTCTTTTGAACAACGAACTATACTATCTAAATCAACAGAACGTAGATGAATATGTAGTATTCTCTCTATTGAAACATTAAGATTAGACGATATTTGTAAAGATATAGTTGTGTCATCCGATTGTAATGTGAAGGTTGTATTATATTGAACACCATCAGAGTCTTCAATGAACGTGAATGCATTGTTTTTTCCTGGAAAAACATGAACATCTAGTTCTTTCGGCAAATCAGAAGTACCCTCTAGTGGATTCGTAGCGAGTGGGATGATTGAACCTTGTTTGGCAAATAAGTTAATATCACGAAGACAACCATAGAATGTATATGTTCCAGGGGTTTTAATGTATTCACCACTGAAGAAGTGGAACCAACCGCCTTCTTTGAACCATACTTTTTCTGAAGCCAACTGTAATTTGTGTTTTGTTTTTGATGTGAACGGACGAACCATGAACTCAGTTCCAAAGAAGTATTGATTCTTATATGCATAAGCATTTTTATCTTCTGGCCAAATGTAATAAAGAGGACGAATCAAGGGCAATTCTCCCTGGGAATGAAGGTGGTTGAAAGTATGAATATATGGAATCAACTTGTGACGTAATTGCATAAAGTGTTTTACTGTTGTTTCAACTTCGTTATTCCATCTCCATGGTTCTCGTCTTTGATAAAAGGATTTTGTGCTGTGGAGTCTCATAACTGGACTGAACACGCCAAGTTGTACCCAACGAGTATAGAGCTCATCATCTTGTAATCCACCTTGGTGCCCGCCAATATCGTGGCTCCACCATCCATATCCTACGTTTGTTGCAGTCGTCGTGAAATAGGGTTGGAAATCAAGAGACTTCCAAGTTGAGAAAGTGTCTCCACTGAAGCCAATCGGGTAACGATGGCTACCGAGCTTACTCCATCGAGAAAAGATGAAATACTGCTGTTTCCCCCGATTTAAACCATCATAAAAATGATAGTGGTTTAATGCAAATAAAGGATCTAGATTTTTCATTTTGGAGAGGGTACCTTGCTGCCAATCAATCCACCAAAAATCAACACCCTGTTGTTCTAATATATGATGTACGTCTTTGAAATACGCTTCTACAAATTGTGGATTCGTTAAATCAAAGTCAATGATTTGTTTTGATAGCGGGTTAATACCCATTCGTTTACAAACAGCTTCGTAACAATCGTCAAATGGACGAATACCATCGGCAGGATGAAGGTTCATTGAGATTTTCAAGTGATGTTCTTTCAGCCAATTCATAAACGACTCTGGATGTTTAAAATAGTCTTTATTCCAGGTGTATCCAGTCCAGCCGCCTCTTAATTCTTGTGGGACATCGGTAATATGCCAATCCATGTCAATGATGCATACGGATAGTGGAATATCACGGGATTCAAAATGAAGAATAACTTCTTTCAATTCCTCATCGGTATAATTCCAATAACGACTCCACCAGTTACCAAATACGTATTTAGGAATGAGTGGTGTTTTACCACTTAAAAGGTAATAATCTTTGATACATTGTTCGTAATCATGGCCATAGGCAAAGACGTATAAATCAATCTCATCAACGTTTACAGAAGATATTTGTCCATCTTCAAAGGTAACGCTGGACGCATCGTCAAATACGGTGATTCCTCTTTTAGATATCAACCCTTCTTCAAGCGCTACAGCGCCATTGATAGAATCTAAGGTTCGATACGTTCCTTTCAGGTTTTGTAAATCTTTACTTCCATAATGATAACTTGTAGATTGATTTAAATTTACAACTGACAATCCAAACAAGCTTTCTTTAGAAGAATCCAATGTAATCACACAATCCGTTGTAGTTATGGTGTGGATATCACCAATGGAATCTAACATAAATGCAGACATAAGATTTCGATGCCAGAAGGTTTGCGTTGGTCTGTTTTCAAACTTTCTTGAAGTGTTATACTCTATTCTAAATAACCTGCTTGTGAAAATAGTAATCCGATAATCATTGATAATAATCGTCGCCTTATCCCTTGCGATCGGAGAATTACTAAAACGTAAATGATCTTTAAAAAAGGTTGAAGTCATATCGCCAGTCCTTCTTTCAAAAAAGAATATTATAGTTGCTTTTAGTATATCATATCAATGAATAAGTGTTACTGCCTAAGTAGAAAGCAGTGCTTTAATTAAGTAATATGCATTGAGTTTCCTGTGTCGTTTCTTTGAAAATAGATATAGATACAAAAAACAACATTTATTTTTGATTGCTGTGATGTTATAATGTTATTAGTGAATTTGCCAAGCTAGAATGTGTATTATCTTGAGATAAGTGCATAAGCTTATTAAGATAACATCATTCATAGACTTTTTATAATTAATGGAGGGAAACATGTATAGCACGCAAACGACCTATTCAGTCGAAAAACACAAACAACTTTCGGTTCTTGTTTTCAAAATGAAACTTGTTCCTTATATGATTAAAGTTGAAATATTATTCATTTTCGTAACCATTGTTGGCTATTTTACAAACCCGTTTTTGCTCGAAATTGGGATTGGGGTCACTGTTTTGACACCGATTGCTTTGATGGTGTCACACAGGATAAAGCAGAAAAAATTATACAAAAATTATCCTTCTGTACAAAGACAGCCAACTCTTAAATTTGTATTTGAAGAGGATTACTTCAATTTTGAGAGATTGGATGAAACGGTATCCACGAGTAAAGTCATCTATTCTGATGTCTATATGTGCGCTGAAGATCATTATAATTTTTATCTTTTTCTGAACCCGGTAATGGCTTATATTGTTGATAAAACTGGATTTGGAGAAGACAAAATTGGAGACGTCAGAGAATTCTTGAAATCGAAAATCAACAAGACAAAATTACTAAAAAACAAATAATTCATTCCTGTCATTCTTTATCTCAGTTAGGCTATGAAGCAGCATGAATATAACTATAACAAAAAAAACAATTACAGGAGAACAGAATATGAAATACTTATATGGTTTAAACAATACTGTCGACGATAAAAAAGTAGATGGTGATGAACTAGATTTTCTTACTTCAGAAGTCGATGACGCCCTGAAACAACAAATTGATAATTGCTACAATTCTACAACTCAACTAGTGAAGAG
>CAZNOO010000015.1:4065-42994 GCA_964574705.1 uncultured Candidatus Izemoplasmatales bacterium
GTGGTCCAAGATTCTATAACCCAACTTGAACTTCCAGGAAATGCCATTCAAATTGATGTGTTAGCGTATCGATACAATATTCAAAATGATAAAATGAAACTGCTAAGTACTGGGATGACCAAATATGTGAACATTAGTAAGAAGATGTATGTAAAAGATGATGCGTTATGCATCTCTGACATATTCTATGTGATATCTATTCCCTTATCTGAGATTAAAGTAATTACACCTATTGACAAGAAAATACTATTACCTTCTTGGAATAAGGAAGTTCCAGCAAATCATGAGGATTATAAGAAATATAAGATTCGATTCAACCAGTATAGAATGTTTTTCATCAAATCTTATTATGTAATCAAAATCAATCACAATTTAGAAGACTATGAATTACTCGTGCCCAATTATGATATCGATAAGTTATTATTGTTAACTCAAAAACAGATTAGTCCGCAGTAGTATTACATTAAATTAGCTACTGACTAACAGAGCAAAAAACCAAAAAGAGGTAGTGTCTACCTCTTTTTACTTTCATGAAACGATATATAATGATACTTTTTTATGTAATTTCAGAGTAATGTATTAAATTTATTGACAATTCACGCTATAATAATAGGTATATTTAGAAATGCGACATAATGACTTAATTTCGAGGAGTATATGAATATGGCTATTGAAATCAGAGAAGTGACCACTAAAAAAGAAATTCGGAAGTTCATGGAGTTTGCAAATATCTTATATAAAGATGAACCAAATTATATCCCGCCGATGTTTTCTGATGAACTGAAATCTGCAAATCCTAAATACAATTTGAATTTGGAATACTGTGATACCATATTGCTTTTGGCTTATATCGATAACAATATCGTAGGTAGAATCAGAGGCGTAGTTAACCATAAGTATAACAAGAAGAATAACTTGTTACACCTTCGATTTAATCATTTTGATGTTATCGATGATTTTGAAGTTACGAAGGCTCTTTTTGATTATCTAGGCAAGTGGGGAATCAAAAAGGGGATGACAGAATTCAACGGTCCGATTGGATTCAATGATTTAGATAAACAAGGATTGTTGATAGAAGGATATGACCAAGAAGGGATGTTTATCACCTATTATAATTTCCCATACCATGCGGAACATCTCAAGAAACTTGGTTTTGTTAAAGATGTTGATTGGGTGGAATACCGGGTTCAAGTTCCAAAGGAAATCAATCCACGTTTAACAAAAATATCAGATCGACTCCTTGAGCGAGGCAATTACAGTATTAAGAAATTTGCGAGCAAAAAAGATTTAAAACCTTATCTATATAAGGTATTCAATATACTAAATGAAGCTTTTGCACCACTTCATGGTGTAGTTGAACTGACAAATGGACAAATTGATCAATACGTAGCGCAATACTTACCACTCATCAATCTTGATTTTTTGTCCGTCATCGTTGATAACAATGATGATGTCGTTGCATTTGGACTTTTAGGCCCAAGTCTCAATGAACCTATGAGAAAGATTAGAGGAAGACTGTTCCCATTTGGGTTTATTACCCTGCTTAGAAGTTTAAAAAGAACAAAAATCTTGGATATGTATTTGATTGCTGTTAAACCAGATAAACAAGGGTTAGGATTAAACTCGATATTGATGACAGATATTACCAATAACGCTATTAAAAACAAAATCTTATATGCAGAAACCGGACCGGAATTGGAAGACAATGATAATATAACCAGTTTTTGGAAAAATTATGACGCTGAAATAATCAAAAGAAGAAGATGCTTTATCAAAAAGATATAGAACTAATACCGCTAAAATATGAAATAGAAACACTATAATCTTTGTGAATTCAATCAAAAAAAAAGAAACCGCAAAGGTTTCATTTTTTTATTTCAAACGCCAATTATCTTCTTCGATGATATTTGTGAGAATCGGAGGAGACATTTTGTACTGGGTTTCTCCTTTTGGACGATAAAATTCTGCAGGTTTACCAGCTTCTAAGCAGCTATCAAATTCACCAGTTAAATGCACAACAAAAGAATAGGTTATTAGAGTTAAAACGAAGGAGATATTGCTAATTAGATTAACCTTTTCAAGTACATTAAACGCCTCAAGATTCAATTGATCAAGAAGAGCATTACTATCTCCAAGATTTAAAAACCAATTAATAATACTCAATATTAATAATGCTACAAAATATAGACGTAAAGAATCTGCGGACGGGTACTTAATTGAACTTCTACTTGCAGATGAAAACGCATTTGAAATATCGAGACAAAATTCTTTAGCTTTCGACAAGAATTTTAAGTAGATATAAAAAATTCCAAATACGATTGCTCCTGAAATGACTACAATAATAAATGAAGCAAACAATAGCTTTAAGAAGGCGAATAGACATATTATAGCTGCAAGTACTATCATTACATATATTAAAGATAGTAGGAAATCAATCATTTGCGTTCCTCTCAAGATTGCATTTACTTTTAATTTATGGCATCCATAAGTTATGAATAACACTGCTAAGGGGACAATTGTTTCTATTCCCAGAAGAATCACTAAAATTATTTTCACCCAATTGATGCTCTTCAATTCATCTCCAACCGTAAATGTTAAATCAGTTATTAGAAAAACACTCATAGTAACACAACTAAGGATATATCCAATTATAATTAGTGCAGTTAATAAAAACATCTTTTTCCCGCGTCCGAACGTAATAATTCGGTCCTGTAAGTGAGAAAAATTACCTAGCACACTTTGAAAAGAAGACTTGTTTTCTTCCTTTTGGGGACTTGCATCAATTTTCGTTAAATTAAATGATTTATACTCATCCACAACATAACCTCCCACGAGTTTAAAAATGATATAAGAAACATATTATTTCTTATTAATACCAGTATAGCAAAAAAATGCACTTATTGAAATACTTTTCGAAAAGAAAGTTGATTACGAAGTGAATGTCAAAAACACTCGGGAATTAAATATGAAAACAAATACAAAGTTTATTTTTGATTCAGATGATGTTATAATTATTTTATTGATTCATTTATATGAGAAAATAAGAAGATGTGCTTGAGTATGGAATGTGAGGTAAATAGATATAATGAAAAGTAAAATATTAACAATTATTGGAATCGTAACAATCGCTTCGTTAGTAATCATTCGTTTTATCTATTACTCACGATCAGAATATCCTATAGGTTGGTATTTTGGTGGGTTATTGATAAGTTTTCTCGTTGGAATAGGTCTTTCTCTAACTATGTATTCCTCACGAGAATCTTTTAACCATTCTACGCCAGAAGAAGAACGAGGATTCTATCAACTGTTTATTAAAATCATTGCAGTCATATTCTTTTTTCTAGGATTGTTTTTAATGATAAGATATGTTAAAGAAATTCCAAACAATGCGTTTGATTTTGGAATTGCATTCTTTGGGGCAGTTGTATATGGCATCCCAATTTTGATTCTAAAAATTGAAGATTAGATACATCATGGGTCCTTCTTAAGGCAGTATTGACCATGAGCCACAATACAACACTTTTTGCACGTAGTAACTTGTTATTAGCATAAATACGTTTCGTTATTTATGAAATGCAACCGAACGTTGCGGAAAAGTAAAACAATGTATATTGATATTGACACGCATTACCTTATAATGGTGTGCAAGAGGTGGTCAAAAAATGAAGACATTAGGACAAAAACTGAATACACTTAGAAAAGATGCAAATATGTCTCAAGAAGAACTTGCTGAACAACTTGGCGTTAGCAGACAAGCAATTAGCAAGTGGGAAAGAGACGAGGGGTCGCCTGATTTATTTAATATTCAGATGATCGCAAAAGTATTTAATATTACTATAGACTCTTTGCTTAATGCTGAAATTGAAACGCCAAGAATGAAAAAAGGAAACGGTGACTTAAGAAATAAAATCGGGATAATTCTAATTAGTATTTTTGTCTTTCTATCTGGTGCAGCCATTATTGCACTATTCATCGGAATGATGATTTATAGCCTTCCGATATTGAGCGCTTTGATTGAGTTTTTTAGAATAGACATCCATAATAGACTTTCGTACTATATTTTCAATCAAGAGATTCTCTTCACACTCATCATGCTCGTATATTTTATTCTTTTTAGCATCTACATCATGATTTATTCAAACATCTATTCAACAAAACAAGAGTTCAAAGAAAAACATCGCTTGACTTTGATTCTACTAAATGGATTTTTACTGAGTAGTTATTTATCAGTTCTAGCATTCATATCTTTGTCGGGGTTCTCATTTATATTTTTGTATATTGTCGGATTTTTGGTCGTTTTATCTGGACTAGTAGGTTCATTCTTAATCGCTCCTACACAAAACGAGTTCAAGAAGATTGAAAGAACAAGTAAATTCAAAACGATATTCAAGAGAATCATCGTTGTTTCTTCGATCATTATCTCTTTCATTTCATTGTCTTCGTTAATTCAAGTAACATACCTTACAAAGGAAACAATCTTACTGACACATACAATGATGAGTGACGAAAATCCCAAAGCGAATCTGGAAATAAATTACGCACCATATCATCAAAGCGATGAATTCTTACTGCAAATTGAAGACGAAGCATTGTCAAAGCTTGATGAATATGAAATCTCTATCTATGTTAATGAGGAATTGCTTTTTCATGACAATATTAACATTTCAGAAGAAGAGAGTTACCGTGAAATTATCATTTTTAGAGATGAAAACATCTTTCGTTTGAGGAAAAGTTTTGAACTAGAAGGTATCATAAGCACTGCAGATTCTTTTCGAATAGAGATAACATACTCTGAAGATGGAGTCGAGAAAACTGCCAATATCATTTGTGATGAAGACATCCACTTTGGAAACTATGCAGAAGCTATCGCGATACCGATATGGTATGACATACCATAAGAATTGAGGAACCTTTTGGAAAAGAAAGTGATTCTATTTTTTAGTTGATAATCCACAATTTTAACTCATTATAAAATCGACTAATTTAGTCGATTTTTTGTTTTTTTTAAAGTAGTAATTAATCAATAGAGTCCATTTTTGAATTTAGCTGACGACTGTCAATGAAATAAAAACTAAGGTAAATAGCATATTTATTTTTGCTCCTCATAATGTTATAATGATAATAATTAGAAAAATTCATCCAATATTTAGTACACTTAATATTCTATAAGACGGGTTATCTATGCATCAATGAAATAAATTTTTCTGCAAGGAGTGTGTAAATGAGTAATTATAATTTTGTACAAGTTCTGCCTTCCTCAGTTCAAGACATTGAATCCGCAAAAAGAGTATGGATTCCATATGTTTTGGAAACAAAAAGGAATAAAGGTGAAGAAGCTAATTTAGAACGTATTATCGAAAACTTTACAAGAAGAGTCAATATTCAAGGACTTAGAGATAGTATGCATCTTGAACTCTTCTATCTAAATGAAGAATGCATTGGAATTACTAATTTTGCAATCGACTTAGGTGGAATTCGGGGGATTGTAGACCCTGGATACGGGTTTGTCATGGAATTTTACATCATTCCTGAAAAACGCAGGTTAGGATTTGGAAAAGTACTTTTTACGCATATTGAAACCGTGTTAAAAGCGGATGGGGCTAATAACATTTATTTAACCCCCGACGCCATCACTGGAATCCCCTTTTGGATGGCTCTAGGATTTGAAGATTCGGGGAAGATCGATCCAGACAACCATATGCCTATTTTCATCAAAAAGATTGAAATTTAGAGTCATTGAAACATTCAGTATTTGATTACCTGCTCAAATGGAAAAAGCCACTTGAATATTGATGTAATGATTCGAGTAATAATTATAAAGGAGTAAGGATAGCGGTCTGTGATACAGCACGAGATAACTTTGGTGATGACAAGGCATTACTCTCAAATAACTTTTATTACAGGAAACTGTTATTTTTCATTTCATTAAGGAGGATTTTCAATGCGAATAAAAAAAAGTAGTCCGTCTATGATGGATCTCGAACAGTATCAAAAATTAATTCCTTCAAAAGGCAGGATTTTTTTTGCTGGGCTCATCGATTTTGGCTTAATTTTTGGTTTAGTAATTGGCACCGTATTGCTCGCATTCGAAACCTCTAACTCACCATCTGAGATCGCTATTATATTTATAGTAGTTCCAATTTATTTTATCATAATGGTTATATTCTTCCGAATCAATAAAACCACTTTTGGGATGTTTTGCGTTGGGGTTATTTACATAAGCGGCGATTCAGGAATCAAATTAGATGCTTCGATGTACTGGGATTTTTGGTTAAGTAGCATCTTAACAAACTTAAAATACTCTGATGAGTATGAGCTTTTCTATTATCTTACAAATTCGAACAATCAAACCAAAGCCATGAATCGAAAGAACATTTTTTATGCTAAGCTTGAGGTCTACAATAAGATGATGAAATCGAGAGAGTTACCATTTGCAAGAAAAAATGAAGAATTAACTGATGAAGAATCTTCGTTTAGATTAAATCTATGATGTATTGCTCTTTTTCATTTTTTTGTTAGGAACATACTTCAATTTTGCATTGATGGAATTTATTGATATTTTAAACTAAATTATTTTATGATAGCGGCTCGCATGAGCCGCTATTTTTAATGCTCAATAATAAATAACGAGTAGAATTCAGAAAGATATTTAAGGTGAGTCCTAAAAACAATTTCAAAAGTACCTTTGACAGTTGAAAATTCTAAATATCCTTTTTACCTTTTAGGCAGCTTAAAAGCTAATAAATGTCTAAAATTAGAGATTTAAATGAGGTATTATTGTATTAATAGAATTAGTTTATACTAAGCCGTATACATTACCAACCTATTAAGATATACTGCTTCTTTATGTGTCTAAGTTATACGTTCTGTTTAGTATATTTATATTGCAAACAAAATTTGGAGAGGAAGTAGAAAAATGACTAAAAAAGAGATTTATGAAATTCCGGAAATTGAAATTATTGAATTTACACTAGAAGAAAGTATCGCTCTGAGTGGGGACTTCGGTTCAGGAACCATTTGTAGCGAAGAATTATTTGGGTGATGAAAATGAAAAAAATACTATTACTTATCTTTAGTTTTATGTTTGCTTTTATCATAAGCGGTCAATCTGTCCACGCTGGAGGAATTAGTCCGATTACATTTAATGTGGAATCCTATTTTGATGAATTTAATCACATTGACACCGTTATTACAGATGCGCAATATGGCTCCACTTTACAATTTGATGCAAGTTTAGCATCAAGCGCAGGCTACACCTTTAAATATTGGGTCATCAATAATGTTGTAGAATTCAATTCTGCAATTGCAGATGAATTTAACATTGTAGAAGGAATGTCTGTAAAAGCTTTGTTTTCACCAAGTGATGCTCATCTTGCAGTGTTTTTAGATTCCAATGGAAAATTCCTGGATCTAAATTATGTTGTAGATGGAGAAACAGCTGTCGCTGATGGTGGATTCACTGAACCAACAAAGCCAGGCTATTCCGTGACTGCAAGTAAGTGGGATAAATCACTTACGAACATTACAGAAGACACCGTATTCATTTTGCAGTATGAAAAAACGACAACTGATACTTTCACTTTGTCCGTTGCAAATGGAAGTGGTAGTGGAACGTATAACTTCAACACAGAAGTGACTGTTGTTGCTGATGCACCTCCCGCGGAACAAGTGTTTAGTCATTGGGAAGATGCGAATGCAGCAATCGTATCATATGCATCTTCGTACAAACTTACAGTTTTAGCAGATAAAAGCATCACTGCAGTTTATGCAGCGTCAGCTCCCACTGCAGTGCCTCTCGTAGCGACGCAAGAAGTATCATTAAGAGCAGGATATTATTCCTATTTATCTCAACTATCAATTCCGGCGGGATATACAATCATTGAATATGGTATTGTTGCTTCAGTTCAAGAAAAATTACCGAGTCTATCCTATTCGAATTGTGAACATGTCTACCGCGCTCCACTTATGAACTCAAATACGTTAGAGTACGTCTCATCCGTACCTGATAATTTATTGTTTGCGAGATCATACCTTGTAGTAAGGGATGGATTCGGGGGTATCATAACGTACTATGGACCTTTAGTATCCTACGTCCCTGTTGGATCTTCAGCAATGATTTTTGAAACCAATGGTGGATCTACAATCAAGCCTGTCGTGCAAGTAGAAGGTTCTGCTGTTTCTCTTCCTACAAATCCATCAAAAGATGGCTATGATTTTTCTGGTTGGTATAGTGACTCTGGATTAACAACTCCGTACACTTTCACTATCATGCCTGTTGATAATGTAACAATCTATGCAAAGTGGACCTCTTATCTTAGTTATACATTAAAGGAAGATTCAACATACGAGGTCATTGGACATTTAGGAGAAACGAAGAATATTGTGATTCCGTCAACCTATTTAGGAATCGCAGTAACAAGTATTGGTATATCCGCCTTTGACACATATGGTTTAACTGAAGTTGTTATATCTGAAGGCGTTCTGGAAATTAAAGATTACGCTTTTTATGACAATAGTAATTTAATTAATGTAACATTACCGACTTCATTAACTACAATTGGGGTTATGTCATTTTTTAATGATGTAAGTTTAAGTAGTATAAACATCCCCATTTCCGTTTCAACGATTGGCCAGTACACTTTCACATATTGTGAAGCAGCAACCTTATCTATCGATTCGGCTGGAAAACCTGATGGTTGGGCAGACGATTGGAACTACATGGGCGGAGTAGAAGTGTGGGGGCTTGCTCCATCGACAGACACTTCAACCATCACTTTTGATAGTAATGAAGGCTCTGCAGTAGATTCGATTTTACAAATAGAATATACTGCCGTAACGGAACCTGCAAATCCTACCAAAGATGGTTATGGCTTTGATGGATGGTTTAGTGATGTAGAACTCACTACGCCTTATGCTTTCACATCAATGCCAGTTAATGATTTAACATTGTATGCGTCATGGACTTCTTATCTCACTTATACATTGAAATTCGATTCGACTTACGAAGTGACTGGCCGTGTAGGCAATACGTTAGATATCGTGGTTCCTTCCTACTATTTGGGTGTTGCAGTAACAAGTATCGGAGTGGGCGCTTTTATAGAAGACATCGAATTAACAAGCATTGTTATTTCTGAAGGCATTTTGGAAATAAAGGACCATGCATTTGAAAATGATCCAAATTTAGGCAGCCTCATATTGCCACACTCGCTTACGACTATTGGCTCAAGTGCGTTTGCCTTTTGCACTAGTTTAAGCAGCATCATCATCCCAATTTCTGTATCAACTGTTGGGGTGTTCGTTTTCGAAATGTGCACCTTTACAACAATCAATATTGAATCTCCAATAAAACCACCAGGTTGGGAACCCATTTGGAACGCACAAGGTGGAATTGAAGTGTGGGGATATGTAGGTTAATTAATCTTTAATACAGTAACTTAAGTCCAATTCAGCAAGATAGTGAATTGGGCTTTTGCAATTTTGACACATTGATTATTGAATTGTCTATAATCCTAGACGCGATCTCAAACGAATTCAATTTGCATTTGACTGATAAAATCATATGAAAAACGAACCAGCGTATTTTATAAATTGGTCGGATAGGATATAATATTTTTAACGACTAATATATACTTGGAGAGGTTTAAGAAATAAATATTAACAATACATATCAATCATATTGAGGGGACAAAAATGAAGAACATAAAAACAGTTATTATTACCGGAGCAAATGAAGGCATTGGATATTATATTGCGAAAGAACTTTTGGAAAAAGGGAATCAAGTAGCAATTCTTGACATATCCTTGTCGCATTTAAACGATACTTTACTACTTTATCCAAATCAATTATTTGCTTTGGAGTGTGACGTTACGGATGGTATAAAAGTTGACAATTGTGTTCAACAAATCTATGAAAAGTTTCAAACCATTGACTATGCGATTCACAATGCATGTCATACCGTTTTTAAAAGCATTATCGACTCAACAGATGCAGAATATCAACACACGTTTGATGTTAATTTTCTTGGTGCTGTTCATCTGATTAGAGCGGTTGACCCGATGATGAAAAAACAGAAGGCCGGTAAAATATTCTTAACGAGTTCAGGTGTTGGAGTCATGGGGTTTGCTAATTTAAGCCCTTATGCCTGCAGCAAAGGCGCGATAGAAACATTGGCCAAATCTTTGAATCTAGAATATCGTGGCAGCGGAATCACAGCACATCTTATTCACCCACCGCTTACAAATACAAGATCCGCTGAATCATTGCCTATCCCGAAAGAATTTAAAGCGGATCCTGAAAAGGTAGGAAAAGGAATCGCTAAAAATTTACATCGAAGAAAATTTGTCATATCCCATAATTTTATGCAATCTGTTCAAAATAGGCTCATGTATTTAATCCCGAGGAAACTTGGCAAGTTGATGAATATGATGACTTTGAAATCTTCCATAAAATGAAATAATTTCTTATGTTGAATAAATGATATTTATGAGAGGTGATTGTATGGATACAGAAAAAAAGCAGATTAGTTTCTTTGAAACGTATCTCACTTTATTTGTGTTGGGTTGTATGGTTCTTGGTGTTCTGATCGGGAATTTTCTGCCTTCTATTCCAACATTCTTAAACCGATTCGAATTGTATCATGTAAACATCCCGATCGGAATATTGATTTGGGTGATGATTTACCCTATGATGTTAAAAATAGATTTTACATCAGTGAAACATGTAGGAAAGAATCCGTTAGGCTTATATCTGACTTGGGTTGTTAATTGGTTCATTAAACCATTTACAATGTTCGCAATTGCGAGTTTGTTTTTCCTTGTAATTTTCAAGACGCTAATTCCAGTCGGTCTGGCGAGCGATTACCTAGCAGGGGCTGTTTTGCTTGGTGCAGCACCGTGTACTGCTATGGTGTTTGTTTGGAGCAGTCTTACCAAAGGGAACCCTGCTTATACATTGGTTCAGGTCGCTACGAACGATCTTATAATTCTTGTTTTGTTTGTACCAATAGTGGGGTTATTGTTAGGCATCACAGGAATTGCCGTACCCTGGGCGACGTTATTTCTATCTGTTGTGTTGTTTGTGGTGATTCCTTTGTTAGCTGCGTCTTTAACAAGATATTTCATGATTCGAAAGAAAGGAATTGAAAATTATAACTTTGTTTTCATTCCGAAATTCAGTAAAATCACAATTGCAGGATTATTATTGACTTTAGTTTTGATATTTTCACTGCAAAGCGAACTGATACTTAAGAACCCTCTGCATATTGTGTTGATAAGCATTCCACTCATTCTTCAAACTTTTTTGATTTTTATCATCGCGTATGGAGCTGCTAAATTTATGAAGCTTCCTCACGATGTTGCCGCTCCTGCAGGAATGATTGGCGCGAGCAATTTCTTTGAGCTGGCCGTCGCTGTTGCGATTGCACTATTCCCATTAAATCCTGGAGTCGCCCTTACGACGATTGTAGGTGTATTGGTGGAAGTCCCAGTTATGCTTATTCTTGTGAAAATCGCAAACAAGACCCAACGTTGGTTTCAGTAAATTAGTCTTCACTTCGTCTTCAAGCAATGATAAATTAGTGAATTCAACATCCATAGTTATGAAAAAAATTCTGTGAAGCCGAATCGATGGTTTCAGCGAAAACATGATGGAGATAATAATGAGAAAAATATATGTGTTAGGAAGCATCAACATGGACTTGGTTTTCTCTATAGATCGGGTTCCTATGCAAGGAGAAACCATTCGAAGCAATGGCTTTTTAATGTCTCCAGGCGGCAAAGGTGCCAATCAAGCGGTCGCATGTGCCAAACAAGGGGTTCAGACATTACTGATTGGAAGTATTGGCGCAGATTCTTTGTCTCAAGAATGTAAGCATCGTTTAGAAGGCTACGGTGTGGACTGCAGTCATATCTCAGAAATTGAGAGCCTCAATTGTGGTGTGGCTGGGATTTTTGTGGAAAACGGAGATAACCGAATCATCATTGATTCTGGCGCCAACAAGATCCATGACACTCATCAGATTTGTGCTCTATTGAAAAGCCAAGCAAAACCAAATGATGTTTTGATATCACAACTTGAAATACCTTTGAATGTTATTGAGACTGTATTTAGAGAAGCCAAATCTTTAAACCTAAAAACAGTGTTGAATGCCGCTCCTGCACAATCATTGCCAGATACGTTATATACATTCATAGATGTTTTGGTTGTGAATGAGATAGAAATAGAAACTTTGTCAGGAATCAATCCCGTCAATCAAAATCTTGTCAAAGAGTCTATGAAACTTCTCTTATATAAAGGCGTAGATTCTGTTTTGCTGACACTTGGAAAGAGAGGTAGTGTTTATATGGACAAACACTCTATTGTTTGGCAGAAGGCATATCCCGTAGATGTCATCGATACTACAGCAGCAGGAGATACTTACATCGGAGTTTTTGTGTCTCAAATTCTCAAAGGTAAAACGATTGAAGAAGCCATGAATTTTGCTTCTGCAGGTTCCTCATTGACGATTCAAACACTTGGGGCACAAAATGCGATACCTACATTTGAAATGATTGAACAATTTATGAAGACCCATTCGGAGGAAGAAAATGAAAAAACATAAAATAATCTTGGATTGTGATCCAGGACACGATGATGCCATTGCTATCTTGCTTGCAGGGAATCATCCCGAGATTGAACTATGCGGAATTACCGTTGAATGCGGCAATCAAACACTTGCCAAAACTGGATTAAATGCATTAAACATCGTCCAGTATCTTGAAATCAACGTTCCGGTATGTCTTGGTGTACCCGAACCGCTTATCAAAGAAATGGAAGTTTGTCCAGCAATACACGGGGAATCAGGATTGGACGGATTTGATTTTCCTCCGTTAAAGATTGAAATTGATCCACGTAACGCAGTGAATTTCATCGTTGAAACACTTCTGAATAGTAAAGAACAAATTACGATGGTAACCACTGGACCAATGACAAATTTAGCCCTAGCATTGAAAGTTGAACCAAGAATTAAAGAGCACATTGAAGAAGTGATCTTAATGGGCGGGTCTTTTACAAACGGGAATGTCACGCCAGCTGCAGAATTCAATATTCAATGTGATCCAGAAGCCGCCTATATTGTCTTTCATTCAGGATGCACCGTTAAGATGTTTGGCTTAGATGTGACAAGACAAGTTTTAGTGCTCCCTGAAATCATTGCCAGAATGGAAAAAATTCAGAATAGTGCATCTTTGTTCTTCACAAGACGAATGAAAGTCTTTAACGAAAATCAAAAAAAGGTCTTTGGCTTTGAGGGCGGACCACTGCACGATCCCGTTACGCTTGCGTATATCATTGATCCTTCGGTGGTTCAGTTATCATTCGTTCATTGTGACATCGACATTTCGAAAGGATCGAGTTACGGTAGAACCAACTGTGATATCTTTGACTACATGAAATTGCCTAAGAACACTTTTGTGGCGACATCAATTGATGTCAAAAAGTATTGGGATATCATCGAAGAAGGACTGAAACGCTATAATTAAGATTACCTTGAAGGAGTTCATTGTATGGATTTACAAACTTATTTTAATAAACTGAGTGGTGCAATTGTCGGAAGGTTTGCGGGATGTGCACTTGGAGCTCCAGTTGAATTAATCGAAATTGGACAACTCTTAAACTTTGTTTCATCTGTTCCTGGGCAAGAATTCCCGCCTCAAGATTATTTTCTAAAAGCACCTAATCCAGATAGCCCTCGATATTTAGTTGGCAAAGGACGTCATTTTACGCGAAGTGAAATGACTTTTTTACCAACAGATGACGATATTGCCTATACTTTGTTATCACTGTTAATGATGGAAAAACATGGCAATGCGTTAACGACCAATGACGTCGCTGCATTTTGGATGAAGTACTTACCACTGGAATGTACATATACCGCCGAACGAACAACTTTGACAAATCTATTCAATGGCATTTCTCCAAGCATCGCAGCCATCCCCAACAACAACGAACTAGAGTATATTGGCGCAGCGATTCGAATCGATGGATATGGTTATGTATTTCCAGGCAATCCCAAAGAGGCCACAAGGCTGGCTTATCAGGATGCTTCTTTGTCCCATCGAGACAGCGGAATCCATAGTGCAATCTATTTCAGTGCTTTAATATCTCTAGCATTTACATCTTCAAATATCGACAAATCAATGATTGAAGCCTTGGATTTCATCCCAAAAGATTCAGAGTTTTACAAACAAATGTCTTGGGCATTATCCGTGATGAAAGAAGTAAAGAATTATCAAATTGCCAATGGACTAGTAAAAGAGAGATTTGTTGGGATGAGTTGGGTCCATGCCATCAACAACGCCTGTTTGACGGTTTGGGGAATCCATTTAGGACAAGAAAACTTCACTTTAGGTATATCTGAGACTGTTGCGATGGCATATGACAATGATTGCACCGCAGCGACTGTGGGTAGTGTTTTAGGGGCTTATTTGGGAATAGATAAAATCGAACCCAAATGGTACCGCCCTTGGAATAACACGATTCAATCGTATTTGATTGGGATAAACTCTTTCAAACTAGATGATGTCATCCAAAGGTTTTTCACGCTCGGAAAGAAAAATCTGACTTAACTTCAATCTCG
Organism: uncultured Candidatus Izemoplasmatales bacterium; assembly: GCA_964574705.1. GTDB lineage: Bacteria > Bacillota_I > Bacilli_A > Izemoplasmatales > Hujiaoplasmataceae > JAHIVB01. Next base: position 18,681 of record CAZNOO010000015.1, read on the forward strand.
GATTGAAATAATACATAACAAAAGATATGATTCGCTCGAAACACATTCAACACCTATTTTATTCATTACTAAAATCTAGTATAATGAGAATGACCTCAAAAGTATTACTTACAAACCAATGAATTCTAAAGCGTTATAAGAAAAGGAGATGTACTCTAATGATGTCTAATTAGGCAGTTACGAGTATACAAAAGCGTTATGAGTCTAGAAATCAAGGTAGTGAGTTTAAATCCCATGCATTTAGCTTTTTTGTTTTCAGCTGCAGAATCCTTTGAAGAATCCTATGGTGGCGCTCATGAGAAAATGAGAAAATACTTAGAATCTCAAGGTGAAGCAGAAAAGAAACAGTACTTTTTTTTGATGTCAATGTCTCAAGGCGCAAAGAAAATTTATTCTTATGTACTGTACAATGTAGTTAGTCCAAACGCTAAGACTGACCAAGGCGTTCAAGTCATTGAGTCGAAAGAACAACTTTGCATTCAACTTACAGTCCGCTCAATCGCAGAATTAAGCGACCAAGATGCCCTTAAAGAACTGGAAGAGTATAAAAAAAATCATGATTTAAGAACGGATGTTTCTCAGTTCATGACTTTAATTGAACCTGCAGAAAAAGATCAACCAAAGTACATCGCTTACTTCCCAGTAAAGAAGAAATAGAGCGTTCATTTGTTAAATTGTTTTTATCAATATATCTCGCACTGAAATTAAATTTTCAGTGTTTTCTAATTCAAGCCTTGGAAGGAACAAATGAAAAGACTGAAGTTTAGAAATTAGAGCTTCTTTCTTCGAACAGGACATCCGAGGATTACATTTCCAAGTTCATTGAAACAGATTATGAGTGGCTTGTTGAACAATATTCTATAAAAAGAGATAGCAGTGGAAAGTATTATGCGTCAACGACTTCGTTGTATATCGCAGAGTTGACTTTAGGCGGATATTATCAGTCCATTACAAATCTTTATGACTACGGGTATTGGCTAAAGAACCCTGGGGTCTTATCTCAATACCATTTTTACCAAAACAATCATCTGATAAATAGATTTAATGAGGAATGACAAAAAAACTCTAGTGAATTTTACTAGAGTTTTTTCTTTCGTTAGGGAAAATGTCTAAATTAAGCCATTTTCATATATATGTAAATCATTTCTTTGGATATACTTTACATCAATAAAACGCATTGATTTCAATCTAGAAATGGTTTGAAAGCATCGATTTCATCCATTTTAATCCAATAAGGATTGTATCCTAAATCAGAGGTTTTCACCGTCGTAAAAAAGAGATACATTCCATCGGGAGAGAGGGTTGCGCTTGAGTCTTCTGTATCAGAGTTTATTTGTGGGCCCAAATTTATTGGGGCAGAAAAGTCACCATCAACATTCTTATAACTGATGTAAAGATCATGCTGTGAAGTTCCCCCAACAATCAGAGAATCAAAGATAATGTAACTCTCATCTTTAGCGATGGCAGGTCCACCGGTGCCAAGCGTTCCCGTATTTAATTCTTCTAATTCTTCTAAATCGTTATAGGACCCATTCATATATATCGAACGATAAATCTTTGTGCTTTCAGATCCGTCCAACGACCAAAGTGAAAAGTAAATATTTCTGTTTTCTGCGATTGTAAAACTCCAACCTAATTTTTTCCCATCTGGTATTGGAAGATCTATACTGATGGGATTTTGCCAACCGGATTCACTTCTAGTCGCACGGTAGATGGTAAAATCGATTCCATCAACATTCAAGAAATATAACCCTTCATCACCACTTACAAATACTGGACAATTGATTGCTCCATCGATTCCATCAATAACTAGTTTTTGAGGGGGAAGCCAAACTCCATTTTCTTGTTGAGTGTACCACGTTTCGACTGTATCAGACTCTGTAATGTATTTTGACCAATACATTTCAGTTCCATCTGGTGTAAATACAGGTGCTCCGTGCCAACGCCAAGTATGATCAGAAAGGTACCCACTTGGTTCAAAACGAAGTGCGACATTGGATGGAATGACCTGGTTCATGTAGTCGAGTACAATGAATTCTGTTGTCAGCGAAGAAGTTGAAGTCGTCGTTATTGATTCAATACCTTGGTCGCATCCCAACAAGAGAAGCGCACTGATTAGCAATATGATAAGAAGTAATCCTTTTTTCCCCATTTTAATTGATTCCTTTCGTGTGTAATACATTCAGATAATTAATCGATATTGATAACGGATAGTTCGTTAATGCTGATCCAATATACTGCCCAGAAGACATCGGTTGTTCTTTTTGCGATAAAGAACAAGAATTTCCCGTCTCGGGAGATGATTGGTAAGAGTTCTTCTTCATCGGTATTTACCAAGTTCCCCATATTTACTGGAGTACCAAAATGACCAAATTCATCTAAATAGCTAATGTAGATATCATGATAACCATATCCATTAGGACGGTCTGTATCAAATACTATATAGCTTTCGTCAGGAGCAATGGAAGGAGAACTCGTTCCATATGAGTCGTCATTAAATCCAAGTGCCTCTGGTTCCCCATAAGCCCCATTATTGTATTTTGATACGTAGATTTTGGAATTTTCATCTTCAAATGTTGAGGACAAAGTGAAATAGACATTCAAATTATTGGCTATTGAAAAAGCCCAATTAAAAACTTTTGAGGGAGGAACAGGAATATCAACTAATTCTGGATTTCCCCAAATATTGTCAGTTCTGGTTACTTTATAGATATGAAAAGTTCCTGAATCATTCAGATTCATAAAGTACATTTCGTCCGGATTGTCAAGAAATACAGGTGAACCCATTGAACCGGTAATTCCCTCAATTGTGAGCTTTCTGCTACTCTCCCAATAGCCGTCCACTTTCGTGACATACCAGATTTCTACATCATCGATTGAAGATATAATTTTTCCCAATACATTTCGGTTCCATCAGGAGATATCACCGGAGGGGATTGCCAAAACCATGTAATATTAGCATTGCTTAGTTGAAATCGAATCGCGTCCGTACTTGGAAGGATCTGATTGAAATAATCAAAGTCAATTGTCAAAGTCTCACTAGATTGACCAGTTGTTGAAGTCGTTGTAGTGTCTTGAGTGACAGAATGAGTACATCCAACCGTTGTGAGTCCAATTAAAGTCATACAGATTGAAATTACGATTAGTTTATTGATTTTCAACACCCATATACCTCGAAATAACAAATTTAACCCAGTTTGACCAAAATTCTTCTTCAGTGCAACTAAATATCGAACGAATCAAATCTGGGGATTTTATATAGTCAATTAATGTTTCTTTTCCATAGGTTATAACAATATACTCTATGAATGTATATGTTAACTCATAACCATCATTGATTTTGAACAAGTCGTCGTCGAGTGGAATTCGAAATATCGAATAAGCGTCTAAATCATTTTTTCGATTACAAACGACTTGCTTTATTTTGTCAAAAGTTAGCCATCCGCTTTCATACACCGAAACGCCTTGGATTAACCAAAATGGAGCACGTGGATTGATGTAATGGACAATCAACTGAGTGAAAACATGAAGCGCTGGAGCTTCTGGATGTGGACCGCTATAGCATTCTTTTGGTGCGAGATGAACGATTTCCCAAAACCATCCCGCTGTCAGCCAAATGGGCCCTTCTTCATATCCGAGTGCTGAGTAAAATGCTTTTTGAGTGGAGTAAAGATAGATTAACTGTTTCTTATCTAGCTTTATATTTAGATCTGATGATATTTTTGAGTAGTATTTTTCCAGTTCAACACCTAAATATCGAATATGGTCAAAGTCATTGTGTCCAGCAAACAAAAAATGTTCGGTTTCATAATGAATGGAGTCTCCATATATTTTTGAAAAAAAGGACTTCATTTCATCTCTAACGAACGTCATTTCAGTTACCTTAGGGAAGTAATTAAATGAATTTTTCTCTTTCGTGTAACCTATGATGTTTTTCGATACCATCCTGGACAAAAACGTCTTGATGGTAGCTACGCTCCAATCATTCTGGTCTTGCAATTTTTCGATGATCTCTTTTGAGCCGATTGGATATTTGTCAAGGATAATCCGTAATACGGCCCACTCTGAATAAGTGATTGAATATCGGCGTTCCATGGTTGCTCCTTAATAATATCATCTACATTTGTAAACGATAGATTAATCTTACTATATGAAAAGTAAGATGTCAATGACTTAAATCCAAAATCTTTGAAATAAAAGTGCTTTGTGTAGAAATACTGAAAGGAAACAAGTGTAATTTGAAGTAGTTCTTTTAAGAAGAGACTCTTTAATTTTTTAAAGAAATGCTATAATTAAATCATATATAACGACTGTCATGGATTTTTTTATACTAGATTGGAGGTGGATTCTGTGTCTGTCAGCAAAACAACTCTACTTGTTTTTCTAACTTTATTGATTAGTTTTCTAATGATTTCGTGTTCTTCAACATCTGAACCAACTTCATTCACAACGATACATTCTTCAGACTCAACCATTGAAACTGAAGATGAAGAGTTGAATAAGATCGTTTTTTACTCAGGAAGATCAGGCAATAACGAAATATACATTATGAGTGCAGAAGGAGATACCCCTTTTAATTTAACGAATAACGTTGCAGATGACTTCTGTCCTGCCGTTTCTCCAGACGATACACAAGTTGCCTTCGTATCTAATCGAAACGGTATTGACAATATTTTTCTCATGTCGATATACGGCGAGTACACTACTCAAATTACCGATTCTATTACGCCCGTTACTCAACCTTCATGGTCGCCGGACGGATCGAAGATTCTTTATACGGTTGATTACACAGAGTACTCTGAGATTTGGGTCGTGAACAGTGATGGATCCAATCCAACCCGTCTAACTAGCAATGATTTTAGAGATGAACGACCCTTTTATTCTCCTGCAATGGATTCGATATTGTTTATGTCCAATCGAGAGGGTAAATATAGAATCTACTTGATGGATATCGATGGTACAAATCAGAGAAAACTCTTGATTCCCTCTCTTGATGAAAGCAATGATCATTTTGTATTCCCCCAGTGGCATCCAGATGGAAGCAAGATTGTTTATTCTTTGAACGATTTAGTCAATCGCACAGCTTCGATTCATGTCGTTGACATCGATGGGACGAATGACGTTGCATTGACTGATGAATCTGGAAGAAATGAAGATCCCGCTTGGTCAAGCGATGGACAATGGATTATTTTTCAAAGCGAAAGAGATGGAAACTTTGAAATTTATATGATGTATCATGATGGTTCAATCCAACAGCGACTCACTCAAAACAGTGCATGGGACGGCTGGCCATCGTGGGCTTCGGTTGGTGACGATTCATAATTCTTTTTGGTCTTAACACCGTTTAGTGAGACTATTTAAACAAATACGCACAAATTCGTTGTGCAAATGCTTACATTAAACATACTTTTTTTGATATAATGGGGCGGAAGAATAAAAACACCTGCTTGGAAAGTGAGACTTATGAAAAACTTCAAGGAAAATGCTCTGATGAAAGCAATCGTTGCCGGAATGTATATCGGCATTGCTGGATTGGTATATCTAAGTGTCGATAATCACATTATAGGCGCATTTCTGTTTAGTTTCGGTTTGTTAGTGATTGTGAACAGAGGGTACTACCTTTATACTGGGAAAATAGGATATTTGTTACCATATTCTAAAGGTTATTTCGTAGTAATTCTGAAAACCTTACTTGGTAATATGATAGGTATTGCAGTGGTCGCCTATCTGTTTCGACTAACAGGAATATCTGCAGTTGTTACAGCAGGCAGCGATTTGTTTGCGCTGAAAATAGACCATGCTTGGTATGAAACACTCGCATTGGCAATCTTTTGCGGAATGATGATGTATATTGCTGTGGACTCGTATAAAAACGTCAAACAAGAACTTGCAAAAGTCATGATATTGGTATTTGCAGTCATGGTTTTCATTCTGTCGAAGTTTGAACATAGTATCGCAAACATGCTTTATTTCTTCCTAAGTGATACCTTATCGATAAAGGGCGTATTGTATATATTAATCATGATAGTAGGAAATGCTATTGGTGCCATCATTTTGAATTTGATTGAGACCAAACTTGCAAAAAATACACTTGAATAAAACGCCTGAATACATTATTTAACAATAAAAAAAAACCAAGATCATATCATTTTGGTTTTTATTTTGCCCTCATTCAAGAAATAATAATATTTTCTAAATGATAAATATTTATTTTATTATTTATTTGTAGTATAATAGATGAGTAGTTTTCCGTTTGAGAACCAATGGACAAAATACTTGCGGGATATTAAGTTCATAAAATAGGAGGCCTCCAGTTGAAAAAAATGTCCAAAAAAGAACTATTTTTCTTGTTCAGAATCGCAATATTCGCAGTTCTTTTATTTGTTTTATTAAATGAGTTTATCCCTAGCGTCAGAATCAAGGACTCCTATTTTCAGTGGATCTATTTTTTTGCTGATATATTTTTGGCTGTATTTATCAGTTTTGTGTTTTTGGCAGCTAGCTGGAATCGTACAACGATTTGGCTTTCATGGGTTGCATTAATTGTATTCTCTGTCATAGGGATCTTCCATAACATCAATAGTGATGAACGTTATGAGTCTTTTGTATATAATGAGTTATCGTACTATGATAATGCAATGCGATTATATGACGATGATTTTGCAACGGTGATGGAGATTGATGATGAATATTTCAGTGGTAGCCTTTTATACTTCGAAATGGGATATTATGTATTGTTTGACCTTACAAATGATGAATCCTATTATATTGATGGAAGAACCGGCAATTCTTTTGTTGATTTAGAAGTTGTCACAAATATCGTGTACAAAGATGGATTGCTGTTTCTCGTAAGAGTTGCTTCTCAGGCAGACTCATATGATTACTTAAGCACAATTGAAGTATATAGTGTCAATCAACCAGATGAAGTGCTATTTGAAGAGGTAATGCCAACAACCGGTTGGAATCGATTGTATGAATTTGATGGCATAATCTATTTGTTGGATATTTCAGATGATGATTTATATATCGTTGATGATGAACTGACTGTGACTAAGGTGCTCCACATTCCAGAATCTGCTAACTCACTTTCAATATTCGCCAATCACTTAATCGTGGTAACTGATGGCCGCGTATATGTATATTCTGACGATTTTGTGTTTCAAAAAACGATTGCTTACCGCTCTTCATCTGATTACTATTTTCAGTGGAGCGGTGAAATGGACCAACGATTTTTGTTGACGTATCGAAGCTTAAACGAAGAATTGTTCTATTTTGATTTCTATGACGAATCTATGAATTTAATCGAAACGAAAACGATGGAAATTCGGCCAGATTTCATTACTATTATGGACATTTCATCGTGGAACGAGGTCTTTGTGGTTACGACCGCACTTGCTTCAAATATCACTACCCACACATTGGTTGATGCTGATTTAAACAAAGTAGACAACCAAGAACGAATGAGTATTTATGACTATGATGCTTATCGCCTTTTCATTCACGATGACGTTTATTCAATGAAAAATTTATATGACGACTCTGGTGACCGAGACTTATATTTGATTTCATATGAAGAATTGACATCGGTTAATAAAATAGTTTATTCTATTCAAGCGGTTTTCATCTGTGTTGCTGTCGCCACCATTTCACTTGGAATCTTAAACTCTATCTGGTTTAGTCGAAATACTGAAGTGTAATTAGACTTATATATAGAGGCAATTATTAATAATTGAAATCGACTAATTGTATGTAGGACATACTCGTCGATTTTTTTTTATAAATACAATTTCACCGAATAGTGTATATAGTATGATTGGAATTTTCAATTTACACTTTAGAATATTAATCGAAGTCAGTTTGGTACCCTCTTAGCATATAAAAACATAAAATATGATCTAGTTTTCGATTAAATTTCAACTGCTTTAACACATCAATCATTGTTTAATATATAATAATAGTAACTGTCTTTGCAAACTCTGATAAACATCAGCGATTCGAAAGGAATATGCTATGAACAACAATCTGCTAGATAAACTTAACGCACTAATAAGAGAACAAATCGCTTCGCCCGAAAGCAGAATCGAAATTGAATCTGAAATGAATAAGATTGTTTTTTCGTTTGAAGAAAATCTTGCGTCTGTAAAGGACCAAATGCTTAAGCTTGTTCAACAAAAGACAGATGAACTCAACAATGCCGAAATGTTGTTGAGATCAAGTCTTGAGAGCCCTCTTGATATGATTATTTTAGCCATTGATAAAAACTATAATTACTTGTATTTCAATCAAGCTCATAAGGATTCCATGAAAGCAGCATATGGAAAGACGGTTTCGGTTGGAATGAATATATTGGATTGCATTTCTTTAGACATTGACAAAACAAACTCAAAGAAAAATTATGATTTAGCCATGTCAGGCGTTTCACACTCTACCATTCAAGAATACGGAGATAAACAGAAACGATATTATGAATCACTTTATAATCCAGTGTATAACGGCAAAAAAGAGATTATAGGCGCATCCGCTTTTGCACGGGATATAAGTAAGCGAGTGAATACAGAGAAGGAATTGAAATACGAACGTAATCTCGCTCAAATGTATCTCAATGTCGCAGGAGTCATTTTGTTGGTGCTCGATGTAAAAGGGAATGTCTCTTTAATTAATAGAAAAGGTTGTGAAGTTTTAGAATGTAAAGAAAATGATATTATTGGTAAAAATTGGTTTGATTCCTTCATACCTCAAGAGGATATTGAATCAGTCAAAGAGGTTTTTGATAAAGTGTTTGATAAAGATGTCGACATATCTACACATTTTGAAAATGCCGTTATCTCGTCAAGCGGAAAAGCAAGAATCATTAATTGGTATAATACCGTATTATATGATATGGACGGAAATGTTACTGGGGTTTTAAGTTCGGGAGAAGATATCACTGAAGACAAACGGACTAAAGAACAACTTGTCATTAACTCAAAGAACTTGCTTGAATCTCAAAGAATTGCTCATTTAGGCACTTGGAGGCTTGACGTAAAGACAAATCAAGTTGTATGGACAGAAGAACTATATAAGATGTATGGGTTTGATCCCACCATTCCACCACCAGATTACACACAACATATGAAACTGTTTACACCTGAAAGTTGGGAAAAACTTTCTAGTTCATTGGCATTAACTAGTTCACAAGGCATACCTTACGAACTCGAACTTGAAACCATCCACAAAGATGGCTCAAATGGGTGGATGTGGGTCCGAGGAGAAGCTGAAAGGGATGCTACCGGAGAAATTGTGGCCATTTGGGGGGCTGCCCAAGATATTGCTGAACGAGTAAAAAATTACAATTTAATGAAGGAAAGTCAGTATCGACTTGATATGTTTTTCTATCAATCATTAACCGGTTTTTTTATCATGATGATAGATGAACCAATCTATTGGAATGATACAGTGGATAAAGAAAAAGTTCTTGATTATGTGTTTGATCATCAAAAGTGTACGAGAGTAAATCAGGCGCTTTTGAACCAATACGGTATTGAAAAAGAAGATTTTTATAATAAGACGCCAAATGAAATGTTTGCGCACGACATTAAGGGCGGCAGAGATGCATGGCGAAATATGTTCGACAACGGAGTCCTTCAAACCGTAACGGATGAAAGAAGATCCGATGGGACTCAAATATATATTGAAGGACACTATATTTGCATGTACGATTCATTGGGTAGAATCATTGGTCATTTTGGGAACCAACTTGATATTACTTCACGAATTCACAAACAACATGAAATTGAATATTTGAGTAATCATGATTATTTGACAGATTTATATAATAGAAGATACTATTTTGAACAATTCAATCGCCTTAATGAAAACAAGTTCTTCCCTTTAGGTATTATGATGTTTGACGTGAATGGGTTGAAAATTATCAATGATGCTTTTGGGCATGCATCTGGAGATGCAGCATTGGTCAAACTTGGAAATGTCTTGAAAGATACATTCTCAAAAAAAGATGTCATTGCTAGAATCGGTGGCGATGAATTTGCTGTATTATTACCTAACACCAGTCAAGACATTCTTCAACACTACAAAGACAAAATCGTAGAGGCTGCGAGCAAACAAAGAATCGAGAACATTGAACTATCGCTTGCAATCGGATACGAGATGAAACTTAATAGATTTGACGATATCGATGATATTTTAAAAACTGCAGAAAATCATATGTATCGCCATAAAACGACAGTTGGAACGAGTGTCCGCAACCGAGCCATTAGTGCAATTTTAGAAACACTAACGGAGAAATATGAGAATGAAAGAGAACACTCTCAAAGAGTTAGCCATTATTGTAAGTTAATTGGTCAACAGTTGAAATTAAAAAATGACGAACTCAAAGAGCTTGAACAAGCTGGATTGTTTCATGATATCGGAAAAATCTCTATTCCAGACATTGTTTTGAATAAACCAGGAAAACTGACAGATGAAGAATATGAAATTATCAAATCGCATACTGAAGTAGGATATCAAATATTAAGAGCCGCAGACGAATATTCTGATTTGGCAATTCAAGCTTTGCATCATCATGAGAGGTGGGACGGTTTAGGATATCCTAGTGGGATCAGAGGAAATGATATACCCCTATTTTCTCGAATTATCGGGGTTGTTGATGCATATGAAGCAATGACGGCAGACAGGCCATATAGAAAACGCTTGTCAGATACTGAAGCAATCAAAGAAATTCAAAAAAATGCTGGATCTCAGTTTGATCCAAAGATTGCCAAAATATTCTTAGAAAGAGTCCTAAAAGTAGAGTGGAAGCAGAATTAATCGTTGGGAATTTCAGATATTCTAACATTTCAGTAACAGAGACTTTTGAAACATATTTACTGACATATTTGCTTTTCAGGCTTAATAATCAACCTTATATATAAGAGAATATAATAAGAAGTTCAATAAAAAAGACCGTTTTCGGACGGTCTTTACTTTATTAATTCACCATTAACATATACAGTTTTTTCTATAATTTCATTACTTTGATCTAGAAGAGTTTCAACCGTTTTAAAATAGTTTTTATAGCCACCTTCGCAAGTCGCAATCACATGAATCTTTTTGTTTATAAGCGGATATTCCTTTAGAAACTGTCTCATGAAAGCATTGACTCTTCCAGCCCAAACTGGGGATACTAAGTAGATTTCATCATAAAGGCCAAAATCAATACTCATGGGTTTTATTTGAACCTTTTTGTTCGCTACAGTAAGGTATCCATAGAAAAACATTTGAGCAAATTTCGATTTATACACAGGTTTCACATGCTCAATGCGAAATAAATCTCCTTCAATTGTTTGGGCAATTTTGAGTGATCTTTCTAGTTTGCTTGTAGAATGTACGATAATTGCTTTCATAAGTCACCTCTTCATTGAATATAAGTTAATTATACTCTTTTTTTATAATTCATTCAACGCATTAGCTTTATTCATTTGTTGCGAGCATTTATGTATTCGAATCTTGATTGACAAGATCATAATCCATGATATAATATCATCTCGATATCAATTAATTTCGATTGCTTAGGAGATGCTATATTGGCAAGACTTAATGGCTTGGAAAAGTCCGAATCCATCAAAAATATATTTATAGTGCCAAACTATTACAAGCAATTTTCATGCAAGGGAACGGATTGCAGAAACACTTGTTGCTCGGGGTGGAAAGTCACGATTCCGATGAACCAGTATTTTTCGTTGCATGGTCTAGAATGCAATAAATCTCTCAGGGATAAAATAGATCGAGCGTTTCGACCCTTGCAAACTCCAACGAAAGAACGCTATGCAGAAATCACCCATAATCAAAATGGGGATTGTCCTTTATTACTTAAGAACGGCTACTGTGAGCTTCATTCAAAGTTTGGAGAAGAGGTCTTGCCTTCCGTATGCAGATATTACCCCAGAGGGCCAAAGATGGACTACGCACTCGAAAGCTCATGTACGAACAGTTGTGAAAAGACTTTGGAACTTTTATTTGAAAATGACGACCCCATTACCTTTGAAAAAAGGGAATTATCATTCAAGATGCCTTTGAAATCAAATGGCGTTTCTTCGGAGGATAAGATACTTTATCATTCTGTTAGAATTTTCTGCTTTCGAATATTAGCAGATAGAACGCATTCATTGATTGAAAGAATCTTAAAAATAGGAAAAGTGCTATCTGCTCTTGATATTGATAAATCAATTGATTTGAATTCCATCGATTTATCGATTCCAAGGTATCATCAAGATATCCTAAAGTCTTATCGTGCTTTAAATAGTGCATCGGACTGGTTCGTTGAGAACAGTCCAAATATTTCTGAGATATGCAAGGATTCGATACTCTATTTTTCACTGGGTGACTTGGAAGAGAATTATAAGAGCGCTGTACAACACTTTAATGGTGCTTTTCCAAATCATGAAGTTTATTTTGAAAAGATGTTAATCAACAGTCTTTTCTTCAGGCAATTTCCTTTTCAGGATTTTAGTGCGAATTTTTATGAAGAATTCATCTCCTTATGCGGAATGTATTCATTCACGAGATATCTATCTCTTGCGACTATGAGAGATAAAAGCAGTATAGAGGAATTCATAGACTTAATGACGAAAGCATATCGAGTCATCTCTCATACCAGATTTGAACGAACCATACTTGTCCTACTAAAAGCAGAAGGAATTTACGAGTTGGATGAATTTGGAATCCTTCTTCAAGCATAATGCATAAATGGTTGGTAGAATTACAAATTTGTAAAATATATACACCTCGCAAATCAAATAAACCATTTATTTTGTCATTTTAATGTTCTTTTCATTTTTCTTTGCTAGAATATGAAAGATGATGTAATTTGTATTTCAATTGAATCTTTAAAAGCAATGAAAAACAACAAGATTGTATCTTGTAATTGCATTTGATAGCGACTGTTTTTACACTTAAAATTACCATCTAGGAGAACTCATTATGAAAAAAATCTTATTTACTGCGTTTTACTTTTTAAGCCCATTAATCTTAATCTCGATTCTATACATTAGCATTCCAGGAAGATATACTGATCCATCCCTATTATCCGCAATGATTATTGGTGTTTCTGCATACACTTGGTTGTCCTTTCAGTTTATGTTAAGTGCACGTCCTAAATTCATCGAGCGTTCATTTGGAATGGACAAACTTTATCGCTTCCATGGTTTAATTGCATTTTTTGCATTAATTCTTGCATTGATTCATCGACAAATCATTGAAGAAATCTTTAATGAAAGCTTGATGACTTCGATTGGGACTGCAGCGATTGTCATTTTCATTTCGATTAGTGTCTTGTCGATTTTATTAATGTCTCCATCCATTCTTTTAAGAATCAAACCTGTAAAATGGTTGAAAAAGACGATTGAAAAACTGACAAAAGTTAAATATCAGCATTTAAGACTTCTTCATAATCTAACCATAGTCGCATTTGTCTTGATGAACATCCATTTATTAATGACGACGAATGCTAAAATTTATCCGCTTGTAAGATATTCTTATATCTTGTATTTTGTTACTTTTTCATTGTTTTACATTTATCATAAATTCATTAAGAAATGGGTTCTTTCCAGAAAGAAGTTTGTTGTAAGAGAAATCATCAAGGAATCTCCAAACATGTGGAGTTTGAACATGTCACAAGAATCCGGAAAGCCACTTAAGTATAAATCAGGACAATTTGGGTTCTTCACATTCTTTAAACAAGGACTTCCTGCAGAAGAACATCCATTTTCAATTTCATCAGCCCCACATCATCATCCTGAAATTTCGATCACAGTCAAAGAACTCGGAGACTTTACAAAGAAAATAGGAACTATTACCGAAGGAAGTCTTGTTCATATCGATGGACCTTACGGAAGGTTCAGTCATCTAAATAACCCAAAGGAAGACGCAATCGTATTTATAGCGGGAGGCGTAGGAATTACCCCAATTCTGAGTATGATTCGACATATGGCCGAATTTGAAAAAGATCGCAAAGCTCTCCTGATTTGGGGGATGAACACCCAAGAGGATTTCATCATCAAACAAGAAATTGAGGAAATGGAACGCGCAATGCCTCAGTTCAAAGTCATACCCGTGATTGCATTTGATCCGAAGTACACTGGAGAAATTGGATTTATCGACAAAGAGAAGATTGAACGATTATTTGAAAGTACTGGCTGGGATTTAACAACGACAGGGTTCTATGTATGTGGACCAGGAGTCTTAATGGATAAAACCATTTCGAATTTGAAATTGATGAATGTTAATCGGAAACACATTCATTTTGAAAAATTCTCATTATAGTGTGCCTGCCATTATTGCCATTCTTATTGAATAACGATATCGAATTAAGAGGCAAATTTTTGTCTCTTTTTTTGTTTCTAAAGGTATCATTTTTTTTACTCATATGATATAATCGGCATGAAAATATATTCATTTATTTGACTCTACATGCAGAGTACATTTGGGAGATACAAAGAATAATACAGTACAGGAGGAATCTATGAATCGACATAGAAAAAGGCTATGAGCAAAAAAATATTTGGTTTCATTAAAATCGGACTATTTGTCGGTCTTGCAATCTTTTATTTTGTTAAGGTCATTAAATCCGACGTTGTAATCAACGATTATAGTGCAGTTGTGACCGTAAACACTTCAGGAGACATGACTGTTGTCGAAACGTGGGATATGACTTACAATCAAGAGATGAGAGTCAGGTTTAGAGATATCGTTTATGATAAATATGCAGATGGCTATCCTTTACCGATGAGCTCATCAAATACGGCATCTTTTAACACTTACAATGTTCATGCTCAATTCTTCAAGGATGGCGTTGACAAAACTAATTTAATTCGTTTTGCGACTTCTGATTCAGGAGAACTTGATGAATTAGGTTATCCAATCGTATGTGAACCGAATGTTTCAAATTGTGAATCACTGTTTATCGACACTCATAATGCAGGCGGACTTGACGGTGACGTCACTTTTGTATATACTTACACGATTGTTGGAGCTGTTACCCAATATTCTGATATATCTGAGTTAAACTGGAGATTATTCGAATATGCAGAATCGACAGTCAAAAGTGCACGAATTGAAATTAATCTTCCTAATAACGCCTATGATACAGATGCTTTGATGGTTTGGGGTCATGGACTTTCAAATGGATCCATTGAGATCATATCGAACCAACAAATCGTTTTGAGTATGAAAAACATAAAGCCAGGAGAATTTCCAGAATTTAGAGTTCTTGCGGAAAATTCTCTCTTTCCATATGTCGATCAAGACAACAAATTCATTTCAAGTCAAATTAATAAGTCATTGATTGTCGCTTATGAAGATGTTTTGACAGCAGAAACAAATGCACGAATTGCAATTGCCAACACAGTATTATTTGGTACGATTGCGATGTTTGGAGTTATGGTAGTCATCACGTATTTTGTCTATAAAAAATATGATAAGGAATATGAGCCCGATTTTAAAGGAGATTACTTTAGGGAACTTCCCAGTCAAGATTCTCCTGCCTTAGTGAGTTACTTGACTTATATGCGCAAGATAACGGATGAAGTCGTTCCTGCAACCTTGCTCGATTTAATTCGAAGGAAATATATTATTTTAGATTATTCAGGGGCTGATATGAGTTCAAAACACTCAAACTTTACATTCACTCTGAACCAAGAAATGGATCAAACAAAAATTTTGTCACATGAACGGAGTTTCTTGAACTGGATTTTTAAAATTGTTGGAAATGGACAAGTTGTATCTTCTAGACAAATTGAAGATTTTGGAATTGGCAATGTTGACAAAGCAAAGAAATTTCAAGCTGCGGCGAAACAGTTTGTTCGTTTTGCTGAAAAAGACGCCGAGAAGAAAAAGTTTTTTGAAACCGGATTTGAACTTAAAAAAAGTAAAGTTATGATTGCCATTCTCTTGCCAATTGTATCTTTGCTTATTGCGTTCTACACAGCCAACGTGTATAGCCTCAATAACTGGATTGCTATCATCATCTCTTGCACCACAATATTGGGTTATACTGTCTATGTCAAAACCATTAAGAAAAGAAGCGTAAGCGGAAATGAACTGTTCACAAAGTGGATGGCTTTTAAGAACTTTCTGTTGGATTTTTCAAATATGGATGACTATCCGATTCCTGGAATTATCGTCTGGGAGCATTATCTTGTCTATGCGACCGTATTCAAAATCGCAGATAAAGTATCGAGTCAATTGAGCGTCAAACTTCCTGCAGAAGAATTTGAAAGCCAGGATTCTACATACATGAGAACCTCCCATTATCGCAGAGGGCTCTATTACAACAGTCTTGTAAGTAATGTTCACACATCATTTTCCATCGCGAAAATGAACTCAGCTTCGACGATTGTCTCAGCAAACGTATCGAAATTCGGATCATCCGGAGGATCGGGAGGAGGCTTTGGAGGAGGAAGTTCATTTGGTGGCGGTGGCGGTGGCGGCAGAAGTCGCTAAACATAAAATTCGAGAGGAGAAACAAACATGTTCTTATTAAGCATTGGAGGCATCATCGGTATTTTAGCAGTAATCATTCTTGTTCTAGTAGTCGTATTTGTAATTGGAGTTTATAATCAATTGGTTGTATTGAGGAACAACGTCAAAAACAGTTGGAGTCAAATCGACGTTCAATTAAAACGCCGTTTTGACATGATTCCCAACCTTGTGGAAACAGTCAAGGGATACGCTGCACACGAAGACGGAATCTTCAAAGAATTCGCTCGTGCCAGAAACATGTATCAAGAAGCATCCGTTTCAGGAAGTGTTGCGGATTCTGCAGAAGCAGCTAAAGGGATTTCAGGTGCGCTTGGAAGACTGTTAATGGTTCAGGAACAGTATCCTGAATTGAAAGCGAACGAGAATTTCAAAGAGTTGATGGTTCAACTCAAAGACACAGAAGATAAAATCATGTTTGGACGTCAATTTTACAACGATACCGCTTTGAAACTCAACAATAAAATTCAGTTATTTCCTTCCAACTTGATTGCCAGTTCATTCGGATTCAAACAAGCTGAATTCTTCGTTGTCGACGGAGAAGAAGAAAGAAAAGCTGTTAAAGTCAAATTCTAAATTCAGCAGCTATTTGACTGAGCCACAAAGTGGCGTTCTTTGTTGATGTATGATATACTACTTTTAAATCATATTGAAAGAGAAGCGCTTTTATGACATCAATCTATGACATCTTCATGTTTCCGCTCGAAAGAATGGGAATCAGAAAAGCAAGAAAGAAAATCATCCATCTCGCCTTAGGAAATGTATTGGAAATAGGTGCGGGTAGCGGCGTCAATCTAAAGTATTATGATTACACTAAAATCGAAAAGATGACATTTATCGATAGTAGTTTCTTTGAAGTCATTCATAAAAAGATCAAGAAAGCACAATGTACGATTCCATGCGAGACCATTGAAATGGATATCGAAGACTTGAAATTTCCTGACAAATCGTTTGACACGGTTGTCTTTTCTTTGGTGTTTTGCTCGGTAACTGATGTTTCCAAAGGACTCAGTGAAGTCAAACGCGTTTTGAAGGATGATGGACAAGTTCTTTTCATTGAACATGTGCTACCTCACAAGAAGGGATTTCGTAAACTGGTGAGCAAAGTCGCTCCACTATGGTTCAAAATGTCGAAAAGTTGTCACTTGGACCGCGATTTCGAAACTTCGATTCTCAATGCCGGGTTTCAAGTGGGTGAGTTTTACAGATATGGAAATACAATATTTACATCAGGCATTGCAAAGAAGCCCTTTTAGTTACAACGATAATATATCACCCTTTGTGGAATAAATTCCACAGAGGTTTTTTTTAATCTTTTTATATTAATTTTGTGAAGATGTCCCATCTTTTTGGAATTTATCATATAATGGGATTAATACACTTTTATGAGGAGAATGACCATGGCAAAACATGAATTGCGTAAGAAATTAGCTTTCGCCTCCGCCGATATTTTCGGTGGCGGATCTTTTAACATCATCAACTTTTTATTTCCTGGTTTTTTAGCTTTAACGGTAGGAATCAATCCGTTTTGGATCAGTTTTATCATGCTGATAGCGAGAGGCTGGGATGCAATCACCGATCCTTTAATGGGGTATATCTCGGATCATACCAAATCAAAATTGGGAAAAAGAAGAATCTACCTCGTCATCTCATCCCCACTCGTATTGGTAGGAATGTATTTACTATTCTTTCCATATTCGTTTTCGAGTGAAGGACTGCGTGTCGTTGCGGTCTTGTTATCCTATCTTATCTTTACAACAATTCAGACGAGCATCATGATTCCTTATTATTCACTTTCAAGTGAAATTTCAAGTGACTATCAAGAGAGAGCATCTTACAATTCTTATCGTCTTGGATTCAGCATTTTCGCTTCTATTATTTGCGTAGCAGTGCCTGGAATCATCGTATCTTTATTTGACGATGCTAGTATCGGATATCAAGTGATGAGTTTGTCCTTCGGTCTTCTTTTTGGACTCAGTGTATTATTCACAGGACTTTTTGCAAGAGAAGAAATAACAACACCGATTGTTTCAACGAAGCTCTCAATCAAAGAAATGGCAAAGCCATTGGGACTACGTCCTTTTAGACAATACCTTGGAATGTTTTTAGTGCTTCAAATGTCAATGGCAATCATGAGTGGGCTCTTTTTCTTCTACGTTGATTTTTATATCACGAAAGACATCACTGCAGGCGGTGGCTCTTCCATGGTAGGGTTAATTGCAGCAGCATTAATGTTTTCAATGCAGATTGTCGCATTGCCAATGTATTTATTCATCATTTCCAAAAAGGGAAAAACATTCGCTTATCGATTTGGAGCCATTTTATGGATTGTTACTGCAATGGCTTTACTCTTGATTCCAGCGAACGTGAATCCGTTCGTCATCTATTTACTTGGTGCTATGATGGGACTCGGTATTAGCGGCCCTGGATTGGTTCCACACACGATGTATGGAGATGTTGTTGATGCAGGTCAACTTAAATTTAAAGACCGTTTAGACGGTCAAATGAGTGGGTTTACGAACTTTGTCAATAAAGTCTCTCAAGCGATTGGCCTTGCATTAGTTATGGCTATCATTGGGTTTGCAGGATTTCAATCTCAGGACTTGACCCAACCCACGATTGTTAGTCAACCGGATAGTGCAATGCTTGCGATTCGTTTGATTATGGCTTTTGCACCTCTCATTTTCATGGGAATTGGAATTCTCATTTCTTTGAGATACAAAATCACCTCTTCAAAACAAAAAGAAATCTCAGATGCAATTCAAGCTGACCAGGCAACACAGGATGAATTGCTGAACTCCTTATAAATCATGAAAAGACCAAATTGGTTTCTTTTCATTACCGTTGGGTTTTTAGTCAAAATTTACGCATTTTTAAAAGGTCAGAGAATTAAACGAACAACCCGAGTGAAAGGTCCAGCGATTGTTCTTACAAATCATACATCTTTTTATGATTTTATCTATACCACCGCTGCCATTTACCCATATAGAGTCAATTACATGGCCGCAAGCAAAATGTTTTATGATCCGCTCTTAGGATTTTTCTTGAGACTCGTAAGAGCCTTTCCTAAATCCTTGTTTCAAAGCGACCCCGTCGCAACGCTCAATGCGTTTCGACTTCTCAAAATAAAAGGCATTGTATCCATCTTTCCAGAAGGGCAAATTTCTCCAATTGGAGTGACTCAAGAGATTAGTTTTTCAATTGCGAAGCTTCTAAAAAAAGCAAAAGTCGACGTTTACATTGTGAAACACAAAGGTGCATATCTAGTGAACCCCCCTTGGAACAAACGCACTTTTTCAGGGCGGATTGAGACTTCTGTTGATTTGATTTTGACAAAGGACAAGCTTTCCATACTTTCCGAACAAGAAATCTACAATATCGTCGTAGATCAACTTTCATTCAATACTTCTATGTATAACGATGAAGTTAAACATAAATACCATAGAAACAGTAACGAAAACCTTGAAAGTGTGCTGTACCTCTGTCCGAATTGTGGGTATGAACATTTGAAGTCTGACGGCCGTAATCTAACTTGTGAGAAGTGCGGGAAGACGATGACTTACGATCAATATGGTAAAGTGGGGAACGAAAGAATTGATACTCTTTATCATGCTCAAGAGAAGATTATGCAAGATCAAATACTCAATAATCCAGAATTCAAACTTGAAGCAAAAGTGAAACTAGAAAGTTATCTTGGAAACAGACTTCAAGAAGTTGGAACGGGTCAATTGACACTTACAAGGCAAAACTACATTTACCAAGGTTCGATGAACGGCGTAGATGTTCATTTAGAATTTGATCCAAAGATTATTCCAACTCTTCCAAGCGATCTTGGCAGAAACGTTCAAATCTATGAAGGATATGTCATTTATCAATTTGTTATGGAAGACGTTACTTTACCTACAAAGTTCGTTATTGCGGGTGAATTCATTCACAAACTTTCTACGAACAACTAAAACGATATTAAATCGAAATTTTACACGAATTGCAGAGGGATTGACATGAATAAAACAAATAGAATTGGTTTAATTGTTGCGTTGATCATCGTCATTGGAATGTCAATTAGCAGCATTTTTATCTATTTTTCTTATAGCCGAGTCATTTCAGACAACAGTGAATCCATTGCCGAACTTAGTGCAATGAACATTTATTCTGAAATCAATAGCGAGTTGACGAAGCCAATCTATGTTGCCCTGACGATGGCGAATGACTCTTTTGTAAAGACGTGGTTAAATGCTGAAGATACCGCGCCTTCACAAGACATCGTCGATTATCTTGTTGGGATACAAGATAAGTACAACTATAGTTCTGTTTTCTTAGTTTCGAATAACTCTCTTGACTACTATAGGTACTCAGGATTTTTCAAAACGATAAGTCTGGAAGACGACCATGATGTTTGGTACTATACTTTTATAGAAAAAGACCTTCTTTATGAACTTGATGTAGACATCGATGAAGCCAATGCGACCTTAACGATATTTGTCAATGCGAAAATCTTTGATGAGAACGAAAATTTATTGGGGGTTGTGGGTGTTGGATTAGAGATGAATTATATTCAGGAAATGATTTCTTCATTTGAAACAAGATATAATCTTGAAGCCTTTCTGATAAATCCTGAGGGCTTGATTCAGTCTCATTCGAATACGGATTTCATTGAGTCTAGGAACGTATTTGATGAACCCATATTTAAAGCACATCAAACAGAACTACTGGATTCCGTTCAATCAATGATTATTATAGAGGATCACTCTGCCTCGCTTATCTCTAGGTACGTCGATGAGCTTGATTGGTATATCATTGTCGTAAAAGATTCAAACGTTCTATTTGGATTTATTCGAGATTATTTTGCATCCAGTTTTATTGCACTCTCAATTGTCGTAGCGACAGTCTCCGTTTTAATTAATCAACTTGTCTTGACGCATCGAAAAAAAGTCTATGAACTTGCATTGACAGATCACTTGACTCTGTTAAAGAATCGAAGAGGTTTTGACTTGGAGTTTGATCGTTTGTCGGAACATTTACATGAAGAATCTTTCATATTCATGGCAGATATCGATAATTTCAAAGCCGTTAATGACCAATTTGGGCATGTTTATGGGGATGTAATATTGATTAGAACTTCTAGTTTAATCAAAGCAAATATATCAAAAGGTGATATATTGACTCGATGGGGAGGAGACGAATTTGCTGGAATTATCTTCGGAAATCATGAAGAGACCATGAAAGTTCTTCAATCGATCCAGACATCCATCAATCAATCTGAGTTATATGTTGAAAAGGGAGTGTCCATTAGTATTGGATTCACTCAATACAACCAAGATGAATCTATGGATTCCCTGATTCAAAAAATTGATAAAGCATTGTATCGCTCCAAAGAACTTGGTGGAAACGAAATTTCTGAAGAATAAAGAATCAATGAAAAAATAGGTGACCCCAATGAATGAATATTTCTCTACGACGCTAATTTGGATTATTGTTACAGTCCTAATCATTGCAGGCTCAATTAAACTTTTGATGAAGGGAACCGAATCTAAAGTGGATGTAATCGAAGGAAAAAAAGTGATGATTGCGACGAAAGGAATAAAGGTCCTTTTTTGGATATTCTCCATCTTTTCATTCATACTTATACTTGGTTTTTTAGTTTTTATAATCTTTTTAAGTTCAAGGATTGACCCAAGGGATATTTTGCCATTCACTTTTATAATCCTGTTTTTCCTCGCTTTTAATCTCATCGCAGTTTGGGCAGCAGTTGACGATTTAGTTACCTCAATCCACTATGATAATGAATCGATCATCAAACGGAAAAACCAAAAAGATACTGTACTTTTAGTCAGTACCATTCACAGTATCACTTTCTCGGAAGGAATGAGCGTTGTGAAACTCTATGGTTCAGAAAAAGTATCCATTTCAATACAAAGAATCGGGATGTCGGAATTTCTTGAAATGTTAGATTCGACACTTCCATTGTCGGTTAATAGAAACGGTCTTCTCAGTGCTTTGTACTATTGTAGGCGCGCCCAATAACCAAATGTCTTTGTAAGCATATTCCTTGATTTCTTCGCCACAATGAGCGATAATATACAAGATTGAAATGGAGGAATTATGATGAAAATCGAATTATGGTCAGACTTTGCTTGTCCTTTCTGTTATATTGGGAAAAAGCGGTTTGAAAAAGCACTATCTAATTTTAAGCATAAAGAAGAAGTTGAAGTTGTTTATAAAGCTTATCAACTAAATCCTAATGCACCAAAAGTGATGAAGGGAACTGCATACGCAAACTTTGCATCTTCACACAACATGAGCGAAGCTCAAGCAAAAGAACGCTTTAACATGTTTACTGAGAACGCTAAGACAGTGGGACTTGTATACAATTATGATATCATCCAAATGACGAATTCGTTTGACGCTCACAGAATTGCGAAATGGGCAAATACCTTAGGTAAAGAAGCTGTTGTAACTGATCGGTTTATGCATGCATATTTTTCTGAAGGGAAGAATCTTGCGGACGTAGACACGCTTGTAGAACTTTGCAAGGGAATTGGACTAGATGAAACAGAAGCAAGAAAAGTATTGAACACGAATCTATTCGCAGATCTCGTTAAAGAACAAATGAACGAATCAAGACAAATTGGTGTCCAAGGCGTTCCTTTCTTCGTTGTTAACCGCAAATATGGTATTTCAGGTGCACAGCAAGAAGAATATTTTGCAGGCGCTTTAGAACAAATTTGGGATGAAGAACATCCTATCCAAGATTTAAATGATCAAGACGAAGCTGGAGTCTGTACTGACGATTCTTGTTCACTCTAAATTAAGAAAAAAGCCACTTTTCGTGGCTTTTTGTTTGTTAAAAAGTGAATCTAGTCGTTCATGCCTTTCATGGCTTTTGAAATCATCTTGATTGCTGCTTTAGGGCTTAATTTATACATAAAATGCATCATCTTAGAATCGCTACCAGCGTAGACTTGGAATTTATTCTTTTCCATACCCTTGATAATCATTTCAGCGCAGTCTTCTGGGGTAGTCATCTTCATTGCAGGTTTTTTATCTCCTGGTTTAGGTTCAGCAGATCCAGCTTGAACATTGGAGTTCTTTGCGATATCTGTTGCAATTGCGCCTGGGAAGACTACAGTAACTTTAACGTTCGTGTCAATCAACTCCGCGTATAATCCTTCAGTCATCAACTTAACAGCGGCTTTAGAAGCGCCATAGATTGATTGTCCTGGGAATGGAAAGAATCCACCCATACTTGATACGTTAACAATGTGTGCTTCTGGACGTGTTAGAAGGTGTGGCAAGAATGCCTTAACCAAGTTTAGTGGGCCGTAGAAGTTCACATTCATGACGAGATTGATTTTTGAGTATTCAAGATCATTAATATTAACAAATGGTTGAATAATTCCGGCGTTGTTAATTAATCCATCAACAGCTCCGTATTTCTTGATGATTTCTTTTGATACTGTGGTAACAGTTTCAAAATTGGAAATATCACAAATGTGAGTTGAAACCTTTCCGGGAGCATTTGCAATCTTTGCAGTTTCATCTAATCTTTCTTTATTGACGTCGAGTGCAGCGACCTTTGCTCCTTTGGAAAGTAAATTTAATACAAGTTGTCTGCCAATTCCTCCACCGGCACCTGTTACAACGATTACTTTGTCTTTTGCTTTCAAAATGAATCCTCCTTAAAAACTTTCTTATTTCTCTTTGTTTCATTATATTCTTATATACAGGACGAGTCAAGGATGATGCTAATAAAAGAAAAAAGACCCTATATTTAGACCATATTAAGGAAGTTTCGTTCATGA
>CAZNOO010000016.1:0-40082 GCA_964574705.1 uncultured Candidatus Izemoplasmatales bacterium
ACAATCTCGTTTGCGCTTATCGGTTGCACAGGAACGTCTTCAACGACGTCTGTAGACACGTCAAACCTAACGACTTGGACAGGGTCTGTGCCCGATTGGAATCTAGCCATTACAGATGATTTGCTTTCATGGGACGCTGTACCAGGGTATGCCAATTACAGAGTTTTGATTAACGGCGAAAGTACTGAAATCGATCAAACTTCATATGACCTTTCTTCACTAGAATCCGGTCAAATTTATCAAATCACTGTTGTAGCGATTGAAAATAGTTTTGCAATCGCCACAAGTCCAGCCATCTATTTTGTCAAAGGCGTCACGATTGCACAGACCATTGATTTAGAATATGACCAGTCACAACCGGGAGATTTACTTGCCTTTGAAGGTAATTCTTACGGAGAGATCCTCTATATCCTAGATTCTGAGTGGAATGAGATTACAGTGGTTGAAGAGGCTGGAAGTTTCATGTTCTCTGAAATCTATTTAGAAGAACTCACTTATGGATTTCATTACTTTTACTTTACGTTTAGCGAAGGCATTGTTTTAGTGAATCTGACGAAGGTTGACTCTCGAAATCCTCATCTCGTATCCCCTGCTCAACAACTTGTCGCGATGAATACTGATGCCATTTATGAATTTGACCTCTACGATGGTATATTCATGGGCTTATCAGGGAACGGCGTCACGTTAGATGATTATTCTTTTGAAGATGGTGTTCTTACAATCTATTCAGATTACATTGGACCTAAGTTTAATGATGAGCCTGAACGAGATGTTCTTATACTCGGTTATACGATTCAAAATGGACCAGATATTATTGTTGGATACTTGCTTATCGAATTAAACAACACAATTGTATTTCCATAGGATTTTCATAAACAGTAGCGAGATATTGTATCTGGCTACTGTTTTTTATGAGAAGAAATATTGCTTTGAAGTTCGAAATATTATCTCAAATATGTTATAATAAAAACAATCTATTAGAAATGAGTCATTCATGGAAAAGAACATTACAAAGACAAGTTATCTGAATCTTCTTTTGTTTAGCGGAAATGAAACGGCAACCACGGCAAGTTTTAACCTGATTGCGGTTTTTTTCATGCTGATGATGACAGATTCCTTGATTCTAAGTGGTGTAATTGCCGGAGTCATCTTTGCAGTGTCAAGAATCTTGGATGCATTCACGGACCCTTTAATTGGTACTTTGATTGATAAAACGATTTCAAGGTTTGGACGGTATCGCCCTTACATTGTCATTGGATCCTTTATTTTGAATTTAGGAATTTTAATGATATTTGGTGGACTTGTTCATTTTGCAAGTAACACATGGATGTATATATGGATCATATTTTGGTACATCTTTTATATCATTGGATATACATTCCAATCGGCTTGTACAAGATCTGCACAAACGATTTTAACTAATGATCAAGTACAGCGACCATTGCTTGGAGCGATGCTCGCTTCATTTTCTTATCTTTTTTATGGATTGTTTTTAATATTCGCTGTCAAGTACGTAAAAGCATTTTCTGGGGGATTTTCCAATCCTGAAGGATATCGAAATCTTGCATTTCTCGTGATTGGCGTTAATATTGTTCTCACTGTTTTGGCTGTCATTGGACTCAGAGACGACGATAAAAAAGAAAAATACTTGAAACTTTCAAAACCCGAGAAAGTCACCTGGAAATCGATGATTGTTTTAATTAAGCATAATACGCCTTTAAGAGCGTTGATGGTAGCGGCTGGGACAAATAAACTCGCTCAATTGATTACGGCGACGTCTATGGCATATTTCTTCATCTATACCGTTGGAAACATTGATCTACAGCCCGTCGTTGCGGCATGGGGATTAGGATTTGGAATTTTGGGTGTTTTGATTGGTATGATTGTTGCACAAAAATTCGGACGAAAGAAGTCATTCATGCTCGGCACTTATCTTGGACTGTTTTTTCCGATTTTAATCATCATTACTTTCCCATTCACTCCCAATCTACAATGGCTATTGATTACGTGTTTGGTCGCCATCTTGTTCTCAACGGCGCTTGCTTCCGCGAATGTTCTGCCTTTGATAGCGGACGTTGCTGATTATGAATTTTATGTAAACAAACAATATATTCCTTCAATTGTAGGAACCACTTTTTCACTGATTGACAAACTGATGTCTTCTTTGTCTGGCGTCATCTTGGCATTTGTCTTATGGTCCATCAGCTATGTTCCAGATATGGGACCGACACAACCCGCTTTTTGGGCATTCTTTATCATGGTCATCATTGTTCCGGCACTTGGACATGTTGCGTCCATCATTGCCTTCAAGTACTATCCACTCAATAAAAAGTACTATTATAATATGATTGAATCAAGCGATGTCTAATCGCTTTTTTTAATTACTAGAGATTTCAAAAATCCATTTTCATTCATAAAAAAATTGAGTATAATAGAAAGTACTAAATTCATCAAAATACTTTTACACAAGGAGCGATCTAGATGTCTAGTTTTAAAGAGTTAAGGATTGTCGATAATTTCTACCAAACTTCAAGTTATTTTCCAATGCCAACCATTTTGGTTTCCACGATTGATGATCAGGGGAAAACCACACTTGGAGCGTATAGTCTTTGTTTCCCGTATTATGTCGCTGGAAAAGAATATTATGCGATGGTATTAGAATGCAGGAACAGTTCGAATACCGCCCAAAACATATTGAAGAGACACAAAGTCGCTTTGAATTTTCTTCCGGATTCTAAAAAACTGTTCAAAGAGACTGTAAGGCTTGGATACCCTGGCGAAACCTCTTCTGAAAAAATGGAAAAAACGTTTTTGGAACTCGAAGTTGGTTTGGCTGAGACCACGGATGGATTAGCGAGACCTCTTGTATGCAAAGACGCCTATCAAGTCTTTGAATGCACATGGGCAAGTGAATTGGAAAAAGGATTCGAATGCATTGCAGGGAACTTAGAAGGGTACGCTCCTCCTTATAAAGATTTCAATGGAATTACAAGCAAATTTGGAGCGCACTTCATCTTGAAAATAGATAAGATTATCATGAAGGAAAAATATCACAAAGCCATCATTGATGGCGTCAAGGCAAAAGATTTCCCAAAAGTCCCCGTCGATTATGGTTATCGTGACAATACCCATTTTTGGTATACCAGAACAAATAAATTTCTTTCAGAACCGATTCCTGCCAAAAAAGGAATGGACTTAGCGACTGTCAGGTTTGCGGCGGACAGAACTGACCCAGACATTCATTTCGCAGATGAAGCTTGTGAAAGGCTTTCTCGCGTCCCTCGTGTCTTTTTGAAAGCAGCACTTGACGGTTGCGCCAAATGGGCAAAAGAACATGGTGTCACAGAGATTGGGATTGCTGAACTCGACAAAATCAATGATAAAAGAAGTAAAGAAAAATCAAAATAAACTCAAATAAAAAGGGTCGTTATCCACGAAGGATACGACCCTTTTTCTATTTGACTTTCTTTTCAAGTGTTGCCAATTCTTTTTTGATATCAATTTGGTTCAGTAACATCGTATCTATTTTTTTGTGTAAGTCTTCTAGAATCAGTTCGGTCTTCAAGTCAACCTTATAGTCGTTTTCAGAACGAATCCGATCTTTCGCGTCCTGTCTGTTTTGGCTCATCATAATAATCGGTGCCTGTAAAGCAGCAATACAGGACAAAATCAAATTGAGTAGAATAAAGGGATAAGGATCGACGGAAGTCGTCAACACAATCGTGTTGATGAGGATCCAAATGACAAGGATAATCATGAAAGTAATGATGAATTTCCAACTTCCAGCAACTTCAGCGACTTTATCAGAAATCCGCTCTCCTGTGGTTAGACTCCCTTGATTGAGTTCATTGATGTTTTCGGTGACTTTTTGATCCATGAGAAGATGCATAGCCTCTTCTTGACTTTCAATCTTTTCCAGATCACTCTTTTTGACTAGTTTCTTCATCAAATCGATATTCTTAATTTTTGGGTTCATCGGGTTTCTCCTTTTAAAGTTGTAAGTCTTGATTGTTTTTTATTATATATCTTTTATATGTCTGCGTAAACAGATAGAACGAAATACTTAAATTTTAGTAATGAAGTGTCAAGTCTTCCATTTATAAAACAAAGACTACGTGTGTTGTAAAATTAATGTTATAAAAAAGCGACGATTTTTGTTCGTCACTTTTTTGGGATTTATGGATTAGCTCATTCTATAACGGACTGATTTCTTCCAGCTGATTTGGCATCATACATTCTCGCGTCCACAAATGCGACGAGAGATTCAATGTCTGGGGCATCGTGTTCGGGATAAGAAGTTCCGCCAAGACTGATGGTCAGTTTTATGAGTTGCAAATGATGTCTGATTTCGAGATCTTCGGCCATATGTCGAATCGATTCTGCCGTTTTCTTGACATCGTCATGATTCGCACCGGAAAGAATAACAATAAACTCTTCTCCACCATAGCGGAAGAAGACATCCCCTTCACGAAGCGCTAGTTTAACTGAATGCGCGAGTTCATGAAGCACTTTATCTCCTACAATGTGACCGTAGGTATCATTGATAATCTTGAAGTGATCGATGTCAAACATTAGTACGCCCAGTGGCATTTCATAACGAATGGAACGAACAAACTCTTCTTTGAACCTTTGCATTCCGAACCTGCGGTTCAAAATGCCGGTTAGCGGATCGTTTGCGGCGAGTTTTTGAAGTTGATTGTACGTAATCGAGTTACGGAAAGCTAAAGACATACTGTGAGAGAAAAGAGTAAGGAGTTGCAGATTGTCCTGAGAAAACGAAGTCGTCGACGCAAGAACAATTAGCCCCAGTGTAATGTCCTTATAGATAATGGGTTCCAAAATTACTGTTTTTGGTCTGAAGTCGACAATCAGGCCATCAAGCAATACATCTTCAGGAACATCTAATATCAATGGTTTTGAATGTTTTAAAGTGTTCCAAGTCAGTGGATTGTCAAGTAATTTCTCTGCGTCTTTGATTCCAGAAGAATATAAGACTTCAAGGTCACCTTCTTTTTCGAGAAGAATCGCTCCGCCAGAGGCTTTTAGGGCATCCATCAAATGAATGACGGATTCTTCTCCGAGCTTTTCAAGTTCAAGAAAACTTGATAACATTTCTGTGAATTTTTTGACTTGGTCAGCCGATTGAAACTCTTTTGACAATGTTTGAACCAAAGTGTTGAAAGAACGTGCACTTTCTCCGATTTCATCCTCAGAATCAATCGAAATCATACAGTCTTCATCGAGGCAATAGTCGGACTCACCCATTGTTTTTTGATTTGAAATCCGAGCCTGAACCTTCGACATGTGGGTGGATAGTTCTTTGATTTTTTTGCCTACGATTTTTCTTGATAGAAATACATTAAACAAACCCACCAGTATTCCTGCAAATATACTCATTCCAAAAAAGAATGGCGTAAGAATGGTAGATTGCGGAGCTCCTGTCACAAGCACAAAAAACGGAAAAATCAAACCAATGACGATTCCGAATCCAATCATGAAAATGGCAAGATCGTGAAAGATTTTTTTGGTAATCATAGAATCCTCCTCAAAATTAAGGTTTTCGGTAATAACTGACTTAATTATATCATTAACATGTTGTATTTAATGGAAATTCCTTAAATAACTATATTAATATTCTATGTTTTTTGATTCTTTCCATGAACCTGCTTGCATTTTCATTGCGCTCTTTACAAATCACAAGTCAATTGATAAAATGAATGTTAGTTTCAATGGCTATATTAGATAAAGAAACGAGGTTGATTTGATGAAATTAGCAATTTATGGTGCAGGAGCGATGGGCACGGTTCTTGGAGCCTATTTATCCAAAGCAGGAGAACAAGTCGATTTAATTAATCGAAATATAATGCATGTTAAAGGATTGAAGGAAAAAGGGGCTCAGATTATTGGAAAGATTCAATTGACTCAAAAAGTGAGTGCACTACTCCCTGAAGAGATGAAGGAAGAATACGATATCTTATTTCTAATGACAAAGCAACTTGACAATAAACAAGTTGTCAAAAGCCTTGTCCCATTTTTAAAAAAAGACGGTGTGATTTGCACAATGCAAAACGGACTTCCCGAACTCAGCGTCTCTGAAGTCATCGGCGAGGAAAGAACCATGGGATGTGCCATGGCCTGGGGAGCGACACTGATTGGTAACGGCATTTCCGAATTGACGAGTGAAGCAACCTATGAAACACTTTCCTTTAGTCTTGGCTCTTTTGGAAATGTAGACGAACAACACTTTCAAGAAGTCAAACGACTTCTTGAAATCATGGGTCAAGTTACTGTAGAAACAAATTTCATTGGCGCAAGGTGGGCAAAACTTCTCGTGAACAGTGCATTTAGCGGACTATCGGCTGTTCTTGATGCGACATTTGGAGAGATTGCCGAGGACAAAACCTCTCGGAAATTGGTTCAAAAGATTATCAAAGAATGCATTGAAGTTGCAAATAAGGCAAATATCAAAATTGAACCCATTCAGGGAAAAGACATTGTCAAGTTACTCGATTGGAAAGGTCCAATTAAAAAAGCCATCAGTTTCATGATTATTCCAATTGCTATTAAAAAGCACAAGTTATTGAAATCGAGCATGCTCCAAGATTTGTCTAAGGGAAAGAAGTGCGAAATAGAGGCAATTAACGGAGTCGTATGTTCCTATGGAGATAAAGTGGGAATTGAAACCCCTATCAATGATCGGATTGTAGAAATCGTCAAAGAAATAGAATCTGGTATGCTTAAACCAGAATGGGAAAACATACAATTATTGATAGGTTCATAATAAATCAATTACAGAGTCACACTTCATTGAGAACAATCGAGTGTGGCTTTTTATTTGAAGTTATAAAAAAAATACACACAATGTGTAAAAATGCTTGACAAGTTGAAAATGATTTCATATAATTTAATTTGTAAGGGTTTACAAACAATCTATAACTATAGAATGAGGAGAAGATTATGGCTTTTAAAAAACAGTTTTTTTGGATTTCGCTGATTGTACTGGCAGTGCTTTTGACATTGCTGGCAATTAGCGATTGGGATTACACCGCATCGATTGCACTTGGAAATGAAAATTCAATTTGGGCAGAATTTTTCAACCGTTTCGGTGAGTTGCCCGCAACGATTGGATTGCTTCTCGCAACCACGATTCTTTATGGGGGAAGAAAAAGAGACGTGGCTTGGAAAAATCTAGTTTCTTCCATATTTGGAATTTTGTTCATGTTGGTATTTTCATATTTTATCATCATGCAGCCGATTAACTACGCTTTTGAAGAAGCCGTGGATGGAACACCACAAATTTGGACAATTCTTAATATCGTACTCGCATTGATTCTGTTTGCAGGTGCCCTGTTGTGGACACTCAAAACGGAACCTGAGAAATTTAGGAAATGGAAAAGCGAAGCACTTGTATTGCTTATTTTAGTGATTTCAGAAATGATTTTAGTCAATGTCGTCAAAATCGTCTGGGCAAGACCTAGAATGAGATCAATTACGTCCATTGAAGAATTCAAACATTGGTTTGAAATTTCAGGTCCAAGCAATGATAATGAACTGAAATCTTTCCCATCTGGACATACTGGCAATGCCATGGTTATCTTGGCCTATGGAATGTTTATATCAAAGCTGAAGCCAAATTGGTTTAAACCTTTTGTTGTATTCGCAATTTTATGGACTGTCCTTGTTATGGTGAGCAGAGTTGTTCTTGGCGCACATTTCTTAAGTGATGTCTTAGTTGGCGCATACATTACATTATTCTTATTTGCATTATGGCAAAGTGTATTTTTAAAGAAACACGCCAAAGAATGAATTGGGGGAATCGAAAATGAGTCAGACTCAAGAATTGAAAAGACGAGATCTAATTAAAAAGTATAAAACAGAGGCGAGACGTCTAGTCAAAGAACGTCGTGCTACCATGAAAGTAAATCGGAAATTAACCAAAGCCGAAAAATCATCCGTCAAAGTCGCGTATGTCGCGAAAATGAAAACTTGGAAACAAGACATCAAAGCTTCCGTGAAAAAAGAAAGAGTCGCAAAAAGAAAAGGACTCCGCACATACAAAAGAATTCTTAGAAGACCGATTGTCCTCTCTGTTTGGGCGCTCATCATCGTCTCTTTTGTTGGGTTAATTGGAAACTGGTATTACAATTCAACACGTCCAATGTCCTTGGAAGCTCAACTAACAGCGGATGTATCAAAAGCCATTGCTGAAGAAGTGATGTCTGAAAGCATCGTATTGTTGAAAAATGAAGGAGACCTTCTTCCTTTAGGGGACCATGCGATTAATGTATTTGGTTCGGGTTCAGTGAAACCTGTATTTGGAGGCGGCGGTGCCGGAGCGGTGAATTCAACCAAAGTAGATGATCTTTACATGGCATTTGACAGTGAAGGAATCACCTATAACGATACGCTTCATAATTTATATGGTAATTACGTCTATAAAAACAAACCCGTTACCACAGACTTTATAAAACCCGGAAAGGGACTTCTAGATATATTATTACCAAACATTATGGGAATGATTTCTTCAACGCCTTCTGAAATGCCTGCAGAATATCTGACCGATGATATTCTTTCAGAAGCCGTTTCTTTTTCCGATGTTGCAGTTTATGTGATTTCAAGATATGGAACGGAAACGATTGACCTCACCGTAGAGGAACTTCAAATATCAGAAACAGAACTTCAAATTGTCGAACTTCTGAACAGCCATTTTGCACATGTCGTTGTTTTGTTAAATACATGTAACGCAATGGAACTAGGTTGGGTTGAAGATTTTGACCATGTTGAGGCAGTCCTTTGGGTTGGCGCTCCCGGACAATATGGGACTTATGCTATTGCAAAAACACTCACAGGGGAGTATAATCCATCTGGAAGACTCGTTGATACGTATGCATACGATTTAACGACCAATCCAGCGGTTTTAAATGCTGGAGACTTTCAATATTTGGATGAATCTGGCGCAGAAACCGGAAGATACTTTACAAATTATCTTGAAGGCATCTATATGGGTTACCGTTACTATGAAACCTTCATTACGGAAGAAAGCGAATATCTTTCAACCGTTCAGTATCCGTTTGGATATGGACTCTCTTATACAACATTTAACTGGGAAACACTGTCTCATACCTTTAATCAAGACACCATCACCCTTGAAGTCAAAGTGACGAATACAGGAAGCGTCAGCGGAAAAGACGTTGTAGAGGTCTATTTCAGCGCACCTTACTTCCCTGCTTCAGGGATTGAAAAATCCAGTATTGAACTTGCTGCTTTTGCAAAAACTGATTTATTATCCCCAGGAGAGAATCAAACACTAACACTTTCCTTTTCAACGAGAGAGTTGTCTTCTTATGACGAATTTGTAAATCAAGCTTGGGTTTTGGAAGCTGGAGATTATGAAATCATTTTGTCAAGAAACGTCCATTCTCCAGAATCAACGCTTTCTTATACCGTTCCAACAACCATAATCTATGATACAGATGAAGTGACCGGAACTGAAATTCAAAATCTATTTGAAAATGCAGATGGTGGGCTTACATATCTGAGTCGCTCCAATCCGATTGAGACCGCTCCAACCTCACCTTCTGGAGATGATTTCTTAATCCCTGCAAGCGTATTGGATAGCGAAGTCTATGAACACGTGATTTCAAATGAAGCGATTCCACTGCAAAACCAAGATCATTCGATTCTACTTGAAGACTTGGTCGGACTCGACTATAGTGACCCCTTATGGGATGACTTTTTAGATCAGTTCACTGCAGAAGAAATGATTCAATTAACACAAAATGCAGGATTTTGGTCCTTAGCGATTGAAAGACTTGGCGTTCCTGAAACCAAAATGGTGGACGGACCCGCATGTATTCGGTCCTTCCTCGGATCCTGGTCGACGGTTGCTTTCCCAATATCAACGAATGTCGCTAGTACTTGGAATCAAGACTTGGCAGAAGCAATGGGGGAAGCAATGGGTTATGAAGCCCAAGCCTATGGAATCTCAGCCGTTTATGCACCTTCGATGAATATGCACCGTTCTCCACTCGGTGGAAGAAACTTTGAATATTATTCAGAAGACCCATTAATTTCAGGTAAAATTGCCGCAGCATATACCAGAGGAATGCAAAGCACTGGAAGAGTTGTGACAATGAAACATTTTGCCGGAAACGAGCAAGAAAAGAACCGTGGAGCGAACGGACTTTATGTTTGGTCTACAGAACAAGCACTTAGAGAACTCTATTTCAAACCCTTTGAAATTGCAGTTAAAGAAGGACATGCTCACGGAGCGATGTCCGCATTCAACCGGATTGGACCCGACTGGGCAGGGGGAAGTCATGCCTTACTTACGGATTTGTTAAGAACAGAATGGGGATTTGAAGGTTACGTCATTACTGACGCCGCAATTAGTTCCTCCGGAGGTTATTTTAGTGGGATCGAAGCGCTGGATGCTGGTAATGACATGATGCTTGCATTCTTGTTCCCGAATAAAAATAATCAATTCGTCAAAGAAGTCAGAGCCGCTTTAGAAGTCGATGAAGCCGGTACTTTGATTGCTTTAAGAAATGCAACTCATAATATATGTTATTACGTAACACAAACAGGAGAGATGCAGTAATGAGTAGTAAAGAAGAAATTCTCGTTAAACAGATGACCTTAGAAGAAAAAGCTTCCTTGATGTCTGGAGCCAATTTTTGGAATACTATGTCAATTCAAAGGCTTGGGATTCCATCCGTCATGATGACGGATGGTCCACATGGTGTCAGAAAACAAGGTGGAAACGTTGATAATTTAGGCATGTCGCAAAGTATTCCTGCGACCTGCTTTCCAACGGCTGCGACCCTTGCGAACAGTTGGGATCTAAACTTGTTAAACCATGTTGGCAAATTGCTTGGTGAGGAAGCTAAGTCGATGGAAGTCTCCGTTCTTCTTGGGCCAGCTTTAAACATTAAACGAAATCCCCTCTGCGGAAGAAACTTTGAGTATTTTTCTGAAGATCCTTTCCTTGCAGGCAAATTAGCATCTTCAATGATTCAGGGAATGCAAGAGACTGGTATTGCAGCTTGTCCAAAGCACTTTGCAGTGAACAGTCAGGAAGAAAGAAGAATGGTCATCGATGAAGTTGTCGATGAACGTTCTTTCAGAGAAATGTATCTAGAAGGATTCAGATACGCAATTGAAGAAGGCAAAGCCAAAACAATCATGTCTTCCTATAATAAAATCAATGGAACATTTGCAAGCGAAAATACGCATCTCCTTCATGATATTCTATACAAGGAATGGGGATTCAATGGCGTCGTCATCACCGATTGGGGTGCAAACAACGAACGTGTCAAAGGACTTATCGCTGGTAATCAGTTAGAGATGCCATCCTCTGCAGGGTCTACGAATCAAGAAATCATTGAAGCTGTTCGAAATGGAACATTAGCAGAATCAATCTTAGATCAAAGAGTTGAAAGCCTTTTAAGACTTGTATATGACACGCTTCCAAAAGAGAATGTTGAAAATTCCTTTGACTTTGAGATCCATCACAGTGAGGCAATTCATGCTGCAGAAAAATCCATCGTTCTTCTTAAAAACGAAGATCATTTGCTACCGCTTCAAAAAGGAACGAAAGTAGCTGTTATCGGAGACTTTGCAAAATTCCCTCGATATCAAGGCGCAGGCAGTTCGATCATCAATCCAACCAAACTAGATAATCCTCTAGATGAATTATTAAAAACGGACCTTGAGATTATAGGATTTGCCAAAGGGTATAAACGTCTTGGTGGAAAAAATATATCTTTAAAGAATAAAGCATTAAAATTAGCTTCGAAATCCGATGTTGTATTATTATTCATGGGACTCGATGAGGGTAGTGAATCGGAAGGCATCGACAGAGAAAACATGCTCGTTAGAAACAATCAAATCGAGCTTCTTCAAGACCTTTCGAAAGTCAATCAAAACGTTGTGATTGTGCTCGTGGGTGGAGCCCCAGTCGAAATGACTTGGGATGCATCTGCAAAATCAGTTCTTCATGCTTATTTGAGTGGACAAGGAAGCGGACGCGCGATTGCGAATTTAATCACTGGAGTGGTTAATCCTAGCGGGAAATTAGCGGAAACTTACCCCATTGCCTATTCGGATGTTTCATCAAGCCACCTTTTCCCCGGAAAACAGATGACAAGTGAACATAGAGAAGGCATCTATTTTGGATACCGCTATTATGACAAATTAAAGATGGAAGTAAAATATCCATTTGGTCATGGACTTAGCTATACGGTGTTTGAATACACTGATTTGCGTGTGAAAGGAAATCAAGTATCATTTACGATACAAAATACAGGAACATGTTCAGGAGAAGAAGTCGCACAAGTATACATCAGTGCACTTAAAAGTGAAGTATTTAGAGCAGAAAAAGAACTCAAAGGTTTTATAAAAGTTTCCCTTCAGCCAAAAGAGTCTAAAAAAGTTTCAATTAAATTAGATGAACATGCATTTGCCTATTTCAATATCCTTGAAAATAAATGGGTTGTTGAAGGTGGAGAGTACAGAGTGATGGTTGGAGCTTCTTCAAGAGACATTCGGTTAACGGAACTTACATCGGTAGAAGGACCTCATTTCGCCAATCCTTATGATCTGTTTCAATTGAGTCATTACGACTCAGGAGACGTCAAATTGGTTACAGACGAGGAATTTGCATCACTTTTAGGTCGAGTACCGCCTGTTGCAACATGGGACGTATCAAAACCATTAGGTTTTAATGATACGATTGGCCAAGGCGTCTATGGAAAGGGACTTGGGAAATTCCTTTATCGAACTGCTCGATTTGTTCGTAAATTTCTAATGTTCATACACAAACCCATGATTGCGAACTATTCAATGTTTGTCATGAATTTACCTTATCGACAAGTATATCGAATGAGCAGTGGTAAAATTGACCGCGCGATGCTCGAAGGGCTCCTCGTTATGGTAAATGGAAAATTCTTTAAAGGATACAAACAATACCGAATTGCCAAAAAAGCGAAAAAGAGAAGAGAAAAGGAAAACCGGCATGACTAAATTTCAAATGTGGAAAGAAAAACACCCCAACTTATGGCAATTCATTGTATTTAATTTGATGAGTGGCATTACAACCATCGTCGACTTTTCGACATTTGCAATGTTCAACTATTGGATATTCGTGTCTTTAAGAGCTCAAACATTTTCCTTTTGGATTATTAATTACTCGGTTGAAGATGGAGGGCTCTGTGCGTTTTATGCCTTTGCATTCTCTTTCGCCATCTCTCAAACCTTTAATTTCTTCTTGCAAAGAAAGACGACGTTTAAGGCGAATAACAATGTTCTGAAAAGCGGAATCATGTATGCAGTCATGGTGATTTGTGTTTATTTCCTTCAGGTTTTCATTCCTTCCTTAATCCAAGCGCCGATTGCACTGCTCGTCGGTGCGACGATGGGTGGAATGATTGTGAAACTTGCGAACATGACCCTGTCGATGATTATTCAATACCCGATGAACAAATGGGTGATTATGAAGAATGCTTCTACAAATAAGAACCCAGATTCGTCGGTGAATACAGAAACAAAAGTGACTGAATAACCACAGAACTATGCTATAATATGAATGAATTCCAGCTGCGAACGAGGTGATAAATCGTGCAAATTATAGAAAGCCCAACAAAACAGAAAAATCGAAAGAAGATTGTGAACACATCCAAAGCGCTTTTTTTGAAAAACGGAATCGGGCAAACAACAATGATAGACATTTCAAAAGCATGCAAAATGGAGCGAAAAACGATTTACAATTATTTTGAATCCAAAGAACTGATTGCTGAGTACATCTTTGAAGAAGTCATGATTAAACTGTTCAATGAAATTTCAAGCAATTATGATTTGTCTGGATGCACGACTTCTCATGAAAAGTTCAAACGGCTGTTTGTCAATATTGTGAAATCTCTTTTTAAACTAAAAGAAGACATCATCTACACAGTCCATTACGATTACTTCTTTCACAATAAAGCTAATCCTGACATTTTATCCCATGCAATGAGCGATTTCCAACAAAAAGAAATCTATCACATTATCAATGAAGAAACAAAAGATGGTACCATTAACTTGCGGGGTCAAGAACCCCTAGAAATATTTTCAATGCTTGGTCAAGCCATTATGGCCTTTGCCTCGAGAATGTTTTTCCGAGGACACATCATTGAAGAAGAAACTGGATTGAAAGAAGAAGAACTGTATCAATATGTCGACATATTGATGGATGGAATTAAGTCTTAAGATTCAATCAATATTTCAACTTTGGAGTGAAATTACAATTTCACTCTTTTTCTTTTTCGTAAGGTTTCGAAAAACACCGTTTATGATATAATTAATATGAGTTTAATGGTAGGTGAAAACATGAAACAGCCAAAAGTATTTGTGATTGGTGGCGGTGCTAGTGGAATCATGGCAGCGATCAGTGCGAAAAGAAACGGCGCGAATGTGACGATTTTAGAACGAAATTCAAGAATCGGGAAAAAAATACTTGCGACCGGTAACGGTCGATGCAATTATTCAAACAAAGACGCCACAAAGAAAGATTATAATCATCCAGAATTTGTGGATGTTGTTTTTGATGCTTTCGGACCAGAACATACGATTCGTTTCTTTGAATCCCTTGGTATCGTGCCAAAAGTTGAAGACCTCGGGAAAGTCTTTCCAATGTCCGAACAAGCTTCGAGCATCTTAGACGTTTTAATGTATGAACTTGATTACAGAGGAGTGAATGTTGTCTGCGACGCTCTCGTGCAGAAAATTGTTCGGAAAATTGACTCCTATACGATTTTTTTAGCGGATGGAACGCAGTTTGATGCAGATTCAGTTATCATTGCGACCGGTGGAAAAGCCATGCCAAAAAGCGGATCAGATGGAATCGGTTATCGTCTGGCCGAAAGCCTAGGACACCACACAACGAAGGTCTTTCCGGCACTTGTGAAGTTGACACTCGAAAGTCCATATTTAAAACATTTAGATGGAGTTAAGTTTCCTGGAACGGTCGACTTAATTCATCATCAAGAAGTGATTCAATCCGAAGTTGGAGATATTCTCTTTACAAAGTTTGGTATCAGCGGTCCGACGATTCTTCAATTAAGCAGAAAAGCAAATGCCCTCTTGACAGAAGGCGAAAAAGTGTCGATAAGGATTCATTTAGTTTCATCGTTAACGAAAGAAGATTTGGAACTTCGGTTAAAGATCGCAGAAGAAAAACCAATCGACTTTAGTTTGATTGGCTTGATTAATAAGAGAATCATTTCAGCTTTGTTAAAAGAAGTGGGAATTGAAAAGCAAAATACCTTGGTGAAGGACTTGAGGCCGATTGAAATCGAAAGACTTAAGTCTCGACTCTTCAATTGGGATTTTCCTGTGACCGGATTTAAAGGGTTTGATGATGCACAAGTGACAGCTGGTGGGATCGATATTTCTGAGATCAATCCTCTGACAATGGAATCGAGGCTGAACCCAGGATTATTCTTTACTGGAGAAGTGATTGACATCGACGGGCTTTGTGGAGGATATAATCTTCAATGGGCATGGTCGAGCGGATATCTCGCTGGAAGATTTGCCAGTGGAAGGATACACCATGATTAGAATCACAGATCTTTCTCTCTCGCTAGACGATGCCATTTCAAAAGAGATGGAAATAGCCAATTTAAGGCATTTAATGAAATCAAAACATAAAATAAAAGAAGACGATATTTTATCGTTTCGTCTTCAAAAAAAAGCGCTCGACGCTCGAAAAAAACAACAGATTCACTTTGTTTATAGTGTGGATTTAACACTGCGAAATGAATCTTTATTTTTAAAAAATGATTTTAAAAACATAAAAGAAGTCAATATCCTAAAACAGGAACCACTCCATCATGGTGCTGAAATATTGCTACATAGGCCAGTCGTAATTGGATTTGGACCCTCAGGAATTTTCGCTTCACTCCTCCTTGCAAAAGAAGGATATCGTCCGATTGTTTTAGAACGAGGAGCGGATGTAGACGAACGAAGTTCAAGATGGGATCATTTCATTAAAACAGGCGTTTTCGATCCACAAGGAAACATTCTCTTTGGAGAAGGTGGCGCTGGAACCTATAGCGATGGTAAACTCACAACACTCATTAACGACCCTAGATGCGATTTTGTTTTGAATACACTTCATGAAGGTGGCGCGGACGAAGAAATCTTATATCTTTCCAAACCGCATGTCGGAACCGATGTCTTACGAAATGTGATCAAAAACATTCGAAAAAGAATCATAGAGCTCGGTGGAGAAATTCGTTTCCACAGTGAAGTCACCAATTTTAATTTGAAAAACGGTACGCTTGAAAGTGTAGAAATTAATCACTTGGAAAATCTACCAACAAATGTTTGTCTGTTGGGAATTGGACATAGTGCAAGAGACACCTTTGAGATGATTTATAAGCGTCAGTTACGAATCCAACAAAAACCATTCTCGATTGGCGTCAGAATTGAACATCCCCAACCTATGATTAACGAGTCTCAGTATGGAGCGAATGCAATTCATCCTAGCCTTGGCGCTGCGGAGTACAAATTAAGCTACCACGACGAGTCTGGCAGAAGTGCTTACACTTTCTGTATGTGTCCCGGTGGAAGCGTCGTTTGTTCAACCTCTGAAGAAGGAATCGTCGCAACCAATGGAATGAGCATGCATGCCAGAGACGGAGAATTCGCGAATTCAGCACTTTTGGTCAATGTGAGTCCCAAAGACTATGGCTCCAATCATCCACTCGCAGGCGTCGAATTTCAAAGACAAATTGAAAGAAGAGCCTTTGAACTTGCTGGAAAAAATTACTTCGCGCCTGTTCAACTCGTCGGTGACTTTTTGGAAGGAATTCAAAGTAATCACTTCGGAATGGTTAAACCTTCCTATAAGCCAGGAGTCACCTTCGTTAAAATGACGGATCTTCTACCAAAATTTGTCACGGATACTTTAAAGAAAGCTTTGCTTGATTTCGATCGTAAAATCAAGGGATTTGCGATGAAAGACGCCGTATTGACCGGCGTAGAGACGAGAAGTTCTTCCCCAATCAGAATCGAAAGAAATGAGTTTCATGAATCAAACGTCTCAGGGATCTTTCCGATGGGTGAAGGGGCTGGCTATTCAGGCGGAATCATGTCTTCGGCAGTAGATGGACTCAAGACCGCAGAACAAATCATTTTAAGATATCAACCATTGAAACAGTAGATTGTCTCTACTGTTTTTTTTATAAAAAAAAGTGATGCAATTGCACCACTCATTTATGATTTTGTTAAACCTCAATATCGTTGTAAAAAGTATAAATGGTCATCTCAACTCTTGCGGAACCGTCCGTATATAGCGTTGTGATAAAGGATGACACATAGTAAAGACGGTCTTGGTCGATTAAATTTTGATAGAATTCTAGTGCTAAATCACTTTGGTCCACTTCCATTGTCAGCGAGATTGAAACATAACGAATGGTTGAAGCCAGTTGGTGATCGAGTGGAGAGTTTACATCAAAGGAATAATCCACTTCAAAGAGCGCTTCATCGCTAAGTCCAGTATAATACTTTAGAAACTGAAGTTCCTCTGTCAACTCAAATTCGCTAACTTCGGTTGGCAAGGCTTGGATCATTTCGCTGATTTGAAGATACTCGAGTGGGTCATTATTGCTTAAAGCCTCATCGATTGAAAGTGTTAGGTCCGTTTGTAAAGCGATTAACTGGTTGATTTTATTTTGTTG
This sequence comes from uncultured Candidatus Izemoplasmatales bacterium, assembly GCA_964574705.1. Taxonomy (GTDB): domain Bacteria; phylum Bacillota_I; class Bacilli_A; order Izemoplasmatales; family Hujiaoplasmataceae; genus JAHIVB01. The sequence continues at coordinate 17,718 of CAZNOO010000016.1, forward strand.
GAAGTTGACAATCAAGAGATACGCTGCGAGTTCGATAATCAGGATAACAAGAATTAATACAAAAATGTTTGTCTTTCGGATTTTTTTCCCGAACAAGTCATGTTTACGCATAATTAAACGACACCTCAACTCTCGAGGAATTTAGATTCGTTCTAGAAGGCTGGGCGAGTATCCAGCGGGTTAAAGTCTCTTGGTTTTCAATCAAACCGTAGTCTTCATAGATTTGAAGGATAAACTCATTCAACTTTGCCTCAGTGTAATCATAAATCACGATTGTAATCGTCGAAGTCAATGAATCAACCTCATAACTTGAAATATTTACAAGTCCAACAGAAGAGTCAAAAATAGAAGTGATGTAAGTTTGAAGCGGAATTTGAAGGTCGGATAGATAAGTATAAGCATTGTTGTACAAAATTTCTTGTGTTGTAAATTCATCGAAAATGGATTGCTCCGCTTGTACAACATCAAGTTGGTTTGAAAGATTTCGATTAATATTTTCAAGAGCGATGATGTCTTGTTGGTAAGTTACGAAAGGAATGTATCCAAATAGGGTTAAGGTTGCAATCAAAAATGAAACCAGAAAAAGTACTCTGGCCTGACGGTGACTCCGACTGGGCCTTTTGATTTCAAATTGAAAGTTAATCTCTTTTGCTTTCATTTTATGAGTCCTCCTAAGTTGAGGTGTTTTTTCTGATTTGTCATTATTCTTTTAAACTGGCTGCCAAAACCATAAAATTCCCTTTGTGACAAAGACTATCTTTGTACGATTTAATCAAACTAAAATCAAAGAAAGAAGTATTAAAATCAGTTAATTTCTTATTTAATCCTTGTTTGGTTTGAGAGGGTTGTTGGCAGGAATTATAATCAAAGATTTCGATATGATTAATTTTATGGGTTCCTTTGTGGATGTTGTATTGGTAATAATTGGCAATTCTTTCAATGTATTGTGCAACCATATCACTGAAATCAGAATCCTCTAAAACTTCCAACATCGTAAAGACTGGAATCATTTGATCAAAAATGGCGATGGTCAAAGAATTGTGATAAATCGAAACGAACATCTCTCCAGTTGATTGAGGGATGAAATAATCTTCTTGTGCAGGAATGATTTTTTCGCCATGTTTTTGATAGTAGTAGAAGAGACGATACGTTGCCATATACGAATTATCGAATTCGATTTTGTATGTACCAATGCTTTCAAACATATCCACATAATCTTCAATCAGGTTGCTGTCAGAAATACTGACGAGAACATTATAGAACTCTTCGTCTTCATCAATAACGTAGTAATCGAACGTCGGAGAGTCGAATGGAAAATGAATCGAAGTTCCAAGTTGGGATTCAATGTAATCTCTCATGTCTTTGATTTTCAAAATCGATTTTTCAATTGCAATCTTTTTAAACAAAAGGTTTTCACCCGTTAAAACGATTCGAACCTTATCTCCCGAGAGGTGATGTTCTGTTTTAATCGATTTTAATATCTGTTGAATCTCTTTTGGACGCTTAATATAGCCTTTCTTAATGGCTTCGGGTTCAAAAGGAACAAAACCGATGACTTGTTCTGCATCATCAGATGGAACACCAATCGAATAACTAATGGCACCGGAGGAAAAGAATACGCTCCATAATGTATTGTTTTTAATCATATCAATATCCTCCTAAAAGAGATAAATACCAAGTAATCAAACTTTCGCCAAATAAGAAAGCTACTAAAACTCCAAGTGCGATAAAAGGAACAAAAGGAATTTCTCTGTTTTCTTTTTTAACTAAAGTGAGACCATAGATTAGCCCAAAGAATGAAGCAAACAACAAGGATAGAAATCCTGATGTAATTGGGATGACAAAACCAATGAAAAAATAGAGTTTAATGTCACCGCCACCAAGAGCGTCTTTCTTGAAAATGAATTTTCCAAGTAAGGCTAATAGAAAAAGGGTGAGAAACAAGATGGCTCCAGACAACAGATACTCCCAAAATACTGAATCCAGAATGCGGATGAGTATGAGAGGGACGAGGCCAAGGATCCAAATTGAATCATATACAATCCGGTGTTTGATGTCAAGAATAGACGATATAAATAAGACCGAATAAGCTATGACAAGTACAAAGAATGTTGAAGTAAAAGAATAAGCAAGATAAGCGTATAAAAAGAACGCACCACCCATGATTTCAACAATCAAATGTTTTATAGGAATTGGCTTTTTGCAGAAATGACATTTTCCGAGATTAAACAGATATCCGAAGACTGGAAAAACATCGATTAACCTTAAAGAATGATGACAATGAGGGCATTCACTTTTTCCATTGATCGATAAATTATTAGGGATTCTAGTGGCTACGAGTTCATAAAAAGAAGTGAACAATGCGCCAGTTAAGAATAGGATGGAACCAATCACGATATTCAAATGTATCACCTAATAAATCATTATACACAAAAAGAAGAATTCATTCAAGACAGAATGAGGAAAAAGTCGAGATTTAAAGGATATTTTAGCCTTCTTACTCAAAACAAAAAGGCTTCATTCCAAAGAATAGAAGCCCTTGTTTTAATATGTCAAATATTAAGCTGGGTCACGAACAAAGAGTCCGTCGGCATTGAAAATAACATTGTAAGTGTCAATTACCATATCTTCGCCAGAATCAGTTGCCTCAACAGTCACTACTCCGCCATCAATTGAAAAAGTTATATTTGTGATAGCAGGTACAGAAGAAATGGAATCTCCAATTACAGTTGTCAATTGTGCAGATGTAGTATATTCTGCAGTAACGCTTGGATTTTCTGTGGCATAGATTCTCAAAACCTCAATTACTGAATTTCCTGAAGCTGCTGCTGCATTTGCACGTTGTCTATCGATCATATTTCCAATGGTTGGAACTGCGATTGCAGCGATGATTGCCAAGATAACGATAACAGCCAATAATTCGACTAAAGTTACAGCTTTGTTGTTTCTTAATGTTCTTAACATAATTTCACCCCTTTTTATCTATTTTCTCACAATTTTGATAATAATGCAATAGTTTACATAATATATATTTAAATAATTAAATTTGAGTTCCAAGTGATAACATAGGCATTATCAAGGCGAGCAACAGTGCTCCGACGATGGCATAAACGAACAATAGAAGGATGGGTTGTAACGCACCCTTGATTTTTTCGATTTTCAGATCTGAAACCTCATTGTAATAGATGGACATGTTCTCAAGAAACACGGGAAGATTGCCTGATTTTTCTCCGGTTATAATCATATGTGACATGATGGGATCAATATAGTTGCTTTCCACAAATGATTTGGAAAAAGGAAGTCCATCTTCGACATTCTTGATTGTTTCGACGATGACCGCATGGTAAACGTCATTTTTGATTAACGTTGAAGTCGTTTTCAATGCTTGTAAGGAGTTGATTCCATTCTTAATCATCTGTCCGAGCGAGTTCGCAATCAATATTTGGTTATAAGTCGAGATAAGAGAACCAAAAATTGGAATCTTAATCGAGAATTTAGTCATCAATAAATGAAAACTCTTGATAAACTTCAAAGCTAAATAAAACGCCAAGATGAATCCAATCAGAATCAGAGCGAAACTCAGAATGTTTTCGGACAAATAAGTTCCGGTATCAATCAATATCTGAGTGATTCCTGGAAGTTGTGCATTTCCAAACGATGCGAACAAATCTTCCATGTTTGGAAAGACAAACACCATCATTCCGATTGCAATCGCAATCGTTGCTAGAAAGTAGATGATGGGCATCCGGACTGTTCCTTTAATCGAAGAAACCATCTTGAATTGTTTTTCAAAGAATTTTGCCATTTCAAGAATACTGGATGCCAGTTTTCCTGAAATCTCTCCAACTTCAACCATTCGAACGAGCAGAAGTGGAAAATCATTTGTGTGTTTCCCTAAAGCGTATGAAAATGTATAACCGTTGTATACATCTAGATAAACCTCAAAATAGAGTCTTCGTATCAGATGATTTTCCTGTTGCAAAGACAATAGTTCCAAGGAATCAAGTAGATTGATGTTTGAAGTCAGAAGTGCTCCAAGCTGTTTCAAAAAGAAAATAAGCTGTTTTCCTGACAAGACTTTTCCAAAGGTAATCTGACCCAGTTTGACGAAGACGTTGTTATGTTCAGAGACCTTATCGATAACATAATTTCTCGATTGAAGGTATTTGACGCAGAAAGCATAACTGATGGCCTCAAGATGTCCTTTGATGACTTTGCCATCTTTGGTTTTCGCTGTGTATTTATAGGTATGAAGTTTCAAAAGAATCCCCCCTATTCATAAGCGACTTTCAAGACTTCTTCCAGGGAGGTAATTCCTTGGCTGACTTTTTCTAGACCCGATTCAATCAACGTTTTCATGCCTTGTTTTTTTGCTTCATCTTCCAAATCAAATATACTCTTTTTCTCATTGATTAACTGGCGCATCTGGTCGGTGATTTCCAAGATTTCAAAAATACCAACACGGCCGTTGTATCCTTTGTAATTACAGGAAGGACATCCTTTGGCGCGATGAATGTGGTCAATTTTGACATTGTGCGTTTCAAAGAATTCTTTTTCTTTCGCAGTTGGTGTATCTTCTACGTTGCATTCTTCGCATAGTTTTCGAACAAGACGCTGAGAGATGACGCCGGTCAAAGAAGAAGAGATGAGGAAAGACTCAATATTCATGTCTTGGAGTCGTGTAATGGTTTTCACCGCATCATTCGTGTGAATCGTGCTCAATACCAAATGCCCGGTCAAAGACGCTCTTACGGCAATTTGAGCGGTTTCAACGTCTCTAATTTCACCTATCATGATGATGTTTGGATCTTGTCTTAATATCGAACGGAGCGCATTCGCAAAAGTCATGTCGACTTTAGGGTTCACTTGAACTTGGTTGACTCCTTCCGTTCTGATTTCAACGGGGTCTTCAACGGTGATGATATTGACGTCTGGACGATTTAGTTCATTGAGACAGGCATAGAGAGTCGTGGTTTTTCCGGATCCAGTTGGACCGCTGACCAAAATGATTCCATTGGGATAAGAAATCATCTTTCTAAGTTTATGTTCTTCCACTCGTTCGAGACCTAAAGTGTCAATCCCTTTTTGGTTGGATGAAAGGTCTAGTATACGCATGACGATTTTTTCGCCCCTGACCGTTGGGAGGGTTGAAATTCTTAAATCGATGTTTCGATTGTTGATGAATGTCATGATTCGACCATCTTGTGGAATTCTGGTTTCTGTGATGTCCATTCCAGACATGACTTTGATTCGACTCACAATCTGATTCAAAATGGATAATGGCAATTCCTTGACCGTGTCCAAGACACCGTCAACGCGATACCGAATCAGTAATTTGTCATCATGAGGATCGATATGAATGTCACTCGCATGTTGGAACACGGCTGAACCCAAAATCTGATTCACGAGTTGAACCATCGGCGTTTGTTCTTGCGTGCTTTCTTGAATGACTTCGTTTCCTGCAACAGAATCGATGCCAAGGGCTTCTAGTGTTCTTGAGAAACCATAGAACTTTTCGATTTCTCTTTCAATTTCACCAAACGTTGCCGAAAAGGCACGTGGTCTGTAACCAGTAATGATTCTTAGTTCCTCAAATACGCTGAAATTAAGAGGATCCGCCGTCGCAAAGAACAAGATGTCTCCATCTTTTTTCAAAGGAATGATTCTGTTTCTTCTACAAAAATCTTCACTGACCATTGAAAATACGGTTTCATCGAAGATATATTTGTTGAGAGAAATTCTGCGAATCTTTGTGATTCTTTCCAGTGCTTTTAGAATTTGTCCTTCTGTTGTATATTTCAACCGAACCAGAGCTTCACCAAGAAGTTCATCGGTCTTTTTTTGTTGTAATGCGTCGTCTAACTGTTCTTTTGTGATAATGGCTTCGCTGATTAAGACTTCACCTATTTTTTGTAGTGCCATGTTAATCCCCCTTCAAAACGATATTTTGCCTGATCATTTCCGTTGTGGGAGATGTGAACTCATTCATCAGGAAAATCGTTTCAGTAACGTTCAAAGCATCCGTTATCGATTTTGTATACGTTTTGAGATATCCGTCAACTCCGATTTGATCCACAACCGTATAAATCCAGGAATCCACGGTTTCTTCAACCAATACATTCAACGTTGTACCATCAAGGGTATCGTCTTCAATAATGATTGTTTCAAAGGGAAGAACCATTTCGTCTGAAATTTCTACTATGATTGTTTCAGAGTTCGGATATCCTTTCAATGTGAAAGCAATCGAAGAAGCACTATTCAACTCTAAAGTAACGAAATAGTCTAAAGGAAGATCATTAAAAAATTGGAAATCCAAATGATTCAGCCTCAAGATTCGAACATTTGATGCTTCATCAGCCCATGCAGGACTCACGGAATACTGAGATTTTGTGATGCCTGTAAAATAGGTATTTAGAATGACATGTTCAATTCCAGAAGCGACGATGCTGAGTTGCTCATTCGTTAATAAAGTATCGTTCAAGGCGTCTAGTAAAGAAAAGCGAGAAGAGGCCGGTATTGAAATCTCGGTCAGTGCATCTGTGATTGAAGTAGCGTCCGTTGGCGAAATATTATTGATCGTAAAAGTATCAATAATGCTTTCACTTGCTTCTACACTTAGATAATCAATGAGTTGATAATTTTTCAAGTAGTACATTTGTTTTAAGTCATCAATGACATCTGCAAAAAAGGCCTCAAAATCAAAAGCATCCATGAGTTCTTGAGGAAATCTTTCAGAAAGTTCTACCAACATAGCATCTTTACTATTTTGTGAAATGCCAAAAACTGCATTGTTTTTTGAACCGATGGTCATCGAATCCAATGTTATGTTCAAATCAAAATCAAACCAGTAAAGAATATTGGAATAACTTTGGTTTTGATACGTCAGGGTGTATAAAGCATTAGACTCCCATTCGTTAATTCCATATGTGATTGAACTGGAATAATCATCCCCATTGTTGCTGCCGATGAAGATATTCCCAATGACTGTATTGTCACCGCTAGAGTTTAAACGATAAGTCATCAAGGAATAAACCGAAAAAGACACTGACAAAACAACAAAGATCAGTGAGAGAATAAAGAGGGAGTATTTTTTGATAAAACCGCCTGAATTGTCCATAATATGCACCTCCTCTTCAATTTTATCATAGAATGGATGATAGTGCTATACGTTTCATTATATATAATGATATTTTTATGTGATTCCAAGATTCACCCAAATATGAGATAATCTCAGTAATTAGAGATTAGAATGACTTGAAATTCAATCATGCAATTGCTTTTAGATATCAAATATTGTAAAATGGAACTGTATTCGGGAGGTGAGTTTATGAACAAGCGAGGTTTTACAACTTTAGAAGCGATTGCTTCGATTTTTCTCATTTCCATCGTCTTGTTTGCTTCAGTCACCATTCTCGTCGACAACCGCGTTCAAGCAAGCGCTACAAATGACCGATTACTCGCATTTCAAATTGCCCAAAACATGGTTGATCAGATATCAAAAAACGTTACCTATATTGAAATGAACGCATGGATGAATGGTGAAATCGAAACGATAGATTCATCTAATTGCGTTGCCTTAGGTTCCCCCATCTCATGTACAATCTTCGATCAAATCGAGTATAGTGATTCGATTGAGATTATCATCTATCCACCAACTGCGGATGACCAGCTTTACCAGGTCATCCATTATGACATTGTCATTCATTACAAAGATACTCGCTCCATTACTTTGGGAGGGATGATCTATGAATAAAATATTTAATCAAAAAGGAATCGGACTTTTGGATTTGCTCGCCGCAATCATTTTATTTTCAGTGATGACTGTCTTACTCATAAACATCATATCGATTGTTTCAAGATCCCAACAATCCATCATGATTCAAGAAGACAAAACTGCGACTGGTTTGATCATGACGAGACAGATTGAGAATCAAATTGACGCTTTTAACCCTACTGGAGTAAGTTATTGCAACGTTCAACAGACCTGCATATTACTCGAAAAAGATTATGACCTGGAATATAATCCTGTGTCAGGGCAAATTGAGCAAACGGATTACATTCCTGCGCTAACGATTCAAATTGAGTTTGATGGAACGGACATTTATTTAGATTCTGTCATCATTGATTCAAGCGTATATACCTTGGACTTGGCAACTCATTTGGAAATCGTCGACAACGATTATGCAACAATGATTTATGTTTATATCTTTTTGGTCGATAAATATGACCATGTAGATCAGTTTATTTCCATGTATTCCATTTTAAAGTAACTTTTTCTAGAAAGGGGTACTGAATTGAAAACACTTCTTAAAAAAGATGGATTTTCATTCATCACAATGTTAGGCATCATATCGCTCGTAATGATTATTGTTACAAGTGTTTTTGTCTATGTAGTGAACAGTGCGATGCTTGTAGAAACGGGTATAACAAATGAAGTTGAATATTATGACTCATACAACAAAGTAGATGCTGCGCTTTCGATAATTGTGAGGGAAGAAAATACGGACCCTTCCTTCCTTCAAGGAATCGAAAGCTATTTAGGTGTTTCCATCAATGACGTTGGAAACGGTGTATATGAAATTTCTGATCAATACGGTCAATCGAAAGAAGTCGTCAGTTATTTTTCCGCATCGACGGGTAGTGGAGGCGGAGGTAGTGAGGAAGAGTGGTTACCAACTTACGATTCATTTCTTCAATATATGGGAACAGAAAGCGGATTTTCATTAAACACGATGATAAATACAGAATCGATGCTATCCAATTATATCGTTGATTTAAAAAATGACCAATTCCCTCTAGCAAGCGCTCCAGACCCTTATGCCACTTTTTCTGACTCGATGAGTTACTTTCAATATTTAGTCACACAAGGTTATTTTGTTTCTCGAACTCCAGCACAACTTACTGGACAACCCAATCCTACTGTAGATGGATTTTGGTACATTGACGGAGACGTTACAATTGCTGACAATTATGATTTAACGATTGAAGATGGATATATCCTCGTTGTTAATGGCAATCTAACGATAGGTCAGAGAAGCGTATTAAGTGGAACAATGATCGTAAATGGGGATGTTACCATAGATGGTTCTTCAAGAAGATATGAAACCGTAGAAGCCACAATTTATTGTAGCGGATCGTTTTTAGCAGATGCAGATTTGTATTTAGGGTCTCGATCAAGACCAACATTCATTTTCGCAATGCAAAACATATCCATTGGTTCGAATACAGATAATTATGGATATTTTCTATCCAATAATTTTATCTTGAATGGTACTTATTCCATCGATATCATCGGTGGAATCTACGCAACAAACAGTGCACAATATCCTAGCGGATTAACCGATAATCCGTATTTGACTTCAACCTCATTGCCAGATTACATGATTACGAGAAACATCACCTACATCCCATTAAGCGGGTTATTTACATATGACTCTGTGTTCCAATACACTGGAATGGAAAGCGGATTTACTTTAAATCCTCTCATTACACCTGAAACAATGTTATCAAGCTATATAATTGATATGCGAAATACTGAATTTCCATCGGCTTCCGCACCAGATCCTTATGCATCTTTTTCGGAAACCATAAGTTATATTCAGGTTTTGGTCACGCAAGGCTATTTTATTTCAAAAACGCCTTCTGATCTTACGAATCAATCTGCTCCTACAGTCGATGGGTTTTGGTACATTAATGGAGACGTAACGATTCCAGACAAAAGAAATTTAACAATCGAAGATGGATTTGTTTTAGTCATCAATGGTAATTTTACGATGGGAAGTCGAAGTACTTATACAGGGACGGTTATCGTCAATGGAAATGTGACAATTGATGGAGCATCGAACAAGTATGAAACTGTGGAAGGAACCATCTATTGTAGCGGATCCTTTTTGTCTGATGCTGATTTGAATTTAGGTTCTTCTAATAGACCGACGTTCATTTTCGCGATGCAGAACATTACAATAGACTCAAGAACCAGGTATTATGGTTATTTTATGTCAAATAATTTTTATTTGAACGGCACATCTTCCATTGCAATTACAGGAGGCGTGTATGTGATGAATAGTGCAGAATATCCTTATTCTATCGCCGCAAACACAACACTTGTTTCGACTGATTTACCTGAGTACATGGTAACGGAAACGATTGCTTCGGGTTCGGAGGAAGGATCTATCATTTACACGCTGCCAAGAACTAAATAGTGATGAAACGAGGTTGAAAATGAATCAACTAAAAAACTTTCTTCAAGGTTTCAACAATTTTAATCTAATCGACATCGGCACTGGAGTTGGAAATTTTATATCAATCATTACGAGTTTGACAAGTGATTATTCAAAAATCACCGGAATTGACACATCAGAGAGAATGATAGCAGTTGCGTCAAAAAATTTTTCGGACAACGACAGAATTCAATTCAAAGTCATGGATGCCAACCATTTAGATGTTGATTCAGAATCCTTTGACATCGTGTCTTTATCAAACTCCTTACATCACCTTTCAGACATTTCAAAAACAATTTCTGAAATGGAAAGAGTTGTGAAATGTAATGGAGTGATTCTCATCCACGAAATGATTAGCGATCACTTGAACGAATTGCAAATCAGTCATCGTTTATTGCACCACTTTGCTGCAGAGGTCGACAGAGAACTCGGAATGGTTCATGGTGAAACTTATACCAGAGATGAAATTGTGGACTTGTTGAAGAAATATTCGAATTTTGAACTTCTATCTTATTGGCCGATGGATCAGGGGGATACACCCGAAGTGACAGAAGAAGACCTTCAAGGACTCATTCAATTGGTTGACAGAGTTGTTATGAGAGTTCAGGATTCTCCTCGATTTGAGTATTATAAATCCAAAGCAGAAGAGATTAAGAAGTACATCTTGGAGCACGGCTATGAAGGCTGCACGCAAATGATGTATGTTCTAAAAAAACAGCCTCAGAATTAAGTTCTGAGGTTTTTTAATTGCAAAAGAAAAGAAGATCCGAAGATCTTCTTATTCGCCAGTCGTAAGTTTTGTTCTGATTTTTGTTGAGAAGTATTCAATCACGAAAACAACCGGAATAATGACCCATAGACAGACGGCAACGATACCGAAATTGAAACTGCCTAAGGCGTCAATCAGCGTGAATCCAATACCGCCGGCTCCAACCATACCTAGAATCGTCGCGTTTTTAACATTAATTTCAAAACGGTAGATTGTGGTTGATAGGAAAGTTGCGGTAAGCTGTGGAATAACACCGAATCTGATTTTTTGAAGTGTTGTCGCACCCGTTGAATCGAGAGCTTCCAAGATTCCTTTGTCAATGTCTTCAATGGCTTCAATAAAGAGTTTTGATATCATACCGACGCTCGAAACCGCAATCGCCAAGACTCCTGCAAAAGCGCCTCCTTGAACACGAATGAAGATGATACCCCATACGAAGATCGGAACGGTACGAATTAAAGTAATGATCATAGATCCAATGAAGGACCCTACTTTACCAGTAATGTTTCTTGAAGATAAAAAGGCAAAAGGAATTGAAATGACGGCACCTAATAAAGTTCCGATGAATGCAATCATGATGGTTTCATACATCAAGTATAGAACCCCACTTTTTGCAAATGTAAATAGGTAAGTGGATAAAGTTGGTTTGAGTGGATTACTATCTGGCCAAACGAAGAATTTTAGAATGTTTATAACAATATCCAATCCTCGTGAATTGATTCCTTGAAAACTGATGGCACTTGCACTCCATATCAACATGGCAAGGATAATTGATCCAATAATGAGTTTTTTAAACAGTGACTTTGGAGCGCTATGAAGCGCTTTAATGACATCTTGATTCGTTTCGCTTAAAGAGGCTACTTTACGGCTCATTACCCTAACCTCCTTCTTAAGAATCTAGACAGATTTTCAATTAAGACAACAGTAATGAAAATGAATAACACAATCACAATGATGCGATCGTTGTTATTGATCGTCTTCATCGCATTATCCAAATCGAATCCGATACCGCCGGCACCAACATATCCTAAGATTGCAGCGTAGCGAATATTGATTTCAAAAGCGTAGAGACTCATAGAATAATAACTTGGTAAAATTTCAGGAATAATCGCTGTAATAAAACTTCTTACTTTGGATGCGCCAGTTGACTGAATCGCTTGGTAAGCACCCAGGTCAATCGTTTCTATTTTTTCAAATAGCATCTTCGCAACGATTCCAAATGTAAATACTGCAATCGCAATCGTTCCTGGAAGTGCGCCTAACCCAAAAATGAGTTTGAAAAATACGGCATAAATCAAAATCGGAAGAGATCTGAATATCGATAGAACGGCTCTAGTTGAAGTCAACACAAACTTGTTCTTCGTTAAGTTGTTGCTCGCAAGAAAGGCGGCTGGCAAAGCCATAGCGGCACCTAAAAAACTTCCGAGAAATGACATTTGAATGGTCTCTAAAATAGGGTCAATGACTCGAGGCATGTAGGACCAGTCAACTGGGAAGAACCGTTTAATGTATGATATCGGTCCATATTGAAAATTAAAGAAGCGTGTAATCAGTACCCACAAAGAAAAATTTGTAACTTGAGCAGCAAAATAAAGAACAACGACAAGTCCAATTAAAACATACGGCATAATCGGTTTCGGAGGTACACTGATGGAACCATCCGAAAGAACGAGTGGTGAAGGTGAAAAAGTCTCTTTTAAGAAGGACTTAACTTTCGTCCAAAACTTTTTCATGACTAATGTTCCATAATGTCGTCATCAGATAGGTCTCGTCCATAAATTCGTTTTAAAAGATCATTATCAACGAGAGAAGCGGGACCATCAAAAATGACTTCTCCACTATTAATACCGATAACCCTGCGCGCGTATTTTAATGCCATGTCGACGTGATGCATGTTTGCTATTACAGTGATATTAAATTCTTTATTTACCTTTTCAAAGTCCTTCATAACTTGTGTTGCAGTAATCGGATCGAGAGAAGCGACCGGTTCATCCGCAAGAATGATTTTGGGATCTTGCGCCAAAGTTCTTGCCAAGGCAACACGCTGCATTTGTCCGCCGCTTAATTGATCAGCCCGGGAATAAGCTTTCTCTAAAATTCCCAGTTTGTTGAGAGCGTCCAAAGCAATGATTTTATCTTCTTTAGAGTAGATACCTAAAAGAGCTCTGTACCAAGGAATTTCCGCTACTCTCGCAGCGAGAACGTTCTTGATAACCGTTGTTCTTCCAATTAGGTTGAATGATTGAAATACCATACCGATTCCTCTTCTGAATTTACGTAACGCTTTCCCTTTCAAAGAGTCATCAACAAGGGTATCATTGACAATCAAAGTTCCTGATGTGGTATCATGCATTTTATTAATCAGTCTGATTAGGGTAGATTTTCCTGCACCGCTCAAACCGATGACGGCGATAAATTCGCCTTGTTGAATTTCAACACTGACATCTTTTAGGGCTTCAGTGCCGTTTGGATATATTTTTCCTACATGCTCAAATTTAATCATATCGATCCTCGTCTCTTAAAAAAAAAGAAGGCTTGCCGCCTTTGGGCAAGCCTTTTTTTTAATAATGCAATAAATATTTAACTAGATTAGTTTCCTGCCAACTCTGAAGCTTGTCTTGCTGCGTCATAGTCGGAGTCTGTAACGATTGAGTATCCTTCATGTGAGTAAACTGCCATTACGTCTAATCCGGCTTGTGTATCAGCGATATTAATGAATGCTTGTTGAATAGCATCGATGATTCCTTGGTCTAAATTAACGCGGCTTACAGAAATGGTATCATTCATGATATTAGAAGTAACGCCTACGACGTCAGTTTCTTCCCAAATGGTTCCAGTTTCGCCATAAGTTGTGGTCCAGTCATCAGCATAGTCTCTACGAGCGTCAGCGTAAATTGTTCCAACGTCGCAAGTTCCAGCTGCTAAGCTAGACATTGTGTCACCATATCCACCAGTAGTGGTTACAACGCCTTCGATGTCTTCAAATGTCTTGCCATCAAAATTGTCCATTAACCAGATTGCTGGATAAATGTATCCGCTTGAAGAAGTAGCTGAGCGAACGCACCAGTTCAAATCTTTAACGTCATCCCATACTAGAGCTGTTCCTGCATTGACTTTGTCAGCCAAAGTTCTTGCTGCAGTACTTGTTCCAGCAACGATTAAGCCTTTGTAGTAAGCAACTTGATATTCAGAGTCGCCTTCAGTAGCTAATCCGTCATTCCAGTCTTTTGCAACTTCAGAGTCTTTTGATAATCCGGCTCTTGTTGCAGCTAGAATTACATCAACAGGGCTATCAGCCACGTCTTTGTACATTACATAAGTTCCACCAGGTAAGAAAGCGATATCGCCAGTACCTGCTAGAAGTGCTTCCCCAGCAGCTTCATAAGTTGAACTTACTAGAATTTCAACACCTGCTACTTCATAACCTAGAGCTGCTAATTCATCTTTTAACATTTGTGCCAATGGAGCAGTGATTGTTAAAATTTCATCGGCTGGTCTCGACGGAACGAAATACACGACTAAAGTTTGGTCAGAATAATCAACTGTTTGGTTACAAGCTGATAAACTGAAAACTAAGCCTAAAGCAATGATGAATACTAAAAACTTTTTCATTTTGAATTCTCCTCTTCTTTATTTTTGTTTCTAACATACTAAAACAATTTTATTACATGATGACCATTTTTTCAACTACTTATTGTTAAAAAGTGAATATAATTGTGTTTCTGAAAAGAATAAATTTCTTTTGTATAAATTTACAATTTAGAATTTGTAGAAAATCATTGAAAATGAGACAAATTTCAATATAAATTTAGGGATTTACAAAAAAATATATAATATCTTATTAATAAAATATAACGGTGATGATTTTCTATAACCATAGTGATATACTTTAAGTTGTAAGTTTCATCCAATTTAGGAGGCAAATATGAAATTGTTCGTTCGAAAAAATGTACTTTTTGCATTAATGTTCATGTCACTATTTCTCTTACTGGCTTGCACTTCTTTAAATACTACATCAACAACTCAATCAACCTCTTCGACTTCAGGATCTGACACTACATTGACTTCATCAACCTCGACTTCGTCGACGACAACTTCGAACTTGACTTCAACGACGGCTTCAACAACAACTCTTTCGACTGGAGCACAACAAGAATCTATCGAAAACTTGGATTCCTTGGTTCTTTCCATCGATCGACTGGAAACAGTTGATGTCAATGTTGATTTTGACAGCATCTTCAGTGAAACCAGCCAAGAAATAATCAATCTTAGTTTTCCAAGACGATATTTTCCTGGAATTGATACCGAAAGAATTATTTCTTCAGGAAATGAGGATATAACTTATGATCCAGATGATTACATTCATCATACCTATTGGCCAGAACCAATGTATCATAAGGACTTATACGTCGAACCGACTTTAGAAGGTGGAATGTATCAAATCAGCACACTTTTAAATTCATATAATAATACCGCTTTAAATAATTTATATTTGGTTGCTGACGGCGTCTTCTCACAAGCAAATGATGAAGTAGACTGGGCAGTAGACCATATCAGTGTAATGAATACATGGATAGAAACAGTCGATATGGGGAAATTCTTGCTCGACTATGACTCCGTAAACGATGTCGTAAACCTTTATCATGTATGGTATCTTGACGATGTTGGACTTACTTCTTTGAATAAAATTTCCGTTTATTACAATGATTCAGGAGAAGAAGTCATTGAAAAATGGATAAATGAATTTTACAGCAAAGGGGATTATCCTGGAGCGATTGGATACTTCAACACGATTGGTTCAAGAGACTTTAATTTTTATAATGTTTGGTTGAATAGTCAATCTGAACTATCCGATATGCATATGTTTAGGGGAATCAACCAGACTGAAAATGGAAACTATGAGTATTACGATAATGATTATTCTGTTGTATCTGGGGATTTTGGTTGGTATACAATCATCAGATTTTTGGACCCTTCTACTGGAAATATCACAAACTATAGAGATATGATGGATACCTATTGCCCAACCGGTGACTCCAATGTGATTACATGGACACCAAGATGGGACGGATATCAAGCAAGCGTTTATCTTCCCGCTTTCTCAGGTGTTGAAGATATTCTAGTTGAAGAAGGCGGAATGATTGCTCAAAATCAAGATAGTCCAGACACGCAAGCTTTTTTACAAAGTCAAGGAATTGGACTCATGCCTGACCAATACATTTATAATAACGATGGAACTGAGTGGATTACTGGAATCAAGACTTCGTTAGGAGGTTTCCTGTCTACCGACGAAATATGGAACGACTCCGTCCAAATGAATGGTGTTCGTTTGAGAATAGCATCGGAAGGTGAAAAAGCTTATTCTAATTACTATAAGTATCTAGGAATTATGGATTTGTTCATTGAAGCTGACTCGATTGAGGAAGCCAGTCAGCAAATCACGGCTTATTTAGCACATATTGGCCTCACATACAAATATGGAGATTCTTCTGATTTATTCAATGAATATAGTGATTTCTATGATAATTTTGATGAAATTGCAAACAATGTAAATACCACAAATGCAATTATGAAGAACCCGTATCATCTTTATGAATCCCTAGAAGACTATGCAGAAAATACAAATTTTATCTACAATTACGTTGATATTCGTCAAAGTATGCTTCAAATGCTCGACGATATCGATTCAATTAGTTTTCAAGACATGCCCCCAATGTACGACATCACGAGTGTAAACTTATTAAATGTATCTGACATGGTTTCTGGTGAACTGGTACTTAATGGAAATCAGTTGGATTCTTCTCAATTAGATGTGACGGTTCCACAGTCACCTCTACTGAGAACTGATAAAGAATATTCGGTTTATTACGCCTTTTCAATTGGAAACAAGCTCTTTCATATTGGGGCAGAGACTACTAAAACCTATGCTGCATCAGCACTTCATTTTTCTGAAGGACTGACAATTGAACTTCCGAATGATTTACCAGATGGTGAGTATGCACTGATGTTATTCATTGCGAAAGACAATGATCCTGGGACAGTTCGAATTAGCAATGCAATTGAAGCTCCTTTTGCCTCTTTCGATCCGATTCAGTTAGAATATGATAATCCTGAAACCGGACTTCGAGCAGTGATGCAACTGGTATTTCAAGATGGGCATGCCTATATGAATGTTTTCCATGAAGACATCCAGCCTCCTGTCATAATGGTAGAAGGACATCAAGCACCTTATTCAGGGACTGTTTCAGTTTCTGCCCCCGTTTATATCTTAGGTACTATAACGGTCGCTGACTTTCTGAATGATATGATTACTGTCATTGATAATTTTGATTCCAGCATTGAAGTCAGTTACCTGAACTTGACTCACAATAGTTTGGCTATACTTTCAGAAATGGATTTGATGGAAAGTGGACTGTATGTGTTGACTGTTCAAGACTCGACGGGCAATATCACTGAAATCACATTTGAAAACATCATTGTTCAATTCCAAGTTGTGTTCATGTATTCGGATGGCACGGTGATTTTGACTCAATTTATCAACATGGGAGAAGATGCTACACCACCAGAAGTAACGGTTGATACAGGATATTATCTCTCTGGGTGGACAGAAGATTACACGAACATTTCCAATCATCTTGATGTTCACGCAATGATTGTTGCGAACCTTCATACCATTACCTATATGGTTGATGATGTACTATATCAGCTGGTTGAAAATGTCGAGTATGGATCAGAAATCGTCAAGATTGCAGATCCAGTCAATGAAGGATATGTCTTTAGCGGTTGGAGCATTGCTCCCACTACAATGCCTGATGAAGACATTATTATCATCGGTACATTTACACCTGCACCTTAGGATTTCATGAAGAGGCTCACAGCGAGCCTCTTTTTTCTGCATTCAATTCACTTGAAAACATCACAAAAGCAGACTATAATAGATAACAGAAAGCGAGGATTACCATGAATCAAAAGCCTTTTTTTGAGACCGTTTGGGACTATGCAAAGAAATATCCTGTGACTTCCGTCATTATATTATTGAATCTATTGATGTTGCTGGTTACGTTATTTACCGGGGGTTTTTTAAATGCAAATCTCTATCGCCTCGGTGCACTTGTACCTGTAAGCATTACAGGGACACCAGAATTTTTAAGAATCATTTCTGGAATGTTTCTTCATGGAAGCATATTTCATTTTTTAAGTAATATGTTTGTACTCTATATTTTAGGAACTGCGATTGAAAAGTCCCTTGGACCGACTCGTTTTTTTCTTCTGTATATGCTCTCAGGCATTGGCTCAGGTCTTGCCGTAATGTATTTTTCTAATAGCATGACTGTGGGCGCTAGCGGCGCCATTTGGGGTATCATTGGAGCACTGTTGATCATCACTTTTGTCAGGCCTCATTGGTTTACACCTAGAAGTGTTCAATCGATCAGGTCGCTGATGATTTTGAATCTTGTCATTACTTTTCTGATTCCAAACGTCAGTATCGCCGGACATATCGGTGGGTTAGTAACTGGTGCTTTGTTGATTTTATTGCTTCTCCCGAAAAAACCATATTTTCTCAGAAATGTGAGAGAGTACTATAATGGCCATGAAGTCGTGGGCGATGGAGACGCTGAAATTGTGTCTTAAAGAATTAAATTTGAAAGGACAATTTGGTTGTCCTTTTTTTATCTCAAAATTCAAAAACAACGAAAAAATCCTTTTAAGTGCCTTACTCTATGAAATATGAAGTGAAAATGCTAAAATAGTATTGATATAATTTTAGCTCGTTAATGGAGGTAAATGATGAAAAAATCAGATATTGGCATGATTGGTCTTGCCGTCATGGGTGAAAATTTAGTTTTAAACTTCGAATCGAAGGGATTCAGGGTTTCAGCTTATGATATTAGAAGTGATGCCGTCTCTCATTTTGAAAAGGGAAGAGCAAACGGCAAAAATATTTTTTGTGCAACTTCACTTCAAGAATTGGTTTCTTCTTTATCCAAACCCAGAAAAGTAATGATGATGATTCGGGCAGGAAACCCTGTAGATCAAGTCATTGAAAGTTTACTTCCTCTTCTAGAAAAGGGAGACGTCATCATCGATGGTGGAAACTCCCATTACCCAGACACCTTAAGAAGAATGTTACAAGTCGAACGCGAGGGACTCTATTTCATTGGAACCGGCGTTTCAGGCGGAGAAGAAGGCGCATTGAATGGTCCTTCCATTATGCCCGGTGGTTCGGTAAAGGCATGGCCCATCGTCAAACCAGTCTTGCAAGCCATTTCCGCAAAAGTGGAGGGCGTGGCTTGCTGCGACTGGGTCGGTTCCGGTGGCGCGGGTCATTTTGTGAAAATGGTTCATAATGGGATTGAGTACGGCGATATTCAAATCATTTCAGAATCGTATCACTTAATGAGAGATTTGCTTCAATTAAAAGCGAAAGAACTTCATCAAGTGTACGCTTCTTGGAACGAAACGGAGTTAAATAGTTACCTGATTGAAATCACTGCAGAGATTTTCTCATATACCGACAAAGACGGAAGTCCTTTGATTGATAAGATTCAAGACACCGCGGGACAAAAAGGGACAGGAAAATGGACGGCTTCCACAGCGTTAGATGAGGGTGTCCCTCTCACGCTGATAGCGGAGTCTGTATTTGCACGGTTCCTCTCATCCATGAAAGATGAACGTGTTCTCGCGGCAAATACCTTTAAAAAAGAGAAACCACATTTTAAAGGAAATAAAATGGACTTCTTGGAAGACATTAGAAAAGCTTTGTATGCGTCTAAGATTATTTCATATGCACAAGGATATGACTTAATGCGTTCTGCAGCACTGAACTATCAATGGGACTTAAATTATGGTGGAATCGCTCTGATGTGGAGAGGCGGATGCATCATTCGCTCTTCTTTCCTAGGAAAGATAAAAGAAGCATATGAATTGAATCCCAATCTTGGAAATTTGTTGCTGGATCCATATTTTAAAGAAAAAATCGAAAGCTTGCTTCCAAGTTTACGAAGAGTGATTTCTATCGGAGTCCTGAATGGAATTCCATTGCCTTCGATGAGTGCAGCAATGTCCTATTTTGATGGATATACAACTGAGAGACTACCAGCAAATTTACTTCAAGCTCAGAGGGATTTCTTTGGTGCACACACGTATGAAAGAATCGATGAACCCCGGGGGAAATTCTTCCATACGAATTGGACAGGAAAAGGTGGAGACACTTCTTCAACAACATATAACGGGTAACATCCTTATAAAGGATGAAAAAAAAGATATTTATTTTCGGTGTAGGGCTTTCATTCTTGAATTTATAAGTATATAATGAAGTTGTATTCCCCGTATATATGATTTTAGTGTTCCGCTAATTTGCAAAGTATTGGGTTAATAGTACCGTATCTTTATGAAACAAGAAGTATGATTTTAGAAATTGGAAAAAGTATTTGATTTAGCAATTTGCCATATTCAGTAAGTTATAGCTTGTGTTTTTATATATGGGGAATACCTATCATTCAAATCAAACCCGTTCATTTTGAATGGGTTTTTTCTTTGGTTCGTCATTGGGTAAATTGTTAAATTTCTTTAGGTTGTTGAATATCGAAAACAGTTTGGGTATAATAAATTGAGGTGATAGAATTGAAAAAGAGAAATGTTTGGCTACTGATTAATTCCTTGCTTGTCACGGCATACATTATATTGGCTTTTCAAATCAATGTTAAATTGATGGAAAGTTATGAGGCTGACTTAATTATTGCAGTTGTAATCTTTATACCGTTATTGATTGTCCATGTTGGCGTTTTGGCATTGGGAGGTCTGTTTCAATGGATCGGTTTTTTCAAATCGTCTAAAGGAATGATTATCTTTTCAAGCGTCGTCATGCTGATTGGATCGCTGATTCTTTACTGGTCGCTTTTTTGGATGGTTCCGTTTGTCATTTCAAATTTATTATCTGTGTTTATGAAACAAAAAGAGAACCCCGAAGAAGAAATGAAATAAAGCAGTTTTGGAGTCTGTCATTTATTTGAAATTTAGACCGATACGCTTATAAATTATGATAAAAAAAAGGCTTCCTGGATTCAGGAAGTCTTGTTTTTTTTAGTTGCAGTTTGGTTCAGAGTACGTCATGCCTCTCAAGTCTACTGTAATTGATTTGATTGTAATGTCTTTTAATGGACGGTCATTGGTATCAGTAGCGACGGCGGCAATCGCATCTAACGTATCGAACCCATCAATCATCATTCCAAAGGATGCATAAAGACCATTTAAGTGCGGGCTTTCTGCGTGAACGATGAAGAATTGAGAAGTGGCAGAATTTGGATCACTGGTTCTCGCCATTGAAATCACGCCTCTTACATGAGAGAGTTCGTTTGTAAATCCGTTACTGTTGAATTCTCCATTAATTTTGCAAGCAGATCCGCTGCCGGCACCGCCTTGAATCATGAAATCTTCAATGACTCTGTGAAAGAGGGTCCCATCGTAGTAGTTTTGCTCAATCAGTGAAATAAAATTCCTGACAGTGTTTGGAGCGACATCGTAATATAGTTCAATAACGATGGGGTCGTAATTGTTGAATTTGATTGTGACAATCGGGTTGGTATCGTTCAATGTAATCAGTTCCTTTCCGCAAGATGACAATGGGATGATTAACAAAGTCATCATGAGTAGTAATATTTTTTTCATTGTCTCTCCTCCCTGTTCTTTTTTGTAGATTATAACATAATTTCGTTGAAAATGAAACATCAAAAACTCAGGTTTAGAAAAACATTATTTTCAAAAAAGAGAATATAATGAATTTCTCTAAATATGTGATATACTATATTTTGGAAGTTGGATGAAGGAGTTGATTCTTATGTGGGATATTGCTTCAGGCGTAGCGGCAGTTTTGACCACTTGTTCGTTTTTCCCTCAAGCATTAAAAGCTATCAAGGGCAATACAAAAAGCGTCTCACTATGGATGTTTATCATATTTACGATTGGCGTTATCGGCTGGGCGATATACGCGATTGCAAATCATCTGTTAGCTTTGGCATTGTCGAATGCAGTAGCGACAATTTTAGCGAGCATCATTCTTTTCTTTAAGATATCCAATGTTCGAAAAGGAATCGACAAATGATGATTTGGCTGAGCTACGTGGCGGCTACACTCACCACCTTGTCTTTCCTACCCCAGGCCATCAAAACAATTCGGACGAGAGACACGTTAGATTTAAGTTTACTGACTTATTGTATGTTTGTCATAGGTACACTCACGTGGACCATTTACGGACTTGCAGTCCATGAAACTGCCTTGTTTATTGCTAATATTGTGACATCGCTGCTTGCAGGTGTCATCTTGACATTCAAAATCATCGATACTTTAAAAGAACGCAAACAAAAAAGCCAAAATTAA
>CAZNOO010000017.1:0-21400 GCA_964574705.1 uncultured Candidatus Izemoplasmatales bacterium
TTGGAATCATTATTATTAGCCATCGTTCCAATTTCATTAGACTTAAAAATGGAACCGAAAGAAAAGTGCATTGGCTAAACTTTCTTGACAAAAAAATAATCAAGAAGAAAACAGAAGAGTAAATTTGAAAAACAGTCCGATTGCGTTGAATCGGACTTTTTATTTGTAGTTATTGATATATGAATAGTAAAAGCATATACTTGTATTGTAATGATTATAGGAAGGAGATCCAAAAACGTATGAATATTCATAGCCCATGGTTGAAAGCCATCATCAGTTCTCTACTCTTATTGATGTTCGCAATCATTCTCTATTATTCCATCATTGTTTTTGTGGGGGAAACTCTGATTCATTCCTTACCTCTTTTTCAAATCGGAACGACCTATATCTATTATTTGCTTCCACTCGTGGGAATCATGATTCCTTTTTTGCTTCATATAAACAAAAAGAACTGGATATTAACGCTTGCTATTGTGTTCGTGTTTATTCTAGGAATTGGTTTTTGGGCATTATCACCTAATCTATTTTTCATAAGGATTTTCCAATCAAATTGGCAATACCTCGATCGAATTATGACACCGGCGTGGTGTATCATTTTGGGGATTTCAGTCCTCTTGCAAGTTGTATACTTGATTCGAGTACTTAAAGGATTCATCCAAACAATCAATAAAACAGCTATGTTAATTTTTTTAGCGACGGTTCTCATTGTCACACTGAATCCGTTTTTATTGACACTACTTCTTGTTGCCTTCAATGGACACGCTATTAGTGGTTCTATTTACCTATACACCTATGGGACCCCAGGTTCAACTCTATTTCTCAATTGGTTCAAGTTTTTTATCCAATTTGAGGTTGCAATTTGGGTAAGCTTTGGATATGGTTTTTATTTCATCTACCAATGGGCTTCAAAACTTCGATCATCTCCGCTATCAAAAAAGATGAAGGATTTTTTGATTCTTTGGGTAATCGGCGGTGTTTTTGGAATTGAAAGAATTGTACCTGGAAAAAAATACCATATTACTATTTTTCAAACCATCACTTCGGTTGTTTTGATTTTTGTAGGATACCAATGGAATTTGTTATTGTTTTCTAATATTATGGGACACCCGTTTTTATACAACTTATTGACGTTAGGAATCCCCCTCATCAAGGTTGGCTTATGGATTTATAGTCTTATCGACCAAATCATATGTCACAAGAAAATTGCAGTTGCAGAATAAACATAAGAAAAGACGCTCGAGCGAGCGTCTTTATTTTGCTAGTATTTTGAATCATAGGTAGAATCATCAAGCAAATTCTTTGCAAATTACTTACAGGGAAAAGTATGTGTAAGTTATGAAGTTGAATAAAATTCTATATTTACTAAATTAACAAGAGAGGAGAAATTTAATAGAACACATACCTTTTCCCCATGGTCGATTTATATGATGACTCTAGAAAACTGAAACTGGTTGATAATTCCTATCCTTTAATTGATCCTGATGTAAGTCCTGAAACGAAATATTTTTGTAGTAGCAAATAAAATAATACAACTGGAACCATGGCAAGTGTTGTCATTGCAAATACAAATCCCCAGTCAGTTCGATTGTGAGCTTGAAAAAACATCGTAATTGCAACAGGCATGGTCCGGATATTATCAGATTTCAAAATAGCTTGAGACCATCCCAACTCTTCGAATGGAAACAAGAAGTTCAAAATGCTGACAGCTGCAATGGCCGGGGATGCCATAGGTATGATGATATGAAAATAGACTGAAAACTCGTTTCCACCATCAACATAGATAGACTCATCCAATTCATAAGGAATGTTATCTATGATATAGCCCTTTAGAAGAAAGGTTGAGAATGGAATTACCCAAGCTGAATAAAACAGAATCACTCCCCAAATCTTATTGATTAGTCCAAGTTTAGAAGCAAGTTCAAACTGTGGAATCAGCATTGCGAGACCAGGTATGAGCATGATTGAGATCACAAATCCGAACAAGATATTTTTGCCAGGAATTTTTAATCGAGCAAAAGAGAATGCCAACAATGTTGAAAATATTCCAGAGATAACGACCGTTGTTAAAGAAACAAAGACGGTATTAAGTAGATATCTAAAAAAGTTGACGTTTTCAATTATGTAAGTGTAATTCATAAAAGTGATATCTTCTATAGCGGGAAATAATTTAGGAGGATATAAAAAGGTTGTCGCATTATCTTTTAAAGATGATATGACCATATAAAACATTGGTATCACAACAATTGTAAATCCCAAAATCAATAAGACATATCGAATTCCCATCATGTAATCAATGCGTCGTTTTCTTTGAATTGGCCGGTTGGAAGATCGTTTTCTATTTGCCATAATGTGTCACCTTCTTTTTTGCAGAAAGTCCGAACACAATGATGGTAGCTATCACTATCAGTGCTGTAATGATAATTGAAAGTGCGGCGGAGTATCCAAAGTTTAAAGCGCTGAATGTTTGGAAATACATCCAAGTCAGAACCACTTCGGTTTGATGCGCTGGGTTTCCAGCTGTTAATACAGCGACAGGTGTGTACGTATTGAAAGCTCCTATCGTCAACATAACCAATATAAACAAGGTTGTTCCTTTGATATTTGGAAGTGTGATATAAAAGAATTTTTGAATTCTGCTCGCGCCATCAATATCACTGGCTTCGTATTGATCTTTCGGGACAGCTTGCAGTGCCGCTAGGAATACAATCATATTCCAGCCGATTCCTTTCCAAATACCTAGTAACATGATGGCACAAAGTGCGGCCCACCTTGTGCTCAACCAACCAATTGGTTCGGAAATGAGTTTGATGGTATCCACAAGAAAGTAGTTTAATAGCCCACTTGTTGCGAATATATAACGGAAAAGCAAAGCGACAACGACCCAAGATGTAATCACTGGAAGATAATATGCGAGTCGAAAGGAAACACTATATTTCCGAATCCCATTAACAAGGACTGCGACAAAAAGACCTAGAATCATTTGAACAGGAACGGTGACGACGGCATAAACAAGTGTGTTTTCAATGGCGATATGGGCTGTAGGATCGGATAAAACATCAATATAATTCCGCAACCCCACAAAAGTAGACACTTGTTGGAATCCAATTTTCCAGTCAAAAAAACTCATTACGAACATTTTTATCATGGGATAAAAAGTAAAGGCAGTCACAAAAAGAAATCCAGGAAGAAATATAGCCCAGATTCTCCAATTTGTTCTCCGCTTTTTTTTGTGTTTTATGACTGCTTGTGAGATCATCTTGTTCTCCATTCAAATTTAGAAAGTGCGAAAGACATCTTCATTATATCTGAAATTTGTCAATTTCGCACTTTCTTCATATGTTATTTGTTTAGTCTGCTAATAATGCATCAATTTCTGTTGCGGCTTCATCAAGAGCTGTTTGAACAGCTTTTTGTCCTGTGATTGCTTCTGCTACCTTCGTAGCTATGATGTTTTCTACTTCACTCCATTGTGGAATGACTGGTCTTGCTTTTGCAGTCTGTAAAGCTTCTGCAAATACTGGGAGTAACGGTAAAGCCGCAATCGCTTCAGCGTTCTCTAGAGCATCTAAGTTTACTGGCATTTGTCCTACTTTTGCCATTTCAACTTGTGCATGTTCTGAAATCATAAATTTAATGAATTCCCATGCAGCAGCTTGATGTGCTTCATCAGATGATTTGAATTGCATGAAGTCTTCTCCGCCTAATACGCTAACAGATCCATGGCTTCCTGCTGGAAGTGGAATTGCTTGATAATTAATACCAGCTGCGATACAAGAACTCTCTCTCCATGGTCCATCAAGTTGTAAAGCATAAGTTCCGGCTGCCCAACCATCTGTGTCTCCAGTTGCTCCTGGATTCATGGAAGGACCTGCAAGTGAACCTTCTGCATATAGGTCAGCTAAAGTTTGGATGACATCAACGACGATTTGACTGTTGATATATCCTTCTGCTGTCGTGTTGTCTGGAGATAATACATCTCCGCCTTCACTCCAAATATAAGGTCCTACATTCCAAATACCTGTCCAAGGTTCTACCATTCCGATAACTTGTCCACTCGTAAGTGCTGATGCTGCAGTCCAGACTTCGTCTAAAGTTGTTGGAACGCTAACACTCGCTGCATTTAATAACGTCTCATTATAGAATAGAATCTTCGTGTTTGTGTTTGCTGCAATTCCATAAAAGTCATCGCCCATTTTGTTTGAGCTGTTTGGAGCTGCGAGCACTGTTGCTGCAACAGTATCGTAATCTTCAAAATCGCTCATCTTAACGAGCACGTTAAGACTTTGAAATTGTGGGATAAAAGCAATATCCCCACGCAATACATCGGGAAGAACGCTCGTTGAAGAACCTAAGACAACGCTGTCTTTCAAAGCACTCCACTCCATGTATACATGTTCTACAACGATATCAGGATTGGCTGCTTCAAATTCGGTTATTAATGTTTCTAGAACTTGAATTTGACCGTCACCTTCTGAATAGTTATGCCAAAATTCGATTGTTACTTTTTCAGTAACAGTAGTGTTGCACCCTACTAAAAGCAATAAAGCTACAATTGATAGAAAAAAAGTAATTACTGACTTTGTTCTCATTTGAATCTCCTTTTGTTTATATATTTTTTTGTTTCATTGCTGCTTTTTTTAATTGAATCTTTCAATCTTTATATCTGCAGTATCTTTCGTAATGCAAAATACCATAAATTCCTTTGATTTGATCGTTGATTTAATTTCAACGACTTTTTTGATTTCGTTCACAACGTATTCATATTTGAAAGCAGTGCTGTAATCATGGCTTTGGATGTTGAATATGACGATTATAATCTCTTCTTCTTCACTTCTTGTGAAGCAATATAGTTTGCTGTCGACATTCAAGTGTGTGAAGTCTCCATAACGAAGTGAATGATGACTGTTTCTGAAGTGAATCATCGATTGATAGAAATGATGAATCTTGTAATCGATGGAATCCCACTTCATTGTATTTCGGCAAGAAGGATCATTTTCTCCATTCAAGCCGATTTCATCTCCATAGTACACAACTGGCATTCCTGGAAATGTTAAGAGAAAGGCAATTGCAAGTTTCATTGATTTTTCATTTCCATCACTGACCGACATGATTCGATCTGTGTCATGGCTTCCAAGAAGGTTATATAAAATATTATGAACCGGAAGCGGATAGTGATACATGATGTCTTCAATTCTTTGTTTAAACATTGCGCTATCAATAGAATTCTTTATAAAGTAGTCGATGACGCTATCTCTAAATTGATAGTTCATTACGGTGTCCATTTGATCTCCACGAAGTAAGTCTCTTCCATCTCGCCATGTTTCAGCGATAAGTAGTGTGTTTGGATCAAGTTTTTTGACTGCTTTTCTAAATTCTGGCCAAAAAGTAAAATCAACTTCATCTGCTACATCGAGTCTCCACCCGTCAATTCCTGTTTCTTTAATCCAATATTCTCCAATGCTCAATATAAACTCACGCAAAGCGTTGCTTGAATATCTTAATTTTGGCATCCACTTGTAGTCTCCGACACATTCATAATTGATATTATTAACGTCGATTTTGTCTCCTTGGATGTAAAACCAATCCCAGTACTGTGAATTTTTCCCTTTTGCAATGACGTCTTGAAATTGATTTGAGTAGAATCCGATATGATTGAAAACACCATCTAATACGATTCGAATATCATTTTCGTGGCATAACTTCACTAGCTCAATTAATTCCTCTTTTGATCCAAAAATCGGATCAATTGAGAAATAGTCAATCGTATCATATTTATGGTTCGATGAGGCTAAAAAGATAGGCGTGAGGCAAATGAATTTGATACCTAAATCCGTTAAGTACTTAATCTTTAAGATTAATCCTCGGATATCTCCCCCGAAGAAGTTCGTTCTTGTGGGGATACTATTCCATTCCTCTACGACTTGTGGATCATTATTTTTATCTCCATTAAAGAATCTGTCGAGAAAAACATGATATCCAACAATTCCTCTTGCCCAAGATGGATAATGCATGACATCTAATTCATTCGTACTTTGATAAGCAAAATATCGACTTGGCTTTTCTTTAGAAACTCCATTGGGAGAAAAGTAAAAGACCTCATCACTCACGAATATTTGAAAATAGTAGTTTAGGTATCTTGCAACTTCGTCTAATTTCAGTACCAAGTCGAAGTATTTACTTGTTCCTTCATAGTTGAAGTTTCTAAACTTTTTTGTATTCGATTGATTTTCATGAAATCTTTTCCAATAAACTAAATTGATTTCACAATTCTGTTGAGAATTACACTCAAGCTTTAAGACAAGCGTATTTCTTTCGATTGGATAGACGTACTCTCTCGTTTCAAAATGTTTTATGCAAATGTTATTCATGATTTCAGATTACAATAATGTGATAAATCAATTATTGCTTCTCCTTCCTGTGTGTGCTTAGCGTTTTATAGAAATATTCAATTTATTCCGTTTTTGTTGTTTCTCTTTCATCGATGTTCGTTGAAATCAATAACCCTTGATTCTTTGCTTGTGGATTCTTTATGAGTTCAAACAAAAGTTTTGCTGACTGAATCCCAAGTTCAAACACGTCTACATTAACAGTTGATATCGTAGGATAAGATAGTTCAGCAATTTGACGATTATCGAAACTGATTAGTCCAATTTCATTCGGAATTGATTTTCCAGCTTCGTTGATTGCTTTGATAACGCCATAACTTAGCAAGTTGTCTGCACACAAGACTGCATCGATTTCTGGGCATTCTGTCAATAGTTCTTTCATGCTGAGATACCCGTCATTTTTAGTGTTGTCACATTCAATCACATAGCGGTCTTGAAACTTCATTTTACTTTTTGAAAGTGCGCTTGAATACCCTTCAAATCTTCGTTGACTAAATACTTTGCCCTTGTCATAACCGATGAACGCAATGTTCTTGTATCCTTTGTCAATCAACGAGTAAGTTCCTAATTCTCCACCTTTTTTATTATCGACGTCGACCCAGCAAATCGGATCCTTCAATTGCGTGGGCTCTCCAATTGCTACAAAAGGAATTCCATCGTTTTTAAACTCATTTATCATATCAGAATCCAAAATAGATGATGGCAAGATAACGCCTTCAGTTCTTTTCGCTTTTACGAGCCAATTTAATACACTATGTTTCTTCATCTTGGTTTTAAGATTAGCAACAATTAGGCTATACTCGTTTTGATAAACAAATTTTTCAATACCATGCATGATTTCATAGAAAAAAGGATTTTGGAATGACTTTTCATCATCAACATCCACTAATAACGTTACGGTATATGAGTTGCTTGTAGAAAGACTTTTCGCTATCAGATTTGGAGAATAGTTCAGACGTTTAATCTCTTTCATAACTCGCTCTTTCGTCTCTTCTGAGATTAACGGGCTATTATTGATTGTCCTTGAAACTGTCGAAACAGATACATCTGCAGCTTTTGCAACTTCTTTGATATTTGACATTAGGCACCTCTGCAATTAGAATATTTGGTGTTATTGTGCAACCGATTTCATAATATAAAAGTGATATTTTAGCCATTAAGTGGCTTTTAAATTAAATAATATAATCTTTTTTCGATGTTGTTATGCAATCGCTTGCACTGACAATTCAAATATTACCATTAAGAATTTAATCTGTCAACATGTATTTCAAAAAAAGGCGTTATTTTTTCGCTTCATCGTGCTTTCAATCCATTTCCCCAAACCGTGGGTAAAAAAAATAAACCATCCTTGTGAGATGATTTAAGTTTCTTATTTTGCTTGTTTCATGGATGCCATGACTTGTCTTACTTGTTTTTCGGAAGGGGTTCTTCCCATTTGAGACATCATAGCTCTGACCATTGGTTCGTTGATGGGTGGATTCTTTTCAAGATAATTCTGGAAATACTTTCTTGCAACGAAAAAGCCTACGACAAGTCCGACAATCAGCGTCACAATCGGTAATGTGATTCCTAACCAAAGTTGCATTTGTGTTCACTCCTTTTTTCTTCGTATTCATTGTATCAAAACGGTAGAGAATAATCAAGTGCATTTGTTTGAAACCGCTTTGATTTGAAAAACATTGATATTTACAAAATTAACCTTTACAAAACAGAGAATGATTGGTAAAATAGTCTAGGAAAACATCATCTCGTAAAGGAGGGATATTCATGCCAAGAAGAATTTTGGATACTTGTATCGCTTGTGGTACCTGTGCTGAAAGCTGTCCAACAGATTGTATCACTGCGGGAGATATTTATGTAATCGATCCTGAACAATGCATTGACTGCGGAGTTTGCGAAGTAAACTGTCCAGTTGATTGCATCATTACTGAATAATTTATTCTTATTAAAAATAGCGACCGAGTCGCTATTTTTTTTTATTTTCTTGGCTTTTTGAAGTAGGATGACACTTTTTTCAAGGAAGCAATCAAGACTTCGTCTTCTTCAATGTTCAAATCTTCAAAAATCGAATCAATCATTTTTTTATGAAACTGATCATGAATTTTCAATACTTGTTTTGAAGGGGATTCAAGTGCAATCAATACTTTTCTTCGGTCTGAGTCATCTGTATATCTTCTGACATATCCTTTTTGAACAAGGGTGTTAATCGCGGTAGTAGCGGATCCAATCGTAACACCGAGTTTTGCGGCAAGGTTTGTCATATTAGGTTCTTCTACGACGGAAACAGCTTCAAGAACATGAATTTCGTTCATCGAGAGTTTTATCCCTTGTTTTTTTAACTCTTCTCCTTCAATCGAAAGAATACGGTTGAAGATATCGACCAGAAGTTCATTGATAATTGCTTTCGCTTCGCTCATAATGCCTCCTATTCCAGTTCGATATAACCCATGCCCATGGTTCCTGGACCTGCATGACATCCAACAACAGGTGTTAACGGAATCAATTTGACTTCTGGCATGCCTTCAATTTCTTGAAGTTGTTCTTGAAAATCAAGCATTTCACCCATGTTGTTCGTATAGATGATGAAGACTTCTGCTTTTTTGCCTTTGATTTCTTCAAGAATGTGTTGTAACATTCCTTCTCTCGCCTTTACCGTTGTACGAATTTTGTCTAAGGTAACGACTTTTCCTTCTTTAGAAACATGAAGAAGTGGTTTTAGTTTTAATAGTCCGCCTAAGAATCCGCTTGCGCCAGAAAGACGTCCGTTTTTGACTAAATATTTTAGCGTTTCGACGGTAACGTAGATATGATTATGGTCGCGAATATATTCTAGTTTGGTTAAAATGTCCGAAACTGGAACGCCTTTGTCAGACATCAGTTTCGCAGTCATTGCCATTTTGGCTTCGACATAGGAAAGACTTAGAGAATCAAAGACATGCACTGGTACATCTTCTAGCATTTTTGCAGCGAGGATTGCATTTTGATACGTTCCACTCAAGTGTTTTGAAATGGTGATTACGATGAGTTCTTCATAGCCGGAAGCAACCATTTCTTTATACATTTCAAGAAGATATCCGGTGCTTGTTTGGGCAGTATGAATGTCCAAATCCGGATTTTTGGTGATTCGCTCATAGAAATCATCGGAAGTGATCTCGACGAAATCTTCAAATTCCTTGTTTTCTATAAGCAGTAAAGAACGGTAAATTCTGATTTCTTTGTCATGAACCAAATAATCCAGTCCAGAATTCCCACATACGGCAACGCCTATTTTTGACATACTTATTCTCCTTTTTTGTTTTAAGTTCAAATATTTTGAATTTCAAAGAGTAGTTTATCATACTCGATAATCTTTTGCAAGAGTAGAAACTACATTTTACTAAATCGCCTGATATGGATTCGTATTCACTTCGGAAATCAAAAACTGAACTTCAGAAAAAGTCTTGGTTAAGTCTTCAAAAACGGCCTCTTTAAAGATTTTTTCAGCGTAATGACCGATATCTAAAATCGTGAGCCCCATTTGAATGGCATCAAGAGCGCTATGGTAGGTGACGTCCCCTGTGATGAATACATCCGCGTTTTTACGTTTGGCTGGATTCATGTGATGAGATCCGCTTCCAAGCGACAGGGCGACTTTCTTGATGATGGGTCTTGGGGTTCCAATCAATCTGATCTGTTCAATGTTAAATTCTGTTTTGAGTTTTTGTACAAAAGCTTCAAACGGTAATTCATCAATAAACCCAATTCTTCCGATTCCGATTTCATCGTCGAGAAGAATCGGTTCGTAAAGTCCAAGTCTTTTTGAAAAGACATCGTTCATTCCGCCATCACTCACATCATAATTGGTATGCATCGAATATAACGCAATAGAATGCTTTATGAGCTGATTGATCATCCAGCCTCTTGGAGTTTCCACTTGAACGTTCATAAGCGGTGTAAAAATCAAAGGATGATGGCTAATGATCAGATCGACTTTTTGTTCTACTGCTTCTTTGATGACTTCTTTCGTCACGTCGAGTGTAATCAATACTTTTCTTGCCCTTTGATTGAGAGAACCGACCTGAACTCCGACGTTGTCCCACTCATATGCGGCCTCTTTCGGATATTTGGTTTCCAAGTACTTGATGATGTCTATCGAGTTCATTTGATACACTCCTTTAATGATTTGATTTCATTTTCTAGATTCTTGATTGCGTAGATTTGTCTAGCTTTTTGTCTGCCGCGTTCAAGTTTCGCAATCAATTTGTGAATGTATTCAACAAATTCAGGAGATTGTTTTTGTAAGTTGATCGGCCCAAAACGAACTTCGGATTTAGAAAGAGTCATTTCACCTTTTTCCACAATCATGATTTGATAAAATTTGTCGTTGTCTTTGACGAATTCTTCATCGATGATTGATAGATGATTTGCTTGAAGATAATCTCTTACTTCCGCTGCATCTGAATTTGGACTAAGTATCAGTCTTTTGACGTTTTTTAAATCTGCATTCTTTAATATGTCGACGATCAGGTTTCCGCCCATTCCAAGAATCGAAACGACATCAACGGTTTCATCTATTTTTTCAAGGCCTTCTGATAAAAGGGCTTCGACATTTTCAGTTGCGAGATTGAGTTGAATGTTTTCTAGAGCATTGTTAAAAGGCGCTTCCTTGTTATCGGAGGCAATCGCTTTTTTGACATAACCGCGACTCCAAGCTTCAATCGGTAGATAGGCGTGATCGCATCCGACGTCCATCAATTTATTAAAACCACGAGTATATTGGATCGCGGACTCCAAACGGGGGCTAAGTTTTATCATTGTCTGCCGTTTGTAAAGTCTTTCAGCTTTTTGGAACGGGAAGGATGACGAAGCTTTCTTAAAGCTTTCGCTTCAATTTGGCGGATGCGCTCACGTGTGACGCCAAATTCTTTGCCAACTTCCTCGAGTGTTCTTGTTCTTCCGTCAAGAAGACCAAAACGCATTCTAAGAACTTTTTCTTCTCTGTCGGTAAGTGTTTCCAAGACAGCGTCAAGCTCGCGCTTGAGCATTTCTTTGGAGGTATATTCATAAGGGGTTAAAGTATCTGGATCTGGAATGAAATCTCCTAAAGAAGAATCTTCTTCCTCTCCAACTGGAGACTCTAAAGAAATCGGCTCTTGAGCTACTTTTTGGATGATTTGAACTTTTTCAACGGAAATCTTCATTTCAGCGGCGACTTCATCGGGATGTGGTTCTCTTTTTAACTTCTGAGTCAGCGTACGTTGTGTTCTAACGAGTTTGTTTATGGTTTCAACCATATGTACAGGGATACGAATGGTTCTTGCCTGGTCGGCAATGGCTCTTGTGATGGCTTGACGAATCCACCAAGTTGCGTAAGTAGAGAATTTGAATCCTTTGGTATGGTCGAATTTATAAACGGCTTTCATCAGACCCATGTTTCCTTCTTGAATTAAATCAAGAAATTGCATGCCTCTACCGACATATCTTTTGGCAATCGATACGACAAGGCGAAGGTTCGCTTCAACCAGTTTCTTTTCAGAGAATTCTCCTCTTTTGAAGAGTTCTTCGAATTCAGCAAGTTCTTCCTGGGAAATCGACTCCCCATCACTGATTTTTTGGTTGTAGACGTCTCTTGCTTTTCTGGCTCTTGAAATCAAGGTTGCGATTTCATATTCTTCTTCTCCAGTGAGAAGTTCGACGCGTCCGATTTCTTTTAAATACATTCTGACGGGATCGTCGACTTTAATCGAAACGGAAGAGTCGAATTGCTTTTCCATCATCAATTCTTCTTCAATTTCTTTCGAATAGTCAAAGTCAATGAGTTCTTCTTCAGGAATATCTTCATCAGAGAGTTCATCTAAATCAATGAAGTCGTCTCCTTCTTCTTCAACTTCTTCCACTACAGCAGCGTCTCTTTGTGCTTCTAAATCCAACGCTTCATCAAGTTCTGCGAGGTCAATGTAGGCTTCAGGGAAGATGTCTTCCTTTTCAAGTGCGGCTAGGATTTCATCGTAAAGCGGAGAGCTTTCTTCTGCGTATTTTTTTATTTCATCGAATGTTAAAAAACCTTGTTCTTCCCAATAGGCAATCAGCTTTTTTACGATTTCGTTTTTTTCCATGGGGTATCCTTTCGTATTTCTCTTATTTTTTTGTTCAGTTCCACTTTTTTGTTCACAAGTGGTGTTGTGTCTTCTCTTTTTGCGAATTCTCCAAGTTTGGCAAGCTGTTCGTTAATTTCTGCAATTTCAAGTTCAACTTCGTGAATTTTGTAGGTCATAATCAACTGAAGCAGGTCTTCGATGGAATAGGGTTCATTCTCATCATTCAGTCTTTTAGAAACGGAAGGACGCTTGCTTTCGACAAAGGAATTAATGACTTTTTCTTTTAAGTTTTCAGTCACTTTACTTTTGATGAAGTCTTCCGCATTAATCAGAATTTCAAGATTGTCTTTGTCTTTTGTGAACATACCGCCAATCAGATTGTTAATAATCTCGCGATATTCCTTCGCTTTGATAAAATAGCAAAGGATTCTTCTTTCCGCAACCACGGCTCTGTTTTGAATGGCGACATTGATGATTTTTTCTTTTCGCTTATTTTGGCTCGTCTTGATTGCTTTGGTGAGTTGGAAATGGTGCAAGTCGGATTGAATCGTCTCATAGGAAATCTTCAAATCTTCTGATAGTTTTTTCACATAGATTTCCAGTAACATCTGGGAATCGGATTTCAGAAGATAATTGAATATTCTGAGTTTCAATTCTTCAACTTGAGAAGGCTTGGTCAAATCGAATGAAGCCTTTAAGTAATTGTATTCAAACTCAAAGGGATCCAATGATTTTGTATTGATCCAATTGACAAAAGCGGCCCTCGAGTTCTTTTTGACGAATTCGTCTGGATCTAGTTTGTCTGGCAACAGGACAACAGATACTCTAAGTCCTGCCTCTTCCAAAATCGGTATAGCTTTGGAAGTGGCCTCAAATCCTGCAGAGTCACCATCATAACACAAGACGGCGTGATCTGTATGTTTTTTCAGCAGGTTTGCCTGGTCAGGCGTTAAAGCGGTTCCCATCGAGCAAACGCCTTCTTTGATTCCTGCATTAAATGCGGAGATGACATCGAGGAATCCCTCAAACAAAACAACCCGTTTCTCTCTGTTGATGAACGGAAGTGCTTTGTCAAGATTGTAAAGAACTTTTCCTTTTGTGAATATTTTCGTTTGGGGAGAGTTCACATATTTTGGTTCATTTGGGTTGTCAACGATGATTCGTCCACTGAAACCAACGGTCTTTCCAAATTCATTTCGAATTGGAAACATCAAACGGTTTCTGAATAGATCATGATAGTCTTTTTCATTTTTTTTGAGCAGTCCGAGTTCAATGAGTTCAACGGGTTCGTAATTGTCTTTTAATTGCGTAAAAAGACCTTTGAATTCATCGGGAGCATACCCGATTTCAAAATACTGAATCGTATGAATGTCAAGCCCTCGTCCCTTGATGTATTCTAATGCCTTTTTCCCTTTTTCAAGGTTGGTCAGGCTGATTTGATAAAAAGAGTTGGCTGTTTCATTGATTTCGTATGAACGCTTGAAATGATCTTCGTAACTTTCTTCCCCATCCGTTTCGAGTGGAATGTGATAGCGGTCTGCGAGTTCTTTGAGCGCTTCTACGAATGTCGTGTTTTTATATTTTTGAACGAAAGAGATGGCATTTCCTTTTTCTCCGCAACCGAAGCAATGAAAAAATCCTCTTTCTTTGTCAACAAAAAAAGATGGTGTTTTTTCACTATGAAAGGGACAGAGCCCTTTAAAGTTTTTTCCGGATGGCTGGAGTTGCACATAATCGCTAACGACGTCAACGATATCAGCCGTATTGCGGATTAATTCAATCGACTCTTGGCTGATTCTTGCCATGGATTCACCAACTTTCTTTATATTTATAATTCTTTTTTAAGTGTGCTTGTCAAATCTTTCAAATCGACTTTGATTTGTTCCATGGAATCACGGTAACGAATTGTCACTGTGTTGCTTTCCAAAGTATCGTTGTCGATGGTAACACAGAAAGGTGTACCGATTGCATCTTGTCTTCTGTATCTCTTACCAATGTTTCCGGTCTCGTCATAGATGACATCGAATTCTTTTAGAAGCTCTTTGAAGACATCATCCGCTTTTTCTGTATGGTATTTTTTTACAAGCGGGAAAACTGCGACTTGATAAGGTGCGAGTGAACTATGAACCTTAAGAAGCGTTCTGGTTTCTTCGGTTCCCGTAAGGGCTTCTTCTTCAAGTGCGTCATTTAGAATCGCTAGCAATAAGCGTTCAACGCCTAGGGATGGCTCGATGACATAGGGAAGATATTTTTCATTGGTGTCGGGGTCTAAATACATCAAGTTCTCTCCCGAATGGTTTTGATGTTGGGTGAGGTCATAGTCAGTTCTCGACGCAATTCCCCAAAGTTCATCAAATCCCCAAGGGAATTTATATAAAATATCCGTTGTCGCATTTGAATAAAACGATAGTTTTTCTTTTGGGTGGTCATAGAGTTTAACGTTTTCTTCTTTGAGTCCGAGCGATAGCAAGAATTCTTTTGAGAACTGTTTCCAGTAGACGAACCATTCAAGTTCAGATCCAGGTTGACAGAAGAATTCAAGTTCCATTTGTTCGAATTCACGAGTGCGGAAGATGAAGTTTCCTGGTGTGATTTCGTTTCTGAAACTCTTACCGATTTGTCCGATTCCGAAAGGCACTTTTTTTCTGGAAGTTCTTTGAACGTTTTTGAAATTCAAAAAGATTCCCTGTGCGGTCTCAGGACGCAAATAAAGCGAAGACTTGCTGTCTTCGACGACGCCTTGTGAAGTTTTGAACATCAAATTGAATTCTCTGATTTCGGTATAATTAACTTCTTTACAAACGGGACAAGGAATCTTGTGTTCTACGATGTAGTCATACATCTCAGTCTTGCTCCAACCGTCCGCGTCAATTTCTCCATGTGTGAATTCTTCAATCAATTTATCTGCGCGGTGTCTTGTTTTGCAAGACTTGCAGTCCATCAGTGGATCTTGAAATCCGCCGACATGTCCACTTGCAACCCACGTTTCGGGATTGAGAAGAATTGCTGAATCCAGTCCTACGTTGTAAGGATTGGTTCTGACAAAGGCATCCCACCAGGCTTTTTTAATCTTGTTTTTAAGCAAAACGCCAAGGGGGCCGTAGTCCCAAGTATTGGCGAGTCCACCGTAAATTTCAGAGCCTTGATAGATAAAGCCATATCGTTTCGCATAGTTCGAAAGTTGTTCTAACGTGTTGTTCAAATCAATCATCCTCTCCGTAAAGGCATATTATCTCATTTTAATTATATAGCTTATGAATGGTTTGTCAAGGCACATTATATATTTAAAATATATAAAAGGGCCAGACTACAAGAAGAAACAGTGCTTGCGGATTAATATCCAATTAATCCTTCGAGCACTGTTCTTGATTTTGTTTTGATATTGAGGTGGTAAAGGTAATACGAGTCAAGTAATTTTCGAAGTTCTACGATGGTCTTCAGTTCGGTTTCAATTGATGAAGGTTTCGCTAAATCGTAGTAATATAAAAACTCGAAAAGTTTAACACATTTGTCTGAATAATTGCTTTTTGCCGGGGTGTGATCATGACAGGTCATCCCACCTTCTTGAATTGAAAAAGAAAGGTCATTGGTATCTTTGCAGACAACACATTCATGAAATCTAGGATTCACTCCAAGAAGATATAATAACTTCGCTTCGAACATGTTGATATATGGAATGTAATCCATTTCCTTTTCAACCTTGTGAAGAATTTTTATCAGAAATGGATAACTTTTGGAATGATCCAACCCTCCATCTGAAAAATGTTCGACGAGTTCTAATATGTGAAGCACATAAGTGTATTTATCGAGTGATTCCTTAATGGGTTTGAAATACTCGATGATATTCATCTCTTTTACGGTTTTCAGACTTTTACCGGAGGCATAAATCCGAACATAGGACAAGGTATCTTTGGTCCCGAGAAAAGGGCTTTTTAGCTGATTCGCCCCGCGAATCAGAAAGCTTTGCATTCCTTTTTCGGTATAAACGTAGATAATTTGACTTGTCTCTTTATAATCGAGATGTTTTAAAATGATGCCTTCAAAAACATCCATAATATCCCTCTATTCTTGATTCGGTTTGTATCCGTAGGAACGCAGATAATATTCTCGGTTTCGCCAGTCGGCTTCTACTTTGACGAATAATTCTAAAAAGACCTGTTTTTGAAACAGGTTTTCAATGTCAGCGCGAGCACGCGTGCCGATTTCTTTTAACATCAATCCGCCTTTACCGATAATAATTCCTTTTTGGGAATTACGCTCGACAATGATGGTCGCGATGATTTCAACGATTTTTTTCTTGTTTTTCATTTGGTCGATGGTGACCATGACCGAATGTGGAATTTCATCTCTCGTCAATTCTAAAATCTTCTCTCGAATGAATTCTGTAATCAAAAAAGATTCGGGACGATCTGAGATTTCTCCGTCAGGATAGAACTTTGGGCCTTCTGGGAGACGTTTTTTGATGTCATCAAGCAAATGATTGACATTGTCACCTGTGAGGGCAGATATCGCAAGCGAGTCTTCAAAATGAAAAGCCGCTTTATAGACATCTAGTGCTTCTCTCAGTCTTCGATAGTCTTTGATTGTATCTAGTTTGTTCGCAATCAAAAAAACAGGTGTTTTGACGCCGTCTAGTTCTTTTAGAATCGCAAGGTTTCTTTCTTTGACATCATCAAAGGCATTGACCAAAAACAAGACGAGATCCACAGCTTTTACAGTGCTTAGGGCAGAAGACGTCATGTATTCTCCAAGTTTTGTTTTCGCTTTATGAATTCCAGGAGTGTCCATGAAGACAATCTGGCATTCTTCATCGGTATAAATACCGGAAAAGACATTTCTTGTTGTTTGAGGCTTGTCTGAAACAATCGCAACTTTATGTTGCAATACTTGGTTCAGGAAAGTCGATTTCCCTACATTCGGTTCTCCGATGATTGAAACAAATCCGGAACGAAACACTAGAGATCCTCTTTCGAGAAGCCAAATGGGAGTAAATCGACGTTTCTAAGAATCTTGACTTCGCCTTTGTTGTTGGCAAGGATGACTTGAGAATCCTCTTCCATCAACTCTCTCATGACTTGTCTACAAGACCCACAAGGAGAAACGAAATAATCATGATCGGTATATACTACGATTCTTTTGATGTCTTCTTTTTTGACTCCATTGGAGTACGCAGCGAAAAGAGCGCTTCTTTCGGCACAGTTTGCGAGTCCGTAAGCAGCGTTTTCAATGTTGACACCTTTATAGAGTTCTCCGTTTTTCAGTTCCAATACGGCTGAAACGGGAAAGTGCGAGTAAGGCACGTACGCATTTTTGGCATTTTCTTTTGCAAGTTCAATTATTTTTTTCATAAGTCCCTCTTCAGCGATGCATGCTCAAGAATCGTTTCTTGAAGTGCAAACATCGATGTTTCTTCTTCTGTATTTTGATGGTCATATCCGTTACAATGGAGAAATCCATGACAAGAAAGAAATGCAAGTTCTCTCTCGAATGAATGTCCATAGGCTATCGCTTGTTCTTTTGCTTTGTCGATTGAAATGAAGATATCTCCTAGCTCTTTTCCGTCATCCTGGTTATCAAAACTAAGAACGTCGGTCGAGCGGTCAATTCCTCTGTATTTCAAGTTTAAATCATGAATTTCTTCGTTGGTGACCAAAATCACATTAATGATTTTAGGCTTTTTGATTGATAGGTCTTTATTGGCTTGTTTCAAGACTTTTTTGATTATTTTAGTATAGTCTTTCGAATCATCGAAATTGTTGAAAATATTAATTTTTAGCATTTTCAAACCTCTCGATAATCGTTTGAACGAGCGGGTGTCTTACAACATCATTGTTTTCAAAAAAGAGAATTGAAATGTCATTGATGTTTTTTAGAATATTGGATGCTTTAATCAAGCCTGATTCAACTTTGGAAGGAAGATCGCTTTGGGTGATGTCGCCTGTCACAACCATTTTCGATCCGAATCCGAGTCTTGTCAAAAATAATTTCATTTGATTGATGGTCGTATTTTGCGCTTCATCAAGGATGACAAAAGCACTTTCAAGCGTACGTCCACGCATATAGGCGAGGGGAGCGGTTTCAATGATTCCTTTTTCAATCAGGTCTTCTGTTTGTTTGACGCCTAGGATTTCATACATGGCATCATAGAGTGGTCTGAGATATGGATCGATTTTTTCTTTTAAGTCTCCTGGAAGAAAGCCAAGATTTTCTCCAGCTTCAACCGCGGGTCTTGTAAGAACCAAGCGCTTGATGGAACCTTCTTTTAGCTTTTTCAAAGCCACAAGGACTGCTAAATAAGTTTTTCCGGTTCCTGCGGGTCCGATTCCAAAAGTGAGAGTGTTTTTTTCAATCAATTCCAAATATTTCTTTTGGTTGAGCGTTTTCGCATAAATTGGTCGTCCTTGTTGGGTCTTGATGATTTCTTTTCTGCCGACAAACAAATCCATCAACGTATCACTTCCGACTTTTGGAATCATCTGGTAGATATAGATGATGTCGCGTTCGTTGAAAAAGATGTTCTTCTTAAGAAGAATTTGGAGGAGTTCAACCACTGCTTTGATTTGTTCTACGATTGCACTCTGGTCAGTGTCAATCAAAAGTTGGTTCGCACTTGCGTAAACCTCAACCCCTGATAACCTTGTCAACAGTTTTAAGTACTTGTCATTCGTGCCAAAAAGCGTTACCATTTCTGAAACGCTTGAGATTTTTAAATCCAGTTTTGTGAGATCAACCATTAAGAAGCATCACTCCTTCAATATGTCTATAACTATTATAACATAATAGCGTAAAGTTGGAGAGTTGTTGGGAAAAAAAGCACTTCATTTTGAGTGAAGTGCTTTCAAATTATTTACGTCCCTGATTTTGTTTCTGTTTTAACTTCTTTGAAACGCTCGGTTTCAAATAGTATTCTCTTTTACGGGCTTCAGCTAGTGTTCCAGCACGCGAAACATCACGTTTAAAACGGCGCAATGCGTCTTCAATTGTTTCGTTTTCTCTTACGACGGTTTTTGCCATATGCTTTCACCCCTTTTCTCGATGCACTTGTTATTATACAAGAAATATCGCCATTTGTAAACTAATATTTTTTGGAAAATCATTTTATTTTTCCGTATATTATGTTATTATTATCTTAATTCATGATTGAGGTGATTCCTATGGTTTTTTTATTTT
Organism: uncultured Candidatus Izemoplasmatales bacterium; assembly: GCA_964574705.1. Classification (GTDB taxonomy): domain Bacteria; phylum Bacillota_I; class Bacilli_A; order Izemoplasmatales; family Hujiaoplasmataceae; genus JAHIVB01. Next base: position 19,634 of record CAZNOO010000017.1, read on the forward strand.
CATTAAGTGACTTTACAATCAAAGAATATGCCATTATTCTGGGCGTCGTCATCGTTGTCGTTGCCATTCTGGCTGTCTTTATTAACAAGGGAAAATACGCTGCCAGATTCAAGAATTTCTACAAGAAAATGGATAAAGCGATCACAAAGAAATACAACGGCAATATTCTCGCTGAGGAAATCATTAAAAGTTATGCGATTGACCAAACAAACACTTTCAAGTCGATGCGTTCCAAGGGAAGACGAAAAGTAACGAAATACCTTGAATACTACACCAAGAATCTTCCTGAATTGGTGCTTTTGAAAAGTTTCGTTTCAACGGACAAAAACAAAAGCGAGCTAGTTATTCTGTTCTTGGATGAAATGGATAAAGTTGTCTATCGCTGGGACAAGAGACGAAAAGTCAAAGGAATGGTCAAGGCCATCAATAAGTATCAGATGTTGACTTCACTCGTAGGCTATTTATTTGAGTTGCCTCTACACATCTTTGAAGGCGCAAGTTACCGGTTTACCAATCACGACAACGACTTTTCTTTGAGTTACGATATCGTCAAGAATGTGAAGCACGTTAAACGCAAACAAAAACCAGTAAAAATGACAAAGGCAGAACTCAAAGCACAAGCAAAAGTTGAAAAAGCAAAAGCCAAAAAAGAGAAAAAAAGAAGATAATATATTCATGAAGTCCAAAGATTCCTAAAAATCTTTGGACTTTTTTTATGACATTAAGATTTAAAAATCCCATTCGCAAGTTGATTCGAACGGGATTATTTGGGATACATTGATCATTAACTTTGATTGAGAATTGTCAGCAAGTCAATGAAGACCATGCTGTCGAGTTCTCCTCTTTGGATCATTTCTTTCATTACTTTAATCGCTTCCAACTTGCTGAAGGCAGGGCGATAAGGTCTGTCTTCTGTTAATGCGACGTAAATATCACAGATGGCAAGCACTCTAGATTCAAAAAGAATTTCATCGCCTGCGAGTCCTTTCGGATATCCTTTTCCATTCAATTTTTCGTGATGCTGACCAACCCATTGAGCAATTTCATCAAACTCATCAATCTGGCGGAACATTTCTTCTCCTGCCGTAGGATGTGTCATAATCAAATCCATTTCAGCGCCAGTGAGTATGGTAGGTTTTTCTAGAATGGATAGTGGAACTTGCAGTTTTCCAACATCATGAATGTTGGCCGCAATCCGTAATTTATCTTTTTTGATATGATCGTAGTTGTATAAATCGGAAAATTGATCCGCCAAGGATGATATGGTCGTTGAATGTTTATAGGTAAATGGGCTTTTGTGATCGATGATTTTCATCAGTGATTCAAGTAGCTTTTTCAATTTATTCCAATCCATCTCAATATGCTTGATTGGAATATCTTCATTCCTAGCACTGAAATCTGTTTTGCGGTGATCTTTTAATACCTCAAGTGCCGGTAAGGCAAGCGAAGGATCACAACTTAACCCACTCTCTGATTTTATAAATTCGCAGATTTCATCATATTTATCTTCTAGATTATCTAAATTATAAAATAAGTCAATCAAGTTACCCACAAGTAAGATTCTCGAAAACAACGGGATATCCTTTCCTGAAATTCTAAAAAATCCCGTTCCGTCATATTTTTCATGATGATAAGCGATGACTTTTGCTACATTGGTATGAAAGGGGAATTCAGAAATAAGTTGTTCTCCGATAATACAATGTCCAACCAACGCTTCATAATTTTTTAACGCATTGACGTTTTTGTTTTCTGGAGCGATTTCTGCCG
>CAZNOO010000017.1:21500-25870 GCA_964574705.1 uncultured Candidatus Izemoplasmatales bacterium
GCTTCATAATTTTTTAACGCATTGACGTTTTTGTTTTCTGGAGCGATTTCTGCCGCAACGAATCCTACATCATGAAAGAGACCCAAAATAAACAAATCTTCTAACTCTTCTTTAGATAGTCCTAATTTTTCTCCTAGATGAACAGAAAAATGGCCAACCTTAAATTGATGGTTCGTTGTAAATTTATAATTTTCAAAGTTAAATCCATATAATTTCAAATTATAAAGTACGCCTTCATCAATAATTCTGGAGAATTGTTCTATAATTCTAATGACGTCTATCTTCATGAAGTCACCTCTTTTTTCTATCGTTCTTTTCTACATTATACATCCAATAAATAAAATTAAAATGCGGTTATCGAAAATAATACTTTCAAAAACGTAGAAGAAATGGATTCAATTTCGAAAATTGAAGCTTTTTTAAGAATAAAAACCAGATGAATTTCTGGTTTTTAAACAAGTTCTGCAAGAGACATGGGATATTCTTCTTGGAGAATCACAATCTCGGTGACTTCTCCAATCAAATGCCTGGGACCTAGACATTTTACGTGGATGTAGTTCGAGGTATGTCCATAGAGAAAGCCATCTTTCTCGGTTTCAAAAACAACTTCTTGAGGAATGTTGAGTTGAGATTGAATGTAGGATTTTGCGAGGATGTCGCTCATTTCGAGCAGGTCTCTCACTCTTTCTTTTTTGATTGTGCCATCCACTTCAGGCGTCATCTTGGCCGAGACAGTTCCAGTTCTTTTCGAGTAAGGGAAGACATGGAGCTCAGAGAACCCCATATGTTTGATGAATTCTAAGGTTTCTAAGTGATCTTGATCCGTTTCTGTCGGAAAACCAGCAATGATATCTGTCGTGACGGCTAAATTCTTGATTTTACTGCGAAGCAAAGTTATTTTGTCTCTATACTCTTTCAACGTATATTTTCGGTTCATCAGTTTCAAGATTCGGTCCGTTCCGCCTTGAAGTGGAACGTGAAGATGGTTAACAATCTTTTTTGAAGAAGCGATTAAATCGATGATTTCGTCAGTGAGTTCAGAAATTTCAATTGAAGAAATTCGAATCCTTTTTAGTCCTTCAATCTTTTCGAGAGCTTGTAAGAGCGTTTCAAATGAATCATTGTCAAGGTCTGTTCCATACCCTCCGGTATGGATTCCGGTTAGAATGATTTCGGTATGTCCATGCTTAACAAGTTCTTTCGCTTCGTCCACGACTTGAGCCAAAGCTTTCGATCTGACTTTCCCTCTGGTATAAGGAATGATGCAATAAGTACAATAGTTATTACATCCATCTTGAATCTTGAGAAAAGCACGCTGATGACTCTTGAAGTCTTCTATTGTAAGATTATCGTACTGAATCTCTTTTGTCAGAGAACTTACTTTATTAAGCGGAATCTTCTTTTCGAGGTATTCGTCGATAAAAGCGCTTATTTGGTCGCGGTTGACGGTCCCCAAAACGATTTTAACTCCAGGGATGGACAACACTTCTTCTGCTTTTAACTGTGTCCAGCATCCCATTACAACGATAATGGCGTTTGGATTTAATTTCAATGGACGGTGAACGATTTTTCTTGATTTGGCTTCTGCAGTGTTCGTCACCATGCAAGTGTTGATAATATAGATATCGCTTTTTTCAGTGAAGTCGACAGGCGTATAACCCACCTTCACGAGTTGTTCAAGAACCGCTTCGCTTTCATAGGAATTGACTTTACATCCTAAAGTCGTAATCGCAACGAACACTTTAAAGAACCCACTCAATCAAGAGCGCTGAAAGAATGACGGTTGACGCCGTCTCTGAGCGAAGAATTTGAGATCCAAGGCTCACGATTTCAGCTCCTTTTGTAACAACATAACTCAGTTCTTCTTCAGTGATTCCGCCTTCGGGTCCAATTAACACCAGGATTCGATCTTCTTTTTTTAGAGTCGGAAGCAGATTTTTTAAATGGTGCTCCTGATCTGTTCTTTCAAAACAAACGAGTATTTTATCGTATTCATCAAAGGGAAGATCCTTTAATTTCATGACTTCACGAATCTTTGGCAGATGATCCCGTTCAGATTGTTCGCTCGATTCTTTGACAATCGTACGATATCTAAGTAGTTTCTTCGCTTCTTCTTTTTCATCGATTTTGATGATTGAACGCGAAAAAACGGTTGGAATAATTTCATAAACACCGAGTTCAGTTGATTTTTCCAAAAAGAGTTCAAATCGATCTTTTTTGATCAATGCCTGAGCAATCGTCACTTTAGAGGTCGTTTTTTCTGATTTTCGTTCTGAAAGGATTTTGAATATGGCCTGATCTTTTTGGAATGTTACATGCTCCGCTTGATAGATAACCCCTTGATCAGATACAAAATCTGCGATTTCTCCAATTCGAAATCGCACCACGTTTTTCATGTGATGAACATCATTGCCAAAGACTTGGATGAAACCGTCTCCAACTTGGTTTTTTTCAATAAAGTATCTTTGCATAAAATCACCCTCTTTATGATACCATAAATCGAAGAAACTTTTCGAAAAAAATAACCGATTTCTCGGTTATTTCAAGTAAGTATATGCACCGTTATCGATGTCTCTTAAAATACTGGTAATTGGAATTTCTCCTGAATACAAGAAGTTCGACCTCGCTGTTATGTCAAAGGCGTTATCAACGACGACGATTAATGTTGGGGTTCCAAACGTATTAGTGGTTAACCCAACCGTATTTAAAAATACGGTTTGTGCAGCTTCGGTTCCATTTGTGACATCAAAGAAATAAATCATGATGTCATCGGCATGTGTGTCTGCGAATCCGAGAACTGTAGGCTTTATATTCTCACAATGTGCACATGATGTTGAGTACATATAGACAATGTAAGTTCCTTCATTTCGATTGAAGATTTGGGAGTAATCCGTAATGGAAAAGAAATTGTCGTAACTGAGTCCTGCGGTTGTTGATTCTGTAGTATCAGTACATCCTAGAAGTGCAAGTCCCAAAAGCAAGCCTAAGGTGATTGTAAAAAGTTTTTTCATATTAAAATCCTCATTTATGTAATATGTGAATATTATAGCAGAGAAGTGTGAGTTATGTGTGAAATACTTTTAATATTTCTGGACGACTTCGTAGGCTCTTGCGGCCTTGCCTTCGCGCAATGTCACAATCGTCGTGTCTGTGAATTTAGAAAGGACTTCCATTTTTTGTGGAGGCGTTGCTAGGACGATTTGAACCGGAAGACGTTTGATGAATTCCATCATTGACTTAATTCTAGAAGTATCCATTTTGTCAAAGACTTCATCAAACAGAATCAATCCGATCGAGTCATGAATATTGTTTCTAGATGCTTGTTGGAACACTCTAACGAAGGAAGCTAGGGTTGCCACATAGAATGGAACCTGAGTCTCTCCACCTGATTTTTCTTTGAAGACTTTAGAGTAAAGGATGGTGTCTCCTTGTTCGTTGATGATTTTGATGTCATAATCCATATAGGTTCTGTAGTCTGTGAATTTATTGATGGCTCCACTGGAGTTTAAGTCTTCGCTTGCAAGATTGATAAAGAGTTCTTCTAATTGTCTTTGGTATTTGAGTTCGAAGTCATAGTTGAAGATTTCTCCACCGGACTTCATCGACTCGTCACTTAGGACCATTTCGTAGTAATCACCGTATTCCTTGCTTTTTGGGAAGATGAATTCATAAGTATCTTCTCCAAAGTGAATCGTTGCAAGGGTATTGTTGATCTTCTTGATTTCTTCTTGTGCGGTAACGATGTAATTTCTTAGTTTTGCAAGGAAGTCTTCTTTGAAGAGCTTTTCTGCGGATTCTCTGGCTTCTCTTACTTTGGATTCGTATTTAACCAAATCGGATTTGACTAGTTTGTTGAGTTCATCAAGATATTGCTGCATATATTCAATTCCGTATTGGTAGGAAAGTCTGTAGGTATTGACATAGCTGAACTGTTTGGATTTGAGGGAGTCTTCCATATTTTGAAGGTTGGAAAGTTCCATTTCAATTCTTTCGCGATATTCAAGCTGAACCTTTTTGAGGTCTTTGGCAGAACCGATTTCCTGAGCGTAGAGTTCGTAAGCGTCTTGTTGCATCTTAGGATACAGTTCGAGAACTGTTTGTAAAGAGGCTTCAATTTCTTTCACTTTGATTTCAAGAGCCAGAATGTCTTCTTGGGCTTTGAGTTCGTCTGAATTCAATTTACCGTTTTCTTCATAATGCTTTCTACGGTTATTGTTGTATCCTCTGACCTCTTCTTTGATCTTCTCGTATTCTTCACGAAGGTTGTTGATGGATTCTTTTGGAAGAGATTGTTTTCTGTTCACGAGGCTCTTACGTTTTTCTTTGAGTGTGGATAAGGAGAGGGAAGCTTCAAGCATCGCCATCAAACC
>CAZNOO010000017.1:25970-38054 GCA_964574705.1 uncultured Candidatus Izemoplasmatales bacterium
TTGATGTAGTGAACGGCATCGACGTTTTCACTTGTAATGATGGAAGCGAGTGAATTTGGTTGGTTATTGATGAAATGCTGAATCTTTTTCGTGTTGACAAGTCCGATTCCAAAGATTCCGAGGGAATCCTTGATTCGATTGTAAACTTGGAGTGCTTCATCGAAGTATCTTGGCTCTACGATCAAGTTGAATCGTTGTTGTCCGAGGTAGTCTTCTACGGTGTCTTGCCATTTGGAATCCGTGACTTCTATCAGTTCTGCTAGAATGTGAACGGAGAGATCTAATCCAAATCGTTCTTTCAGTCCTTCTTCGATTTTGGTTTTGAGTTTAAGGACCATCGGGTTGTATCTCATTTTATGGTTTTCGAGGTCTTTGAGTGTTTGGTAGATGTCATTGATTTCAGTCACAAGCGACTTTTTGACTTCTTCTAGTCTTCCTGATTCTCTCGTGTTCTCGTCAACCACGGCATTCAGCGATTTCTGTAAGTCGAGAATGTTTAACTTCACGTCTTCAAAATCGTCTTCATTGACATTCAGAAAATCTATTTTGGCAAGATCTGAATAAACTTTTCTTTTGTATTCGTTTTTCAGTTCTCCCACAAGAGGTTTGACTTTTTCGACTCTTCTCACATAGTAGCGTTTGATTTCTTCTTGTTCGTCAATCTTGTTTGTAAGACCAAGAATCTCTTTGTCATAAAGCTCGTCTGCTTTGAAAGTATCATCACTTTGAAGCATGGAATAAATTTCTTTGCTTCTGTCGTCGAGGAGCTCGATTTGATGATCGATTTCAGAAATCAAAGCACGGTTTTTATCTCTGTTGAAATTGATTTTTTCGAGTAGTTTGATTTTGTTTTCTACCAAGACTTTGGTTGTTTCTAAGTCGATCACTTGAAGGAAGTAGGCTAAGAATTCACGTTGTTCCTGATTCTTCTGGATGTCTTCGTAAAGAATCTTCATTTCATTCAGTTCAATGACCTTTTGTTTGATAATTTTTAAAGTCGCTTCTAAGTCTCTGTATGCATGAATCGACTCTTTGATGGATTCGACATCCAATGTTTTTTCTTCAAGAAGATAATGATAGATAAAATCTTTAACGTCCGCAATCGGTTTAAAAGCGAGGGCTTTTGGAAGAAGCGAGAAATAAGTTTCGTTAACAGAACCGAAGATGCTTCTAAAAGAAAGTTTCGCTTCTCTTCTGGTGTTATAAACTCTGTCTGCGACTTTGGCTTTCTTGAAATTGAGGGTTGTGAGGATTTCTCCGCCTTCTCCTACAAACAGCTTTTCACTCATTCTACCGTCGTTTTGATAGAAAATGACTTTAGGAGGCAAGAGTTCTCCGAAGACATCGATGACGCTTCCGACATTGAAGTATTCGTCTTTGTTTTCGTCGTAGAATTCAAGACAAACGTGTCCCGTGGTATCGCCTTCTCTTAAGTATTCATGGTTGTCGATACCTAGTTTACATTTGACGTATCCTCTTAGATCACGTTTGCTTTTTTCGTTCGCTGCTAAGTTAAAGATTTGGTCTCCGGCAGTAATGACGAAAGCAATCGCATCGACGATGGTTGACTTTCCAGTGGCGTTTTGCCCTGTAATCAAGGTGTTGTTGCGAATGTAAATCGTCTCATTGGCGAAATAATGCCAATTGACTAGACGAACTTTCGTGAGTTTTTTCATTCTTTTTCACTTCCTTCGCTGCTAGCGATTTTATTGACCAAATCGAAGACTTCATTGATTTGTTGGGTATTGATTGCCATTAATATGGTCGGATAGATGACAACTCTTGTGTTGCTTTGGGTAATGTCGCCTAAAGGCTCGATCAGGTTATGCTTTTTATAGAGACGAAGTACTTTGATGAGGTCAGTCTTGTTGATTTTCTTTTTTAGGTCTAAAGAATCATATTTGTTATGGATTTCATCAACAGTGATGACGACGTTTTCGTTGATGGAGGTCTTCACCAAATTCTGATGATATAGAATCCTGAGAATCAGCAAGATCAGCGATTCTTCTTTCTTGAGTCTGAGCAAGTTCTTGTTGTCGCTTTGAACAAGTTGAACTGCGCCTTGCTCTCTGTCAAGGACGATCTCATAATTGATGATTTTAAAGTATTCATCAAAATAGTTTTTATAGCTGATCAGGAAATAATATTGCTCTTTGTTGTCCTTTTTGTCTCTTGCGATGAATCCTGAAGACAGGAGTTTATTACAAGTGTCTGCGAATAGTTGTTGCTGTCCCATGTTCAGGCTCTCAAAATTTTCTAGAATCATGGTTAATACCCCCTTGTGATCTCAAAATCGGCTAATGTGAACCGTTCATGTTCAATCTCCGATTCGAGTGGTGTGATAAAGTAATTCATTTCGTCTCCTGCATAGACCAGGATGTAAAGAAGTCTGAGTACCGCTTCGTCGCTCATGTCTTTGCTTAACAGTTCAGAAGCTTTGATGCTTCTTCTGACTTCAAAGAATTTTGACAAGTATTTCTTGATGACGTCTTCAGAGTAATTTGTTTCGAATTCTTTGTAGAAAGCTTCTTGAAGCTGTACGGAAGGATTGAGTTCATTGTCTTGAAGATATTGTGCAATGCTTCTTGAATACGCACCCCTTGGCGTATATAGAGAGTTGTTCGAGATTTGGTTGTGTGATGAGATGTCGAAGAGTCCTCTAATGTTCTTAAGTGCTTGTTCTGTTCTGTACTTCTTCATTTCTGATGCCGTGTATTTTAGGATGGTTGTCAGTTTTCCAATGATGTTCTTATCGTCATTTAACAAGAATTTGATTTTTGCAATCGTGGTGTTGACGTAGACTTTGTTTTTCTCGTCGATTTCATCGATGATGGAATCAAGTGCATTGTAGATATCAATCATGTCATCGATTTTTTTATTGACTTTGACTTTGGCAAGTTCCATATTGTTTTTTGATTTTGGAAGGTAATCTCTTGCAATCGTTTCGATGATGAATGGATCTTGCTGATAGCGCTCTAAAGTGCTGACAATCGATAGTTTGTATTTATTGATGTTGTCGCTGGTTTTAAGTCTATAATACGCTTGGTCTACAAGTTCAACCTTGTAATTGACAAGCAGGTGAATCAAGTCACGTATTTCAGAATTCTCGATGATGGTTCTGATGTAATATTTAAGCCTAGAGTCCAGTTTTCTGATTTCCCTGACAAAGGCGACGGTATTCCGGTAAACCTGGTCGAGAACCATTGCGAACTCGACCTGTTCGTGGGTCAAGAGCGAGTAGACCGTGTAGATGTATCCTCTGAATTCGTGGGACTCATCGTCTCCGAATCCATAGTATGTATCAAGTGAAACTGTTTTTAATGCTTCGATGATGGTAATCGCATAATCACGGAAGTTAAGCATTTCAACATAGTCGTTATTGACATCAATATCAATCCATTCACATTCTTCAAGCCGCTTCAAGACTTTGTTCGCAACTTCACGGATGGATCTTTCTTCTTGTTCTTCTTGTTCTTCTTGATCTTGCGTATATTCATAGTCTTCTGCTTTATCTTCAGAAACTTCTTCATCGAGCAAAAGTTCAGGATGAATATCTAGATAATCGATGATGACTTGCTGGGCAATTCTTTTATCCATTCCGAGAATGGAGCCTTGTTCATAGGCCTTAAAGACTTCCCCAACGCAAGCAATATAGATTTTTTGATTTTTTCCCGTAAGGAGATTGAAGAAATTCTCGGGGATAATGTTAAATAATTCCATGATAGTACCTACCCTTATTATTCATTTCGATCATATTCGAATTTACCTCCCACTAAACTGGAAAGAGTGTTTTCAATCAAAATCCAATCTTTCCTGAATTCATGCAAGGCATCGATGCCGTCTGGAGTGATCTGATAATAACGGCGGCTCATTCCTTTTTTGTTTTTTCCGAGATAGGATTTAATCTTCCCATCTTCTTGAAGTCGCTTTAAAGCAAAATAGAGAGTGGCGTCTGTGAGTTGAAATGATTGGTCGCTTACTTCTTCGATTATCTTTGTCATTTCATATCCATAGGAATTGAATTTCGAAAGAATAGACAATATAATATAGTCCGTAAAGCCACGGATATATTCTCCTGAGTTCGTCATTGTCACACCTCCTCACTATATAACCTCGTTATGTATATCGAGATTATGCATAATCTGGTTATATTATAACTGATTAGGTATTAAATTGTAAAGAACTTTTCGTTTTTTTTGGCAATAAAAAAACAACCCTGTAAGGATTGTCTTAAATGTGGCGATATTTTAGAATAATGATAGTTGTTCTGACTCCATTGGAATTTTAAAAAAAGTGTTTATTTCTTTCATCGAGGTTAAGATATTTTCTTTTTTACATAAGGAATCAATCACTTGGTAGAGCAGTTTGGATTGATTTGATTCACAAACATATTTATCTTTATATGTTTTAATATATAACTCCTTGATGCCTGGAAACAAAGAATCAATTTGAGTGTAAAAATAATCTCTTTGATTGTTTCTGAGTGTAACGCCAAAGAATGGATAGATGTATTCTGCGTTTGATTCTTTCGCTAAAGCAACCATTTTTTCAACGTTTTCAACCGTGTCGTTGATGAAGGGTAACACCGGCATCATCAAAACCCCTGTATGAATTCCTTTTTCTCTTAAGGTCTTAATCGCTAAGAATCGTTTTGAGGATGAAGATACTCTGGGTTCGATTTTCCTTTGAAGTTCATCATCGGCAGTCGTAATTGTAATCGCGACATGAGCAAATCCTTTTTTAGCGATTCGCTCCAAAATATCGATATCTCTTAGTACCAAATCGCTCTTTGTGGCAATGGAAACTGAAAAGCCATACTTTTCAATCAATTGTAATGCGCCACGCGTGACTTGTTGTTTGATTTCTTGAGGATTGTAAGGATCGGACATCGCTCCCATACCAATGATTCCTTTTGTTCGTTTCCTTTGAAGTTCATTTTCTAAGATTTCAAGTGCATTTTTTTTGAGAGACACCTCGTCGAAGTTCTCGATTTGGTAACAGTCGCTCCTGGAGTCGCAGTAGATACAACCGTGCGAACAACCGCGATATAGATTCATATTGTAGTCATGATGATACCAAAATTCATCCGCTGGTTTCACTTTCGCTAAAATGGTTTTAGCAACTATTTCTTTCATCTGTTTCCCTCCTCTATACTATTATACAGTGAAGTAAGATCGAATTCAATCAACGATATCAATTGAAATCTTTATCTTACATTATTTACATTATCGTAATAGAATGATAAAATGAGGAGAAGAAAGAAGGGATACTTTGATTAGAGTAGAACATTTAACCAAATCATATGGTCCTGGGAAAGGCGTTTTCGACCTTAGCTTTGAAGTAAAGGATGGAGAAATCTTTGGTTTTATCGGACCCAACGGGGCAGGAAAAACCACGACAATTCGTCACCTTTTAGGGTTCATTAAACCCGACTCCGGACTAACGACGATTAATGATTTGGATTCTTTTAAATATGCATCTTATATTCAGAAAAACATAGGCTATCTTCCTGGAGAAATGGCTTTTTTTGACCAGATGAAAGGCATTGACTTTCTTAATTTTCTTGCGAAGATGAGGGGAATGAAAAGCAAGGCGAAAATGAGCGATTTGATTGAGTTTCTCGATTTGGATGCATCTGGCAAAATCAAAAAGATGTCTAAAGGAATGAAGCAGAAACTCGGACTTGTAGCGGCCTTTATGCATGACCCTGATACACTGATTCTTGATGAACCCACTTCAGGGTTAGACCCTTTGATGCAATTAAAGTTTGTGGAATTGATCTTGAAAGAGAAAAAAAGAGGAAAGACGATTCTAATGTCTTCTCACAGTTTTGAAGAAATTGAAAGAACCTGTGACCGCGCACTTATCATTAAAGTGGGCGAACTTGTGGCACTTGAAGATATCAATAAGCTGAAAGAACAAAGAAGAAAAGTTTATTCGGTCGCATTTCAATCTCCTGAAGACATTGAAATCATCAGAAATGATGGGTTTGAAGTCATCGAAAGAGGAATCAATACATGTGATGTCGTCGTCAGCGGAGACATTAACTTGTTCTTCCAGTCCCTTTCTAAATGCAAGATCCTTTCGTTCGATGTTCTCAACCAATCCTTGGAAGAAATCTTTATGAATTACTACAAGGAGCGTGATGAAATTGAATAAAGCTCTATTTGGAATGAATGTTAAAACCAATCGCAACATATGGCTTATCTTTTTTGCGATTCTCGTGATGTATGTGGCAATCATTGTAAGCATATATGATCCTTCCATCGGTGACCCGTTTGCTGCGCTCATGGATATGTTTCCACCTGAACTTCTTGGCGCAATGAACTTCACGATTATGAACGGTGAACTGATTAGTTTCATATCGGGATATCTGTACGGATTTATTATGTTTATCCCGATGATATATGTCATTATTGTTGGAAACCGTTTGATTGCTAAATATGTCGATTCGGGATCCATGGCTTATTTGCTTTCAACACCAAACAAAAGAAGAAAAATCGCTTTGACTCAAGCTGTATTCTTATTTTTGTCGACCACCTTATTAATTGTGGTCGTTGCCGGAGTCAACTTATTAATGTGTATTTCAATGTATCCCGGATTGCTAGATATTAGTAAATTTATCATATTAAATTTAGGGTTGATTGGATATTTCACTCTTATAAGCTCGATAACATTCTTGTTTTCCTGTATTTTTAATGAAACTCGCAATTCTCTTGCCTTTGGTGCTGGAATTCCACTTTTATTCTTTGTCATCAACATGTTAAGAGGCGCAAGTCCAGATTTGGATTTCTTAAAATATTTCACTGCATTATCTTTGTTTGATTCAAATGATTGGATTACGGGTGGTAATATTGTCTGGATTGGTAGTGTTGCCTTCTTTTTGACTTCGATATTGTTCTACACTTTGGGAATTCGAATCTTCATTAAGAAAGATTTGCCATTATAAACAGAGTAAATATATATGAAAGAGCGTCCATTTGGACGCTCTTTCTATTTTGAGAAAAAGGATTTTCAGTTCATTATGTTCGGAGAGAGAACAAATGAGCTTTTTGAGAATGATACTTTGATCTTTCAAAATCAATTGTAGCATTGTAGATTAAAAATAGAGGGGGGGATTTCAAATTGTAGTCCTTTCGAACTACAAGTTGATTATAGCACTATTGTTTTGAACTTCAAAGCACATTGCTCTAAATTAGTTGCTGAATTTTTGTAAAATTGAATGAATAATACCTGTTTTTCCAATAATATTGATAATTTTGAAAAAACGTGAACCCACGGTTTAAGTGGATTCACGTCATTTTAACTCTTTGCTTTTGCGAAATTGGATTTGAATTTACCCCATTTTGACTTGGAAGGCGTATTGCCGTCGAGTCTTGCGAGTTGTTCAAACAGTTTCTTTTGTTCATTTGAAAGTTTTGCAGGCGTTGAGACGACTACAATGACATGTTCATCGCCTTTGGACTTCGTTCTCACATTTGGTGCGCCTTTACCGCGAAGCCTGAATTTCGTATGGCTTTGGGTTCCAGAAGGTATTTTTAATAAGACATTGCCATAAACGGTTGGTACTTCAATTTCATCACCAAGTGCAGCTTGGCTGAATGTGATTTCGACTTCGACGACGATGTCGTCTCCTTCTCGTGTATAAACACTGGAAGGATGTACTTCAAAGACAATGTAAAGGTCGCCATTCGGTCCTCCACTGGAGCCTTTGTTTCCAAAGCCTTCCAAACGAATTTGTTGGCCAGTCTCGATTCCTTCCGGAACCTTGATTTCAACGTCCTTATTTGTTTTTTCAACACCTTCACCATTACAGTTCGAGCATTTATTGATGATTTCTTTTCCGGTTCCATGGCAGGTTGGACATGCAGCTCTTGTTTGAGTACGTCCGAATAAGGATTGTTGTTCCACAACAACATATCCTGTTCCATGACATCTTGAACAGGTGTGGATGTCTTTACTGGAAGCCGCTCCGGCTCCGTGACATACATGACACTCGTCATATACTGGAACCCTCATGGTTTCTTTTTTTCCGAAGATGCTTTCTTCGAAGGATACGGTCATCCTACGTTGAATGTCAGATCCTTTTCTCGGTCTGTTTCTTTGACCAGCGGATGTTCTTCCTCCTCCAAAAAACGAAGAGAAAATATCCCCAAAATCGAACCCTTCGAATCCGGCACCGCCGAATCCGCCTTGTCCGAAATTAGGATTCATTCCGGCATGGCCGAATTGGTCATATTGGCTACGTTTGGTGGAGTCCGATAAAACATCATATGCTTCTTGAACTTCTTTAAATTTGGCCTCAGCGTTTGATTCCGACGACACGTCGGGATGGAATTTCTTTGCTAGTGTTCGGTACGCCTTTTTGATGTCGTCATCACTAGCGCTTTTGGAAACGCCCAACACCTCGTAATAATCGCGTTTATCCATACTTCACCTCTGTCCGTGACAAAAAGCAGTTTCCTGCTTTTTGAGAATTATACTTCTTTATAGTCTGCGTCGAATACGTTGTCGTCAGATTCAGAATCATCAGATCCGCTTTCGTCTTTTGGTGTTCCTTGGTCTTGTTGCTGTTGTTGTGCGGATTCTTTATATACTCTTTCAGACAATCCTTGAGCCGTTTTTTCTAGCGCTTCTTTTTTCTTACGGATATTGTCAAGGTCATCGTGTTTTAGAGCGCCTTCCAAATCTTTGATTTTGGCTTCTGCATCTTTTTTCTCTTTGTCGGTGACTTTATCTCCAAGGTCGGTAATAGCTTTTTTTGTCATGAAGATCATTTGATCGGCTTCATTTCTTAAATCTGCTTCTTCGCGTTTGTTCTTGTCAGCTTCTGCATTTTCTTCTGCTTCTCTAACCAAACGTTCGATTTCAGCATCACTTAAGGAAGTACCACTTTGAATGGTAATGGAGTTTGCTTTTCCGGTTGCGACGTTTTTCGCATGAACGTTAACGATACCGTTGGCGTCGATGTCGAATTTAACTTCGATTTGTGGGACACCACGTGGTGCGGGTGGAATATCTCCGAGTTGGAAGTGTCCTAAAGTCTTATTGTCTTTTGCCATGCTTCTTTCACCTTGCAGAACATGAATGTCAACGGTAGGTTGATTGTCAGCGGCGGTAGAGAAGACTTGGGATTTAGAGGTTGGAATGGTCGTATTTCTTTCAATCAATTTCGTAAAGACACCACCAAGGGTTTCGATACCAAGTGATAGTGGAGTAACGTCTAGCAATAGGATGTCTTTGACATCGCCTTGCAAGACTCCTCCTTGGATGGCTGCGCCCATAGCGACAACTTCATCAGGGTTGATGGATCTGTTTGGTTCTTTGCCTAATAGACTCTTGACTGTGTCTTGAACCGCTGGTGTTCTTGTAGAACCTCCGACGAGTAGGACTTGGTCAATATCGGATGCTTTCATTTTCGCGTCAGCAAGGGCTCTTCTGACCGGTTCAACGGTACGTTGGACAAGGTCATGCGTCATTTCATTGAATTTAGCTCTCGTGAGTGTTTTTTCCAAGTGGACAGGTCCACTTGAAGTCATTGAAATAAACGGCAAGGAGATTTGGCTTGAAGTGATGGAAGAAAGTTCTTTCTTCGCTTTTTCACTGGAATCTCTTAGTCTTTGTAATGCCATTTTGTCTTTGGCAAGATCGACACCAGTTTCTTTTTTGAATTCTTCTGTTAACCATTCAACGATTCTTTGGTCAAAGTCGTCTCCACCTAAGTGATTGTCTCCACTGGTAGAAATAACTTCAAACGTTCCATCGGAAAGTTCAAGAATCGAGACATCGAAGGTTCCTCCGCCAAGGTCATAAACCAATACGGTTTGTTCTTTGTCTGTTTTGTCGATACCATAAGCAAGTGCAGCAGCTGTTGGCTCGTTGATGATTCTTTTGACATCAAGACCCGCAATTTTACCTGCATCTTTGGTTGCTTGACGTTGTGCGTCGTTAAAGTAAGCCGGAACGGTAATGACGGCGTCTGTTACTTTTTCACCAAGATAAGCTTCTGCGGATTCTTTTAAGTTTCTAAGAATCATTGCGGAGATTTCTTGTGGTGTATAAGACTTGTTTTCAATTTTAACTTTTTGGTTGGTTCCCATTTTTCTCTTGATTGAGTAAACGGTGTTTGGGTTGGTGATAACTTGACGTTTTGCAACTTCACCAACTTGAATTTCGTTGTCTTTGAATGCGACAACCGATGGGGTTGTACGATTTCCATCTAGATTTGGAATGACTTTTGCTTCTTTACCTTCCATAACGGCAACGCATGAGTTTGTCGTTCCGAGGTCAATACCGATTATTTTCATATGTGTTTCTCCTTTTATTATGCGGTGGCTTCTTCTTGAAGTTCTTCTTCAGAAGAGTCGCTTTCATTTTCTTGTTTTGGAATGATATTGATGACGACCATTGCGGGTCGTAACAATCTGTCTTTGAATTTGTATCCTTTTTTGACGATTTTTACAATCGTGTTGTCCGCAATCTCGGGGTCATGAATTTTGTCGACGGCGTGCTCTGTGACGGGGTCGAAAGTGTCTCCGATTTTGGTTTCGATTAATTTGACGCCTTCTTCACTGAGTGCATTGAAGAACATGTCTTTGATCATTTTGAATCCATATAGGAAATTTTTAAAGTTGGGATCGTCCGTTTGGACGTTTAAGGCTTGATCGAACACTTCGATGGAATCAACCATTTTGTCAGCTAAGGTGTAGGAGGAATAGGTTCTCTCCCGTTTCAAGTCTTCTTGAAGTCTTTTCTTTGTGTTGTCCATTTCCGCAAGGGCACGGAAATATTTGTCTTTGACGTCTTTTAGTTCTTCTGAAATCTCTTCGATTTTATCTTCAAGAGATTCTTTTTTCTTTTTTTTGTGTTTTTCCTCTTTTGGTTCAGTCCCAATCGGTTCTTTTAATTCTTCTTCTGGAACCTCGATTGTAATGTTGTCTTTTAGAGGATCTTTTTTGTTATCTTCCATTCTTGCTCCTTTACTCGTCTTGATATAGTTTCGTGATGTGTTTAGCGATGTATTTGATCAAAGGAATGACTTTGCGATACTCCATCCTTGTGGGTCCTACGACACTAATGGTTCCTTTTTCGCCGTCTTTCGTCATATAGGATGAGCTGACGACGGTGCAGTCCTGCATTGAGGTCACACTATTTTCAGTTCCGATTTTGACGGAAACGCCATCTGCGTTGGATTCGACCAACTTGAAGATTTCGTTGTTCTCAACCGTTGAGATGAATTCCCTTAATTTTTGAATGTCATTGAATTCTGGTTGATAGAGCATATTCGATTGCCCTGTGAGGTAATACTTGGTCTGGGCGAACTTTTGAAAAGCTTCTATGAAGGATTCGACGATGGTTTCGCGATACTTCAAGAGTTCTTTGATGGTACGATGTTGAATTTCATAATGCAGCTTTTCACTGACTTGTGAAATCGGCGTATCCTTAAGCAGTTCATTAAGTAAATCAATGACTTTGATTAGTTCTTCGATTTCTATGTCTTCTGAAATCGCGATCTGTTTGGATTCAACATATCCGAAATTCGTTATGACTAAAATTAATGCTTGGGTTGGAGAGAGCGGAATCAACTGTACTTTTTTGACTTTCGAATGATAAGCGTTCGGTCCAAGTGAAATCGCTGTGCAATTGGTGATTTGGCTGAGTAAGTCGACGGCTTCTTTAATGATTTCGTCTCGTTCGATTTCTTTGTTTTCAAACAAGGTTTCGAATTCGAAGTATCCTTCCGTATCCTCATCTAAATTCTTGATAAGTGTTTCTATATAATAACGATACCCTAACTCAGAAGGAATTCTTCCGCTTGAGGTGTGGGTTTTTTCTAGATATCCAAGATCTTCTAAATCGCTCATTTCATTTCGAATCGTTGCCGGTGAAACATTCATGAACTTGGAGAGGCTTCTTGAGCCAATCGGTTCAGCGGTTTTAATATACTCGTCTACGATTAATTTTAGTACGGTATCTTGTCTTTCAGTTAACATCGTTTCACCCCTTTAGCACTCTATGTCTTTGAATGCTAACACTATTATACTAGAGGGTTTTAGCAAAGTCAAGCATTGAGTGCTAATATTT
>CAZNOO010000018.1:0-37036 GCA_964574705.1 uncultured Candidatus Izemoplasmatales bacterium
TAAGTGGTCCCAACTCCATCGATGATGACTCGAATTCGAATGGCTTCATCTGCGCCTTTAGTGGCGGACTGAACAATCAAACTGGATTCAAGATCGACTGGTGCGTCTCCCGAATTCTCAATGTAAAACGTATAGATTAACACTGAGGGAAGATTATTTGCACCATCTTTGCTACCTGCAAACTCATCTGATGGGATACACACGTCCGTCCCTTCTGGAAACTGTGAATACCGAGTTCCACAAAGAGCGGTCATTCCGTCTGCGTTATCGACTTTAACTGAAACAAGTCTTGTTGAGAGGTCTGGATCTTCAGTGTAGTCTTGAAAAATTGAGATTCCGGCATTGTATGCCAACCGGTCAACACTGAAGGTAAAGTTACCGACTGTTTCACCATAGTACGATATTGCGAAGATCAGAAATGTTAGAACAGCACTGACGATGATTCCCAAGCGACTGGCCTTTGCAACCCTAGAGGCTCGTGAGGCATAGACGATGCGTTCGGCTAATTTAAACTTTGAACTCATACACTAAGTGCTATCCCTCCCATCTGGGTACGGGTTTGGCTAATAAAAAAAGCCACTACCCTTTTTGATTTGTGCATTTATTTATTTCAACTACGAAAAAATATCGTAAGAAATAAAAAAATGCCCTCATCTTGAATAAGATAACGGCAACTGGCTACCATCTGTCGAAGGCCCTATAGCTTTGCGTCACAAACTTTCGCTTGTTTTGCTATTTACGGAGTCATTATATAATAGCGCTTTCCTTTTGTCAACACATTTAGTGTTTTTTTTGTGAATATTTTTAAATTCTTTGGTTAAAGAGGCGCATATACTACTAAATCTAGGGGTTTGCGCCTCTTCACCATGGAGAAAAAATATTTATAAATTTGAAAAAAGGAATGGGTTATCCTATAAATTCAAAGATCGAAGTAACAAGTTCATCCGGTTTATCTACCAAAGGAGAATGTCCGCAATTTTCAAATTTGATATAGGTTGATTGAGTTGTCAAAGCATTGATGTTGTCTTGAACCATTGTTTCTGGAACCGTGATGTCTTTGGTTCCCCAAAAATGAAGGACTGGAGCTTTAATGCGATGAATTGTATTTTCTCCACTCTTGTAGAAATTGGGTTCACTTGACATGTTTTGACTTGCAAGAGCATAGTCGGCGTCTGGAAGATTGACTTGTTTCATCGTTTCGTTGATGTATAACAGGTTATCTTCTTCGGTTGGTTTGTTTACAGTGTAAATTGTTATATCAAAGATATACTTCACAAAAGCGAAGTTTTTAGCAAATTGCGCATCCATCAAAGGCTTTACCTGCACAGGATCATTAGCCATCTCATCAGCGGATGAATAGACTTCACCAAATATCATTTTGCCAGTTGCATCCTTTTTGAAAACTGGATATCCCTTATGAGACCCTGAATTAATTAATACAAGTTTTTCAACTTTCGCTGGATAATGTGCGGCAAGTTCCATTGAAACATTTCCACCAAGAGACCAGCCTATAATTGTTGCGCTTTCAATACCAAGCGCATCCATAAACAATTTAATGTCTCTTGAGAAGTCTTTCATTGATAAAATTCTGTTGATGTACGTTGAATCCCCATAACCTCTTAAATCAGGCGCATACGCGTGAACGTTGCTTGGAAGCCGATCTAATATCGGTTTGTAGTAAACACTTGAAGAGAAGTTTCCGTGGACTAAGATGACGTTTCTTTCACCCTGTCCTTTTTCAAGATAAGCGATTGTTTCGTGGTTTGCAATTGTTACAAATTTCTTTTCCATAAAACTCGACCTTTCTTTCTATATTAGATAAGAGGTGTCTTTCACACCAAAAAAGCCTGTAAGAAGTGTAGTGAAAATCAATGGTTTTTCATACATAGATGCATGACCGGTTTGTGGAATTTTTATCCATTGAGAATCTTTGATGTTTTGAGAGAGATATTCTTGTTCAAATACAGGAGTGAGATAATCTTCTTCTGCAGAGATGATAAAGGTTGGACAATTTATCTTGGACAAGTCTTTCCTTACATCAAAACTTTCAGCACTTAATGTGAGTCTCTCCATTTGATCTAAGAAAGCTGGATTTGAAAAGATAGGAATTAAAATCTGCTCCCGTTTTTTCATCCACTCAATTTTTTCTTCATAGAAGTGGGGAGAATAAATGACAGGAATTGTTGTTTTGTAATAGTGTGCTCCGTCTCTGGTTTTGCCTGTTAAAATCCAACTTTTTCCAATTTCTGAAAGCCATGGTGAAGTATAGGCTCCGCAATTAAATAACATGAGTCTTTTTGTCGATTGTGGATACTTGATTGCGAATTGAAGTGCAACTTCCGCTCCATAAGAGATGCCACAGACATGGATTGATTTCAATTTCAAATGAAGAAGCAAAGCTTGAATCAAATCGACTTGAATTTCCTGAGTATAGGTTTTTCCCACGAGTCTAGCAGATTGTCCTTGATCTAGAAAATCAAGACGAATGATTTGAAAATGGTCTGACAAAGTAGGGATGAAAGGCTGCCAGGATTTGGTGGACATCATGATACCATTTAGGATCAATAATGGTTCGCCGGTTCCGTCCAGTTCATAATGAACCGGCAAATCCATATAATTAAAAGTGCTCATGAAGGAACCCGGCTTCAATTGCTTGTGCAGTCAATTCTTCTCTGAATTTAGGATGGGCGATTGAGATTAGTAGTCGTGCCCGTTCTCTGAGGTTCGTACCTCTTAAACGTACCATTCCATATTCTGTAGCAACATAGTCTACATCATTTCTAGAAAGCGAAACAGCAGCTCCTGGTTTTAAAGTTGGAACGATTTTAGATGTTTCTTCTTTTTCTCCCGTTTCAGGATTACGTACCATTGCGGTTGAGTAAAGTGCCATGAACGATCTTCCGTTCTTTGCATTTTGAGCTCCAATTGCAGTGTCGCTTTGACCCCCAGTTCCTGAAAACTGGAAGGTTCCAATCGATTCAGAAGCACATTGACCTGTCAAATCGATTTCAAGGGTTGAATTAATTGAGACTTGATTATCATTTAGTCCAATGATTGCTGGATCATTCACGTAGGATCCGTCGAGAATCATGACCGAAGGATTGTCGTCAATAAAATCATAAAGTTCTTTCGTACCTAAAGCGAAGCAGCAAACATGTTTTCCTGGGTGAAGTGACTTCTTCTTTCCGTTAATAACACCAGCGTTGATTAAGTCCATCATTCCACTTGTGAACATTTCGGTATGAATTCCTAAGTCTTTTTTGTTAAATAACGCTTTTGAAACGGCGTTTGGAATTCCACCAATACCGAGTTGGAGCGTATCTCCATCATGAATTTGTGCCGCAATCAAGTTACCGATAATTGTATCTTTTTCATTGGGGTCGGCATTTGGAATCGTTGGTGCGTCATAGTCGACTTCAATTAGGTAATCAACATCGCTAATGTGAATTTCCATATCTCCTAGTGTTCTTGGAAATTTTGGATTGATCTCAAGGGCAACAATATCGGCATTTTGGATGATTAATTTTTCATAAACATTGGATAAAGATAATGAAACAAATCCGTTTTTGTCAGGAGGCGTCGTCGCTCCAATAAACAGATTTGTTTTTTTATAGTCTAATCGTTTTTTTCCTGCAAAATGTAAATGATTCGGAATAAACGAGATATTTCCATGTGGATGCGCTTTTCTTAATGTCCCTGAATAAAACCAGGTATCAAGAAAAAACGATTTTTTGTATTTTTCGTTCAGATAAAACTCTCCATTCGCGAATGGAAGGCAATTCGTGACCGTAACATTTTTAACACGGTCTGCAATTTCATGAAGATGTGTCATAAATACTTGAGGTTCTGATCCAGCCATACCGACAACGATTTCGTGGTTGTCTTTGACTAGATTCAGGATATCTTGAATTTGAACCGTTTTCGTGTTTTTCATCATTACGCTCCTACCTAAGGGTGTTTGGGGAGGTTGCCCTCCCCAATTCCCAAAGAATTAAATATTAGTTTCCTTCAATTTCTTCAATTGTTTGAATATTTCTAACTTTGATGAAAGCTTCGTATTCTGTTTCTACTACATTCGTTGTGACAGGATTATCTCCTTGAATAATAGTATATTGCAATAAAGACATAGATGCAATACCCCAACGATGTCCGTCAGAGAAATCTACTGTTCCGCCCATTGGAACGTCAATTGGGCCTTCTTCCATAGCTGCAATATAATTTGCCCAAGTTAAGTCATCGCCGTTGTCAGCGACTCTTTGCAAGCCTTCAACGAAAATCATAGCTGCAATGTAACCTGCAATTGCGAATGAGTTTCCATAATAAAGGTTTTTAGTTGCTGTGTCAAGGTCTGCTTGAGTAATGCAAGCAACATAAGCGCCTGCGGCAGCTTGGCCTTCAGTAGAGGTCAAATCAACCCATGCATTTGTATAGATTGGTCTAGCTGCATTATAACGCAATTGGTCAACTGCTGTAACGTCAGCATTTACATAAGATGTAAATACAGGAACGTTAAGGCTTAAGTTTGACATAGAAGTAAGTGCATATCCAAATGGCTCTTGATTCATTGCCAAAATGACTGCGGCTACTCCGTTTGCTTTGAAGATTGTAACTGCAGTATTGAAGCTTCCTGATGTAACTGCTTGATACATGAAGTTTTCTGACATGTCAAGAGCAGCTGCTTCAAGTTCGATACCAGCTTTTAAAGAACTTCCGACGTCATCATTGGTATAGATGACACCAATCTTGGATCCTGCAGGAAGTGCTGCGTCTCCATTGGTTCCATAAACAGCTTCTTTGATTGCTCTAGCAGCCATGATACGTCCATCCGTCATGTAGATCGGTTGAACTGCCATAACTGGATTTCCAACGGATGCTTGGAAATAAAGTGCATTGATACCAGTCGCTGCATAAACCATCGGAATTCCAACTTCTTGGATGATGTCTAGAGTTGCGCCAACTGTAGGAGTTCCAAAATGCCCTACTAGTGCGAAGACTTCATCTTCGTTAATTAGTTTTTCTGTGTAGGTTTTTCCAGTAGCTGCGTCAAATCCATCATCATAAGTGATGAAATTGATTGTTCTTCCGTCAATTCCACCCGCATCATTGACTTGTTTGAATACAGCCTTGATTCCTTCGTTGAAAGGAATACCAATTACTGAATATCCACCAGATGTAGCTGCGGTATTTCCAACTGTGATTGTTGTGTCAGTAACGCCTTGAACAACGATTGGTGTTTTTGTTGTGGTCGTTGTCGTTGTAGTCGTCGTTGCTGCTGTTGTAGCAGTCGTTGTGGTTGCATTGTCGCATGCGACAAGAGCCAGTCCAAAGACTACTAGTGATAAAATTACTACTAACTTTTTCATACTTTTCTCCTTTTTCTTTTGTCTGTATAGTCACCGTTTTTACGGTAATTACCTTATTTTTGTTTTCCAAGATAGGCTTCTACAAGCTGGTTATCCTGCAATAAATCCTTTGCTTTCCCTTCTGTTTTTACTTTTCCAAGTTCTAATACATAAACATAATCTGCGATTTTCAATGTTTGGAAAGCATTTTGTTCGACAATTAAAATCGTGTTTCCTCTTTGTTTCAACTTTTGAATGACCTGAAAGATTTCCTGAACAATCATCGGAGCGAGTCCGAGTGAAGGCTCGTCTAAGAGCAAAAGCTTTGGTTTTCCCATCAAAGCTCTACCGATGGCGAGCATTTGTTGTTCTCCTCCGGAGAGAGTGGATGCTTGTTGCTTGCGTCTCTCATAGAGAATTGGGAAGGTGCTGTAAACTTCTTTCAGCAATTCGTTTCGAATCGAACGAACGCCAACTCTTTTTCCTTCGATTTTTTCAGGTTTCAAAGAATAGGCTCCGACAAGCAAGTTATCTTCCACCGTCAGCCCTTTTAAGATTAATCTTCCCTCAGGGGACTGAATGATTCCTTTCGCAGCGAGTTTGTAAGGTGTCTTGTTGGTAATATCTTCTCCATTGAAATGGATTGTTCCTGATTTCGCTTTGACGATTCCATTGATGGTTCGAATCGTTGTCGTCTTGCCTGCGCCATTCGCGCCAAGTATGGCTACAATCGAGCCTTCTTCAACGAATAGATTGATGCCTTTAATCGCTTTGATGATGCCATAATCAACGACAAGGTCCTTAACTTCTAAGATATTATTCATTCTGTCTCCTCTCCCAAGTACGCACTTCGAACGAGTGGATTGGATTGAATTTCGCTTGGCTTCCCGATGGCAAGCATTTTTCCAAACGAGATTGCACAAACAGTATCGCAAATATCCATTACAAGACCCATGTCATGTTCAACAAGGAAAATCGTAGCTCCAGTTTGATCTCGAATTGTTTTAATGATTTTCTCTAAATTTTCAGTTTCTGCATCATTGAGTCCTGCGGCTGGTTCATCTAAAATAATCATTTGAGGTTTTCCCATTAATGTACGAGCTAATTCTATTTTTTTTAGAATTCCATAAGGTAGACCGTAGGGGTAGACATGTTGATAAGGCAATAAATCAAGCATTTTAAGAACTTCGATTGCTTTGGATTTCATGACTTCTTCTTCTTGATGGAATTTTCGCGTTTGAAATAACTGGCTGAAGAATCCGCTTCGGTAGATGGTGTGCGCCGCAACGAGTAAATTATCCAAGACAGATAATTCCCATATTAATTCAACATTTTGAAAGGTTCTGACAATTCCTTGACGAATAATGTTATGAACTTGAAATTCATTCAAGTCAATGACTTCCAAATCATTCTTTCTGAAAATCATTTTTCCTGAGGTGGGTCGATAGAAACGAGTGATACAGTTGAAAATCGTTGTCTTTCCGGCACCATTAGGACCGATTAAACCAAAGATTTCACCTTTTTTAACTTCAAAGCTAAGGTCATCAACTGCAAGCAATCCTCCAAACCGCATATTGAGATGATCTATTTTCAAGATGACATCTTCGGGAATGGAATAGTTGTGTTGCGTCGAATGCGTTTTTAAATTCAGAAGTCTCAGATTCATTTTCTCGATTTTCTGATTCATCTTTCCAACTCTTGTGGCTGCATTGTTTCTTTGAGTTGAAATCTTTCTTTCAACCTTCGCGTCAAACGATTCTTTTCGAAGTTTCGCAAGTGTTTCTAATTCTTCTTTTTTTAGATGGTATTCTTTTTTCCAGCGATTCTCAGAATATGCATTTGCGGAAAATTGTAATTCACACTTTTCTAGAGATTGCAGTTTCTGTTCCTGTAACAATTTATTTTTTTCGACAGTTTCAGTAGAACTAAGTATTCCTTTTTTCTCTTTTCTTTTTAAAGTCATTTCAAGTGCTTTTTGTTTCCAAAAGAATCGATCTTCAATTTTCACTAAACATTCCAGTTTTGTTTGTGTCGCTAATTCACTGGGTTCTCCAGCTTTAATTGAAAAATTCATCAATGAATTCTTCAGTTGTGCATCAATGAAATCCTGCCTTCTCGTTTGACGAAATCGGATGTTTTTTTCTGAAATTGGAAGATACATCTCGATGAGTTCCTTTTTTTCTATAAGGCGAACCGATCTGGATAGATATACTTTTAGGAGTAGATTATTTAGAATCTTGGCCATAGCGATAGATCCTCCATAAATGACGTAGTTGCAAGTACCATCCCTTGACTTTATACACGATGGTCTTCAGCAGACGGATTAATCCACCAGGATAAAACATGATGACAACAATAATTAATGTTCCGTTTAAAATCCATGTAGCACTTGGATTTTGAACAAAAAAGTCGATATTTTGTAATACAGCCGAATTCAATCCAAAAATCATGAACGTTCCTAAAATAATTCCAGTTACAGATTGAGCTCCACCAACAATAACGGCCGCAAGTATATTCAGCGAGAAATCCAAACTCCACTTCTGAGGAATGCTAAATTCTTGATTAATCATATAAAGCATACCGCCGATGACTGCATATAGAGTCGCGATGATAAACGCAATTAACCGATACTTCAAGAGTGCTATCCCCATTGACTGCGCTGCGGAATCGCTATTTTTCATAGCTAGAAAAGCTCTGCCTGTCGGGCTTTTGATGATGTTAAGTGTCGCAACAATCATCAAAATAAATACGATAATGACAATGAAATTGACTGCGTTTGCACTTATTGCTATTCCAAAGATATTAAAATCACGAAAGCTTAAACCGTTCACTCCATTTGTAAAAGCTGAAAAGCTTTTGAATACTTCCTTCATGATTTCGGCTAATCCAAGCGTTATGATTGCGAGATACATTCCTTCAATTCTCAAAGAAATAAATCCAACGATGACACCTAATAAGACCGCTCCACCAAGTGAGATCAGTAAAGTGAGGATTAACGGGTATCCTAATGTCCCTGAGAAGTGTCCAATCAGATACGTACCAAGACCTACAAAACCTGCAGTTCCAAGTGAAGCCAATCCAGCATATCCTAATAGCAATGCAAATCCCAAGGCAACCACGGAGTAAATCATTGTAAGTACAAAAGAAGTCATGACACTTTGGGATAATATGCCTCCCATTGAAAACAATTGGGCAATGACCAGTGCGATTCCAAAAACAACGAAACCGAAATAAGGATGTTTTGAAAAACGTGATAGTTTTTTAAAAAGAGCTTTGATATAAATATTAATCATCTGCATACTACACCTTCTTCGCTGTTCTTTTTCCGAATAGCCCGAAAGGCTTCGCAAGAACCAATATTAACACCAGTGTGTATACAATTACATTTGACCATACTGAATTGAAGAACGATGCCATTGATTGGAATAAATTAATTAGAACAACGCCAACCAAAGGTCCGCCAAATGTTGAAAAACCGCCTAATACCGAAGCTAGAAATGCATTAACCTGTACTGGAACCATATAGGATACACTTACCTGTGATCCTACAGGCGCATATAGAAAAGCCGCGACTCCGCCCAGTGCTCCGGCAATACCCCAACTCATTGCGGTGATGATTCTAGTGTTGACGCCCATCATTCCAGCAACAATTTCGTTGGATGCCGTTGCACGAACGCCTAGACCCCATTTCGTAAAACGAAGTGAGATAAATAATACAAGTAAAATTGCAACCGTGATAATCAAACTGTAATAATTGTGGTCTGGAAGGATTAAAGTCATTTCACCAAGTGTAAAGATTTTAACATCATAAGAAAAAGCTTCGACCGTCAATGGAATTAATCCATAGACAAGTGGCATTAACCCCAACAAAAGGAGTACAAGTCCCATCGTAATCATTTGCTTACCAATTGAATTAACATTCTTTCCATTTCGAATGATGACCACATCGATGAACAACCCTATTAGAAATGCAACAAATGCGGAAGCACAAAGAGCCAATATGAGTTTGAGTGTCATAGACATGTCCACAAACCGTGTGAGGTAAAGCAACAACTTTGCAGCGAAGAATGCCCCAAATGTAGCCATCGTTCCTTGAGCAAAGTTTGTCGTCACGGACGTTTTGAAAATGAGTACGATTCCAGTGGTCGCAAGTGCCAAAACACAAAGTTCAGCGATGTTCAGTAAGAATATTTGAAGGAATATGTAAAGTGTCATTTGAGTAATCGTTATATAGAACCCACTTAAAATTCCAAGAACGAATAACACGTTGACTAGTCTTGCTCGGTAGATAAACCGTTTGCTCTTCTTTCGCAAAAATAGGATATCTATCAAAAAGTAAATGGCAAATGAAATGACCAAAACTATTAACAAATTATTAATCATTTCGCTTCCCCCCACCTAATGATATTTGCTGCCCAGACATATCCGATACCTGCGGCAAGCATGCAGATGACACTTCCTTCTTTGACCATACCTCTTTGTAAAGCAAGATGCAAAGACAAAATCTGATCAATTTGGCCAATATGGCCATAATGTTCTAAATAGATTGTTTGATTTTCTTTTAAACCAAAATCTGACATCAAAGCATTATGTCCACTTCTTTTGATATGAAGGATTGCCATGTAGTCAATATCTTTTCTGCTTAGATTCGATTTATTTAAGGATTCATCAATGCATTTATACCAATTAGGCATCGAGACTTCATTAAGCCTATTTTTCATCTTGATGGGATCCATGAGTCGAAGAGACTTCTTCGCCTCTTCTAAATTATCTTTCGTAATTGGATTGCATGTTCCTCCGATTTCGACACCAGCGGTTCTGGCCAGAGAGCCATCACCAATGATGTGTGATCCAAGAAGAAGATTCTTTCCATAATTTTTTTTCAGAATAATGGCGCCGCCTCCGGCTCCAAGGTTATACATCATCGACATATCTTTATCAGCATAGTCGACAAAATCTCCATTTCGATAACCTCCAACCACCATAACGGTATGGACGTCATCATCTGCAATTAACATGTCTTTTGCCATTTTGAGCGCAGTAACCGTGGTACAACAGCGATTTTGAACATCAATCCCCCAGGCATTTGTCGCTCCAATTTGGTCTTGAATGTATAATGCGGATGTCGTGAGCGGATATTCTTTCCATTCTT
This sequence comes from uncultured Candidatus Izemoplasmatales bacterium, assembly GCA_964574705.1. Classification (GTDB taxonomy): domain Bacteria; phylum Bacillota_I; class Bacilli_A; order Izemoplasmatales; family Hujiaoplasmataceae; genus JAHIVB01. The sequence continues at coordinate 10,495 of CAZNOO010000018.1, forward strand.
CTCCTACACAAATGACAACATCGATGTCGAGTGGATCCACTCCTGTATTTTTAAGCGCGTCAAGCGCGGCATATACGCCCATGTCCTGAGTGCCATCATCTCCAGGAATTGTTTTTTCAACGATTCCAAGTTTTTCGATAACTGCCTCTTCTGTCCATGTACCTTTCGTTAAGTCGCTAATTTCCTTCGCACTCATGCGTCCTTTGGGAAGATAAATTCCCGTTCCGACAATTCCGACAGTTGGCTTTTCCAAACAAATCACTTCTTTCTATAAGAGAATCGGTAATACTATAGACGCATTCCGCCGTTGACGTTAATGGTTTGACCTGTGATGTAAGAAGCATCATCGCTAGCTAGAAATACAGCTACTTTAGCAATTTCTTCTGGTTGACCCAAACGTTTGAGCATCGTCATTTGAGCAAATTGTTGCAACAAGTCTTCTGGTACTGTTTTAAGAATGTCTGTCATGACGTAACCAGGTGCAATTGCATTGACTCTAACTGGAACACCTTTTCTTGCAAATTCTTTTGCCCAAGTCATGGTTAAACCAATGGCGCCGGCTTTAGAAGCTGCATAGTTTGCTTGTCCGATATTTCCAAAAATACCAACTACAGAAGAGATATTGATGATCGATCCGCCACCGATATTTTCCATTTGCGGACCAACGTATCTAACAAGATTGAATAGTCCCTTTAAGTTGACATCCAATACCAAGTCCCATTGTTCATCGGTCATTTTTTTGGTCATCGAGTCTCTTGTGATGCCAGCATTATTGACAAGGATATCTATTTTTCCATAATGTTCGACGATTTCATCAAAAAACTTCTTGCATCCTTCCGTATCCGTTACGTTGAGCGTATATGGAATGACATTTTCCATTTGATAACTTGCTTCGCCCATATCCGCAGCGATGACGGTTGCACCTTCTAATGCAAAAACTTTTGCAATTTCACCACCGATGCCTCTAGCACCACCGGTTACAACTGCGACTTTACCAACTAATTTCATTTTCTTATTCTCCTTATCTCTTTATGATGACGGCAGTTCCCATTCCGCCACCGATGCATAGACTTGCAAGACCCGTATGTAGATCTCTTTTAATCATTTCATGTAGTAGTGTTACAACGATTCTATTTCCTGAAACACCGACCGGATGGCCTAAAGCAATCGCTCCACCATTGACGTTTGTAATGTTGTAGATGTCTTCTTCTAACACGCCATGTTCAGCCGAAAGTTCCATAACGACACCAATTGATTGTGCAGCGAATGCTTCATTAAGTTCAATGAGTTCCATATCAGCTAATTTGGCATTTGCGTTTTTCAATACATTTCGGATGGCTGGTACTGGACCCATTCCCATGTAGTTGGGATCAACGCCACCTTGTCCGATTGCGACAACTTCTGCTAAAACAGGTAAATGATGTTTTTTGACCATTTCTTCACTTGCAAGTATCATGAAGCTTGCGCCATCATTGATTCCTGAAGAGTTTCCTGCAGTTACAGATCCAGTTTGAAGGAATGCTGGTCTTAATTTTGATAATTTTTCAAAAGAGGTTGTTCTGTTTGGATATTCATCATCACTGAACAGAATGGTTTCTTTTCTTGATTTGATTTCAATTGGGACAATCTCATCTTTAAATCTTCCGCCATCAACCGCTTTAATGGCTTTTTCCTGTGAGGAGATTGCGAATTTATCTTGTGCTTCTCTTGAAATGTTGTATTTAGCAACGATATTTTCAGCTGTGATTCCCATATGCATTTGTCCAAATGCATCCGTAAGTGCATCACCAATCATATGGTCTGTCATCGTCATATCGCCCATTTTAACGCCGTCTCTCACTTTTGAAGAAACCAAGTAAGGCGTGTTACTCATGGATTCAACGCCACCCGCAACAACTAAACTTGAAAATCCGGATTGAATGCCCATAAAAGCATTCATAATCGATTTCATTCCAGATCCACATACCATATTAAGCGAATACGCTGGAACCGTATCAGGAATCCCTGCTTTGATGGATATTTGTCTGGCAATGCCTTGGCCGATACCGGCTGGCAAAATATTGCCGACGATAACTTCGCTAATTTCTTCTTTTGGAACACTTGTTCTTTCCAGTAATGCTGAAAGCACTTGGCTTCCGAGATCAGATGGATGAACAGGTCTTAACGTTCCTAAATAACTTCCAATTGGACTTCTTAATGCACCGACAATAAAAACTTTTTGATTCATAGAATCCTCCTTTTTCATATGAAAGCGCCTAAACATTGTATTTGTTTAAGCAAGATGTTTGACCATTGACAAATCAAATTCGAAAAACCAATGTGAATATTTATTCATATTACGATAATATTCTAATGAATTGTTTAAAGTTTGTCAAGCGCTTTCAAACAAAAAATAAAGAAAAGGTTTATCTACATAAAGGGCTATCTTTGGAGATTTCAATAAAAATGGCTAAATATAGCGAAAAAAGTGGAATTAAAAAGAAAGCGCTGACATCGTAACTAGATATGAGAGTTTATTCACCTAAAAAAAACTAATTTAATTTTCTTGTCTTTTCTCATCATATCGGTTAAAATGGATTTGGTGATATGAATGAAGCAAACAAGCTACCGCCTTCCAAAAACCAAAGTTGGCGAAAAAACCTTTAACAAAATCATCAGGACTGGCAAGAAACTTTTCGCCAAGAACGGATATCATTCGACTTCAATCAACGATATTATCGCAAAAGCCAAAGTCGCTGCAGGAACATTTTACATCTATTTTGATAACAAACTGGCACTCTATTTATATCTTCTAGACGAGTATAGAGAATCGATTCGTCATGCCGCTAGTTCTTCAATTATTGGGCTTAAGAAACGGGAAGATATCGAACGCGCAGGATTAAAGGCCTTCATTGAGTACGTCAAGAAAGACCCGCTTGCTTATAAAGTCGTGTGGGAATCTTTATTTGTTAATGAGGAAATCTTTAAAGAATACTATCAAACTTTCTCCAAATCCTACATATACCATCTTAAAAAATTCGTTGAAAACGGTGAAGTCAGAGACGATATAGACTTAGAGACTGTTTCTTATATCTTGATGGGTATCTCTAACTTCGTAGGGTTACAGATTCTCTTCCGTGACGTCGTGACTGAAAAGGAAGTCGACTTCGTTGTTGATGAAGCGATGAAACTAATGAAAAACGGACTATTCAAATAAAAAAAGCATCCATAAACCTTCATTGGTTGGATGCTTTTTTCTTTGTTTTTTTAAGGATTGATGACGCGGCTGATGAGTTCCATCATCCAAGGTACCGTTTTGAACAGTTGGCCTGTTTCTTCTACGGATTTTGGCTGTGAGAAATAATAGCCTTGCATGAATCGAATATCGAGTTTCGACATCTCAGAGATCATTTCTTCATCTTCGACGCCTTCGACAATGACCATTTTTTGGTTTTCAAGCGCTTTTGAAATTGCACGTTTGATATTTAACTCTTCTGGGAAGTGGTTCATCATCTTGAGTGTATCTTCTCTTGAAATCTTGATAATCGTCGCTTTGATTTGTTTCATGTCTTCAACGATTTCAAAATCGTCTCCCATGTCATCTACGGCAATCTTAAATCCAAACTTTCTGAACTCCGCAAGATTTCTTAAAGCAATTGGATTCTTTGTGATGGAATAATAGTCGATGATTTCCATGCAAAAACTTTCGGGTGTGAAATCATAACTTTTGACGATATTATGGAAGTCTTCTGCTAACCCATCTTTCATAAGTTGCTTTGGAGAGAGATTGGTCGAAATGAAGAATTCTCTGATTCGATGCTGCTTCTTCCATGCTGCATATTGTTTGACAATCTTTTCAAAGCCCCATTTTCCAAACCAAGTAATATCTCCTGTTAAGTCCATGACGTTTAAGAATTTTCCAGGAGGAAGAATGCCCATGGTTGGATGATTCCATCTTAATAAGGATTCCAGCCCGACCATCTTTCCTGTTTTGATGTCGACGATGGGTTGATAATAAAGCAGGAATTCATCATTTGAAATCGATTTTTTGATTTCTTGATAGTATCCCATGTTGAATTGTTCTTTTTCAATTAAATCCTGAGAATAAAGCGAGAAACGATTCTTGCCTTCTTTTTTTGAAACGTAGAGCGCAAGCTCTGCATTTTTTACGAGTTGACCCGCTGAAATGCCATCAAACGGGAACAATACAATTCCCATCGAAGTCGTGACTCTTTCCGGAACGGTTTTCAAAGGCTCGGATACGATTCTCAAGATGTCTTTTGCAGTTTCAGTTATTAAATCATTGTCTATTTTCCCAGTGAAGTAATAAATAAAAGTATCTTCTTTTAATAGGCCACATATAGAATTTCGTTCAGCGGACAATTTCAGTCTTTTCAAGATCTCTTTGATGACTTTATCAACTGTTTTTTCAGGATACTTTTCCGCAATGAACTTAAAGTTGTCGAGATTCATGTAGTAAAGTACGCTAATCGTCTGCCCTTCTTTGGAATGGGCAATTTGTTGGTTAATCAGTGCTTCGACGTTTTTGCTCTTTTTTGAAACAAAATGCTCTGAGGAAATCATTTCCCCCATTTCAGCGTCTTGTCCCGAGGTCCTGCCTCGCATTTTTCTGATTCTTTTGTCTTCGTTGGATTTTCTCATTTCTTTGAGAATGTTACGTGCAAGTAAAAACATGATAATCGACACTGACACCATGATGACGAAAAAGACAACGACTGCATACGTATCAGATGGATAGGTGGTTGCTAGAAAATATGGAATTTTGTTCATGGTTTCACCTCTAATCTTCGTAATCGCTGGCAGCGAAAACATCAAGACGCTTGTTTCTGGCTACCTTATAGAATTGGTCAATGTACAGAATAACTTCGTCATAAGTTAATGCTTTTGAGAACAGGAATCCTTGAAATACGTCTGTTTGAATCTGTTTCAAGAATTCATACTGTTTTCTAGTTTCAACACCTTCTGCAATAATTTTCATGTCAAGATTGTGAACTAAGTCTACAATCGTTCCAATGATGGAATGGTCTTTCTTGCTAGCGAAGATTCCGTCAACGAATGATTTGTCAATTTTGAGATTATCAAATGGAATCTTTCTTAAATAAGTCAATGATGCGTATCCGGTACCAAAGTCATCAAGAGAGATTTTCGCACCAATGCTGTGAAGGAAATCAATCGTTTCATCCAAATAGATGGTCGACTCGATCAATACACCCTCGGTGATTTCTAATGCAAGGCATGTGGGGTTAATGTCCGTCTCTTTGATGATTTTTTTAAGATTGTCTAAGAAATCTTTTTGAATCAGTTGAATGGGGCTGACGTTGACGCTCATAACGAAGTCTATGCCAAATTTTTTGGAGAGTGCAACTTGTGTTTGACAAGATTTACGCAGAATCCATGTTCCAATCGGGATAATCAAATGAGATTCTTCCGCATTTGAGATAAAGATTTGAGGACTGATTTCACCTAGGGTTGGTGACGACCAGCGAATCAGGGCTTCAAAGCCGTAAATTTCACTTTTCTTATCAATCAGAGGCTGATATTTGAGATAGAGTTGGTTACGCTCAAGTGCATATGAAAGTTCATCGTTGACCTGGGCTCCGTAGTTTACTTCCCTTGTCAATCTGTCGTTATAGAACACGAATTTCGCTGAATTGGACTGTTTTGCCTTATAAAGGGCCGTATTGCACTTTTTCATGAGTTCTGTCATGTTCTTTCCATCTGAAGGGAAGATTGCAATACCGATATGGACTTTGATTTCCACCTTTAAATCTTGAACAATAATGGGGTCCCTGAAACTATCCAAGACACGTTGTACTTCAACTTCAACGGCGTCAAGCTGTTTGATTTCTGGAATCAAAAATACAAATTCGCTTCCACTATTGAAATAAACGCCTTCTTTGAATTTCACGGTTTGTGAAAGCCTCTCGCCAACGAGTTTGAGAAGATCATCTGCGACATTTTGTCCTTTTGTCACGTTAACGTTTTTAATGTTTTCAATTTCAAACAGACACACTGCCGACTTAATGGATTTTGAAAGGATATGATCTTCAATTTCCTGATGGACGGCTCTTCTGATTTTCAATCCAGTCAACTGGTCATAAACATAATTTTTATAGACAAGATTAACTTGCTTGCCGATTTCCTTGCTCATGATGTTGAGTGCATCCGCAACATATTTTAATTCCGTATTATCCTTGATGTCAACTGAAACATTATAGTTTCCATTTTTTATTTCTTCGATTGAATCTAGAATATCATTAATTGGATTTAAAGTTTTGTTGATTTTATGGGACAAAATCATTGAAATTAAAACCATCAGCCCCAAAATCGACGCTAGCAAAATCAGAAAAGTATATTCCAAACTGATTTGAATCGTCTTATATACATAGGCAGAAACTTCCCAACCGATGTCTGGAAGTAAAGTTGTCGAAAGGAGTCCTTTGTTTTCAAAGGCATTCAAATCAACGACTTCGCTTGAAGATATGGAAGATATGAGCAGACCCATTCCGCCATCGAGTCCGTATAAGGTATCTTGAGCCTCTACTTCACTTGCATGAAGCAATGTGTAATCTGGATAGCTCGAATTGGAAAAATACAATATTTGTGGATCTGTCTCGTCAGAAATGAAGATAACGAGAGATTTAGTGGTGTCTTCTTGGTAATAATCATAAGCGTAAATGGCTCTACCAATGTTTTCAACGAGAACATCAATGCCGATGTATCCAATCAACGTCGATCCATCATACACTTTCTTGACAAACGAAATAGCAGGTAAGCCACTTAAACTATCTGTATAAGGATGAGTCAGCGTTTCTTCATTTGTTCCAAGTTCCGTCATCCATGGTCTTTCGTTCAAAGCCCATGTGCTAGGCGAGATTTCATCATCGGTTCCGACATAACATCCGTCAGTTCCTGAGGAACACTCAAACTCAGAAGCCACAAATATAAAGTTATATATTGAATCGATGGCATATTCTTTCATCGATTCAATTTTCATTTCAAAATTGTGATAGATTAGATAATCTGGATCGCCTGTGTTTGTAATCACGGGTGTTGTGGTCGTTTGCAGATAGTTTAGATAGTCGATGATATCTTGGTCGACTGATAGATTATTTAAATCTGAATAAGTGTTTGTAATAAAGGTTTCAATTGCCAATGAGGCATTTTCGGACTCATTGGCAGCGTTTTGAATTCTCTCTTTTTGAATGCTGTTGAAGTAGACAAATGCGAGTGTAGCGATGACAACGACCAGAAAAAGTGCGTCCAAAAAGACTGTCAGACTGACAATCTTTTTAGATAAGGTGCTTTGCTTCACTTTTGGTGTTCTTCGCATTAATTCACTTCCCTAATTATCCCATGAACGGAAGAAATCAAAGAGTCCCCAGCCAATGTTTGTTTCTGGAGGTGCAGCGTCACGAATGTAGACGTTGAAACGTCTTGTTCTGATGACAGTTGCGGTTTCAATGTAGAAATATTTTCCATCAAGGGTTGAAACATAAGTAGATGCATCATTAAGTGTATAGGTCAAAAATCCGATATCATAAGTATAAAGTTCATTCCAATAACGGTCTTTGGGCAACGTAACTTTGAAGACATAGAATCCTGAAATGTCACGTCCAAAACTGTATCTGTAGTTTCCATCATAGGTGTAGTTCAACTGTGTCATTTGATTGTTGATGGAATTAACAGCTGAAAAGGTTGGATAATTTGCCGGGTCCGTGACGCCAAATACAGAGTCATCGCCATTCGTATCAAGATTCATGACCGAGATGATAACAACTTGATTTTCCATTTCCACACTTTGACTTGCCAAAGTACAGGATTCAAGTGTTTCGTCCGAACAGTAATAAATATCAAAAATCAATGAAACGTTGTAAGTAACGTCAGTCACGGTTGTGTAATAATAAGCAAAGTTCATACCGTCTTCTGAAGTAACGCGATACTGTACAACTACAAATTCTCCTTCTCCTGGTTCAAGCCCAGTATCTGGATACATTGTATAGTCTGCAAGTAATACTGATTTTTCTTCTAGTGTTGAAGAATTGTCAACTTCAGAGGTCCAATACCAGGAAGTTGTGTTTGTATTATATGCTCTTCTCGAAAGTGTAGATCCATATGGTAAGTAATTGAGGATAAACGGAACATACTCATTTAACGGAGTATTTGCAACATATCCATCTACGCGATAGTAAACATATCCTAACTCGTCAGCGCCGTCATAATCGATTCCGTTGAAGTAAACTCTTGGATCGAGTCCTGTACTTGTATTGATAACGCCCTCGTCGTCCGTTATATAAATTTCTGGATAAGACGTTTCATTTGCTAAGTCTGAGAACCGAATATCAGTCAAATAAGCGATAGTACCTGCTTCTTTGGTAATGACAAGGTTTGTTGAGAGAGTAGCATGATTGGATGTTCCATCTCTATATAAGACGAAAGAGAAGGTATAGATTCCAGGTTCAGTATCAAAATTCATGTAAAGCATCAAATATTCATTAGTATCATAAGTAATCCCTAAAATTTCTTCAGGTGCGTATGGAGTGACTCCATCCAAATGAGTTGCGCTCACTGAGATTACAAAATAATCATCCGTTCCACTAGACGTAATTGAATATAAATCCAATTCTTGGTCAAGACCTAAATCCACAGTGAAAGTCGTTAAAGGGTCTTCTCGAATCGCAAAGACATCGTTTATGTCAATCTCGTTTCCATTTTTTAGAACGCTCGCAAGGTCGATGGTTCTTTCAATCAAATTGTGTGTATATGTTGAGGTTGTGTTGTCTTCGGCTCTCACAATATATTCCATTTGGTAAGTCTTGTATCCTGCAGAATAAGTAACTTGCACTAATCGAGCAGACGTAATGGCTGCAAAATTAGAAATTGAAAGTGAACTAGCATTCATAAAGTCGATATCATAAGTGTAATTTGATAGGTATAAAGCAAGTCCTGTATTGTTGTAAGAAGTGAAATTTGTTGTTGAGTAGTCCATATCGACTGTATAGCCAAGGTTCACATAGGAAGTGATGGTCGTACCAACGATTCCTATAGACCCATTTTCTGAATAATAATCAAAATCCAATATCGATTTTTGAGAAGATGCAGTTTTGTCAAATACAACTGTCTTCAAACTACTACTGGCAAAGTATCGATATTCCAGGGTGTAGTCACCCATCCTGATGCCTGGAAGGAATGTAAAGGTGATGGAATAAGAGCCAACATCTGGATCCGGTCCAGTATCAATCGTCACTGGCACACTGGTTACAGTATAATATGCTGTAGGAATCACTGATCCATCACTATATTTTAACACAAAATAATTCTTAAAATCATAGTTATAAGTTAAAATTCCCTTTGTATCTTGAAAATTCAGTTTTAAACTGCCGTTATAATAGACATCTCCCAGACTTCTAATGTCAGTTTGAGAGACAACATTGACATTTCCTCCCCCGTTGAAGGCAACAGAAGTGATGCCGATGCTTCCAGTAGGAATTTGATCAATTGTCGGAGTAAAAGTGATATTAACTTGATACGAGGTGTAATATTGAGTAGAAGCAAACAAATCGTCTCCGATAAAAGCTTCAGAGAAAATTGTGAAATATCCTAGTTCAAGCGTCACGTTTGAACTAATGGAATGTGAGGGAAGCGTAACAGATAAATCAGCTGGATAGGTTTGTGAAATTCCTACTTCATTAGCTTGATCAAGCAAGTCTCGATACTCCAAGAGATTTGCGGATGACGGCGGACCACCATAATAGTCGTCCGGCCTCTCGGCAATCAAAGCATAAATAGAGGTTGAGGCATTGACAATTTCATAACTGACCGTTGTTTGTGATACCCCAAAAGCCTCCATACTAATGTGGAAGTTAATCGTATGGTTCACATAATCAATGGTTCCGTTTGCAAGAACCGTTTCCGATTGACCCACTTCATTCATCACAATCGTTGTTTCGTCGTTGGGAATCAAATCGGATTTTTCGTTGAATATCGTTTGACGCAGAGCATCATACTTATCACTAACTGCTTGGGGAAGAGAATTCGTATATAAAACAGAAACGTTATCATAATCCATAAGCAAAGAAATGTCCTCAGAATAGTTTTCGTCCATCACTCTCATATCTTCGAGATTGATATTCGCAGGCAAAACAGCTCCATAGCTGGAACCTGCAGATGTGGACAATACATACATTCCGTTCGGTCTGGGATTAGATCCAGTCGTTTTAAATCTAGACGCCAATAAATCGTAACCCATGTAATAAATATATTCCGTCAAGTCTGGATCGGTTCTCATTGGGAAAGCTGCATTATACATATATTGAGTCGCACTGTTCGTAATCAAAGGATCACTTGGATTCTCAGTGATCCAAGGGACGGGTACTTGTGATGCAAACGCAGTAACTGTAGTACCTACGGTGTATGAGATGGGGGACTTGAAACTATAATTCGTGACCGCGCCAAGAGAGGTATCTCGTGTGCCAACCACATAATGCAACGTAGTTGCGTTCGCAGTATAGGTATAAGGTCCGGTTCCTGTTTTAGTCAAAATATATGCACCTAGCAAATATTGATAACCCGCAAAAATTACTTGAGTTGTATCATTTGTTTTTGCAGAGTAATAAATCGCGTCATAGAATACAAAGTATTGAATCGAAGAAGAAAAATTATATACTTGGTCGAGTCTTCCAATCAAGTCCACTTGAGGATTTGCATTGACGATAAAGTCAAATTCTCCTCCAACACTGGTCATGACTCCGCTCAATCCTCTTTGAAGACGGCCAAAGATTCCACCGAATCCACGCTTTGCTCGAGGTTCTTGGACGGTATAGCCACTAGGGAAAATAAACGTATTTCCATCAGCCATATAATATGTAGCTAAATTATCGAACTCAAACAAGTCCAGAGAAGCAAGACTCGTGGTATTGACTGCTTTGACGCCTCCATAATTAATCGCAGTCGTAATGTGTGTTACCGTTGTGGTTCCACTTCCACCTAATGCAAAAGTCGCTCCAACGATTCCACCAGCGACATCAGTGCTGGATATTGTTCCGTGATTCAACATTCTTTTCATCACAGACAACCCATAACCAATAATACCTCCTGCAGATGCATGAATTTCAGGTCGATCATTGGACGAAGTAAGTGTTGCGGGAGCAAAGCTGATACCTGGAGGAGTGACTGTAAAGGAAGTTGTATAACTTGAGGAAGTGTAAACTCCGATAATATTAGTTAAAGCAGTAATATTACCGAGATTAACTCCATTGGAAAGAATAGAGTCTTGAATCGAATTGGCTAGGCCCATACCTTCTGTGATGCCACCGCCCAAAGATTCTTCATATAGACAGATTCCGAGAATACCTCCGGCACGTGCAAAAGTATATGCCTTTGCGTAGATATTTCCATTATTTCCTGTATCGTAAATTCTTGCGTCACCAGAGAGAGTAATTGCTGCTACTCCGCCTAAAACAACACCACCAGTAAACCCGGTGATGAGTCCGGCTGTGTTTTGTGAACTATTGTCAAAAGCCACTGTTCCAGATGCTGAAGAATTATAAACTGTGATATCTCCGAGATTTGCACTGTCCTGAATGGATCCTGAATTCAAGGAGGCAATTCCTGCGGCAAATGTATTGTTTGTGCCGTTGATAGCGTAAAGGCCTTGCGATAGGATTCCATATGAACTTGAAATATTACCATAGTTAATAGTATTGATGATTCCTTCTGTCGCAATCGGTTGAGTTTCAGATTGACCGGAGTCGTTTAAGTCTCCCGAAAGATTTACATTGACGATTCCAGATACATAGATATTGCCTGAACCGCTGATTTTAGCAAAACTGATTGTTCCTTGGTTGATTGAATTTTTTGCGACCTTTGTCGGAGAAAGATAGGTGCTCAGTCCTGCAATATAGAGTGAATGAGTCCTCATGTTAACATTAACGAAAGAAATGTTTCCTTCGTTGACAACATTGATTAGACTTACATTCAAAGATGTTGTGATTCCGGTCACATAGACGTCCGTGTACATTACTGTCTCTGTACTGCCTGCGTTCTCCATTAATGATATGTCGCCAAAATTGGCAGAGTATCGAATAACAGTATCATTATTGTTTAATGATCGATATAGTGGTGAAATTTGAGTATAGTAACAATAATCATAATTGAAATCAGAGTAATTATATACACGGGACAATGTAACGTCTGATGATGCACTCACATCAAAAATCGTTGAGGTGTATAGAATCAACTCGTAGTCTAGAACCGGAACATCTGGGAAAGCATTCATTGTATGCGATCCTAAATACGAGAAAGTATTAACAGCATAGCCAATCCACTCAACGCTTGGGTCAAATGCAGAGGTATAAGCTGTTCGTCCAGTCTGAACAGTAGGTTTTCTAACCAGAGTCATGTTATATGTACTGACTCCATTTGCTGACCAGTATGATCCCGGGTCATATCCAACCTGACCAATACTGTCGATGACAGCTCCATTATTTTTTAGAACTACAGCATCATCTCCGGTAAAACTACAAACAGTACTAACTAAATCTCCTACGTTTCTAATAGCAATATTCGCTGAAGAACTTGCATAAACGACGTATACATCCTTCGCCGCAATCGTTCCGCTAAGGTTTTGTGTTGAACTCGGGGAAGTTGCCCCTCCATTATATCTTTCAATAGAATAGCCAGATAGACTAATCGCATAATTACTAGGATTATATATTTCAAGAACCCTGTTGTAACTACTTGATCCTTCCACATATTCGGAGAAGAACAACTCATGGAAACTGGGGTCAGGTCCCATATAGTTAGATAGATCCGATATAGCAACATCGAAATTTCCGTGATTGAAAAGCAATGCATACTCTACCGCTTCAGAGGTATTAGAGACTCCAATTCCTGCTGAATGAATTGTTGAAGTGTCAGTTTCATAAGTGGCATGGACATTTCCTTCGTTATAAAGATTTGCAAACAAATAAACTCCATCTAGTTCTAAAACGGGAGCATAGCCTGCAAGTTCTCCAAAAACGCCACCGACGTTTTTGGAAGACGGCATTGAAATTGTGCTGATTGTAGGACTCAAATAGATATCGCCTAAATTGGCAACATTCACAATTTGATGTTTGATGGTACTTGTATTAAGAATATATCCAATGATTCCTCCAAGCTTAGACTCAATGGAAGTGACTCCAGTTACAAAACTAAATGTTGATGTAGTTCCAAACCCATATAAATCTCCGTAGTTCTTTGCTTCTTCCAAGTGCAGTTGAAGCAAATCTGCACCACCGACAATCCCGCCGATGTAGAATTTTGGATTTACGTTGTATGAACTTTGGTAAGCATGGTCTCCTGCGACAACAGATCCAAAATTGGATACTCTGTTGATGACGCCAGAGGCTTCTCCTACGAGCCCGCCTACAAAGGTCTTACCAATGGCATTGGTTCCCAAGTTTATGGATACGTCGACAATGATGTCTTCAAAAGTACCGGCAGAAAGTCTTCCTGCAACTGCTCCAACATAGAAAATATCTGAATAATATCCTTCGGTATTTGTCAAATTGATGCTGGACTGAGAAATGTTTAAATTATTTACAACCCCGGTAGCGCCAACAATGCTGAAAAGACCGGAATAAAATCCAGTTCCACGAATGATGCCTTGGGTTAAAGTCATGTTGTAGATATAATAGTTTTCACTCAAATCAGTCGCAGATGAATTATATCCTGTAAACAACCCGGTGAAAGTAACCAAAGGCGTGCTATAGGCATTGCTAGCAAGTATCGAAAGGTCAATATCGGTTGTTAAAGCATAATCAGAATCACTGAAAACTTTTGAGTTGTAAACTGTAACAAATCCAATAAGTCTAGAGAAAAATACCAAGTCTCTCGCAGAAGAAATAAGATATCTACTGTTGCCTGAGTCATAAACCAACCCAAAAAGAATCGGATATCCATCCGACGGATAGAAATTCCAAAGTAGAGATCCAGCATCGTCTGCTAATGAGGAAGAATCAGATTTAAGCAAAGTGGTGGCTTCACCCGTCGCAAGTCCATTTGGTGTGTCGATGGTGAAAGTGGATGTACCAACAATCACTGAAAGCAAATATACATCCGAGTCATAGACGAGATTGTCTATCGTTCCGTTGTTGATATACAGCACGGGTTGAATCGAGAATTTATTGATATAGGACCCGTTGACGACTACTTTAGAAACATAATAGGAGTCGGTAAAGGTTCCGTCATTGGTATGCACGAGTCCTGCGGCTTGAAAATCAACCGAGGAACTTCCTACCTTATATCTGATACCGGCATCTAATACAGATGTACGGTTATCGATAACGTATACGTGGTCAATCACGCCATTTTCCAAATTGATTCCGACAACGTTTGACACCTTGTCAATGTCAATATGCAATGTCAATAATTCAAAAGTAGGATTCAATAACCCAAAATTAGTGATTGAGCCGTCATTGAAAGGAAACATCGAATAATAATCGGACAATGCGATGTCAACAGGGTTTAACGGATTAGATGTGTCTGTATAAATCAAATAGTTATATCCAGCAACGTATAAATTAGAAATAACAAAACCCTGCCCGTTGAACGATCCAGTAAAGATGTTTTTATGTTCATTTGCTTGAGTATCGGTGAACCAATATCCTATCGGGATAAAAGTCTTCGCACCCATAACTGAATAATCGATGTTGTTTCCCAAGACGTAATTTAAAGAAAGTAAAACGGCAATCTTATCTGAAGATAGTTTGACATCTTCGGTTGGGTTTCCAGTTAAATAAATCTGTGCATATGATACGTCAACGCTAAATCGATATAAAGATTCTGCGGAGTCAAATCGAATATACTTTCCTGCCGCGGCTGTTTCACAGGCGGAAGCTGAAGTGCCCGCAAGACAATAATTATTTCTAAAGTTTGCATACGTGATGTAATCTGTTGAAGATGTCTTCGTATCTAGAGTGGTATCCCAGTCGAAATCACCTGTGAACTCCACGACATCCGTCGATGGATTATTTGGAATATAAGGCTGAGCCTCCACGAAGAAAGGGGCAAATGCAAAAGTAACCAGCATAAGCGAAAAGAACGCTAAAAAGCGTCTCAAAATCATTCGTTTCATAAAATGACTCATCATTGATTCCTCCTTTTACCAGGTTCCTCCCCATGGTGGTGTTGCAAGATCCCAATTATTTTCAGGTCCGTCTGTGGCTTGAACCGCTTCTAAAGAAAAGGCAATTTGCAAAGAGTATCCTGGCGAAAATGTTGAAAATCCTGCCAAGGTGTAGTCTGCAATTAAATCAAGTGGTGTTGGAGTGGAACCATCCACTCTTTGAACGGGCAATTTATAATAGATGTACCCGTCAATATCACGGTTGTCATACCAATTCGTAGTTTCATAGTCGAACGGCATATATTCTTCATTCAATACAGTCAGTTCAGTTACAACCCCCAAGTAGTTTACATAAGTCAATGTTACTTGTTCATAAATGCGGATTCTAACATAAGTATCGACATTGCTTAATACATCGATTGAAAGTCTGAAGTTCTCAAAAAAGTAGTCATCTCCATTACTGACGATATTCACGAAGTAGACGCCAGGCTTATATACGCCTGATGCTATTTCAACTTCAGTCGCTGGAACTCTGTTGCCAACTGCTACAGCATCATAAAAGTACACGTCTGGTTCAACATCCACGAAACCAACGGTTCCAAAAAAAGTATCGGTTGTTAAATAAGTAAACCACGCATATGTAGTAAAAGCAAAAAGAGACAATGAGAAAATCAACATTGCCAAACCGACTATAAAGCGTTTTTTCATTGCTTTTGCAGTCATTTTTATGCTTCTCCTTCATGGTTTCAGAGTAATAAAAAATGCCATTATCTGGATCGAGTCACATCATTTATTCCCTTAGAAATAAAAAATGCCCTCGTCTGTTAGACAACGGCAACTGGCTACCATCTTATCGAAGGCCCTATAGCTTTGCGTCACTAAGTTTCCCTAGTTTTGCTATTTACAAAGTCAATTATATATATGAAAGACAAGTTTGTCAATATGAATGGTTGATTTTCCAACAAAATATCAAAAAAAAGTGCAATTTTTTCAATTTTGCAAGCGTTTGTCAAATAAAATGAGGATTTTACAGCTAGAGACAGTTAAATCACATAATACTCACAATTTTTTTGTTGTTTTTAAAGGCGTTTAATGATATCATAGAGGTTGCAAATTTAATAAGGAGTGACAGCTCATGAAAAGCAGCGGAACAAAAAAAGCCATTATCATTTTTTCGATCCTAATCGTAATTGTTTTATCAGCCATATTGGTTGCATTTGCGACGGGAAACACAAGATACCCATCACTTAGTGATCCAAATGGTGTTTTTTATCAACGATTGGATGCGGACGGAAATGTTGTATATACTATAACAAATCAAGAAGTTTTCGAGGAAATCAAAGGAAATGACGGAGTGACTCAAGCTCTTTTATTGGTTGATTCCTATTTGTTAAAATCATATTTGGATAATCTGACTGATGAACAGATTCAAACAAAAATCACCGAGTTGACTTATGGAACTGCAGACCCTGCAGACCTTGCCACTTTGGATGATGAGACCAGAACATCTTTGGAGACGAGTTATGCCCAAAGCATGATTTTGGCAGGTTATGAGAATAACGATGAAGCTTATGCTTCTATTGTTTTGGCAAGAGAACTATTTGCAAGAGACAATATCGATTCTAACGGTGATGTCACCGGAATGGATGTTGCTAGTGAATACGTTACAAGTTACTTTGAAGATATCAAAGCCTTAAAAATTCGTTTTACAAGTCTTGCTGATGCAAAAGATGTCATGAAACAATTTAACTTGTTGACTTACAACACTGTTACTTTAAGAGAATACTTGGGATATATTTTCACAAGTGAAACACTTACAGATGACAATTCAAATGTCGTTGAAGCGTATACAACCGTATTCCCTTATTACTTCGATGCAAGTGAAAACATTCTCGACTTAAGTGAAACAATCATCTATACTTTGGGAACAAACGGAATTTATTCGAAAGCATCCGACACCAAAGAGTATACGATTGATGGATCTGGAAATCTTGTTGATGTATCACTTACCGTCATTATTCCAAATACAGAGATTTTCTCTTCTTTGGAAGACGCAACTTCATACAAGACAGCTAATACAGAATACTATACCGTTTCTAAAGTTGACGCTTTTGACGATACTGAAGATGCAGTTGTTAAAGACGCTTCAGACACCACGGTTTACACCATTGATTCAGACGGAAAAATCTATGACGTGGCACTCAATGACGTTACAGATTCAACCGATTTAATTGTGAACAAAGTATTTACTTCGATTAACAGCGTAACTGTAACAACCTTAAACAATTCACAAGAACTTACAAATGAAGAAGTATTGGCAAAATACATTCAAATGTACAATTATGTATATGGACAGTATCGTGATTCAATCTCTGAAACTGCAACGGCTGAAGACCTGATTGCATCCGACAATACGTATCTTACATTCTCGTATGATGATGTATACGCTATACAAACTTCACTTGCAGCTTATATGTTCAGAACTTTGGATCTATCAAAAACGGCGAACTTACCATTTAGTGTTGCTCCCAAAGCTTATGCTGGTGCGAGTGATGATTCCTACTATCTAATTTATAAATTGGAACAAGTAGATAAAGTCGATCTTTATGGTGCATTGACAGATTTGGTTGAAGCAGAAATTAACCTTCCAGCTCAAACAGTAGATAACTTGACATTGCCACTTACCGGATGGTATGATTCTAAAATTGCTTGGTCAAGTGATCACATTGATGTTATCGCAAATGATGGTACAGTTACACTTCCAGATGCTGCAACGATTGTGAAACTGACGTACACGATTACCGTTGGTGGTGTTGCGAGAACCGGATACATAAATGTTACAGTCCTTCCTTCAGGAACCACTTCTACCGTTGTTGAAAGCACGAATACAGAACCGACAGTTGCATCTGTATTAAATGATCCAACCGTCTATGATATGCTTTACAATCAGCTTGTCGATGACATGGTTTATGGAACCGATGGCGAAACCAATATCACTACCCAATTAATTCTACTTAGAACAGAATATAATCTTCAAATCAACGATTACTACCTCGCACTGGAATACGCTCAAACAGATGGCGACTTCGTCATGAATGATAAGGGAGACAAAGTCATCCTTGTATCCGTATCCGGACGCATCGGCGATGAAGAAACTGCTTATGAAGTCAGCGCTGATGACTTCCAATCTTATGTAATGACCAAAAATCCAGGATTATACATCTTATATGCATCTCAAACGAAAGAATTAATCTATTCTACTTACTTCACTGAAGTCTTCGGTGATCAAACAAATATTTCGAAGAATAGATCTGCTAAAATGGATGCAATGTACACACAAGTTCAGAACGCGAAAGACTATTATGTTTACTTGTCGAATTTGTATGCACAATATGGAATGACACTTCCTTATTCTTCTTTCACCGAATATGCTTATATGCAATACAAAACAAAAACAGAAGCTGAATTGCTTACTTACTTCATTCAAGGTGTAATTCAACCTTACATGATCAACGAAGCCGTTAGCGAATACGACATCATCAATATGCTGTATCCTTCTGTTCAAGAATACTACGAAAATTATTTCTCACTTAACGTAACTCATGTTGTAATCTATCTTGACTTCAATGAAGACGGTACTCCAGATTCCTACAATGATTACATCGCTTCTTTAAACGAAGCTGATGCAAGTGCGTTCGAATCAATGATTGCACAAATTGAAACAGCAATTGACGATTATGACGGAACCTTTACTGCACTGATTTCGGAATATGAAGCAGCAACAAGAGATGACGCAACTTGGGGAGCATTCAAACAAGCAGGCATCATGATGTTAACTGAATCTCTAAACCAAACCGACTCTGACAGTGTAACGCACTCTGTAACTTATAGTGGAGACTATGGCGTTAAAGATTCTTATGTGCCTGAATACGTTACAGCACTTGTAAACTTGTATCACGAATATCAATTGGAACAAAACCTCACGCTTGAAAATATGACGGGAACGGTTTCTACTGATTTCGGATACCACATCATCAAAGTCACCAAGGGCGACGACTTCACACAACCGTCTGCAGCATTCACTGAAGCAGATGGAGCGAACCCTCTATACAGTGACGGAAGTGAAAACGCAAATGCGGAACCTACTAAGGCTCAAGTAGAACTTTATGCACAATACTTCTTCTATTCAACCGCTTATGACTTGACGGATGCTGACCTTGAAGCCACTTATGGAATTACGTTACCAAACATTCCAGCAAGTGTATCTAGCGCACTCAAAATATATTTCGATCCACTACTCCAAAACATGTATGTTTTAGGAACTGTGAATATCGTAATCGCTGATCATCTCGTTATGGGTGAGTTTGCTGACAGCACTTACTCAGATCTTACAAACGCTCAAATCTATGCAATGCTTTCTGACGTTCGTGACGTTTATTACGATGCATTGTTCAAAGATTACTTAAACTAATTCAACTCAATATAAAAAGAGGCCAATCATCGATTGTGCCTCTTTTCTTATGAAGTTACTTAGATAATTTGTGTTTGTAATAACGTTCTCTTTCCAAAACACCGATAGAAGTGGTTAAGTCTCCGATTTTGACCAAATCCAATTCTTCACCGAGTTCTGTGACTTTGGAGTCAATGTTGTCGATGAAATGAATGACAAGTGCTTCAGCAATGTTCGGTTTTTTGGGAGAACCGAAATTTCCGTAGTAGTGGTGACTGATGATAATGTGTTGTAACAGAATAACTTCTTCTTCGTTTTCAAGCCCAAGGTGCTTTGCCGTTTCTTGAATCAAAGCGGCACCCATCGTGATGTGACCGACAAGTCTTCCTTTTAAAGTGTATTCGCTGCCTTCATAGGAATCAAACTCTTCGATTTTGCAAATATCATGTAGGAAGATCCCTGCATAGAGAAGGTCGCTGTTCAAGAATGGATAGACCAAAAGGAATCCTTCTGCGAGTTTCATCATTGAATTTGTATGATAGGAAAGACCAGAAATATAGGCGTGATGAAACTTGGTTGCGGCTGGATATAGATAGAAATCGTCCTGAACGTTTTTGTAGATGTGATCGACGATTTTTTTGATGACTTCATTTTGAATTGAATGAAGTTTGGATTCGATTCCTTTTCGGATATCACTTAGGTTGACCGGAGCGTAATGATAGAAAGCTCTCATCAATCGCTCTTTTAGATCGTCGTCCAAATCAAGTTCTCCGATAATGGTGACTTCTTTGGCGAGAAGATGAATTTTCTCTTTGAAGACAATGGCTTCGGTTTTAAAATAGTATATCTTGTTTACGGAAACATCTTCGTCGTTTTGAATTCTGACGATTAAGGACTCCCCTTCTTCACTTGTGACATTGCAGGCAAAAGAATCATATGAAGAGGTATTGATTTGGTCTATCTTTCCGTAGAAATTGTATAGATCTCCGATTTCGAAATTCATGCGTTTTCACTTCCTTGTACAAAAATGTAAGTTCCGATTTCTTTTAAAACATATGCTGAGGTATCTTTGTTCAGCTCTACCGGTTCGCTTGACAGTTCCAAACGATATCCTTCACCAATCGCAATGGTTTCTTCCGTTTTCAAAGGTTTGAAGACGATAATGATGTTTTCCTTGTTGTTGAGATGCATCATGATCGATTTCGATCCAAGCGTCAAAATTTCTGAATACTGCGTAAGGTCCGAACTGGATTTCATTTTGAATCCTTCATGAGCTTTCCTGAACTCAATGACTTTTCTGATGTAGTCGATGTCGAGTTGATGCGTGTCGACAAGGCCCCAGTCAAAAAGATTGATGTCATCTCCAGATTGGAATGAATTTTCAACCCCTTTTTTCGTCCTGTAGCACTCTTGACCGCTATGAAGGAATGGAACCCCCTCAGACAATAATACCATAGATGTGGCCAGTTTTTGTTGCTTACGAATCAATTCCAAGTCTT
Organism: uncultured Candidatus Izemoplasmatales bacterium; assembly: GCA_964574705.1. Classification (GTDB taxonomy): domain Bacteria; phylum Bacillota_I; class Bacilli_A; order Izemoplasmatales; family Hujiaoplasmataceae; genus JAHIVB01. The sequence continues at coordinate 31,553 of CAZNOO010000018.1, forward strand.
TGGTCATTGCGAGGCACTTGTCATAGAAGGTGTTATTGTCGTGACATTCGACGTAATTAATCGATTGGTTCGCATATTTAAATAAATAACGGTTATGTGCGCTTCCGAGAAGCATTTCTTTGACTACATCGGTTTTCTTAGTGTTTCCAGTAGCGTATCCTTTTACTTTCAAATCAAAAGTAGCACCTTTGATGGTTTCTCTAAAAGTATCATTGAAAAAACCGATGGTATGTAAGACTTTCTTGTTTCCCATATGGGCCATACTGTCCGCCATGTTGGAAGAATACATCTTCCATCCTTCACCAAATACGATGATATGGTTTGAAACCGAATGAAGTTCCTGACGAAGTTCGTTCATTGTTTCAAAATCGATCAGACCCATCAAATCGAAACGGAATCCGTCAATCTTGTATTCGTTGACCCAGTAAAGCACGGAATCGATAATCAGTTTTCGAATCATTTTCCGATGTGTTGCGAGGTCATTATTACAACCACTAACGTTGGTGTAGATTCCTTCTCTGTCTACATGATAAGCATATCCAGGCACGAGTTTTTCAAACGGAAAATTTACGGGGCTAAACACGTGATTGTAAACGACATCCATAACGACGGAGATATTGTTAGCGTGCAACGTATCAATGGTCTGCTTTAGTTCATTGACTCTAGCGTAAGGATCATTTGGCCGTGTTGAAAACCATCCTTGAGGAACATTATATTGTCTTGGGTTGTATCCCCAGTTATAGGATTTGTTCGAGTCTAATTCATCGACGCCGTCGAAATCAAAAATAGGCATCAATTGAACATGTGTAACGCCAAGAGATTTCAAGTAATCAATCCCCGCTAGATTTCTGCCCGGGGTCTTAACTCCTTTTTCAATCAAGCCTGTGAATTTCCCTTTATTGTGAAACGACATCTTCGGATCAATGGTAAAGTCACGAACACTCATTTCATAGATAACCGCGTCCTGAATTTCTCCTTCAAAAGGCGGATTGTGTTTCATCTGATACGTTTTTTTCAAATCGATGACCACACTGTATTCGCTTTCTGGCGTCGATGCAATCGCATAAGGATCTGAAACAATTTGTTCTTTGCCGTTCACATACACATGGTATCGATATTTAATTCCATCCAAATCTCCATCAATTAAGAGCCTCCACACGCCTGAGTTGGTATATAGCATGTCGAGTATTTCAGTCTTTCCAGAAGGCCTGATTAGTTCCAACTTCACATATTTGGCAACGGGAGTCCAAATTTTGAATTTTGTAGATTTTTTTGTGTAGGTGATTCCAAGGTCATTTTTCTTATAGTTATAGACATTGTCAAACAAATCGGTTCGAACGATTTTGCCTGTATAAAGTTCAGACTGTTCCATCTCTTCATTTTCGACACAGTACTTTTTCCCGAGGTCGATATATGCATCAAAAGAACAGACGAGTTTGACTTCTTCTGCAAGATTGATTTTTTGGACGATGTCCAAGTCGATAACCTCGTCATTTCCAACGAGCTTGTAGGAATCATTCTCACGATAGTTTTTCAGTGGGATAATGATGGTCAGTTCATCAAAGTTATCCAAGTAAGGGTAAAACGTTCTTGTGTCCATAAAGGGGTCCTTTTCTATTTGATTGTTTTCAAAATATACTCTTTTAGAGTTTCAAAATTGTTTTCAAGTTCTTTATTAAGTACTTTATTTAGCACATCCTCGAGGAGGATACCAATCATCGCCTGATTTTTCAAATTTGGAAAAGTGGAAATATCACTTCCCGAAATTTGAAGTTGCGTCATTGAAGTAATGACTTGGGTAGAATCCAATTGCTTGATTCGTTTTACTTGATTGTTCTTCTCATTGATGAGGGTGTTGAGAACGTTTGCTTCTAAGCATCTTTTCACACCGTGATGGAAAAGATGTAAAGGAGTGAAATCATTGGACTCTGTCTCGCTCATGAGGGTAATAACTTCTTTCATTTTAGCCTTCTCCAAATTGGAAAATCTCCAATTTTCGGGAATCTCCTGTTGATTTAGGAAAAAGCACAGCGTAAAGAATTGTGGCCAAGGAAGAATTTCAGTATCTATTTTGGAAAGCAATATTAAGCCTTCCCTTAACTCTGAAAATGTGTCCGCGACTCCGAGTATTACAAGAAGATGATACGCTTTCTTTCGGTAAGGATTCATCGCTATCTTTTTGAATTCCTGCAGGACTCTTTCGTTCGCAATCTCTTTTAAAAGTGCGCTCGAGTTACGAATTGCATTTGCAGTATTGGTTTCAATATCGAACCCAGTTTTTGAAACGAATCGAAAGGCTCTCATAATTCTAAGGCTATCTTCTTGAAATCTAGTGATTGGATCATCGATGGCTCGGATTAATTTATTCTTTAAATCTTCGGTTCCACCGACTTCGTCAATGATTTTCCCATTCAGATTCATTGCCATTCCGTTAATGGTAAAATCCCGACGTATAAGATCATCTTTTAAAGTTTTCGAATAGACAACATGACTGGGATGACGATGGTTTTTATAGGTGCCATCACTTCTAAATGTTGTGACTTCAAAAGAGTCAGTTCCATAGAAAACTGTAACGGTTCCGTACTTAATTCCTGTCGGTTTGACACTTTCAAATAATGAGAGAACTTCGTCAGGTGTTGCTGAAGTGGTGATATCGATGTCTTCAGTAGCAGTCTCCAGCAAAAAATCACGGACAAACCCGCCGACAAAATAGGCCAAATGTCCGTGCATCGTCAATGTTTCTAAGACTTTTTTGCCATTTTCAAAATGTGTGTTCATGCTAAATCACCTATCACATTATACCATATTTACGATTCTTTTTTCTAAGAAAAAATAAAACCATGATATAATAAACTTGGTGGTAAAATGTACTCAATCAAAGAGACGGTTCAAGGCGAGTTCATCGCTAAAAATTCAAAATTTTTAGGATTCCTCATTCCTGTTGTTTCAGAAGATTTGGTGTCCGAAATCCTTCAAAAGCTCAGACGCGATTATCCAGGCGCCAGTCATTATTGCTATGCCTATATTGTTGGGGACACAGGTGCTTCTCAAAAAGCGAGCGATGATGGAGAACCGCAAAAGACTGCCGGAATCCCATTATTGGAAGTTTTAAAGAAGAATGGTCTTACAAATGTTTTAGCTGTATCAATCCGTTACTTTGGCGGTACACTTCTTGGCGCATCAGGATTGATTAGAGCCTATTCAAAATCCATATCTTCTTTGCTTGAACTTGTAATAAAAACAAGCAAAAAAGAGTTTATAAGATATGCTACCTCAATAGATTACTCGACTCACAACCATTTGGAAAACTATTTTAAATCAAATGTGATTGTTGAAAAGATTACCTATCTTGAGAATGTAGATATCGTCTTTTCTGTTCTTAAGGTAGATCGAGATTCTGTCAAACAACACTTGGACGAAGTTCTTTTCGGCAACTCAAATTTAACACTTTTGGAAGAGTATTCCATTTATAGTGAAGATTAGAACAAGTTGTTTAGATTTTCAAACAACGATACAAGCGCATCGGTAAAAAGGTACCCGAGGATAAACGAAATGACAACGAAAAGCAAACGAATCTGATCCGTTGAGTTCGTTCTAAATAGTTTTGATAGATCTACTGCTTGCAGGGCTCTGAAAATAAAGAAAGTCGATATGAAGAATAATACGATTCTCAAAACATAAAATACATTTGGATCTAACAACTCAATCACTCCAATATGGCGTCGGGTATGAATTCATCCGACGTTAAATTTGTATAGACATTGATAACCAACTCATTTGGAAGGCAGACAAGTGGTTCTAGACTTGAGCTTGTGGGCGGTTGAAGCTCACACAAGTCTCTCGGACTTTCTTGATAAACGACGCTGATTTTGCCGTCTAATACTTGTAATTTGATTCCCTTAAGTTGATGTGCAAGAGCATAGGAGTCTTCTGCATAAAGGTCGGACATGTCGGTAGTCACAGTTCCAGGAACATAAAAGATTCCTTCGCTAGCTCTTCCAACATCAATTTGATTCGCGTACTCCGTATTGTATATAGTATACTCATCGCTGTTTAAGTCAATCATCAAAACAAGGGTGTCCTGATAGAAAACTTTGGCATACACGTTTCCAGTAGATTTTATCGATTCGGCCAATTTGAATCCGAAAAATAGAAGGAGCCCGAACACAAACAATGATCCAATGACAATCCAATCGTTTTTTTTCATTTGACGTCCTCCTTTATTGACTTTATTATAACTCAAAACTGCTAATTTATCTAATAAATTATTTGAATGAATGTTTTGTAAAAGCGATTCATTTGATATAATGATGAAAGGTGATACCATGCGAAAAACACTATTAATCCTCATATTAGGAATATTCATTCTTCTTCTTTCGGGATGCACAAATTATCAGAATCCCGAACCCGACTATTGTGTAAGTGGCAGTGTTGAAGGAGTATACTTATGCAAAAAAATCTACACTTCCTATTTTGATACCGCTATTGCACTGACGCTTTATGTTACAGAGGAAGATACTTATTCCATTCAAGAACTCTTTTCCAGCGTTGAAGCTATTTTGAGTCAGTATCATCAACTAATAGATAAATATAACGAATACACCGGCGTCGTGAATGTCTACACGATTAATCATTCACCAGATGGCCCTATATCGATTCCAAGAGAACTTTATGACGTCATCCATTATGGACTCTTACACGAAGATGAAGTGACGCAGGGTTCCGAAAGCATGTTCAATATTGCACTTAATCCAGTACTCGATATTTGGCATAATGCAAGAGAAAATACAGATTGTGACTCGACCGTTTCTTTTTCATATTTAGTCTGTCCTGTTCCCTTCGATTTGATCGATGATGGAACGTTTGAAACCAATCCCGAAAACATTGTTTTGAATTTGGAAAACAGTACAATTGAATTTTTGGAACCTGGTATGGGCATCGATCTTGGCGGTTTCGGAAAAGGGTACGTGAGCGAATTAATTACGGACATGCTTGACGAACAAAATATCAGGTACATTCTAAACGCTGGGAATTCAAACGTGAAGGCGGGTGGAACTAATCCCAATAATGCTGACGGTCTTTATTATGTAGCTTTATTAAGACCAAATTATGAAAATCCAGTTTCGGCAGACTATTATGCGGTCATCAAGATTCCAACAGGTATCTCCATCGTCACTAGTGGCTCGAACCAACGCTTTTTTATCGGAGAGGAAGATGGAATTGTGTATCATCATATCATCGACCCAAGAACCTACTATCCTGGTGGTGAAGCGCTGAGTGTATCAATCATCTATGCGGATGGAGCTCTTGCGGACATTTACTCGACAGCCATATTCCTATTATCCGTAGAGGAAGGACTGGATTTCGTCAATCAAACGGAGAACCTGGAAGCCATCTGGTATTTAGAGGATGGCACAACAGTAACGTCGGATGGATTCGAAACATATTTGTTTGAACTACATTAGAAAGAAAACAGGAAAATTC
>CAZNOO010000019.1:0-26445 GCA_964574705.1 uncultured Candidatus Izemoplasmatales bacterium
GTTGCCGCTATTCGCAAAACAAAATAGTTTTTGTTTTTAAGAGAGAAGGAATGAATCTAATGTGGCAAATTGTCGCTAATTTAAACGAGTTAAAAGAAAAGAAGATGTTAAGGATTGAAGTAGAAGCTTCCGCAATCCTCTTAACATACCACAATGATCATGTCTATGCAATGAGTGACAAATGTCCTCATATGGGAGCGTCCCTTGCAAAAGGTACACTTGCTAACGGAATCGTTACCTGTGCAAGTCATCATGCACAAATCGATGTAACCAACGGAAAACTCGTCTCTAATCCCAAAATCCTATTTATGAAAATGCCGTCAAAAAATGCAAAGACTTATCAAGTGAAAGTAGAAGAAAACAATATTCTAATTGAACTTTAATTTCAGTTAAATCAAAGATTCAGATTTTTAAAAATAAAATAATACTCTAAAAATGAGAAGGGACTTCTATGAAAAAAATCTTTACACTTGTTACAATTATTGCTCTATCTTTCTTTCTTTTAGCATGCGGACAAACGCATACCGTAAGCATTACATTTGAATCAAATGGAGGAACGGCTTATGCTTTAGCTCAAGTCAATTCAGATTCTCCACAATATTTACCTCCAACTCCTCAAAAAACAGGATTTGTATTCGCGAATTGGTATATCGATTCAGAACTAACTACGCTATATACGCCTAGCGCCTTAGTAGACAACACCGAACTGACTTTATATGCGAAATATCTAGCTGACGATCAAACGGAGTTAGTAATAGTCACTTTCGCTACCATCGGTGGAACTTTTATTCCTAACCAAGTGATTGCTTCTGGAAGTCTTCCTACACAACCGACAGATCCGATTAGAACCGGTTCAGAGTTTGATCGTTGGACAATCTATATGGTTAACGGATATGTTGATTATGATTTTACAACCCCGCTAACACAGCATACAACATTGAATGCAGAATATAATGTGACGGATGCCTTTTCTGAAAAAGGATAAAATAATTCAATGTCATCACCTCGTTTCATCCATTTTGGAAGAAACGAGGTTTTTTTATGGAGGTTCAATATTTTTCTATTATTTTTTGATACAATATTGAATACAAAGAAGATTATGAGATTAACGAGCAGGAGGAATAACATGTTTCAAACAATTCAGAATGCATTTGGAGAATTCAAGAGTTATTATGAGCCAAAGAAAAAGAGAGCCAATATTGTGATCGATTCTTGTGCGAACGAAGAATCACTACTAAAATCAATTCAAGAATTTGTTTTATCCCTTGGTTTAACTGAAGCTTTTATTACACCACATGGATTACCAATGTTTCAATCCCTTCAACCAGATTATGACATTGGCACATATGAATCCAATCAAGAATATAATCCGGTAACTGGTTATGAACTAATATCATTAGATGAAGAGATGTATGAACGATATATGGATACCACCAACAGATCGACGTTCAATATCGACAACATGTCTTATGTTGAACCTGAAGAACTCATTGAGTCTAAAAATACAGAAGGAAGCAACATTGGCTTAATTCTATTTGAAGAAAAATACATTGGAACTTATTTTACAGTAGGAGAAGAAATTGAATCCTTTGCGATTGATCCAGATTATCAAGGTCTTGGACATGGAAAGAACTCATTTCAAACCGTACTTTCTACCATCAAAGGCAATAAACTAATGTTAGTCGCTTCCAGCAATACGGTTGCATTAAACTTATACATGCAATTTGGATTTAAGAAGACAGACAGGTTCATTTCTTATTGGTATCATTTGAAATATTAAAGGATTCTATTTCAACTTGTTAAAACAAATGATAATATAAATATCGAGCGCACGCCATTCACTCCATGTTTGTGATTTAAATATTATTTTAGGAATATTCATTCGATACTTTTTAGAGGTGAAGCCATGATTGAATTTAAGAAACCATCTTTAGAAGACTTAGAACAACTTGTCAACTTATTAATGATTCAATATATGGAAGAAACGAATCATGTTTCATATCTTCCAAAACCAGAAGAAATGAAACCCTTGTTCACAAAATCAATATCAAAGTTGATCGATAAAGGAATGGGTCTAATTGCCTTAAAAGACGGTCAAATATTAGGCTATATGATTGGATTACAAACCGGCCCATTATTTGGCAATCACAACGGTATCGTTGTTCCAATGCACGGACATGCTTGCATCCCCAATAAACAGCATGAAGTCTACTCGTCCCTTTATGCAAAAAATGCTGATCAGTGGGTTAAACTAGGGCTTTTATCTCATGCAATCGTACTGTTTGCACATAATGAAATCCAAAAAGATTTTTGGTTTGAAAATGGGTTTGGAAAAAGATGTGTAGATGCACTTTCTTTAGTGAAGTCTGAAAATCATGGCTTTCCAAAATTCACAATCAAAAAAGCAGATGTTTCCGATTTGCCAAATATAGCTGAACTTCATCGAGAACATACCCTCTATTACAGAAATTCACCTATTTTTATGCCGAATAAAGAAGAAGATTCTTTAGAAGATTTAAAGAACTGGTTCAACCAAAAAAACCATCATTTATGGTTTTCTGTTATAAACAATGAAGTCTTAGGTTATATGAGGATACAACCTCGTGCGGAAAGTATTGTATCGTATCACAACGATGTCATGAACATTACTGGAGCCTACGTCAAAACTACAAGCAGACACCAAAACATAGGATCGTGTCTCTTAGAAGAAGTTATGAATTGGTTGAAATCAAACGATATTCCACTTTGTGGAGTGGATTACGAATCGATTAATCCAATTGGAGCGGGGTTTTGGGAAAAACACTTTACGCCATACGCTATATCACTTACCAGAAGAATTGATGAACGAATCCTTGAATAGGACGAGACTAGTCAAAATATAAATGTCGCGGAATTCGTGACATTTTAAATTTAGATGTCTTTTTGGGAGGATTTCTAAAACAAAAAAGCGACCTTAAAATGGTCGCTTTTCGCATTTATACATTGAATACATAAGTGATTCCATCATTCCCTTTATGAAAGTCAGAATCGTTTTGAATCAAAGGTTTATATTTCCGAATGGCATCATCATATCCCATTGGCGTCGATATCGCTTCTCCGGGAATATAAGCTTTAATCTGATGATGATTCAATTTATCTTCAAGCAAGTCATGACATGCTTGTTTAATTTTTCCGCCTTTTCCACTGGAACCGTATCCATGGATGATTTTAATTACTTTTTCTGGTTTAGAAATCTTCAGAAACATTTCTAAATTATAAATGGCATCTTCAACCCGAGGCATTGAATGATGGATATCGAACTCTTTCAATTTGATTCCTCCCTTATAAGACACTTTATTATACTTTATCCCTTTGAATATTGAAACCATTCTTGATAATCTTGTTGGAGATTGTAAATCGTATCTTTTGCATTCTTCATATCTTGAGCGTATGATATCTTATGGAGGATCATATTATGAAAATCGAAGTCTATATGAATTATAACAGAAATGCAAGTCTTGCTTTAAAGAGATATAAAGAAGTATTCCAAACAGAAGAACCTAAAATCATGTATTATAAAGACATGCCAGGCTATCTTGGCCCCGAAGGCGACAAAGAACTTGTGTTGCATAGTTTAATTAGGATTGGAAACATTGTGTTTCATGCCTCTGATACGCCTTCAGAAGGCGCATACGTCAAAGGCAATAATATTAGCCTGATGGTCGCATGTGAGTCTGTAGAGGAAGTAGAACGCTTTTACGGAGGTCTTAAGAAGAACTCAAAGGAACATACAACACCGACCAAAACATTTTTTGCGAAGTCCTATGCAACCGTTGAAGATGAGTTTGGGATTCGTTGGCAATTTATATATGAGTAAAGACAAGAATTCCTTGTCTTTTTTTTACAAAAATAACGATTAAATTATTCATATTTGGTTTTCCTTTATTCATTTTAGTGATATAATGAAATCACAACTTTAGACTGAAAGGCGGCGGATGGAGTGGAGACTATCTACCGGATTCAAGTAAACTTGATGGCAATGATTGTATTGCTGTCACTTTTCGTTATCTCAAGAAAGAAACTAGATCGACACGACTCGTTGAATAGTGCTTTTTTTCTAACCCTTGCGACGATCTTTTTGGGATTACTTTTTGAGACTGCAACTTGTTTAACCAACGGAGATACAAACCCACTTTTGATGTTTGTATCTAACTTCATGAATGTTGGAATGTTTTCGGTATCTCCTTTGTTGTCATTAACGTTTTTGATTTTTATTCACCGTGTTGTGTTAGGTAACCGCACAATCAATAAGAATATCATGATTTTATTGCTGATTCCGATTGGACTCAATTTCATCATGGCGCTTTTGTCCCCATTCTTTGGATTCATATTTTCAATTGACGCAGCGGGCGTTTACCATAGAGAAAGCTGGTTTATTCTCTCCGCCGCAATCACGTATGTATATATGTTTATCGGCATAGGCGTTATCATCTATAATCGCAAGAAATTATTAAGGCAGGACTTAAGAACCTTTCTTATGATTGGAATCACTCCAATCATTGCCGGCGTATTCCAAGTCGCGTTTTATGGACTGCTCTTGATATGGAGTAGTGCCGCAGTCGCTTTGTGTCTCGCCTATCTCTACCTTCAAGATCGTATGATTCATCTGGACTCTATGACGGGTACGTGGACTAGAGAATCTTTTTACAATGTCTATTCCAGAAGAATTCTCAATTCAAACGGAGACTGTTTCGCCGCAATCTATTTTGATATTGACAATTTAAAATCCATTAATGATATTTATGGGCATATTGAGGGAGACAAAGCCATTATAGCTGCGATTGACATTGTCAAAGACAATTTGAAATCGGGAGACATTCTTTGCCGGTTAGGTGGAGATGAATTTATCATCATCATTGAAAATTGTGATCTATCTTTCGCTGAAGAGAAACTTCATAGAATTAAAGCGGCTTATAAAGACTTTGCAATTTCCAAACAAAAACCTTATACAATTGAGTGCAGTTTCGGTTGTGCGGTCTATAATCAAGAATTTACAAGTCTTGAAGTGTTTTTAAGACACATTGATTTTTTAATGTATCAAGATAAAAACGCAAAAAGAGTCGTTTCCAATTAAAAAGTTCTTGTATTTTTTGTAAATGCTCTTTTCATATTGTTTGAATTTATTATAATGAAAGTGATATCTCAAATATCACTTTTTTTAATGAATTGAGGGTGTGTGTATGAATTTTAAAAAGAAAGCCAAATATTTATTTGATCGCTTTTTATCGAGAGGAACCTTCTCACTCATCATGATGTTGTTTTTAATTACCTTCATCAGTGTCTTAATTGTGGGAATCATCGCGTTTTTTGTCAGTGGTGATAATTCTATTTTTCATGTCATCTGGATTAGTTTCATGCAGACGCTGGATGCCGGAAACTTATCAGGAGAAGAAGGAACTTTCCTTTATATTGTAATGATGACGGTATCAACGATTGTAGGACTGTTCGTGACGAGCTTATTGATATCGTTTGTGTCAAACGGATTTCAAACAAAACTTGAGAATCTTCAAAAAGGTGCGTCAGGTGTCATTGAAAAGAATCATACATTGATTCTTGGATACAATGATAATGTATCTGTTTTAGTCGGAGAACTGATACAAGCAAATCTAAATGTCAGGAAACCGGTGATTGTTATATTGACTGACAGAGATTTGATTGAAACCACAAGCGACCTTAAATTGAAACTAAAGAAATTCCATAATTCTGACATCATTGTAAGAACAGGATCGATCTTCGACAAAGATGATTTAAACCGGATGAGCATTTCGGATGCGAAAAGCGTGATCCTAGCTTGCGACAATGACTCTGAAACCATCAAGACGATACTTGCGATTAGGCAGACCGCTTTCTTCGAATCAGGACACGTGGGATACATTTCTACAATCTTAAATAAATCTTCCAATATCGCTGTTGCGAAGAACATCGGAAAAGATAAACTTGAAGTGATTCACCTAGCAGATTCCATGAACCGGATTATGGCTCAAACTTGCCTTCAACCGGGACTCTCATTTATCTATAAAGATGTCTTTGATTTCTCTGGAGATGAGTTCTATTTTTACCGTCATAATAATGCGTTGACCGGACTTACCTTTAGAGAGGTTTTGTCTAAATCAAACCATTCCACCATCGTCGGACTGTTTCGAAATCAGGAAGTATTATTGAATCCATCGATGGACGCTTTGGTAGAAGAAAATGATCAAATCATCTGCATCTCAGAAGATGACGATACCATCTATATGGATGGTAATCCCATGGTCTTGTCTCAAATGATCGTCAACGGAAGTCATCGTCAAAATAAAGTTAAGCGTCATATTCTATCCATCGGTTGTAACGAATCAACACTTCCGGTGATGAAAGAATTTAAACCTTACGTCAAACCAGGCTCAAAAATAACATTTCTGTTTTCTGAAGTGAAAACGGAAGAAGAACTCGAACCCTTAAAATTATTGGAATTCATTGACTATGACATTATCTATGGAGACACAACCGATTTAACAGTATTAAGCAATATTAACTATCATGACATTGACACGATTATTATCTTCGGGTCCCATTTAGAAGATGATGAACAAAGCGATTCTGATACGCTATTAACCGTTCTTCATTTAAGGGAACTTGAAAAGAAACTCAAACTGAATTTCCAAATCGTCATTGAAATTCGCAAGAATGCCAATGCCGATATTATGCAGTACGCATCGATCGACGACTTCGTTGTATCAAATGTCTTAACAAACAAGATGCTCGCTCAGATTGCGGAAAACAGATATCTTCGTCCTGTCTTTGAAGAACTGCTCACAAGCGAAGGCTCTGAAATCTATTTGAAACCCGCTGAAGAATATGTCCTTCTTGACGAATCCGTCAACTTCTATACCGTGATTGAAAGTGCCTCAAAGAAAAAAGAAGTCGCAATTGGATACAAGAAGAAATCAATTAAGAAAAAAGGTGGCATATTCGTCAATCCTAGAAAAGACGAATATCTAACCTTTGAAGTTGGAGACATGATTATCGTCATTTGTGAAGATTAATCATTACATTTAAGAATGGTTGCCTAGCGACCATTTTTTCTTTCTATATATATACTTTTTTTTAATAATGTAATTATTAACGAATTTCCTCACAATTTTCTCAAATGAAATCGGTTGACTTTCACGCCAGATGTAAGTATACTATCATTCGAAACGGGGTAATACTATGTCAAAAAAACTGGTCATTGTTGAAAGTCCATCTAAATCGAAGACGATAGAACAATACTTGGGAAAAGAATATAAGGTCCTTTCATCCAAAGGTCATATACGTGATTTGGCAATCAGTGGTCCAGGCGGACTCGGGATTGATGTCACAAATCACTTCAAACCGACCTATGAAGTTTTGCCTGAAAAGAAAGCCTTAATCAAAGAACTGAATACTGCTCTTAAAACATCGACAGAAGTCTTTCTCGCAACCGACCCCGACAGAGAAGGGGAAGCCATCTCTTGGCACCTTCTAGAAACCTTAAACGTAGGACACAAACCCGTGAAGCGCGTAATCTTTAATGAAATCACAAAAGACGCGATTACAGAAGCCTTCCTGAACCCGAAGGATATTGACCTTGCATTGGTTGAAAGTCAAGAGACCAGAAGAATGCTAGATCGAATCATTGGATTCAAACTGTCCAAACTTCTACAAAATAAAATCAAATCGAAATCTGCAGGACGAGTTCAAAGTGCAGCTTTAAAACTGTTAACCGACAGGGAAAAAGAAGTCAATGCCTTTATTGAAGAAGAGTATTATGACATTTCGGTCACCTTTACTGGATTTACGGCAAAATTATTTAAATACATGGGTCACGTTCCAAAACTACCCAATCTCGAGTTGACGGAAGAAATCATTTCTTCTTTACAAAAAGAATATCTAATTGCCTCCATTGAAAAGAAAGAGAAATCGACTTTCAGCCGACTTCCCTTCATCACTTCAACCCTTCAACAGGAAGCTTCCACGAAGTATGGTCTTTCTTCAACGAAAACCATGCAAATCGCTCAACGCTTATACGAAGGTGTTTCAATCGGAGATGAATCCGTTGGACTCATCACCTATATGCGTACAGACTCTACAAGACTTTCTCAGACATTCATCCAACACGCAACCGAATATGTTCTTCGCACTTATGGAAAAGATTATCTTGGTTATCAAAGAAAGAATGCTGCCAAAGGAAATATCCAAGACGCTCATGAAGCAATACGTCCAACGTCTTGCAGCAGAACACCGGAGTCGATTAAAAGATATTTATCTAAAGACGAACTCAGAATTTACTCAATGATCTATTCAAGAGCGATTGCGTTTTTCATGAAACCTTCCATCAGTGAAGTCACTTCCGTACTGATTGAAAACAATCTATCCTTATTTAAAGTGACTTCATCCAAACCTATATTTGATGGTTACCTTAAACTATACGGTAGCTTTGAAATCAAAGAAGAGGATGAAGAAACATCGTCTTCTTTGCCTCCTCTAAAAGAGAATCAAATCCTTCACGCAGAATCGGTAAACAAGAAACAAATGTTTACATTACCTCCCGCAAGATATACCGAAGCGAAGCTGATTAAGGAAATGGAAGATTTGGGAATCGGTCGTCCATCGACATATGCCCAAACCATTCAACTCCTCAAGGCAAGGAAGTATGTCTCTTATACTGAAAAGAAATTTCATCCGACAGAACAAGGACTTATGACGATTGAAAAGTTAGACGAATTCTTCAACGAATTCATCAGTTCTAACTATTCAAAAGACATGGAAAACATACTTGATGAAGTCGCTCAGGCGACCGCAAAAGGCGAAACCGTCCTTCAGGAATTCTATGATTACTTTATTCCTTTATACGATCACGCAACCAAACACATGGAAAAAGAACAACCCAAGGAAACCGGAGAAATTTGCCCAAAATGTGGATCTTCCATGGTTCACAGACACGGTAAGTTCGGTGAGTTTGAAGCTTGTTCGAATTTCCCGAAATGCAAATACATCAAACCTTCCGAGAACGCTCCAGTCAAACGGATTGATACCGGAGTCGAGTGTCCAGTTTGCCATAAAGGAACTTTAATCGAACGAACTGCCAAAAAGGGAAAGAACTCCGGAAGCAAGTTCTATGGATGTTCAAACTATCCCTCATGTAAGCACATATCTCCACTCAAAGCGACCGGAAGAAAATGTCCTGTCTGTGGAAAAGACTTGGTGATGGATGAACAGAATCAGGTTCATTGCCTAGACCAGGCGCATTGCGATTACAGAGAAACCAACGAATCTGCGTAAGTAGATTTTTGGTTTCTTTTTTATTTAAATTTTCGAAGATATGGTATAATATTCAGTAGTCTGAAAGGGGGATGCATATGGGTCTATTTCAAAAATTATTCTCGTCAAAAGAGAAACTTCAAAAACGCGAAAAATATAAAATTGGAATGGCTAAAACAAGAAAGGGATCTCTTTCTTCTTTAAAAGACGTCTTATTGAATTCAAAAACGATTGATGAATCACTCTTTGACAAGCTCGAAGAAATCTTCATCATGGCAGACATTGGCGTCGATACAACCGTATCCTTCATTCAAACGCTTCGATCAGAAGTTAAAAAACAAAAAATAGCGGATCCAAAAGATCTTGAAAATATCATCGTCGATCATATGTTTCAAATCTATACCAAAGACGAAATCATTTCCACCAATATCAGATATAACAAAGAAGGACTGACTGTCATTTTATTTGTCGGTGTCAATGGAACCGGAAAAACGACATCAATTGGAAAACTTGCCT
Organism: uncultured Candidatus Izemoplasmatales bacterium; assembly: GCA_964574705.1. Taxonomy (GTDB): domain Bacteria; phylum Bacillota_I; class Bacilli_A; order Izemoplasmatales; family Hujiaoplasmataceae; genus JAHIVB01. Next base: position 9,817 of record CAZNOO010000019.1, read on the forward strand.
ATAAAATAAAATCAGAAGGCAAATCCGTGATGATGGCTGCGGGTGACACCTTCCGTGCAGGCGCAATTGAACAACTTAAAATTTGGGGCGAACGTGTTGGCTGTGAAGTCGTATCCAAAGGCCCCGGTAGCGATCCTTCAAGCGTCGTCTTCGATGCTTTGAGAGTTGCAAAACAAAAACATATTGACGTCTTGCTTGTCGATACGGCAGGAAGACTTCAAAATAAAGTCAACTTAATGAAAGAACTTGAAAAAGTCAATCGGACGATTTCAAGAGAGATGAACGGCGTCGTCTACGAAACCTATCTCGTCATCGATGCGACGACAGGACAAAACGGATTATCTCAAGCCAAGATTTTTTCAGAAGCCGCAAACATTTCCGGAATCGTATTGACGAAACTTGACGGTACGGCCAAAGGCGGAATCGTTTTAGCGATTCGAAACGAACTCGGGATTCCAATCAACTTTGTTGGACTCGGCGAGAAGATTACCGATATTGACTATTTCGACATTGAAGACTACATCTATGGTCTGTTCGCAGACTTTTTCGACTAGGAGGCTTTATGGAAAACATTACTGATAAAATTAGATATCATCAGTTATATGACATCTATTCCGGACTTCTGACCGAAAAGCAGAAGACTTATTTTGAATATTACTATTTAGATGACTATTCTCTATCCGAGATTGCGAAAATCATGGATGTGAGCCGCAATGCGGTTCATGACCAAGTCAAGAGTGTATTACAGCACTTAGATCATTATGAAGAGATTTTAAAAGTCAGATCGGGAAGGTCTGAACGAAAAGTTTTAATCAATGAATTGAAAACTAAAATCGAAGATTCAAACATTCTCAAAATCATTGAAAAGCTCGAGAAAAGTGAGGTGTAACGCATGGCATTTGAAAATTTAACTTCCAGATTTCAAATGGCGCTCCGTCGATTGACGGGTAAAGCCAAACTGAATGAATCCGACATCGATGAAATGATGCGTGAAATCCGCCTCTCCTTATTAGAAGCGGATGTCAACTATAAAATCGTCAAAGAATTTACAGAAGAAGTCAAAGAACTTGCACTTGGCGAAAAAATAATGAAGGGACTCAATCCTGACCAACAAGTTGTTAAGGTCGTCAATGACGAACTAACCAAATTGATGGGCGGAGAAGCCGTTCCAATCAATTTAAAAACATCTGGAATCACTTCGATTATGTTAGTAGGTCTCCAAGGCGCCGGTAAAACGACGACTGCAGGAAAACTTGCCAACTATTTAAGAAAGAACAATGAAATCAACCCCCTCCTCGTCGCAGCGGATATCTACCGTCCTGCCGCAATCGACCAATTGAAGACCGTAGGGGAACAGTTAAAGATTACAGTCTACGAAGAAGGAGACAAAGTCTCACCTCAAACGATTGTTAAAAACGCTCTCAAGTATGCGAAAGAAAATAACTATGACACGTTGATTATCGATACTGCAGGACGTCTTCATATCAATGAAACCTTAATGACCGAACTACAAGACATTAAGAAGATTACGAACGCAGATGAAATTCTGTTAACGGTCGACGCCATGACGGGTCAAGACGCCGTCAGTGTCGCTACGAGTTTCCACGAAGCGCTGAAAGTCACTGGAGTTATTTTGACAAAGCTAGACGGTGATACAAGAGGCGGAGCCGCACTTTCAATTCGAAAAGTGACAGGGGTTCCAATCAAATTTGCCGGAACCGGTGAAAAACTCTCTGAAATCGAAGTCTTCCATCCTGAAAGAATGGCATCGAGAATTCTTGGCATGGGCGACGTTGTTTCCTTGATTGAAAAAGCAACCGAAGAAATCGATGAAGATGAAGCATTGTCGATGATGGAAAAAATGATGTCGGGGAAATTCAATTTCAACGACCTCTTGAAACAAATGAAGATGATCAAACGGATGGGCGCATTTTCTGGCATCTTAAAGATGCTTCCGGGAATGTCTCAAATGGGAAACATGGATAAAGTCGATGACAAACAACTCATCTATATCGACGCGATTATTTCATCCATGACCAAAGAAGAAAGAATTCATCCTGAACTCATGGAGAGAAGCTCTTCAAGAAGAAACCGAGTCGCAGAGGGGTCCGGTCGTTCGACGACCGAAGTCAATCGGCTTATTTCTATGCTTGAAAAGCAACAAAAAATGATGAAACAATTTTCATCAATGGGCGCTCCAAATATGGAAAAAATGGCAACAGGTGGAGTACCGACTGCACCTGCTCCAAGTAAACGAAATCGAGGCAAAGGAAAAGGCGGATTTAGAATTTAATCCGCCTTATTTTTTTAAATATCGTGTTAAGAATTTCTTGACGGCGTCTTCTTTTGACGTTTCATCAAGGATGATATCCGCAACTTCTAAAAGTTCCGGATGTGAATTCTTAACCGCAATGCCTAAAGATGCAAATTCAAGCATTTCAATGTCGTTGTGACCGTCGCCAATGGCAACGATTCTTTCTCTTGGAATGTTTAAATACTCAGAAACGTATTTCAATCCTTTACCTTTGTTGGATTCAGGCGTAAAGATTTCAACGATTGAGTCAAACTCTCCTTTTAAATCCCAAATTCGAGATAGAACAGATCCGTTATAATGTTCGTTGACGTATTTTTCAATTGCTTTTCCGTGCCCTTGTTTTCCAATGATGATGAATCCGTTCGGGTCTTCTTTCAAAGTATCTTTCAAGTGCCCTAAGAATACTGGCGAGGTCGCCATACGATGAAGCAATGGTTCAATTTCCTTTTCTTCTTGATATAAGTAGATGGTATCTTTTACTTCACTGAAAGCATTTCGGATGTGTTCAATGTTGTTTTCAAAAATATCGATGATTGCTTCCTTTTTTACCGTGTAATTAACGATTTTGAAGTTTGCATCCTTCGGGTGGGTAATCAGTCCACCGTTATAGTTGATAATCGGCGTATCGAGTTCAAACAAGTCATAGACAAAACTGGAGCTCCGATAGGGGCGTCCGGTCGCAATCACAATCTTATGTCCGTCTCTCTGAATCTCTTTCATGAACTCTGCCAGCTCTTTCGACACGGTGTCGAAATCATAAAGTAAAGTTCCGTCTAAATCAAGCGCAATTAAATATTTTTCCATGTTTTCACCTTTTTTTCATTATCTCATAAACAGAAGAATTATGCAAACCATAAATCATTGATTAATCCTTAAAAAAATAGTATAATTTTTATGATAGAGAGGTGTCGTAAATGAATCAAGTCTTTGGACTTATTTCTGTTCACCAAGTGTTTTTGATTACTTTCCCCGATATCAGGAATTTTGTACTCGGACTTTTGACCGGGTTTATTTTGCTTGCCTTGTTTGTCGCACTGATGCTCGTCACCGACAGAAGTGGAAAGACAAAGATCAAATTCTCAAAAATGACGACGCTTCAAGATAAAGAAGTCACTGCCATGATTGAGCAAAAACATAAAGAGATGACCGATACTGTCAAGATGACGGACAACGCTTATTTCAAGGTTGCCTTCGATCTTTCTTTTGAGTTGATGAATGAAATTGCTCGTTATTATTTCCCGGATTCAAAATACCCAATGTACGAACTATCGATTCAGGAGATTTTAGATTTGAACTATTACATCACCAAACGAATTGAAACACTTGTCAACGGCAAGTTTATTCGCCGTTTCAAAAACAATCGTGTTTCCACCATTCTTAATATTATTAACAAGAAGAAAGCCATGGATAATTCCAAATTGATGAAGCTTTCTAAAAAATTATACATCTCAAAATTCTATACCGTTGGTAAAGCCGTGCTCAATTATGCGAACCCGATCTATTGGTTCCGTAAACTTGCCATCAAACCTTCAACAACCCTTCTCACCAAAAAAGTTTGTGAATGGATCATTACCATCTTCGGTGAAGAAACCAACAAGATTTACGGAAAGAAACTTTATGAGACCCCCGAAGATGAAGCAAAGGTAGAAGCCGTTTTTGACAAGGCAGTGGAAGATTTGATTCCAGAAGATATCAAAGAAAGCGAGTGAATCGATTGTGAAGATAAAGACCAAAGCGAAATATCTTGACCGAATTATCCCTAACACGAAAAGAACTCCTGATTCCAGGCCTTTTTTCATTCCGCTTATTTCCAAGCTTGAAGACAAAGAAACATTGAAACAAAAATTTGTGTCTCCGATTTTTGGCAAGTCCGTCAAAGATGAAGTCTCGGTTTCCAATGACCATAAATATCTCGGAGACATCGACAAGAAATACGACGCCTTCCGTAAAGTCAAAAAACTGACCAAAGAAGAAGCAAAGAAGAGATATGGAGATTCTTACTACGAATTCTTCAGCGTTTCAAACAAAGACCTGTCTAAAATTCATCAAGGAAACCTGTCCGCTGATGATATTCTCATCAAAAAACAAGAAGAAGTCAAAGTTCAAGCCGCCCCAACCGTTGAAAAGCCAGTTGAAGTTCCGATGGCAGATTTCTTTGATGCGGCCAAAGAATTTGAAGAGAAAAAAGAACATAGTCCAATGGACGATGTCTTAAGAGATATGGCAAATTCAAACGAAGATCAGGGCAATTTAGATGAAAATCGTTTCTCTCCGATGGAAGAAGACGATATTCTATTTGAATCTGTTTCTGATCTTGCGAAGAAAAAAGCAGGTGCGGAAGTTGAATTTGACGATGATTTTGATTACATCGAAACACCGCCTGTTAAAAAAAGCCCGCTTCCAACATCAACCATCGAAAAAATCAGAAAACAAGTCGTCAATGATTATGAAGACTATGTATTCCCACCTGTTACGATATTTAAGAAATCAAAACCGAAAGCTGAAGGCGAAGCTTCCTGGATTCAAGAACAGATTGATGTCATCAATCAGACGCTTCTGTCTTTTGATATCGATGGCACAGTTTCTGCCTACACCAAAGGGCCAACCGTCACAAGATATGAAGTTTCTTTAGGTGCTGGTGTTCAGATTAAGAAAATCACCGGCATTTCCGATAATATCCAAATGAATCTTTCCGCACTCAGTCTTCGTATTGAGGCGCCGATTCCTGGAAAAAATACCGTTGGTATCGAAGTTCCAAACAAAGTCAGAGAATCTGTCTTCTTTGGAGATGTCGTCGACAATGTGAAGTTCTTACAATCGACCGATCCGCTTTATTTAGCGATTGGACTCGACATTGACGCGAAACCAGTCTATACATCAATTGAAAACATGCCTCATGGACTCGTAGCGGGATCTACCCAAAGTGGAAAGAGCGTCTGCATCGCTTCGATGATTGCGTCTTTGCTCTATAAAAACAAACCGGATGAAGTTAAGTTGTTGCTGATAGATCCAAAGAAAGTCGATTTGCAACAATTCTCTGACATTCCACATCTTGTAACGCCAATCATCGATGAACCGAAACTTGCGATTGAAGCCTTGAAATGGGCTGTTATGGAAATGGAACGCCGTTATGATGTTTTGAAGAAGTTCAAAGCAGTGGACGTCAAAGACTATTACCGTAGACGGATCGACGACCCAGAATTTGAAAAGATGCCGAGAATCGTCATCATTGTTGAAGAAGCATCTGACCTTCTCATCAGTGGTGGACCGGAAATCGAAGAAAACATCTTAAAACTAACCCAAAAATCAAGAGCAGTCGGAATCCATTTGTTACTCGCAACGCAAAGACCTTCTGCAGATATCCTCAAAGGATCCATTAAAGCCAACCTTCCAACAAGGTTTGCATTTAAAGTTCCATCATCAACCGACTCATCGGTTGTTTTGGACACGACTGGTGCTGATAAACTGCTTGGTAAGGGAGATATGCTTTTATCCGAAAATGGATTGATTCGACGTCTACAAGGAGCCTATCTTTCACCTGAAGAAATTGAAGAACTCACCGAGTTCATCAAAGGTCAAGCTTATCCTCAATACATGTTCACCCATGATAAACTGGTATCCGCTTCGAAAACGGCGGAAGCCGTCATTGAAATCGACGAATTGTTCGGAGAAGTTGCCAGATACGTCGTTGAAGAAGATAAATGCTCTTTAAATAAGATTACACAAGAATTTGGCATTGGATTCAACCGTGCCACACAAATCGTCTCTTCTTTGGAATCTCATGGAATCGTTTCTGAAAATGCAGGAACGAAACCTAGAGAAGTCTTAGTGGGATATGAACGATTGGAAGAAATATTGCAAAGCGTAGGTAAATAGGCCGCATGACTGATTTTGAAAACGAGAACATAGAAGAACAAGTCTTATGGTCACCTAGTGACGAGAAAGACAATCAAAAATGGATGAAAAAATCTAAAGTCAAGATCGGAGTCTTTCTAGTCTTTACTTTCCTGATTTTACTTTTCTTCATTCTTTTTTACAAACAAGATTTGTTCATCTTCAATTTATCCAACCAAACGGAAGACATGCTTGCATCCACGATGGTCTTTAACATCTTGAGTTATGCATTTATCATCTTTACGTTTCTATACATGATTTTTTATCTCTATTTTTATTCAAGAAGAACAAAAATGGACCTTGAAAATCAAATGAGGACTTTCGACAATTTCAAAAAGCATTACAACACTTTTGATTTGCTTGGAGTGATTCCAGTATTTCTTGCAATACTTACTTTCGTAAATGGATTCTTCTTTGGATTTGCGACCGTCATCGGACCTTCGATGCAGCCGACTTTCTGCCAGGGAGACTACGTCATCATCGAGCATTATTCAGAGGATTATCAAAGAGACGACATCATGATTTTTATTCATGAAGATTCAAAGTTAATCAAACGTGTCGTTGGTGTCCCAGGAGATACACTTCTCATTAATAACTCTGGGGTTTACATCAATGGTATTTTAATCGAAGATGTTTTCCTTTCATCGGTGATACAGACCAATGAAATCATACCGGAAGGCGAGTATTACGTCCTTGGAGACAATCGAGGAAACTCCAATGACTCTAGAGCGTTTGGACTTGTATCGATTGATCAGGTTTTGGGTGAAGTCGTCATGAAAGTGAACGGCGGAACCTGTAGTTAGAAAGGAATGGTTTGATGAAACAAATCCAATGGTTTCCAGGCCATATGGCGAAAGCCAAAAGATTAATTGAAGAAAAACTGCCGCTGGTCGACATTGTTTTTTGTTTGATTGATGCCAGAATTCCAATTGCTTCACAAAACCCATTATTACAGGGAATCATCAAAGACAAACCGACATTGTTTTTATTAAACAAAGCCGACTTGGCGGATGAGTCTCAAAACCAAAAATGGGTTTTTTCTTTTGAAAAGCAAGGGATTCCAGCGCTCGCAGTTAATTCACTTACAGGTAATCCGATCAAACAGGTTGTTGATAAATCAAAAGCGATTTTAAAAAATGTTTTTGAAAAAGAACATAAAAGAGGAATGACAGAACGTCCAATTCGCGCAATGGTCATTGGGATTCCCAATGTCGGAAAAAGTCAGTTCATCAATAAACTCTCAGGAAAAAACAAAGTGAAAACCGGAGACAAACCAGGTGTCACGAAAATGCAGGTGTTTTTAAAGGCAGCCAATGAATTGGAACTGCTTGATAACCCCGGTGTATTGTGGCCCAAAATCGAATCCAAAGACGCCGCAATGTACCTTGCGTTGATTGGGTCAATCAAAGAAGACATTCTTCCAATTGATGAGATTTGTCTGTTTGGCATTGATTTCTTAATTCACAATTATCCAAAAGGATTATCTGAAAGATATTCTTTAGAAAACGTAAAAGAAAAGACCGCTCTTGAAGTTCTGGATGAAATCGGAATTCGAAGAGGATGCATTTCAAAAGGAAATGAAATTGACTATGAAAGAGTCTTTAAACTCTTTTTATATGACTTCAGAAACATGGCTTTTGGAAGGATTACGATTGAACATGCAGAAGATGTATGATTACGAGAACCATCTATTTGAAGAAGGGTATCATTTCATCGGAGGATGTGATGAAGCTGGAAGAGGACCGCTTGCGGGTCCTGTGTTCGCAGCTTGCGTGATACTGAATCCACAAAATCCAATTGATGGTCTAAACGATTCCAAACAACTTTCTGAAAAAAAGAGGAACCAACTCTTTGATGAAATCATCCACAAATCACTCTCATATGGCATTTCACAAGTTTCAGAACAAGTCATTGATCAAATCAACATCTACCAATCGTCTCGCCTCGCAATGATGAATGCCATCAGTCTAATGAATGTCGCTCCTGACTTCATTTTGACTGACGCCATGCCCTTGCCTGAATCGAAAGTGCCCTTTCTTTCCATTATCAAAGGCGACACCTTGAGCGCAACGATTGCCGCAGCTTCGATTCTTGCCAAAGTATCACGAGACCGATATATGGAAGAACTATCGAAGGAATATCCTGAGTATGGTTTTGCAAAGCACAAAGGATACCCTACCAAAGCACATATCTTGGCTATTGTTACACACGGTATTCTTCCCATTCACCGAAAAACATACGATCCCGTCAAAAGCATGTTGAAAAAACAAATTGCTTTTGATTTTGAAAAGGAATAACACATGAGCAAAATAAAAGTACTTGTCTTCGATCTTGACGGAACACTTCTCGATACGATTGAAGACATCAAGATCTCTTGCAATAAAGCTCTTCTCAATCATCACTTAAAAACGTTCAATACTGACGAATATAAGCTTATGGTTGGAGACGGCGTAGACAAACTGATTGAACGGTGTCTATTGCGTCAAAACGCGGACTTCAGTCTTTTTGAAGTCGTAAAAAAAGAATACCTTGATTTCTACCGAATTCATCAGTTTGACAACACCCATCCTTATGACGGAATATTAGAACTACTTGAATTCGCGCATGAAAATAAAATCGAGTGTCATGTCCTTTCTAACAAGCCTCATAAAGATACCGTGAGCGTCATACAACATTTATTTGACGAATTGCTATTCACTTCAGTCACCGGAAAAAAGGAAGGATATCTTCCAAAACCGGATCCACAGATGCTTCTAGAAATAATAAGTCAAATCCAAGTTCAATCCAAAGAAGAGATTCTCTATATTGGAGATACGTTAACGGATATGTTGACCGCACAAAACGCAGGGCTTCAAAAAGTGGGTGTTCTTTGGGGATTTAGAGACTTAGAAGAATTACAATCGGGGCATCCTGAATATATCGTAGCTCATCCGTCAGAAATCATTGCTTTGATAAGGAAGGGATAATTTGATTCTCTCAGTAGAAGATTTGAAAAAACAATCTCTGAAATCCAAGTTGATTGCATTTCCTACCGATACCGTATATGGTCTCGGTTGTTTGCTTGGGGATGAAGAATCTGTTAGACGAATCTTTGAACTCAAGGGAAGAGACTTCTCAAAACCCTTAGCCATTTTGGCTCCGAGTTTTGAAAGCATCGCTCCGCTTGTCAAAGACTTAAAAGGGTTAAAGGAACTGAGTGATTTGTACTGGCCAGGTGCACTTACAGTAGTCACAAAGAAAACTACACTGGTATCTGACCTCACAACTGCAGGACAAGATACTGTCGGAATTCGGATTCCAAACCATCCGATTGCGCTTGTCATTCTGAATCATTTTGGTCCAATGGTTGTTACGAGTTTGAACAAATCAAGTGAACCAGCCATCTTAAAATTTCAAGACGTTTTAGGCTTTAAAGATAGCGTCGATTATATCATTGACGGAGGAGATCTTTCAAACCTGGCTTCAACCGTTTATGACCTCAACAAGGGCGTTGTTCTTCGCCAAGGAGAAGTAGTCATCAAACCCTGAAAATGAAGAGAATTACCAATTTGAAAATTCAGTATTTTTTAATTGTAATAAAGTAGTGTTTTTGCTATAATTGTTATAGTTATGGGTCCAAAGGGGGTAAAGTATGAAAATAGCAATAGGCTCAGATCATGCAGGTTTTATTTACAAACAACCAATTACTGAACATTTGGCATCCAAGGGGTATGAAGTCATCGACAAAGGAACGTTGTCGATGGAGAAAACAGATTACCCGATTTATGCTTTCAAAGTTGCTGAATCGGTAAGAGACAAAGAAGCCGATTATGGGGTCTTAATCTGTGGAACCGGAATCGGAATGTCGATTGCGGCAAACAAAGTCAAAGGCATCCGTGCCGCAGCCATCCAATCTGATTTTGCCGCACAAGCGACAAAAGCTCATAATCATGCAAACGTCTTATGTGTCGGTTCAAGAACGAACACACTTGAAGAAGTTCTTCACTTTGTGGATCTGTTCTTTGACACAAAAGAAGATCCGATGGTGCGACATGTCCAAAGGATTCAAGAAATCAGTGAATATGAGGAGAACAAATAATGGGAAGAGTCGTTGAGATTAAACATCCGCTTATAGAACACAAAATGTCCATCATTCGTAACAAGCTTACCGACACGAAAACATTCCGTGAAAACGTCAATGAAATTGGTTCTTTGGTTACTTACGAGATTACGCGGGATTTACTACTCAAGCCCATTGAAGTTGAAACACCGATTTGCAAAACCATTTGTTACACACTTGCAAAAGAAGTAGTCATCGTTCCGATTCTGAGAGCAGGGCTTGGCATGGTGGATGGAATCCACAATGTCATTCCGACCGCAAAAATCGGACATGTAGGTTTATACCGTGACGAAAAAACACTTTTGCCTCAAACATACTATGTCAAATTCCCAGACGTCATCAAAGACGCAACCGTATTGGTGGTTGATCCGATGCTCGCGACGGGTGGGTCCGCAGTAGCGGCAATAAACCTCGTCAAACAAAGAGGAGCGAAAGATATCCGGTTTGTCGGACTTGTTGGTTGCCCCGAAGGAATCAAAGCTTTACAGGATGCACATCCCGATGTCGACATCTATCTAACAACGATTGACGAACGACTCAATGAAGTCGGATACATCGTTCCGGGACTCGGAGATTGCGGAGACCGACTATTTGGTACGAAGTAATAGAATCTCTATTTGAAATGAAAGGAGGACCTACGCTTCATGAATAAAAAACTGAATATGATTGAAAAGACTTTCCTGTTCATGTGGCCAATCATGATTGTGTCTTCCTTATTAATCTACTTGATTAGTAAAGACGCAGACTTCATGCTCAGCTTCATTTTGGGAGCCGTGACTTCTTTACTTGCCAATTCACTTCATTACCGTGTACTGAAAAGTGCGGGCATGAATCAAATTTCGAGTTTCAAGTCGAAAATGGTAATGATGTATTTTGTCAAACTTGCCATTTACGGACTCGTCATGTACTTTGTGGCAATTTCTGAAAGAATGAATCTTCTGTTTGCTTTCGGAGGGTTGTTGTCTTACTATCTCACTCTCTTCATCATTAGTTTGATCGTATCGAACAAACTAGCAAAGGAGGAGCATAAAGATGCCCGTTAGACCTTTCTTCTCATTGTCTCCCCAAGTCGTTTCATCCCTGATCATTATCACAGCGCTATCGATTTTCTTTATTATCATGGGACGAAAGATTTCAAAAGTAAAGCCAACGGAAACACCAAAAGGATTATTGTTCCTAGTTGTCTTTCTAACTGAGATGTTCATCGGAATGGTGAAACCGTACATGCCGGGAAAACGATTTGCGATTTATGCACCCTATCTCTTTTCAATCTTTATCTACTTAGCATTTGCGAATACCGTTGCACTCTTCGGTTTGATGGCTCCTTTATCAAACATCGGTGTGGCGATGAGCTTTACCTTAATCACGTTTGTGATGTTGAAGTTCACTGAATTAAAATTCATTGGACTGAAGCAAAAACTTAAAAATGTATTTCTAGGACATGTTTGGCAATTGTTTCCAATCATGCTGCCAATCAACTTGATTGGCGAAATTTCAACACCAATGACCATGGGAATCCGTTTGTTCGGAAATCTCGTCAGCGGTGCCGTCATCTCAGCTTTTGTTTACGCCGTGGCCGGTGCCTTCTTCGGAATCTTTGCAGGTGTGTTGCTGCATTCGATCTTCGATGTGTTCTTTGGTCTCATCCAGGCATTCGTCTTCTTTATGTTATCGATGGTCAATCTATCGATGGCATCTGATGCTTCATAAAAAAAACTTAGGAGGAATTTAAAATGTTTGAAACAGTATTCAATTCAGTAGTACGTTTTATGGCAGAATACAATCAATTCTTTACAGATGGTTTGAAATACCTAGGCGCAGGCGTTGCCGTTATCGCCGGTATCGGACCTGGAATCGGACAAGGATACGCTGCAGGTAAAGCAGCTGAAGCTGTAGGCCGTCAACCCGAAGCAAGAGGAACTATCATTTCAACAACACTTGTTACCGCTGCACTTGCCGAAACAACCGGCCTATATGGTCTGTTGGTCGCAATCTTCTTGTTATTCGTCGTATAATCATTTAAAAAAAAGGAGGTTTTGGAATGACAACCATTGAAAGAATCGTAGAATCCGTTTCCAAAGCCGTAGAATCTGCACTTGGTGTCAGTCTTCTTGACATCATTGTTCAAATATCCGCAACCATCATTCTGATTGTCATTATCAGAGCTTTTTTCTGGAAAAAAATCTTGGCTTACCTCGATGGAAGAAAAGAAGCGATGGATAAGGAATTACAACAAGCCAAAGACAAACATCAAATCGCAGAAGATTTAAAAGAAAAAACCCAAGAGGAATACAATGAGCTTCGTGCGAAGTCCCAAGGGATTCTTGATCAAGCCAAATTGGAATCTGACCGGGAACGTTCCCAAATTGTTGAAAAAGCAAAATCGGAAGCTGCACACATACTCACTTCCGCTGAGCAGAAAATCGAAATCGACAAAGAACATGCACGTCAAGAACTTCGTGAAGAAATCGTCGAACTCGCTTCAATGATGGCTGGAAAAATCATCGATAAAGAAATCGATCCTGAAAAGTATCAAGAACTAAGCATTCAGGAATTCGAAAAAAGTGATAAATCATGACAGATGAATTGCGTCAGTATGCTCTGGCTGTTTTTACGCTTGCAATCGAAAATGACGAGCTAAGCACACTGCAAAATGCTTTTTCCAAGTTCATTGGTCAACTTGACGACGAAACCATGCATTTCATTAAACATCCCTTATTTAAAAAAGGTGAAAAGAAAGAGTTTCTCGATAAGGTTGTCAAAAACAAGACACTGAAACACTTTCTATATGTACTCGTTGACAATGACCGTTTTGAATCAATCAAGGATATCCATCAAGAGTTTGAAGAATTAATCCTTCACCGGAAACAAACGCAATTGGTGACTGTTTATTCTAAAACTTTGTTATCTTCTGTCGACCTTCATAGAATTCAGGATAAACTGGAAAAAGAGAATCATCAAAGAGTCGTCATCGAAAACATCGTTGACGAAAGAATACTCGCAGGACACAGAATCGAGTATAGTGGATACATCCACGATACTTCCGTCAATCGCAAATTATCGGATCTTGTGTCCGAACTTAAGAAAAATTGAGGTGAAATCTATGCCCATAGATCGTTTAGAAATCAGTTCTTTAATCAAAGAACAAATCAAAAATTATGAAGTGAAATCATCGACCGAAGAAGTCGGTAGCGTGATTTCCGTCGGTGACGGAATCGCATTGGTCTACGGACTCGACAACGCCATGAGCGGTGAGCTTCTTGCTTTTCCGCATGACGTATTCGGAATGGTTCAAAACTTAGAAAAAAGCCATGTCGGTGTTATTCTCTTAAATGATTCTTCTTTGATTAAGGAAGGCGACGTCGTCAAAACTACCGGTAAAATCCTTGAAGTTCCAGTTGGAGACGGATTGATTGGACGAGTTGTGAACCCTTTAGGACAACCTCTCGACGGACTTGGTAAAATCGTAACGAATAAAACTCGTCCGATTGAACGCAAGGCAACCGGCGTCATCGAAAGACAAGGTGTAAATCAACCGATGCAAACCGGAATTAAAGTGCTTGACGCATTGATCCCGATTGGTAGAGGACAGCGCGAGTTAATTATTGGAGACCGTCAAACCGGAAAAACCTCTATCGCCGTTGATACCATCTTGAACCAAAAAGACGGAGACGTGATTTGTATTTACGTCGCGATTGGACAAAAGAATTCCACTGTTTTAAATGTTTTGGAAACACTCAAAAGATTTGATGCACTAAGTTATTCTTTCATTGTCAGCGCTTCTGCATCCGACCCAGCTCCTTTGCTCTTCTTGGCTCCCTACTCCGCAGTGTCGATGGCAGAAGAATTCATGTTTCAAGGCAAGCATGTTTTAATCATTTATGATGATTTGACCAAACATGCGATTGCTTATCGTGAAATCTCGCTTCTCTTAAGAAGACCACCGGGCAGAGAAGCCTTTCCAGGAGACGTTTTCTATCTTCATTCAAGACTTTTGGAACGTGCCGCAAAACTTTCTGATAAACTCGGAGGCGGATCCATTACAGCTCTTCCAATTATTGAAACCCAAGAAGGCGACATCTCAGCTTACATTCCGACCAACGTTATTTCAATTACGGACGGACAAATTTTCTTACAGTCAAAACTGTTCCACTCCGGCATCCGCCCAGCAATCAACGCTGGACTCTCGGTTAGCCGCGTTGGTGGAGCTGCTCAATATAAAGCGATTAAAAAAGTCAGCGGAACCCTTCGTCTTGACTTAGCTAGTTTCCGCGAGTTAGAGGCTTTCACGCAGTTTGGATCTGATCTCGACGACGCGACGAAAGCCAAACTTGACAGAGGGCAAAGAACCGTTGAAATCCTGAAACAGGGATTGCATCAAACGATGCCTTTTGAACATCAAGCCATCAGTATCTACGCTCTAAACAATGGATACCTTGATTCTATCAAAGTCGAAGACATTCACCGCTATGAAAAAGGGCTTCACTCCTATTTGGAAGAATCTAAAGAAGGAAAAGCTTTCCTTGATGGCATTAGAAAAACCAAAGACTTAGGTGAAACGAAGACGCTTGATAAATTACTAGAAAACTATACTGTCGATTTTATGTAATAAGAAAGGGAGTGTGAATCATGGCTGCTTTAAGAGATATTAAAAACAAAATCGAAGCGACGAAGAAAACTTCGCAGATTACCAAAGCCATGAACATGGTTTCCGCTTCCAAGCTTCGTAAAGTCGAAAAAAAATATCGATCCTTTCAACCGATTAAAGCACAGGTCAAATCGATTTTGGAGAGCATTCTTCAGTCCAACCCCGATTTTAGCCATCCTTTATTAAAAGCAAGGCAAATCAAAAAAACTGGATACATTCTCGTCACAAGTGACAGAGGGCTTGCAGGTCCTTACAACGCAAACATCATGAAATATTTCAATCAGATTGTAAGTGAACGTCATCCAGACAAGACAGACTACATCGTCGCAACCATCGGATTCAAAGGCTTCAGTTACTGCAAAAGGAATCATATTCCTTTGCTGAACAAAGACTCAATCAACTCTCGAGACGAAATCCAGTTCATTGACTTCCAGGCCATGTCGAAAGCGTTCATTGAACTCTATCTTCAAGAACAAGTCGATCGGATTATCATCATCTATTCCCATTACGTCAACACGATGTCTTCCAAAACTGTTGAAGAGACCCTTCTTCCAGTCACGGACTTGATTGAAGGAAAAGATCCTGTCTCCATCCAGTATTTGTTTGAGCCGACCGCAGAACAAGTTGCTTCACAATTACTTCCAATCTATATTGAAAATACCTTGTACGGAATTATCCTTGATGCGAAGACAAGCGAACATTCGATGAGAATGACCGCAATGAAGAGCGCAACGGATAACGCACATGAAGTCATACAGAAACAGACACTTACCTATAATCGAGCAAGACAAGCATCGATTACCAAAGAGCTCACCGACATCATCGGTGGCGCAAACGCAGTGAAGTAGGAGGAAAATACATGCCAAGTTTAGGAACCGTTTTACAAGTCATGGGACCTGTCGTCGACGTTGAGTTTTTGTCGGACATGCCTCAAATCAACCATGCGCTTGAAATTAATATCGATGCTTTAAATAATCATGGCGTTCCAATCAAACTGACCCTCGAAGTATCTCTATTCCTTGGAGGAAACACCGTTAGATGCATCGCTATGGATTCCACTGACGGACTCGTCAGAGGAATGGCAGTGACCAATATGGGAAAACCGATCAGTGTTCCTGTTGGTAAAGTCACTTTGGGAAGAGTTTTCAACGTCCTTGGAGAAGCAATTGACGGAATGGATATGCCAAAAGAATATCCTACACTTCCGATTCATCGCCTCGCTCCAAAACTCGAAGACTTAAACGCTGAAACAGAAATTTTGGAAACCGGAATCAAAGTCGTTGATTTACTTGCGCCTTATATCAAAGGTGGAAAAATCGGACTCTTCGGTGGAGCTGGTGTCGGCAAAACCGTATTGATTCAGGAATTAATTCATAACGTTGCCGAAGAACACGGTGGAATCTCCGTTTTCGCAGGTGTTGGTGAACGTACGAGAGAAGGAAACGACCTTTATACTGAAATGACAGAATCGGGCGTTATCAAAAAAACCGCCATGGTGTTCGGACAAATGAACGAACCACCAGGTGCGAGAATGAGAGTCGGGTTATCCGGCCTAACGATGGCAGAATACTTCCGTGACGTTGAACATCAGGACGTATTGCTCTTCATCGACAATATTTTCCGTTTCACTCAAGCAGGATCCGAAGTTTCTGCATTGCTCGGACGGATGCCTTC
>CAZNOO010000019.1:26545-36067 GCA_964574705.1 uncultured Candidatus Izemoplasmatales bacterium
CCTGAAATCGTAGGAGAAGAACATTACAAAGTAGCGAGAGATGTCCAAAAGACATTACAAAGATATAACGATTTACTTGACATCATCGCCATTCTAGGAATGGATGAACTGTCAGATGACGATAAACTAATTGTTCACCGCGCAAGAAGAATCCGGTTATTCTTATCCCAAAACTTCCATGTTGCAGAACAATTCACAGGTCAAAAGGGAAGTTTCGTGAAAGTGGAAGACACCATCAAAGGATTTAAGGAAATTCTAGAAGGAAAATACGATCAATTCCCAGAAGACGCATTCCGTCTTGTCGGAAGCATCGAAGACGTCAAAGAAAAAGCAGCGAAAATGAAGAAATAAAGGAGGAACCTCCGTGAAAATCATCATCGTGACCCCTGATGGAGAACTGTACAATGAAGAAGTGTCATTTGTTCTAGTCTCCAGCAAAAGCAACGGCGAATATGGCATTTTGCAAAACCATTTGCCAATCGCATCTACCATCGATACGGGATATTTAAAACTCGAACAAGGCGACTTGGTCTTTTATGTCGTCGTCATCGGCGGATTGCTGGAACATCACAACAACGTGATTACGGTCATCGCTCAAGATGCATTCATCGGACGCTCCAAAGAACAAGCTTTCGATAACCTGAATCAAATCAGACAATCTAGAATCGAAGACAACCGCAAACGCAACATTGAACTCATCAAAGCGGAACGCGAACTGAGAAAACAAATCCAGCAGACAGGAGCGGGAAGCGTATAATGAAAACAAAAACAAGAGGCTTTGAAATTGTTACCGAGTATTTGGACAAAGAAATCAATCTTCCAATGAGGAATACCACTCACGCTGCAGGATACGATTTCGAATGCGCAGAAACATTGACGATTCCGGCTCACGGAATCATCGCCGTTCCTACAGGAATTAAATCTTATATGCAAGACAATGAAGTATTGCAGATGTATCCAAGAAGCTCGCTTGCCGTTAAAAGACATTTGATGCTTGTGAACTCCGTCGGAATCATCGATAAAGATTATTATGACAATCCTTCCAATGAAGGACACATTCAAATCTTATTAAGAAACTTTGGCGACGAAGATACCGTCATCCAAAAGGGTGAAAGAATTGCCCAAGGAATCTTCATGACTTTTCTTCTTTGTGACAACGAGAAGAAGAGCGGTCCAAAAAGACTTGGTGGATTTGGAAGCACAGGATTATAACGATTCATTCGAGCCCGAAACAATGTTTTCGGGCTTTGTTATTGTTTCAGAATTGCAAATCAAGATTCTTATTTTCACAATTCACGAATTCCGCCTCAAATTCGACCGTTTCGGAGAATTTATGCTTGCTTTCAAGGTGGAAATTTGATAAAATGTTTATGCCTTACAAAAATACACACACCATGGAGCATAAGAAACCGTGAGCCGAATCGGTGGTTTCAGCGATGAAGTGGTGGAGGCAACAATCAAATTAGGAGGAATTATATCAATGGGCATTATCTCAATGAAAGCTCTCCTCGAAGCAGGAGTGCATTTCGGACATCAGACACGCAGATGGAATCCGAAAATGGCAAAGTACATTTACACATCTCGTAATGGCATCCACATCATCGACTTACAAAAAACAAGCGAATTAATCGACATCGCTTACAAAGCAATGTTTGACATCGCTGAACAAGGCGGAAAAGTACTTTTCGTTGGAACAAAGAAACAATCACAAGAACCTGTCAAAGAAGAGGCTATCCGCGCTGGTCAATACTATGTTGACAAACGTTGGTTAGGTGGAACAATGACCAACTTCAAGACAATCAAGAAATCAATCAAGAAACTTCAAGATCTTCATAAAATGGAAGATGACGGCACATTTACTCGCCTACCTAAAAAAGAAGTTATCGGTTTAAGAAAAGAAATGGAACGTTTGGAAAAATTCTTAGGTGGAATCAAAGACATGAAGGGTGTTCCTCAAGCTTTGTTCATTATCGACCCAAGAAAAGAAAGAAACGCAATCCTAGAAGCAAGAAAACTTGGAATTCCGGTATTCGGAATTATTGATACCAATTGCGATCCAGATGATGTTGATTACATCATCCCAGCAAATGACGACGCTTTAAGAAGCGTTCGCCTAATCGTTGGAAAAATGGCTGATGCAGTCATCGAAGCCAACGGCGGACTCATTTTAAGTGAAGAAGACGAAGAAGAGACAGAAGACTCGACAGATGAAGAATTGGAAGAAGAAACTCCAGTCAAAGTAAAACCTGTCAAAGTTGAAGTCAAACCTGCTCCAGCGAAAGTTGAAGTCAAACCTGCTCCTGCTAAAGTTGAAGTGAAACCTGCTCCTGCTAAAGTTGAAGTGAAACCAGCTCCTGCTAAAGTTGAAGTGAAACCAGCTCCTGCTAAAGTTGAAGTCAAAGCTGAAGTCAAACCAGAACCAGTTAAGGTTGAAGTCAAGGCTGAACCAGTTGTAGAAGACGCTGCTCCAAAAGCAGAAGTTACTGACTATGAAGCAATGAACGTAGCCGACCTAAAAGCCCTTTGCAAAGAGCTTGGAGTCAGTGGTTATTCCAAACTTAAAAAAGCAGAATTAATCGAAGAAATTAAGAAACAGAAGTAAGATTGGGAGCCTTCGCTCCCTTTTTACAGAAACGAAAAATAGATTGTATTGAAAAACGAAATATGATAATATTATAATAGTGAAACAAGGAGGATTTATCATGCAAATCACAGCAGGATTAGTGAAAGACCTACGCGACAAAACAGGCGCTGGAATGATGGATTGCAAGAAAGCGCTCGTTGAGACCGATGGAAATATAGAACTAGCAATTGATTGGTTAAGAGAAAAAGGAATTGCCAAAGCAGCGAAAAAAGCATCAAGAATCGCAGCGGAAGGTATTTGTGAAGTTGCAGCAGACGGAAACAAGGCTATTGTTTTCGAACTCAACTGTGAAACAGACTTTGTTGCCCAAAACGAAAAGTTTATTGGTTTGGTCGCAAAAATTTCCGAACAATTATTAAAAAGCAACGCTAAGACAGACGAAGAAGCGCTTGAAGTTTTAGTTGATGGAAAACCTTTAAGAGAATTCATTCTCGAAAGCATTTCTTCCGTCGGTGAAAACATCTCCTTCCGTCGCTTTGAATCATTTACAAAAACAGATGCTCAAACATTTGGGTTCTACAAGCATTTAGGTGGAAAAATCGCAACGATTTCTATTATGAACGGTGGCGTATTTGAAACCGCAAAAGACGTCGCAATGCATGTTGCTGCGTCCAGCCCTAGATATTTATCTCAAGCGGATATTTCATCTGACGTGATTGAACACGAAAGAAGTGTTTTGACAAATGAAGCCTTAAATGAAAATGCGGAATCTGCAAAACCAAAGCCAGAAAACATCATCATCAAAATGGTTGAAGGACGTTTAAACAAGAATTTGAAGGAAATCTGCCTTCTCAACCAACCTTTCATCAAGAACCCTGACCAATCCGTAGAAGAATACGTGAAAAGTAAAGGCACTTCGATTGCTTCTTTTAAGCGTTTAGCTGTTGGAGAAGGAATTGAAAAGAAAGAAGACAATTTTGCTGAAGAAGTCATGTCACAAGTCAAATAATTTAAGGGACACTCGTGTGTCCTTTTTTTGAAGAATAGGAGGGTTTCAACATGGACAAGAAACGTGTTATGATCAAATTAAGCGGTGAAGCACTTGCAGGCAAAAACGGAATTGGAATTGATCCGAGAGTCGTCAAACACATTGCAAAAGAAATCAAGGAAGCCTATGACCTTGGAATTTGTGAAATCGGAATCGTCGTTGGAGGCGGAAACATTTTCCGCGGAAAACTCGCAACCGAGATGGGAATCGAAAGAAGTTCCGCAGATTACATGGGAATGATTGGAACGATTTTAAATGCCCTAGCACTTCAAAACTCCCTCGAAGCCATTGGCGTCGAGACGAGAGTCATGTCTAGCCTTAACATCCCAGAAGTTGCTGAACCCTACATCAGAAGAAAAGCACTCTCTCATTTCGAAAAAGACTATATCGTCATTTTCGGAGGCGGAACTGGGAACCCATACTTCTCCACAGATACGACAAGCGCACTCCGTGCAGCTGAACTCGGAGCTTCAATCATCTACATGGCGAAGAATGGTACCGACGGTGTCTATGACAAGGATCCTCAAACCTATCACGATGCAGTGAAGTTCAAAGAACTCACGAATCAGGAAGTATTACAGAAACAGCTTCAAGTTATGGACTCCACAGCAGCAGCGCTTTGCCATGACAACAACATCGACATCTACGTGTTCGATATGAACAAGGACGGAAACATCAAACGCGCCATCCTTGGAGAAGATATCGGCACGATGATCAATAACAAAAAGGAGTGAATCAAATGCCAGAAACAATTTTAATGGACGCCGAAGAGCGGATGGAACACAGCCTTTTAGCTTTACACAAAGAATTCGCAACCGTCAGAAGCGGAAGAGCGAATCCAAAGATGTTAGAACGGGTTTTTATCGACTACTATGGTGTTGAAACTCCAATCAATCAAGTAGCTTCGATTTCAGTACCTGAAGCAACACAAATTTACATCAAACCGTATGACAAATCTCTTGTTGGGCTCATCGAAAGAGCTATCTTTGGTGCGAACCTTGGCGTTACACCATCCAATGATGGAATCGGAATTCGAATTTCCCTTCCTCCACTAACAGAGGAAAACAGAAGAGAATCGGTCAAAGTCATCCACAAAATGTCAGAAGACAACAAGGTCGCCATTCGTAATATCAGGCGTGATGCTATCACGCATTTCAAACGGATGGAAAAAGACAAAGAACTGACAGAAGACGATTTAAAATTCTACGAGGACGAAGTTCAAAAGCTTACTGATAAATTTACACACAAGATTGACGAAGCGTTCCAAGACAAAGAAAAAGAAATCATGCACATATAAGACCAGCAATGGTCTTATATTTTTATACGGCAGAAATTATTAGATAATTGAAGTAAAATAGTGTATAATAATATCGTTGAAGAAGGGTTAAAATCATGATTAGAAAACTGGAGTCCATCACAATTCCAAAACATATAGCGATTATACTTGATGGTAACGGCCGGTGGGCAAAAAAACGTCATATGCCAAGGACGTTCGGCCATCGCAAGGGCGTTGAAAACATCAAGACGATTGCACTTGAAGCCTCAAACCTAGGCGTTTTGGCTTTATCAGTTTATGCATTTTCTACCGAAAACTGGAATCGCCCAGAAGATGAAGTCACCTATTTGATGACACTTCCTTCTGAATTTGAAAAACAATTTGGCGATGATTTTGAAAAATATAATATTCGAGTGATTTTTTCTGGAAGAAGAACAAAACTATCAAAAGAAAATCTGACAATCATGAGAAGAATGGAAAAAGAAACTTTGCACCGAAATGGAATGATTCTCAATATCTGTTTCGATTACGGCTCCTATGATGAAATCACGGATGCCGTCAAAGAAATTTCTAAAGAAGTTCTTGAAGGAAAAATATCCTATAAAGACATCGTTCCTGACATGATTACTTCTCGCCTTTCTACCAAAGAACTTCCTCCCCTTGATTTGCTGATAAGGCCAAGTGGAGAACAAAGACTTTCCAATTTCCTGTTATGGCAAGCTTCTTATGCAGAACTCTATTTCTGCGATGTGTATTGGCCTGCTTTTTCAAAAAAAGATTTATTGAAAGCCATAGAAGAATTCAATCGCCGCGAACGAAGATTCGGTGAAATCAAAGGATAGATTATGAGACAAAGAGTGTTTACAGCTTTGGTCATGGCAGTGGTCATGATCCCCATCTTAATCATAGGAAACACTTATCAGCTTTTTAATTTGCTCTGTCTAGCAATGCTCGTTCTAGCAGGAGTGGAATTTAGAAACATGCTGAAGAAAAAGCATGCTTTGCCTTTTTGGATTGATGTGCTAGTTGTACTATTGACCGTTCTTGTTGGAGCGTCGATTTACCTTGATTTGAGTCAGATTTCATCTTCGCTGTTTCTCATAATAGTGCTTGGCTCGATGCTTTCATTGTTCATCGTATGGGTATTTATTCCTCAGTTTAATTCAGCCGATTTTGGTGGTGCAATTCTGGGTATTCTGTATATCTCGATTGGATTCGCATCGATTGCATTGCTTCGCGACATGGGAATCTTTGTGTTGGTATATCTGTTGCTTGTGACAATGCTTACTGATACATTTGCTTATTTATTTGGCATCAAATTTGGAAAACATAGACTGGCTGTAAACATCAGTCCGAAGAAAAGTATCGAGGGGGCCATCGCAGGACTCATCTTCGGTGGGATTCTATCGACAGTTTTCGCTTATTTTTTGAATGTGTTTGATTTCCATATTTTATATGTATTGTTGTTATCTTTTGGGTTATCCGTTCTCTCCCAGATCGGAGATCTCGTGGCTTCCAAATTCAAACGAGAAGCCGGAATCAAAGATTTCTCAAATCTTTTGCCAGGACACGGTGGCATTATGGACCGTTTCGACTCCTTGCTCTTTTCCTCGGCTTATCTCATCTTGTTGTTTCTTGTGATTGAGTTGATTTGATGAAGAACATTTATCTGCTTGGCGCAACGGGTTCGATTGGGAGACAAACCCTTGAAATCGTCGATAAATATCCTGAGGAATTTAAAGTTATTACTTTGTCCGCAAGGAAAAGAATCAACGATTTAATTGACCTAATTGAAAAATACAATCCTAAATTTTGTAGCGTTGAAACCAAAGAAGACGCAGACAATCTTGCGGACCGCTTTCCTGATATTATCTTTGGATACGGGAAGTCATCCTTGATTCATGCGGCAACCTTTCAACCTAAAGATTCAGAAGGAATATTGATTAATGCTTTGGTTGGAATCGCCGGACTTCATCCGACGATTGAAGCCATCAAAATTAAAAGAAACATTTTACTCGCAAACAAAGAGACCTTAGTAGTCGGTGGAGACTTAGTAATGAGTCTTGCCAAGCAAAACGCAGTCAGTGTCTATCCTATCGACTCTGAACATTCTGCGATTTGGCAATGCCTTCAAAATGGTAAAAAAGAAGAAGTTTCAAAGATTATCATCACTGCTTCTGGTGGTGCGTTTAGAAACAAATCTTTCGAAGAACTAAAGAATGTGACCAAAGAAGACGCCTTGAAACATCCGAACTGGTCGATGGGTGAAAAGATTACAATCGACTCCGCGACGATGATGAACAAAGGGTTTGAAGTCATTGAAGCGATTCATCTCTTTGACTTGTTGCCAAATCAAATTGAAACCATCATCCATCCTGAATCCATCATTCATTCGATGGTCGAATACATTGATCACTCCATCATTGCTCAATTATCGAGCCATGACATGAGACTACCGATTCAATATGCAATGTTCTATCCAAATAGAAAAGACTCTATGGTATCATCCATCGATTTCAAGAAACTTTCAAGTCTTCATTTCGAAACCTTGAAAGAAGACAACTATCCTTGTTTCCGTCTTGCGATGGAATCGATTCAAAAAGGGCAATCGATGCCCTGTGTACTCAATGCGGCAAATGAAGCCGCCGTTGATTTATTCCTAAATGAAAAAATAGCTTTTCTCGATATTCCAAAGATGATTGAAGTGGAAATGAAGAATCATGTACTGATTCAAAGTCCAACACTAGAAGATCTTTTAAGAATTGACAGCGAAGTCAAAGAAAGAATATATCTTAATCATTAAGAAGTGGGGTCAATTATATGTTACTATCAATCTTATCCACCATTGGAAACATCCTATTGTTTCTTCTCATCCTAAGCATCGTTATCTGTATCCATGAACTTGGACACTTGTTCTTTGCGAAAAGAGCGGGCATTTTATGCCATGAATTCTCCTTCGGAATGGGCCCAAGAATTTGGAGCCGCAAAAAGGGCGAAACGACTTATTCCATTCGTGCAATCCCATTTGGTGGATTTGTATCAATGGCAGGAGAAGAACTTGAATCCGATGTATTGAAAATCGGACAGAAAATTAGATTAGGTTTTGACAAAGACGGCGAAGTGAAACGAATTGTGACCAACGCTGCCAATGTCAATTTTACTGATTTCTTGGAAGTTACCATTGAAGAATTTGATTTGAAAGGTGAAAATGATTCTCGTCTTTACATCAACGAATACACTGTTAAACGGGATGCATTTTACGTCTTCGACAAAAATACAGTTCAATTAGCGCCTTATGATCGGAATTTTACATATAAATCGAAATGGAATCGCTTCTTGGTTACCTTCGGTGGGCCTCTGATGAACTTTGTTTTGGCTCTATTTCTCTATTTGTTCCTTGCATTCATGATTGGCGTTCCAAATACTGGATCAACAGTCATCGGAAGTGTATCTGAAGACATGCCTGCATCAGGCATTTTGATCCAAGGAGACGAAATCGTTTCCATCAATGGCGTCGCAGTTGAAACTTGGACAAACACGGACGGGCTTCCTTCGGTTTCTACTGAACTTGCAAAATACTTAGAAAATTCAACTTTTGTATTTACTGTAGATCGAGATGGCACTTTGGTCACCTTAGACCCCATCAAACCTCAATATATCTTTTACGGACTCGGCTTTGTTGCCGATACGACAAGTCCTGATTTATCGATTGCCGGACCGCTTTACATTGATTCGGAGCTGGTTGCAGGAGATATTATTTTAAGTATCAATGGAACTGCAGTTACGACGTGGCAAGAAATCATTGTCATTGCCTTAGATAATGTCAATGGGTCTTCGGATGAAACTCCAACGCAAGTTACGGTCGACCGTGACGGAGAAACTTTAACGTTCTCCTATGTCACTTATGGACAAGATGTTCTTGATGCAATGGGCTATGAATCCTTCTATTCAAGGATCGGAATAGTCGCAACCAACCACTTCAGCTTCTTTGGTGGAATCGGGAGTGCATTCAAGAGTTTTGGGAATGCCGCAACGTCCATCTATCAAACATTAATATTGTTGTTCTCAAGCAAACAAGTCGGTGTTTCTGACTTGTCTGGATTCGTCGGAATTTATTCAATCACTGCAAATGCTGCTGCGCAAGGTTTCTATAGTCTTGTTAGTTGGGTTGCATTGCTTTCTGTCAATTTAGGAATTGTCAATTTACTACCCATTCCAGCTCTTGACGGCGGACGGCTCGTCTTTATTGGATACGAAGCCATCACCAAGAAAAAACCGAATCACAGAGTAGAGAACTGGCTTCACACGATTGCATTCTTCTTATTAATCGCTTTACTGATATTTGTAACGTACAATGATATTCTAAGATTGTTCGGAATCAACTAAGGGTGAATCGGGTTGGGAAGAAATTCTCAACCCGTTTTCTTTCTTAAAATATGCCCTTGATATGGTTTTTTATCTTACATTTCTTTTTCAGGAAATTGGGCGAAAACCGGTAAATAATAGTTGACACAAGTATATCGGTATGATAAAATATAAAAGCGCGTGAGAAGTGCGCGAAATAGGTCTTTGAAAACTGAACAGATGACAAAACAAAGAAAACACACAATTTGA
>CAZNOO010000020.1:0-35362 GCA_964574705.1 uncultured Candidatus Izemoplasmatales bacterium
ATCGACCTCACGCTTATCAGGCGTGCGCTCTAACCACCTGAGCTATAGGCCCAAACCAACACTTTGCAGTGCGAGTAATATTTTACTATTTTAAGAGTTGTTTGTCAATTAAAAATTGCCAAAGATTAAAAGAAGATTCTAAAATAGTTAAGTATGGAAGGTGTTTTTACTGAAACACCTTCCATATTATACTCAATACTACTGCTTTTTACAATTGATATTTACTTTGAATCTTTTATAGAGGGGTATTTTGCGATGTTTTTAACCATTTTTTCTTCGATGATTTTTTCGGGATCCAGTCCTAGGTCAGCACACATCGCAAGGGTGTACATCAATACGTCCGCAAGTTCTTCTTTTACATTTTCCATATCAGGGGCAGCATCGGGCCATTGATAATTTTCAAGTAGTTCTGCAGCTTCGATGATAATCGACTTTGCAAGCGCGTCCGGTGTGTCGTGTTCTGTCCACCCGCGTTCGTCACGAAACTTGATAATCTTATTCAGAAGGTTTTTCACAATTTTCACCCAGTATCTTTTTAATTCTTTTTTTTAAGGTCGGTCGGTCAATTAATACGATTCTTCCGCATCCGAGACATTTGATTTTGCAATCAACTCCAAAACGGATGATTTCCCATTTGTTTGCGCCACAAGGGTGACCTTTCTTTAATTCAAGGATGCTTCCGAGTCTAATGTCCTGATCCATCTTTGTGCTCCTTGATTTCCGACAATGTCTTTTTAAACTCTTCAATTTCAATTTCGGATGAAAAAGAAAAGATGAGTTTATTGTTCATGACTTTTATCGGCTCTTCAAAGTGAAACAAATCAACTGTGTCTTGTTTCAATTCATTCAATTTAGTCTGTAAAGGATGCTCAACCTTTTTGCGGTTGATTTGATTCCTTTTCTTTTCTTTTTTGACCAATGTTTCAATTTCTCTTACAGTCAATTGATGATCGACTATCAAAGAAGCAATTGATTTAATTCGTTGCACATCTTTTAATTTGGACAGTGCTCTGGCATGGCCCATTGAAATGTTTCCATTATTGATTTCTTCTAAAACATTTCCTGGAAGATTTAAAATACCAAGTGTATTGGAAACATAAGATCTGCTTTTCCCGATTTTTTGGGAAAGCTCCAAATGAGTGAGACTCAATGATTCTATTGCATTTTGGTATGCATTCGCTTCTTCGACTATTGTTAAATCTTCTCTTTGAATGTTTTCAAGCAAAGCAAGCTCGGCCAAGTATTGATTGTTGTAGTCTCTGACAATTCCGGGACAGGTATTGAATCCCGCAATCTTTGATGCTTTTACTCGTCTTTCTCCAGCCACTAGCATATATCCACCAACGACTTTTTTGACGATAACAGGTTGTAAAACACCGTTGACTCTAATCGATTCCGCTAATTCCTTGAGTTGAACTTCATCGAAATGTTTCCGTGGCTGAAAAGGATTCGGTTGGATTAACTCCAAAGGAATGTCAATCACTTCTTCTTTTTCCAAATCAAGGATTTCGTTTTCTTTTAGTAGATCATTCAATCCTCTTTTGATGAACGGTTCCTTATTCATTTCTTGAAATCACCTCTTTTGCGAGTTGACGATAACTGACTGACGATTTGCTTTTTGGAGAAAACTCCGTAACGGGAACGCCATAAAACGTTGCGTTCGAGCACGAAATGTTTCGCGGTATGATGGTTTGGAACACTTTTTCGCCAAAATAAGTCTTCACTTCATTCACGACCTGATATCCGGAAGCCACTCTGGTGTCCAGCATCGTTAACAAAACACCATAAATCGTTAAAGTTTCTTTATTAATCTTTTTCTTTGATTGAACCAGTCTAATCGTATTCAATAGTTGAGTCAAACCGTCCATTGCGAGAAACTCGCATTGGACCGGAACGATAACACCATCGGATGCGACCATGGCATTGGTCGTTACATACCCTAAAGAAGGAGGACAATCAATCAGAATATATTCGTATTCATCTTTAAAAGCCTTCAGTTGAGTATGAAGGATAAAATCTCTATTTGAATTCATAATGATCTTTTCTTCGATAGGATCAACGGTTGTTTTGGCAGGAAGAACGTCAATTAACGGATTGTCTGTCTTCAATGCGACTTCTTTTAAAGAAGCGTCTTCGGTTAGACAGTCAAAAATACTCTTTTCAAAACTCCCGCGATGGATGCCCATGCAAGTCGTTGCATTTGCTTGGTAATCTAAATCAATCAATAGAACCTTTTTTCCGAGATAGGAAAGAGAGCTCGCAAGATTAATCGCCGTTGTCGTTTTTCCGACGCCGCCTTTTTGGTTCGCAATTGATAATACTAATCCCATATTGATTCCCCTTACTTCGTTTTCTTTGAGAGGTGCTCCTTGAACAATTCATAATTGTCTTTGAAGAACCCAAGATGATTTGATGACATAAAACTTTCCATTTCTGGTGAAAGGAAAAGTGCATCAATTTCTTCGGACGTTAGAACTTTACTCATTTCTTCCCATTCGTTAAGGCCAACAATCTCATTGGATAAGTAGAGATAAATCAAGGCAATCGCGATGATTTGCTCATCCGTTTCTGGCGTGATGCTTTCAATGTCATATAAGTATCTATTTTCTTTGTATGGTGATGACTCTCTGAACTTCGTATGGAAGTTGATAATCATCGAAAACATTTCTGTTCTTTGATCTAATAGATATTTATTCAGCCGATTCGCAATTTTTTTGGTAGATACGCTGAATTCTTCATTTTCGAGGATTTTTTCAATACCGCGCTCATGAATGTATAAGTACAAATCAAGAACATTGACAATGTCTTTCCCGCTTTGGTTATACTGTTCGTAGATGAAAGCACTGAGCTCGTCCGCGGCTTTTTGAAAATCCAGATCCTCAAAGAATGCAGACTCTTTCATTTCTTTTCGAATGATGTCCATGTAAAACAGGATGTGATCTTGGTATCTGTCAACGACATGATTCATCTGAACCCATTCATAGTTTAAATCCGTATAGAACTTTTCGTTCAGAAAAATCTGAATGAAAAAAACAAAATAAAATACAACTAAAAATGCAATATAGATATAAACGCTTCCTGGAATGTCATTGGCAAGCGCCAATCCATCTTGATGAATGATAGTGTAAAATACACCAAAAAGGAGAACTAATCCACCATATGCTAAATAAGCAAAGATTTCCTGGTAGAAAATAATAATAACCAAAGTGATGTAAAAGAACAAATATGCATATAATGTCGCAGAACCCAAGGTGTAAAACAAAGTGAGGGCGACAGAATAGATAATCGTTAAATTCATCGCAAGCATGGATTTGTTCCAACGAATGGAAAAAACCATAATCAGAAAAAATACCAACAAGAGTGCAATAACAATAATCTTGGTTTCCGTCTTATAATCCAAAAAGATTGAAAACGGAATTGTAACAGCCGTCATAACCAACAAAAAAATCATCACAAGTGAAACTTTGATTCTT
Organism: uncultured Candidatus Izemoplasmatales bacterium; assembly: GCA_964574705.1. Classification (GTDB taxonomy): domain Bacteria; phylum Bacillota_I; class Bacilli_A; order Izemoplasmatales; family Hujiaoplasmataceae; genus JAHIVB01. The sequence continues at coordinate 3,474 of CAZNOO010000020.1, forward strand.
CTGACTTCACTCATTGGCAAAAATTCTGTGTTTAGAACGCGCCGAAGGAACTCTCTCATCTTTTCACCTTCTTTTTGAAGGCGTCTTTGACGATCGCGTCAAAGACTTCAGAGTTATCGTGATATATCTTAACGATTCTAGGATCCATATAATAATAGAAATCCGAATCATTCAATGCTTCAAAAATACTTTTTTCATCCAACCCAGGAAGCAAGGCATAGCCTTTTTTCAAAGCAGTATAGAACAATACAAAAGCAATAATCTTAATTTCCAAACTGTCAGATTGATGATTGAAACTCTTGAACTGCGTTTCAGAGAATATCTCTCTTTTTTCCACAACCAAGCCTTTCATATAACTAATCTTCATTGCGGCTTTTCTTAGTTTGTGGTGCCCTGAAATCAATAAATCTTCCATTCTCGACAAGTCTTCTGCTGTATATTCCGGATACTCTTCCAAAATATCTTCGAAAGTCTTCTCTTGATTCAATAATTGGAGAATCTTGATTTTCTCTTCAAAAATGTTATCCGATTTGATTTTTTTGCAGAAAGCATCTAGAAAATTCGAAAGGGACTCAAAATATAAATCATCTTTCACTTTGCTTTCATTGACTCTTTCTTTTAAATCAATGATTAAATCCAAATTCCTAAATTCAGATTCTTTGGAAGATGATATTTGATTGAAGAAAAATCCTTTTTGCTTGATGATTAAATAACTCGATAACGAGAGAATAATCATAAAAGCGACAAAGAAGAAACTAATTCCGATTCTAGAATCCAAAGCGGCATTTTCCAACCCAAGAAACTGAGGATAATGCAATATAATCATTAAGACGGTAAATAATAAAATAATATTGCTTAGCAACAGCACTTTCAAATCCTGATAGAAGGCGCTGATGGTGTAAGCCAAAAACAATCCGATGACCATTGCCGGGGACTGAAATAAAAAGATAATTGCTATCGATAAGGCAAATAATCCAACCGTTGTAATATACTGATTCAATTGGTAAAATTCATGGTGATCATTCCCATAAGCCCGATTGGCGATATTAAAAATTAAGATAACTAAAAAACCAATCATCAGGGGAATGGTTACTTTAAATGGATATCCCGAGACAACCATGTAAACAAAATAAGAAATCATCATGAACAATACAATTCCAAAAACAAAACGATTGTTGGTTTCTAAATGTTTGATTTCAAGTTGTTTACGATAGGTCTCAATCTGAGAAAAAATAAATGGTTTTTTATTCGCCAAAAGAAACCTCCTACAATGGTTTTTTCTTAATCAATCCGAAGTTTCTAGGATATTCGAACGGACTTGGTTTTGTCTTCTTAAATACTAATAAAACATGACTTTGTTCTTCTGAAATTGGGTAAACAATCACTTTTTCGTCAATTGCGCCAAGAACGCGAATCGCGTGTCTGGCTTCATCGAGTTCATCCTCAAACTGTGTGGACTTCATCGCAATGAATTGTCCGCCAATTTTAACAAAAGGAATACAAAGCTCTGAAAGAACATTGAGTTTGGCTATGGCTCTCGCCGTTACAATGTCAAAGTGCTGTTTTGAACTGAATTCTTCTGCTCTTCCGTGAATTAACACGACGTCTTTTATTTCCAATATTACGAGCAATTCTTGAAGAAATTTAATTCGTTTTTGAAGCGCGTCAATGATGGTTACTTTGAGTGAAGGAAACATGATTTTGAGTGGAATCGATGGGAACCCTGCTCCTGAGCCTACATCAAGCAATGATTTATTATCCAAGGAAGTCACTTTAACCAAATGAAGAGAATCCACAAAGTGTTTCAAATACACTTCTTCTTTTTCGGTGATTGTCGTTAAGTTCATCACTTGATTCCTTGAAATCAAATAATCATGGTAACGTTCAAATTGAATTAATTGTTTCTCTGTAGGGTTCATTCCCAATTGTTCTAGCCAAGTACGAAATTCCATAGACATCACCTTATCAATATTTTACCATAATCATTTCAAATGTGTAGAAACTTTCCTAAACAAGAAGAAAAAATGGATAATTCGCTTATCCACCTTTTTTGTTTTTCATATAAATCATCAGCATTTGGATGTCCGCAGGATTCACTCCGCTGATTCGTGAGGCTTGTCCGATTGATCTCGGTCGAATCAAAGACAGTTTTCCTCTTGCTTCAAGCGCAAGATTTGTGACTAGTTTATAGTCAATGTTTTCTGGTATCAGTATTAAATCTTCTTTCTTCATCTTTTCAGCTTCTTTGGCTGCTTTAATGATGTATCCTTCATATTTTGAAGTGATTTCAACTTGTTCTGATACATCTTCTGGATAGACTTCTTCTGAATGGAGGAAATGATAGATATCAGTTATACTCATCTCAGGCCGTTTCAACAATTCATAGAGAGATAGTTTTGTATTGATCGTCGACTTTCCATTTTCAAGAAAGTAAGATTGCGTTTCTTTTGTTGGAGTGATGAACTCTTGTTTCAAGATGGCGGTAAGGGTATCGATATCATTCAATTTCTTTTTAAATTTAAGATATCTATTTTCAGAAATGAGTCCAATTTGATGCCCGTATTCTGTTAATCTGAGGTCTGCGTTGTCATGTCTTAAAAGCAATCTAAATTCAGCTCTGGATGTCAGCATCCGATAGGGTTCTCTCGTTCCTTTGGTGACCAAGTCATCAATGAGAACACCGATGTAAGCTTCGTCTCTTCTCAAAACAAGTGGGTCTTTATGCTCAATTTTCAATACACTGTTGATTCCAGCGATCAAGCCTTGGCATGCGGCTTCTTCATAACCGCTGGTTCCATTGACTTGGCCCGCAAAATAAAGACCAAAGATGGTTTTGGATTCAAGTGTAGGATAAAGTAGTGTAGAATCAATGGCATCGTATTCAATCGCGTAGGCATATTTTGCAATCACCGCATTTTCAAGACCAGGAAGCGAATGAACCATTTCATCTTGAATGTCATGAGGCATTGAAGTTGAAAAACCTTGTAAATAGACTTCATCAATAAATTGGCTTTCTGGTTCAATGAACAATTGATGACGTTCTTTGTCGTGAAAACGAACCAGTTTATCTTCAATTGAAGGGCAATATCTAGGGCCAACGCCTTCGACAAGTCCTGAATACATCGCTGACTTCTTGATGTTGTCATAAATGATTTCGTGGGTGTGTTTTTGCGTATGAATCAAATGGCATGGCCACTCGACTTGATTTTTGTTTAGATAACCATCTTCAAACGAAAACTGATGAATAAATCCGTCGCCAGGAGACAGCTCCATTTTGGAAAAATCAACAGAATCCGTTTTAATTCTCGGTGGTGTTCCAGTTTTTAAACGATAAGTATGGATTCCCAAATCTCTCAGTTGAGCACTGAGACCGATGGATGGTTTTTGTTTGTCTGGTCCGGAAGATGTTTTTGAATTTCCGACAAGAACGGCGCCTTCCATATAAGTGCCTGTAGTTATAATTACAGCTTGAGCTTGATGGGTGTCTCCGTTTTCCAACACAACACCTTTTACAATTTGGTCCTCAACAATGAGATGTTTGACATAAGCCTCAATCAATGTAAGGTTTGCTTGATTTTTTAATGTTTTAAGCATTTCTCTCGGATAGAGAACCTTATCCGATTGCGCACGCAAAGAACGGACTGCCGGGCCTTTTGAAGAATTGAGCATCTTCATCTGTAAAGCCGTTTTGTCCGCGTTTTTCCCCATTTCTCCGCCTAGTGCATCGATTTCGCGAACCAATGTGCCTTTGGCAGGTCCGCCAATCGATGGATTGCATGGCATCGATGAGATCATATTCAAATTTCCAGTTACGAGTAAAGTTCGTTGATTCATTCTAGATGAGGCTAAGGCAGCTTCGCTACCCGCATGTCCTCCACCGACAACGATGACATCGTACATGAAATCACATTCTTTCGAGTCTATTTTTTTAGATTAATTTAAAATGCTTGAGGGCGTCATAGACGCCACCGTCTTCGCAGTTGGAGGTCACATAATCAGCAGCTTGTTTTAGTTCATTGTAGGAGTTGCCCATTGCAATTCCGATATCGGCTTTTTTAATCATCGCGAGGTCGTTATATCCGTCTCCGATGGCATAAACTTTCACTTTATGCATCTTCAGATGATTGACAAGATAGGTCATTCCTTCGGCTTTCAAATCTCCTGCAAGATTGATGTCATAGCCAATCCGATTTGCTTTATTGAAAACCAATTCAGGAAATAACGGCTTCAGTTTTTCGGCTACGTCATCATTGAAAACATTAAATGAAAGAAGAGGATTATTTAAATGGTATTCTTTATCAACGCGAGGATGCTCGATATTGAAAATGTCCGAAAACTCATCAACTTCAGGTGTTTCTTTTCGATAAGCTAGATAAACGTCTTTTCCTTCCATCACGATGTCAAACGCCCAAAGGTCTGCGTAGTGAAACAACCTTTTGACAATTTCCAATGGAACTGGTCGTTCCAAGACGAGTTCGTTTTTATAGACGATAAAGGTTCCATTCGCGCAAATATAGGAATCGATTTCAAGTTCTTCTTTAATCTCAATTACGAGATAAGGAACTCTTCCAGTCGCTATCACCGGAATGTGCCCTTTCTTCTTTAACTTTCGAATCGCTTCCAGAGCCTTAGGCGCAGGTCTGCCTTTATATAATAAAGTCCCATCTAAATCTAAAAAAACAATAGCCATACAGACCCTCCTGAGAAAAAGAATCTCTGATGAAGCATCTCCACCCACATAAATACCTTACTTAAGGCTGCTTCCGTCAAGACCTGACCTAATTCGTGGATACCTATTGAGTGAAGATGCTTCATAAGAGATTCAACTGTTATTATATCATATTTCTATTGATTTTCAACTTTTTTGATTGCGTAACGTCCGAAAGAAATCCTTCAACATTTCACTTGACCTTTCTTCTAAAAGACCCGATTCTACGATGACTTCATGATTGAAAGGAAGGCTGAAAATATTGGTGATAGATTGATGAACTCCGCTTTTGGGTTCTTTTGTTGAATAGACTAGCCTCTTGACTCTTGCCTGAATCATCGCTCCCGCACACATGGCACAAGGTTCAAGTGTGACATATATAGTGCAATCATCCAACCGCCAGGAATCGAGTTTTCTGCATGCGATGTCAATCGCAATCATTTCGGCGTGCATGAAAACATGATTGCTTGTCTCGCGCATATTATGCCCCTTGGCGATGATTTCGTCACCCTTCACAATGACGCACCCAACGGGGACTTCGCCCTTTAAGCCGGCAACCTCAGCCTCCTTAAGGGCCTCTTCCATGAAGAGTAGATCTTTATTCATTTTTAGTAATAAACTTCTCGTAGATTTGAGGCCGTCCAGGGACCTCGTGGCAATGTCTACACCTTGCTTCATAGGAATCCTGAGCACCGACCAAAATGATGGGGTCGTCGTAACTTGCAGGTTTCCCATTGATGATTCTTTGAGTTCTTGTTGCTGGGGTATGACATTTAACACAGATGGCGGATAATTTGGTGACGTCTTCAGCAAGTGCAAGAAGCCTTGGCATAAATGTAAAGGGTTCGCCGCGGAAATCACGGTCAAGTCCGCTGACGATGACTCTAATTCCGTGGTCTGCGAGATATTCACAGATTTCAACGGCATCTTCATCTAAAAACTGTACTTCGTCGATGGCAACAACTTCAGTATAATCATCCACATAATTCATAATCTCTTTTGCAGAATTGATATTAATTGAACGGGTCCGATTATTATTATGCGACACGACTTCGTCTTCGGCATACCTGGTATCCATCAAAGGCTTGAAAACGATGATGTTTTGTCTAGCAAATTCAAGGCGTTTGACGCGTCGAATCAATTCTTCGGTCTTTCCAGCGAACATTGGCCCTGTAATGACTTCTATCCATCCATCTCTTTGTTTAATATACATAATCTATCCCCCCAACTCACGAAATTATTATACAAAATGGCAATTAAAAAAGCCATATGATATGGCTTTTTTTTGTTTATTTATTTTCTGTTTCGTCAATTCCGTATCTCTTGTTGAACTTATCAATTCTGCCGGCAGCCATAGCTGTCTTTTGTTTTCCGGTATAGAATGGATGGCAATTTGAGCATGTGTCCACACGAATTTCTTTTTGTGTAGATCCTGTTTCAAATGTATTGCCGCAAGTTGAACACGTTACGGTGATCGTCTGATATTTAGGATGGATTCCTTTTTTCATCGTCATTATCTCCTTCTGCCATGAAAATCACTTTTCATAGTAAGTTATTTTCGCAAAACGTATTATACCAAAGAATAGTTTTAATTGCAAGTAAAAGTTCGTCAGGACAAAAACTTTTCAAGAGCCGTAATCCGGTCCCGCGTTGCGGGATGAGAATACATCAATTTTACATAGAGTGGATGGGGCGTCAAATTAGAAAAATTGTTCTTGGCGAGTTCCTTAAGTGCAGAAATCATCGCATCGGCTTTATACTGCTTTGCACTGTATGCATCTGCTTGGAATTCTCGTTTTCTAGAGATATAATTCATTAAAAAACCAAGAATGATCTCAAGCGGTGACAACAAGACCATGAAGAGAATCAATCCAAATCCTAGAAAAGCGTTGTCAAACCCAAAAACGGTGTAAAAGCCTTCAATATTCAAAGTAACGAAAAGCAATCCAAGATACCCTGCTAAAATAATTAACGATCTCATCATTCCGGTAATGATGTGTTTATAGTGGTAGTGGCCGACTTCATGAGCCAATACGGCTACAATTTCTTCGGTAGTCATTTTTTGGATTAAAGTATCATACAAAACGATTTGTTTGGTCTTCCCAAACCCCGCAAAATAAGCGTTGAGCTTTGTTGATCTTTTTGACGCATCCAATACACCGATTTTCCCGATTTCGTATCCAACGCTATTTGCAAAAGTGACAATCGCCTCTTTTAAATCGCCTTCATCCAAAGGTGTAATTTTATTGAATATCGGCACGATCCACTTCACGTAGATTAAGTTCACAAAAATGAGGATGGATGAGAGAACAAAGAAAGTCACAACATAGAAAATTGAATTCAGATGGGAGAATAATACGCTGACCAAATAGAGAAGTCCGCCTCCAAATACAATTGAAAGCAAAAGCTCTTTGATTCTATCAATCCAAAATATCTTTTTGGAAGTTGTATTAAATCCGAATTTATCCTCAATTTTAAACGTTTGATAATATCCATAGATCGTATCTGCAATAAAAGACATCAAAAAGTAGATTCCTACAAAAAACAATACTTGTAAGTCTGCGTTTTGAGACAATAATAGAACTTTAGAATAAATAAAGGAGAAAACTCCGCCAAATAATAAAATCAAAATTAAAACAGCATTGATTATTTGTTTCCATACTTCAAATTTGAAGTTAGTCATAAAATACTTCAGCCATTTTTGATATCTTCCTTCGGGATAAATATCTTTTAGATTCTCAGGAATCGGTTGGTTCCGATTCTGATAATTCTTGACGGATACAAAAATATTGAAAAAGAGTGTTCCGAGGAATAGAACTAAGACAATCAAGCCATAAGTTGTAAACATATCTATCACATCTTTCTACAGCAATTGAAGGTCTTTCAATTCCTGATATAGTTTATAAACTGGCAATCCCATGACGGTGAAAAAGTCTCCATTGACACTGCGAATGAACTTGGATCCGAGGCCTTGAATTGCATAAGCCCCCGCCTTATCCATCGGTTCTTTTGAAGCGACGTATTCATCGATCTCTTTATCGGTCAAATCGGTGAAGGAAACCAATGTTTTTTCATAAAAAGACTTTGATAGTTTGGCTGAAATGATTGCACAACCGGTGATGACATAATGCGTTTTTCCAGACAGTTTCTTTAACATTTTCTTTGCTTCTTCTTCATTCTTAGGTTTCCCAAGTAATTCTTCATCAAGCAGAACCAGTGTGTCAAAACCGAGAACGACACGATCTTTGTTTGTACGAAATACATCTGCGGCTTTTTGGAATGCTAAATCCATGACAACATCCTCAAAAGGAATGTTTTCATCGATAATTTCATCAATCTCGGATGTGATTACTTCAAAATCAAGTTTCAGCAAATTCAACAGTTCTTTTCTGCGTGGAGAATTGCTCGCAAGCACAAGTTTATTCATCTCTATCCCACCTTTCAATCATTAATTATATCATAATTTTTCAAAGTGTGAGCTATGCATTCTTTCATCCACAAAACCATCACAAAAACTTGATACAATTCTACTTGCTCTTTTGCAAGAATTAATGAACTTTTCGGTGAAAAATGATACAATAGTATTGTAAAAAGTAACTGTGAGGTGATGAGTGTGAAACTAAAATTTAATACATCGCTTTTTGCACCATCTGACATCATCATCGTCGCAGTGAGTGGTGGCATCGATTCTATGGTCCTTCTAAGTCAACTCATCTCTTTAAAAGAGAGACTGAACTTAGAACTTCATGTTGCCCATATGAACTACCATAAAAGACCGACTAGCAATCAAAATGAAACGTTTGTTGAATCAATTTCAAAACATTATAACCTTGATTTTCAATCCTTCGATTTTGATGAATCCTTGCACGAAAACTTTCAAATGGTCGCTAGAGACGAACGATACAAAAAGTTCTATCAGTATGCCAAGAAAGTGAATGCTTCTAAAATCGCACTTGCACACCATCTAGACGATCAAATGGAAACCATTTTGATGCGCCTCACAAGAGGTTCCAGTTTTACTGGATATTCCGGAATGAAGGAAACGACTGCCTATAAAGATGTTGAACTTGTCAGGCCGCTTCTGCACGAATCTAAAGAGAACATATTTAAATATGCAAATGAGCAACAGATTGATTTTCAAGAAGACGAGTCCAACCAATCGGACGATTACACTAGAAATCGGTTTAGACACAATGTCTTACCTGTTCTAAAAGAGGAAAACCCAAAGGTGCTCGAGAAAATGGATCAATTTTCAGAGTATCTTTCATCAGCGTATGAACTTGTTCTCAATCAAACTATGCTGTTTCTCAATAAATATGTGTCAAGAAGCATCGACCGATACACGATTCCCATTTCCAAGTTTTTGCAAGAAGTCATGATTGTCCAAAAAGAAATCATCATAAAATCCGTCAATGCAATTAGTCATAATCAGACAGAACTTTCCGAGAAAACCATTCATCAAATTCTTGAAATGATGACTTCGAAGAAGCCAAACATTCAAAAGAGAATTTCAAGTCTTGTGTTTGTGTACAAAGAATATGATTCGTTGCATATTCAAAGCAAAGAGGAAGAGATTTCTTCTTTTGAAATCATTCTCGAAGACTTTGGAACGGTTGTTTTACCAAGCGGTGATCAAATCACAATTTCACAAAACCCAGACATAAATAGTGGTAAATCTATAGATTTATGGTATAATAATTTAGATTCAATCTTTCCAATTATAGTCAGAAATCGTAAAGAGAAAGATGCTTTAATCTACTCGTATGGCACCAAAAAACTCAAAGATTTGCTGATAGATAAAAAAATACCGATGAATTTAAGAAACACACTTCCATTGGTTATTGATTCGAAAAAGCAAATCATTTACATCCCTAACATTTATCATTTAGACAACAAAGAGCACATAAACAAGATTTATATCAACTATTTGAAAGGATAAAATAATGTTAGACAGAGATATTGAAAAAGTCCTAGTTAGCGAAGAAGAAATCAAAAGTATCGCCAAGCGCCTCGGTGAACAAATCACTGAAGATTATAAAGGCACAAAACCGATTATTTTGGGACTCCTCAAAGGGTGCATCCCTTTTATGTCCGAACTTATCAAACACATCGATCTTTACTGTGAAATTCAATTGATGGGTGTTGCCAGTTATCATGGCGGCGTTGCATCTTCTGGAGATGTCAAAATCACAAAAGATCTTGATGCTTCTGTTGCTGGACGTGATGTCATCATCGCTGAAGACATCGTCGACACAGCTAAAACCATTGAAGTCATTCGCAAACTGTTAATTCACCGTGGTGCAAGGTCCGTTGAAGTGGCTACTCTTCTTGACAAACCAGAAGGAAGAGAGACGCCTTTTGAACCTAAATACATCGGTGTTAAGATTCCAAAAGAATTTGTCGTTGGATTCGGACTGGACTATGAAGAATACTATCGTAATTTGCCATATGTCGGCGTCTTGAAACAATCTGTCTACAAGAAATAAAGGAGAACCCACATGCCAACAAACAAGAATTCACAAGTTAAAAAACCTTTTAACAATCGAACATCTCATCTGCTGTTCATTTCGTTATTGGTTACTATACTATTAATCATCATCTTCAACTTTGGAAATTTGAATGCTCCTATCGAGCTCAACAATTCTCAATTTGAGGCTGTTTTAGCTTCGGAAGGAATTGCGACCGTTGAAGTCACGCCTCTCGGAGACACCAATTATCGTGGGTACAAAGTAACGGGAACTTTGGTTGACGAACGCACCTACACCGCAAACTTAGCTAACGATACAGAGTTCGATAGAATGTTTGCTCTCATTTCCGGATTCAATTCCGATGGAATATCTGCAAATGACGTCGTCTATACTTACATTCCAGCACCAGCATACAGTTTTATCAACATCATATTTCCAATTCTCTTGATTGGAGGTATTGTCGTCTTCTTCATTTTCATGATGAAGGGTGGAAACAATGCCAACAAACAAGCTTTTGATTTTGGAAAGAGCCGTGCAAAAATTTCTAAAGGTCAAAAAACGACTTTTGAAGATGTTGCAGGTGCGGATGAAGAAAAACAAGAACTTCAAGAAATCATCGACTTCTTGAAGAATCCCAAAAAATATATTGAACTTGGAGCGAGAATTCCGAAAGGCGTTTTGCTTGTCGGCCCTCCAGGAACTGGAAAGACATTGATTGCAAGAGCCGTTGCCGGCGAAGCCAATGTACCGTTCTATTTTGTTAGTGGATCTGACTTCCTTGAAATGTTCGTTGGTGTCGGCGCAAGCCGTGTCAGAGATATGTTCAAGACTGCAAAGCAAAATGCACCTTGTATTCTATTTATCGATGAAATCGACGCTGTCGGTCGACAAAGAGGAACTGGACTTGGTGGAGGACATGACGAAAGAGAGCAAACATTGAATCAACTGCTCGTTGAACTTGATGGATTCGGACATAATTCAGGTGTTATTGTTTTAGCCGCAACCAACCGCGTTGATATTTTGGACCCCGCATTGATGAGACCAGGTCGGTTCGACCGTCAAATCTTTGTTGGAACCCCAGACATCAAAGGTAGAGTTGAAATCTTGAAAGTCCATTCCAGAAAAAAGAAAATCAATCCAAATATCACTTTCGAAGAAATTGCAAGAAGAACTCCTGGTTTCACTGGAGCCGATCTTGAAAATCTAATGAACGAGGCAGCTTTGCTCGCCGCAAGAGAAAACAAAAAACAAATCGAACTTGGACACATTGATGAAGCGGTCGATAGAGTTATGATGGGGCCTGCAAAAAAATCTCGCGTTTTCTCTAAAAAAGAAAGAGAATTCATTGCTTTTCATGAAGCTGGACATGCCGTTGTCGGCATCAAGCTCACTCATGCGAACATCGTTCATAAAGTTACAATCATTCCTCGTGGTCAAGCAGGCGGATACAACCTAATGCTTCCTGAAGAGGAACATGCATTCCTGCAAACTAAAAAAGAATTACTTGAAATGATTACCGGTTTACTCGGCGGACGCGTTGCTGAAGAAATTACATTCAATGAAATTTCAACCGGCGCTCATAACGATTTGCTTAGAGCAACGACAATTGCTCGTTCAATGATTACAGAATACGGAATGAGTGAAAACTTGGGCCCTGTAACCTATGAACAAAATACCGGTGCAGTATTCCTTGGAAGAGATTACGGAAAAGATAAAAACTTCTCTGAGGCCATTGCGACCGAAATCGACAAAGAAGTTCGAGGAATCATCCATGAGTCCTATGAACTAGCAAGAAAAGTCATCACAGATAATTTAGACCTTCTTAAAATGATTTCACATTATCTGCTCGAAGTTGAAACATTAACAAGAGAAGACATCGATGAAATCGTCGCAACAGGAAAACTCGGAAGATTCGACAACGTATCGGCAGCTGATTCTATCAAATTGCCAGATATGCCAGAAATCAACGGAGAGCATGAAGTAAAACACTAGGGATACTTGAATGTATCCCTTCTTCTTCGGAGGACTCTATGAGACTCGATAAATTTTTAAAAGTCGCCCGAGTATTTAAAAGACGAACAGTGGCGAAAGAAATCGCGCTTCACGATAAAGTGTATGTCAACGGAAGACTTGCAAAACCTTCGTCCGAAGTGAAACCTTCCGATGTCGTCAAGGTGACATACGGAAACAAAGAATTCACATTTAAAATTCTTTCGATTCAAAGTCAGGCTTCAAAAGAAGCCGCTTTAAATATGATTGAAGTTATGGAAGAAAAAAATATATAAAAATCAAGAATTGAAGTTCATACCATTATTCAGTATAATAGTTATCAAGAAAGAAAGGTGATTCCCTTGAAAAAACTGATTCTCATCTTTGTAGTAGCAATGTCTATCGGATTCTCCGTTGCTTGCGAGGCATATCAAACCGAATCGTACGATGTCTACGTAACGGTTTATCCGATGCAATACGTTGCAGAGGAAATTCTAAAGGGAACATCCAAAACCGTAGGAATCGTCCCAGGTGTTTCGAGTCATCAAGATTCTGTCGACTGGTCACCAAAAGAAATTATTGCAATGACCCAGGCATCGCTTCTGTTCTATGTTGGAGCGAACTATGACCAATATATCGATTTTCAGATTGAGAGTATCTTCGCCAATAAGGATGTCGAACTCGTAAAGATTCAAGATCAGACAGATTATATTGAGTTCATTATGGGTGTCGTTGATGATCACCACATTTCAGATAGTACAACCAGCGAGGATGTTTTAGGATACGACCCCCACTTCTGGATTTCACCTAAAAAAGTACTGCAAGTTTCAGAATTGATATACGATAAACTATCTGAAAAATATCCATCTATGCAATTAATTTTGGATGCAAACTACCAGAACCTAGTCACTAAACTTGAAGAACTAGATGACGATTTTACAGAAGTCATCAGTGGACAAAATTACTTTATGATGTTTTCCACCAACTTATATGGATATTTAAGCAATGATTATGGGCTTCACTACTTATCAATTTCTCCAGGATATCACGAAGAAACTGAACAATTCACTTCCCAGGAAAAAGAAGATATCGTCAACGAAGCCATTATTCATCAAATCCAATACATTGTATATGAAAGCACAGCTACTTCTCCACTTTCTAATGCAGTTTTCACTGAACTTGAAACGCTGGGATACAATCCAATCAAACTAGAATATAATGTTTTGCAGTCACTGACAAATGACGATAAGGATGCTGGCAAAGACTACATCTCCGTCATGTACCAAAATTTAGATTTAATAAAACTTGCGACAGGCTATATTGAGGGGTAATCATGGACAATCAAAAACTCACAGAACAAGAGATCGTCAGACGCCAAAAAGCGGAAGAATTAAGAGCCCAAGGGATTGACCCATTTGGTTCAAGATTTGATCGAACTCACAATACTTCCACATTCAAAGAAGCATTCTCTAAATACACCAAAGAAGAACTTCATGAAATGGAAAATCCGCCTCTCGTCAAATTGGCCGGAAGAATCATGACCAAAAGAATCAAAGGAAAAGCCGGATTTACACATATTCAAGATCAATATGGACAAATCCAGTTATATATTCGTGTTGATGTTGTTGGAGAAGAACAATATCAATTATTTGACAAGGCTGATTTAGGAGACATCATCGGAGTGGAAGGCACGCCAATGATTACCAACACTGGAGAACTTTCAATCCGGGTCACAAACTATACTCACCTTGTAAAAGCGCTTCGTCCTCTTCCTGAAAAATTCCACGGATTGACCGATATTGAAGAACGCTATCGCAGAAGATATGTCGACCTGATTACAAATGAAGAGTCTAAAACAACCTTGATTCTTCGTTCTAAGATTATCGCATCAATGAGAAACTATCTAAATAGTTTAGGCTACCTTGAAGTCGAAACACCAATCCTGCATCCAATTCTTGGTGGAGCGAACGCAAGGCCTTTCGTAACACATCACAACGCTTTGGATATGCCCTTCTATTTAAGAATCGCACCGGAACTATATCTAAAAAGATTAATCGTCGGTGGATTTGACTGCGTGTACGAAATCGGTAGACTCTTTAGAAACGAAGGCATGGACGTCAAGCATAACCCAGAATTTACAACCATTGAATTATATCTCGCTTATTCTAATTTAGAAGGAATGATGGATTTAAGTGAAGATTTGATATCTTCAATCGCAATCGAAACGATTGGAAAAACTTTGATTCCCTATGGAGAAAAAGAAATTGATCTATCCAAGGGATGGAGAAGAGTATCGATGACCGATTTAATCAAAGAAGAAACGGGCATCGATTTCAAATCAATCTATGATTTTGAGGTCGCAAAACAACTTGCGCTCGATCATCATTTGAAAGTTGAAAAACATTTATACAGCGTGGGTCACATTATCAACTTGTTCTTTGAAGCCTATTGTGAAGAGAAGTTGATTCAGCCGACATTTGTATATGGATACCCGATTGAAGTTTCTCCTCTAACGAAAAAAGACCCTGAGGATGAGAGATTCACACAACGTTTTGAGTTATTCATCGATGGAAGAGAATATGCAAATGCCTATACCGAGTTGAACGACCCCATCGATCAATTGGAACGCTTTGAAAATCAATTAAAAGAAAAAGCACTCGGAAACGACGAGGCGAATGAAATGGACGACGACTTTGTAGAAGCGCTGGAATATGGAATGCCACCGACAGGCGGCATCGGTATCGGTATCGACCGATTGGTCATGCTGCTGACGAATTCAGCTTCTATTCGGGATGTATTACTATTCCCTCATATGAGATCTAGAAGCAAAGATAAATAAGAAAAAAAGGTGTTGGAAACTTCCAACGCCTTTTCATTTATTTCAATATTAAGGTTTATCTTCTTCTTTCGGTTCTGATAATTCTTCAGTTTCTTCTTCAGTCTCTTGTTCTTCAATATCTTCAACTTCGTCAAGTGGAGACTCGTCGATAATCTCTCCAGTTTCGATGTATGTCGGTTCGACTGTTTCTACAGTTTCAAGTTTTCTTGTTGGGTCATAGACATAGTCTTCGATATTGACAGATCCTTGGAACATTTCTTTCGCTCTTTGAGCTGTATGTTGATTCTTTCCATTTGCAATGACAAAAGCAAGACATTTGTCCATTTCGACAACATCCCCTATGGCTTTATAGTAATAGGAAAGTCTGTAATTGTAATTTAACTTTCTTGCAATATACCCATCGTCGGTCCCAAAATGCTTTTCAACCATTTCTTTGTAATGATCCATCGCAACATCCATGTTTTGAATGGCGTCAAGAATTTCTTCGTATCCTCCGACAAAATTTTGATATTTTAAAGGAACTCTACTTTTCAGTTGTTTGATTCGTTCTAATGATTGATCAAACGTTTCATGGTCTTGGATTTCAAAAGCGCTGTAAGCTGTGAATGCAAAAACTAAAGCGTGGAAAACATTGTTAAGTCGATTGAGTTCAACCATGTTAAACGATTTGATTGCATCCTCGTAGTTTCCATTGTAGTACTGGGCCATTCCGAGATACATCTGGTACATCGACTTAATGGCATCTGTTGGTGCTTTACTTAAGGCCTCTTCAGCCATTTTTAATGCGCCTTCCGTATCCAAATCATAATCTAATAACATATTGAAACGGGTAGAGAAATATTGAACACTACCGTCAATTTTATATTTGATAAACATGTAAATGATGAAAAAGATTGCGATAATCAAAACCCAGTTCATATAGATCCAAATGGCATTTGTGACAATCATTCCGATGGAAACGACACCGAGGACAATCAAACTTACGCGATATTGTAATTTGTTCATATTTTTATACATCCCTTCCAATAACAAAGTCTTCTTCTTCAAATAAATATAATCCTAAAGTTTCAGCGACATCGATAAAAATATCGATGATTCCATAAAATTCAAAACCCTTGTCCTTGATGACTGAACTTAAAATGTCATCAACGTACAAAATCAAGTTTTCAGGTATTTCAGCATGGTGGTTGACGAGCAATTCAAGTTCTTCAATCAAATCATTCAGTTTTTTCTCATCCACTTGAAATTTTTTCTCTGAGAGTTCATACCTTACATCTTCAATATAGAGTAAAGAGGAGAAAACAACATCATACTCCGCAAAGGCGTGAAAGTCATTTTTGAAGACATCTTCAAGGTACATCTTGCAAGTTTCGATTTGGTCATGAAGATATTCAAACCCGACGGAGAAAATCTTTTCAATATCGTCGTCTTTTTCCAATTCGTTCGTATGTAATTTTTCATAGATGTGGTTCAAGACTTCATAAATCGGCATAAACCGGTCATAAAGTGATAAGTGATGTTCTTTTAGTTCCATATACATATCTTGAATTTCTTTTACCCAAGAAGCATATTCGCTGTATATATCCATTCTATTCACCATCCATATGTATTATACACAATTAAAGAAAGAAAAACCACAAATCATTTGTGGTTTTTTTGTGATTAAGCTTTGTTGACAGAACCGAACAACGCCATTTTAACACGTACGGATTGTTTGATGGCTTCAACGCCGGGAGCGAGCAATTTGCGTGGATCGAATCCTTTTCCTTCAAGGTCTTTTCCAGCTTCAATGTATTTGCGAGTAGCTTCAGCAAATACCAGTTGGCATTCGGTATTGACATTGATTTTTGATACACCCATTGAAATGGCTTTTTTAACCATTTCATCAGGAATGCCAGTTCCTCCATGAAGGACGAGTGGAGTACCTAAAGTAATGTCATGAATTTTTTGCAAAACATCAAAGTTGAGTCCCTTCCAATTAGAAGGATATTTTCCATGAATGTTTCCAATTCCGGCAGCCAGAATCGTCACGCCTAAGTCATTGATGGCTTTGCATTCGTTTGGATCCGCAACTTCTCCCATACCGATAACGCCGTCTTCTTCTCCGCCGATAGATCCGACTTCAGCTTCCAAAGAAAGACCAAGTTTTTTAGTCAATGCGACAAGTTCTTTTGTTTTTTCTACATTTTCCGCGATTGGATAATGAGATCCATCAAACATAATAGAGGAGAATCCTGCTTCAATGGCAAGTTTTGATCCATCATAGGTTCCATGGTCGAGATGGAGCGCAACTGGAACAGTGATATTCAAACTTTGAACCATTGCTTTAACCATTTCCGAAACCACTCTGTATCCGGTCATATATTTAGCTGCGCCTTCGGAAACTCCAAGAATAACCGGAGATTTTAGTTCTTCGGCGGTTAATAAAACTGCTTTTGTCCATTCAAGATTGTTGATGTTGAATTGCCCTACTGCATACCCATTCTCGTATGCCTTTCTACACATTTGTTCTAATGAAACCAAACCCATTGTTAGTTCCTCCTAAAAATTTAATTTTAACAGATATATTATACAAAAAATACGTCTAAAAGTAAAGGTGAAACACTTAAGCGAAAGGTAGAAAAAAAGAATCCGAAATTTCGGATTCTTATGCATTTATCTTATTTCCCCGATACGGACATGCTTTGAACCTTGATGGAAGGACAAGTGATTCCATAATAGGTCATTTTTGACTCATTTGATACCATTACAACGTCTTTCAACATTGTTATGATATTCCCCGCAACAGTAATCAATGCGACTGGAGCGCCGATTATGCCGTCTTTGACAACGAATCCACTTGCCTGTAATGAGAAATCTCCACTGACCGGATTTGCACCAGCATGAGCGCCTTGAACTTCTTTAATCCAAATTCCATCTTTGACTGAATCAATCAGTTCTTGTGGTGTATTTTCTCCTGGAAGCATCATTAGATTGATTGCTGAAACAGAAGTTCCAAATCCGTTACCTGTAGATGCAACTCCATCTTTCTTTGCAGTAACCAAGTTGTGCAGATAAGTTTTTAAAACGCCTTTTGATATTAATTCTTTATATTTCGTTGCGACACCTTCATCATCAAAAGAACGTGAACTACTACTCTTTTTTAGGAAAGGATCATCTACGATGGTTACTTTTTCAGAACCGATGACTTCATTTAATTTGCCTTTCAATAAGGAAAATCCTTTTTGAACTGCGTCAGCTGAGAAAATGTTTTGAAATGCCGAAAGCAAAGTTGCGAGAGCGATAGGTCCAAAAACAATTTCATAGTCATTAGATGGCACTGGAACAGCACCAAGTTGTTTCACTGCATCTTCAACAATTTCTTTTGCAAGCAATTCATATTTAAAATCGCTAAAGTCGTTTGAAATGATGATATCAAAATTCGTTCTTTGATCTTTGTCATTTTTCACGATGACATCTCCACCAAAATACGCAGAGTTCACTTTGTTAAAGAGTTTCAACCCTTTTGTATTTTGAATCATTACGGTTCTGGATGATTCTTGATACATCGTTTGTGCGATAGAAACTAAGGGTGAACCTTCATGGAATAGTTTGTCAAGGCTTTTTGCCATAGCGATTTTTTTAGATACTTCGGTGTTTGCCAATTCTTCATTATACAAGCCTTCAACGGTTGTATAACTTTTATCGCCTTCATAAATGATAGCATCATCTAAAGAATCAATTACTTTTGCATTTGCGATTAGATGTTCTATAAT
Source organism: uncultured Candidatus Izemoplasmatales bacterium (assembly GCA_964574705.1). Taxonomy (GTDB): domain Bacteria; phylum Bacillota_I; class Bacilli_A; order Izemoplasmatales; family Hujiaoplasmataceae; genus JAHIVB01. The sequence goes on from CAZNOO010000020.1 coordinate 22,233, forward strand.
TTCATCAATTAAGGAATCATCCATGATTTCAGTAACATAAGACCCCATCTTGCCGTTGTATACACCACGAACGATTAGACTGGATGTGTCAGAAATTTCATATTTATCAAGTTCTCCTTCGAAAACTTCAATCGATAGTTGATTAAAATTCGATAGAAAGACTTGAACGTCACTCAATCCTTTTTCAAGAGCGACTTTGAATAGTTTATCAATATTCATTGTTATTTCGCTCCTTTCTTTCCGCCAACTGTTATGGAGGAAACTCGAAGTGTCGGCTGTCCAACATCTGCAGGAATCGATCCTGATACAGATCCGCACATTCCTCTTCCGCGGTCAAGGTTATTTCCGACCATGTCGATTTTGTGTAAGATTTCCGCGCCGTTTCCAACTAAAGAAGCCCCTCTGACGGGTTCACAGATTTTTCCATCTCTAACGATGTAGCCTTCCATAACAGCGAAATTAAAATCACCATTACCTGGGTTAACAGATCCTCCGCCTAACTTGGCAGCGAAGAGGCCGTATTTTGTTGCTTGAATGATTTCATCAAAAGTGGATTCGCCATTGTCGATGAATGTATTACTCATTCTTGAGGTTGGTGCGTATTTGTAGGATTCTCTTCTTGATGACCCTGTTGGTTGATGATCCATTCGTCTAGCGTTGAGTTTATCAACCATATAGGATTTAAGAATTCCTTTTTCAATCAGCACTCTTCTTTGTTGAGGATAGCCTTCATCATCGAAGTTTGCGCTTCCCCATCCGTTTTCAATGGTTCCGTCGTCAATTGCGGAAACGATTGTGTTTGCGACTTGTGTGTTCAACTTTCCACAGAACACGGATGCATTTTTCGCAACCGAAGTTGCCTCCAAGCTATGTCCACAGGCTTCATGGAAGATGACTCCTCCGAATTTGTTATTGATGATAACTGGAATATTTCCGCTTGGACATTCTTCCGCAAACAACATTGTTTTTGCGATTCTTGAGGCGCTTTTTGCTGTTTCAACGATATCTACATCTTCATCGTAGTATTCATATCCTTTTCCAGACCCTAAACTTTCCATTCCTGTTTGCATTACGCCGTCTTTCCCTGCAATCGATTGAACATATAGAATGGATCTGACTCTGTCTTCGGTCACAAAACGTCCTTCACTATTCGCAATCAATACTTCTTGTACGTAGTCTGTTAAGCGAACAGATACTTGTTGAATGACTTCGTCGTATTCTTTAGCGGCAAGATTTGCCTTTTGCATCATAGCAACTTTCGTTTCAAGACTAACGTCTTTTGGGTTGATTTTTACTTGATGTTTTTTTCCAACTTCAAGTTTGGATAGTGGCAATCTTTTTGTTAAAGTTTCCTTTGAAAACGAAGCGCTGAGATCGCGAGCAAGTTTGAGTAATACTTCTGGGTTTTGGCTGTTCGTATATCCGTACACGCTTTGAAGTCCAAGTGCAAGTCTCACTCCCACTCCAAATACTTTCGTTCCGGTGACTTTTTCTACTCTTCCGCCAATCATCTGAATGGAATCTGAATTTTTCTCTTCAATGTAAACTTCTGAAAAATCCGCCCCGGTCGCTAGACCGGCATCAAGAATCGATTCAATGAGTTCTTTTTTCAGTAACATGATATTCCTCCTACTGTTTTTTTTAATTATACCATTACTTTGTGTATTTTTTATGAAAAAGAATTGCTGGAATTATGAAAAAGAATGAAAAAGGCAAATCGTTGGATTTGCCAAATAATCATTAATTCAAGTAAATTTCAGTATACTTCTCCTTGAGATATTCAACATAATATGATGGATTGAATTCCTCACTAGTCACTTCCATCAATAATTCTTTGGGTGATTTCGAGGATCCAAACTTGTGTATTTTGTCTTTGAGCCAGGAATTGATGACACTAATCTTGTTCGTTCGGACCAAGTCATCGATATCAAGTTCTTTTTTCATTGTATTGTAAAACTGAGCTGCATATGCACTTCCCAAAGCGTACGTCGGGAAATATCCGAGCAACCCTGCGCTCCAGTGTACATCTTGCAGTACGCCATCAGCGTCATTTGTCGGAGTGATTCCAAGATACTCTTGTGACATTTGATTCCAATACGCTGGAAGTTGCTCAACTTCAATCTCGCCACTGAACAGTTTCTTTTCAATTGTATATCTCATCATAATGTGAAGAGCATAAGTAAGTTCATCAGCTTCTACACGTATGAACGACGCTTCAACTTTGTTCGCCCCTCTGTAGAAATCTTCTAATGAGACATCTTTTAATTCTTCTTTAAAAATGCTTTGGAGTTTTGGATAGTGCGTTTCCCAAAACGCTTTGGATCTTCCAATCACGTTTTCATAGAATCTGGATTGAGATTCATGAATGCCCATGGAAGTGCCACTATTTAACAACGTATCATCGAATTCTTTCGATATTTGTTGTTCATAGGTCGCATGTCCAAGTTCGTGAATGGCTGCGAAAATCGATGAGAACATATAGTTTTCTAAGTATCTTGTGGTAAAGCGAACATCATCTGGTGATGTATTCCAAGTAAACGGATGAACTGATTTCTTCATTACGCCGCGAGAGCGATCGAAAGACATGACATCGATGAGATAATCGCAAAACTTCTGCTGTCCTTCTTTATTGAAGAAAGCGGTCATGAAATCATCATTTTCTTTTTTCTTTGCGGCTAGTACTTTTTTGACAAACGGAACCAGATCCGCTCTCAATACATCGAAGAAATGATCGAATTCTTTCATCGTCATTCCTTCTTCATAATCATCGAGCAGAATATTGTAAGGTTCGTCGTCAATTCCATAATAAGAGACAAATTTGCGATTATAATCAATGATTTGAACTAGATTGTCTTTGAATAGATTAAAGTCGCTCTTTTCTTTTGCTTCTTCCCAAGCCGATTGTGACATTTGAAGCAATTTCTGATATTCCACAAACTCGTTTTCAGGAATCTTGACGATTTTATCGAGATCCTTTTTCGCTTTCTTGATTTCTCTTTTTACGAGCGGTTCAAGAGAATCTTTGTGTTCAAACAATTCGTTGATTACTTCTATCGTTCTTTGTCCCGTTTGGAGTTTGAATAGTTCAGAACTCAAAATTCCAACCATTTCAGCCCTTCTAGGGAAAGATCCTCTTGGGGCTTCGGTATTGGAATCCCAACCGATTAGCTGTAAGGCATATATGTATGCTTTGGTTTTTTTGACAAGTTCTCTAAATTCTTTTAATGTTTCCAAATTCATCACCTCTTGTCAATATTATACCAAAAGTGTCTTACTTTTTCCCGATTTTAATATCGCCGGATACAGATTTTTTGCTTTTAATCTCAATTTGACGACTCATGTCTTCATTTCGGATGTCTAAATCGCCGGATACAGATTTGAGTGTAATGCTCGCTGGATAAAAATTAACTGCTTCGACATCGCCACTCACGGTATGAAATTCGCAATCTCCCGACTTCATGTCATTGATATGCATGTCGCCACTAACCGAGTTAACCGAAAAATTATTTTCACATTCAATGCGATCCATCGTCACATCACCGCTGATGGTCACGAATTGGATTGTTTCAGATGAAAGCCTACGAATTTGCATGTCTCCATTGACGGTATCGGTTTTGAAAAGTTTACATGTAACATCACTCAAAGAAACATCGCCATTTGTCGTTTTAATTCGGAATGTGTCCGCTTTGATTCTACTAATGATTGCATCTGCATTGATTCCAGAGATGGAACATAACGGAATCATTTTGTATGGTACTTTAATCAATATAGAAGCTTGTGTTGACCTTCTGTTTCCAAAAAGATTGAATCCCATCTTGGGTTCTTTGATTGTAAATAGGTCATTTTCAAAGGTAATTTGATATTTGCTTAAATCAATCCTGCCTTTGTAGTAAACTTTGATTTCATTTGAATCGTCGCCGGAAAGTTCAAAATCCTCATCTATCAAATGAATGTCAACGCTATATTCCTTGTCAACAGCAAACGTCTTGAATAAGTTGAAAGCATTGATATCCGTGTCTTTTTCATCTTCGTTTTGAGTAAAATTACCAAGTTCGTCTGCAACGTGTTTCGGACTGCCAAACTTCTTTTCAATCTCTTCTTCGGTTAAACCCGATTTAATTGCTTCATCAATCATTTCCTCATGATCATGAATAATTTCTTCTATCTCAGTTTTTTTAATGCCTTTATTTGTTAATTCTTTCTCTAGTTCTTCTAAGAACTTCTTCACCTTTGTTTCCTCCTTTATTTAATATTTGATATACTCCTCCGATGAATTCATCCCATTCATCTCTTAATGAAACGTAGTAATTCAATCCTTTTTCCGTCATTTGATAGTATTTTCTTGGGGCGCCAAGATTGGATTCTTCCAAATAAGTTGAAAAGTATCCATCTTGTGTCAGCCTTCTCAAAATCGGGTAAATCGTATTGTCATTGACATCGAGATATTCCGAAATATCGCTGATAATCAAATATCCATACTTGTCTTCAGACAAAAGTTCCGACAAAACGCATAATTCAATGATTCCTCTTTTAAATTGTGAGTTCATATGATCCCTCCTTGAATACATTGTAACACGGTACTGTGCAGAACACAATACCTAATTTATAAAAAAAGAAAGAAAATCATTTTGATTTTCTAAATTTTCTGTTTATTGAGGTATCTATCAAGAAATAGAATAGAATCAACGTAACAATAAATATAATTTGAACAATGAAAGTGGGAAGATACATTGAGAAAGCCTGTTCACCAAATACTCTGAAAGACCTGATAGCGTCAATAATGCTAGTAAGTCCATATTGAGTGGGAAGGACGCATATTTGAAACGCCAGAAAGATTAGAATCGCGTCCAAATTTAAGATAAATAGATAAGTTGATTTCTGATTTATCGGGTCCGTTTCCGGAACTTTATACGTTTGTTTGATTGTCACAATGATAAACTGAACGATTCCGATAAAAGCATTAATCATGAAAATTACATAGTTGAATGGTTCAAGATTATAATACATTCCTAGAACAATCAACAAAACAATTCCGGATATCAACAAGGCCATCATCACAAACATACTCGCGAGGATGCTTCCCTTTATTTTCGTATGTGGGTAGTATTGCTTCTCAAACACGGCATCGTTTGAATGACCTGATGTGAAACCGAATAGAAGATTGGGGTCACAGTCTAGTATAATTGATATTTTTTTTATGGTCTCGACATCAGGACTTGTTTCGCTTTTTTCCCATTTTGACACCGATTGTGCTGAAAGAAACAATTTCTCTGCAAGATCGGCTTGCGTCATTTTCTGCTTCGTTCTTGCTTCTCTTAAATTTTCTCCAAATGTACTCATCGGATGTATCCTCCAATTAAGTGATATCTATATTTTATCACAAAAAGGAACAAAGAAATTCATTTGTTTTTTGAAGAATTCAACTATAGGTTGAATTTGCCTGTTTTTATTGTTTCAAAGCCGCTTGGATGAAGTCCCGAAACAACGGATGAGGTCTTTGAGGTCTCGAAAGAAACTCTGGATGGAATTGAGTTGCGACAAACCAAGGATGATTCTTGAGTTCAATGATTTCACACAGTCCTGTTTGAGGGTTGATTCCAGAGAATCTCATACCGCATTTTTCTAGAGTGGCTTTATAGGAATTATTGAATTCATATCGATGACGATGTCTTTCTTTGATGTTCTCTTGTCCATAAGCAGAGTAGGCTATCGAGTTTTTTTCAACTGCGCAGTCATAAAGACCAAGTCTCATTGTTCCGCCCATATTGATACCTTCATACTGTTCAGGCAAATAATCTATGACGTTATGAGGCGTTTGTGGATTGAATTCTGTCGAATTCGCACCTTCCAAATGACAAACGTTACTTGCAAACTCGACAATCGATAACTGCATTCCAAGACAGAGTCCTAGAAATGGGACTTTGTGTTCTCTGGCATACTTAATTGTAATTATTTTACCGTCGATTCCGCGATGACCAAATCCGCCGGGAACGACGATTCCTTTCATCTTTCCAAGTAAAGCTTCAACATTTTCTTCTGTGACTTCTCCTGAATTAATCCAGTGAATCTTGACGATGGTTTTATGATGATAACCCGCATGTTTCAATGCTTCAGAGACTGATAAATAAGCATCGTGGAGAGAAACGTATTTTCCAACTAGCGCAATGTCTATTGTACTAGAAAGACTTTTGATTCTGTCAATCAATGCAACCCATTCCGTCATGTCGCTTTCTCTGGTTTCAAGCATGAGATGTTCACAAACAAGGTCATCAAGGTTTTGTTTTTTGAGTTCAAGCGCAACTTCATAAAGGATTTTCGCATCCAATGCTTGGATGACGGCCTCTTTTCTAACATCGCAAAACAACGCGATTTTTTCACGCATTGAGTTTGTAATTTCTTTTTGCGTTCTAAGAACAATAACGTCAGGTGTAATCCCAAGAGATCTTAGCTCTTTGACGCTATGCTGAGTCGGTTTGGTTTTCAGTTCTCCCGAAGTCTCCAAGTAAGGAATTAGAGTATTGTGAATGTACATGGTATTTTGATATCCATAATCTCTTCTTGCCTGTCGAATCGCTTCTAAAAACGGGAGAGACTCAATATCTCCGACAGTCCCGCCCACTTCGGTAATGATAACGTCCGCAAGAGATTCTTTTGCTGCGGCTTCCAGTCGTGATTTGATTTCATTGGTAATATGAGGAATGACCTGAACGGTCGCACCAAGGTAATCTCCTCTTCTTTCTTTTTCAATTACTGAGGAATAGATTTTTCCCATCGTAATGGATGAATTGATTGACAGGTTTTCATCGATGAAACGTTCATAATGCCCTAAATCCAGGTCTGTCTCTGCGCCATCATCCGTTACGAAAACTTCACCATGCTGATAAGGCGACATGGTTCCGGGATCGACATTGATATAAGGATCGAATTTTTGCATAAACACTTTTAATCCGCGATTTTTCAAAAGTCTTCCAAGTGAAGCTGCGGTGATTCCTTTTCCGATACTAGAAACGACACCTCCAGTTACGAAGATGAATTTTGTTGTTTTCACAATGCATTCCTCCATTGATTTTAAAAAAAGAAAAGGTTCCCCGTTAGGAGAACCATTTTTTTAGTGAGCTCTTTAAGATTATAACAAATTCATGATTTGAAATCAATTCAATTTGATATTATTCGTCGTACATCTTTTCGTAATCGTCCATGTACTCATTGTACTTGTCGTCATCGAAATCTTCTTCTTCCTCTATTGCAATATCATCGGTATCTTCAACAAAGTCTTCTTCGTCATCGTCAAACTCATCATAATCGACATCGTCTTCGTAAATGGCTTTTTCTTCTTCCTCTTCTTCCTCTTCTTCCTCGTCTTCCTCATCTTCATCCAAATCTTCTTCGAGCTCTTCTTCTTCCTCGGGCTCTTCGACTTCTTCTTCAAAATCAGGGAATTCTTGGTAAAAGGCTCCGTCTTTATCCCAAAGGTCTATGGATTGGCGACTCTTCAAGTCCCACATATCGTCTCCGACATACACAAACTTAGCAGACGTGATAAAATCCGCGTAGACTTGAGAGATAATTTCATTTTTCTCTTCTGCGCTAATTTCTTTCAGTTCACAAACTGCTTGGAATAGTTCCAAAAAAGACATTGGTTGTTTACTTTGTTTCAATGTACTTTCGGCAACTTCCATTAAAGACATTTGATTCCAATCTGCCATATGATTATTCCTTCCGTTGGTCATTCCAATCCATCATTAAGTGATGTTTGGAAAAAATAGATTCACCGTCAGTAATATGATATACAATATCCAAACGGTTCTTTTCGACGATTAAATCGGTTGTAATGACATCAAGAAAAAGTGTGAATCCATCCTGTGTAAATTTAGCGGGGGATTGTATTCCTTTTTTAAATGTCATAGACAATGGGGACTTTCCAAGGCGATTCATGGACGCTGTCATTGGATTTTGAAAATCAAACTCGTAACGATCTCCCAAATGATCAATGAAGCGAAGTGTGTTTCCTTGTAGGATTCCAAACCCGCGGTGTTGATACGATTGAACGCCATCCGTCGCCATTTTGAAATCAATTTGAACACGCATGATGAAACCACCCTTTAAATGCTTTACATATTATATATTATATCGACAATAAATACAAGTAACATATTTTCGAATATTTGTAAAGATTTTTTTAGAAATAAGTGTCGTCATGTGTATAACTTTCGCTTAGAATGTTAATTACGATGTTATTGCAATGATCTCCGATGCGTTCCATATTAGAAAGGATGTCAACATAGAACCCCGCATCAGTTTCTTCGCACTTTTTATCGTTGACGCGGTTCACATGATTTTTCCTATATTTTTTGACCAATTTATCCAAAATATCTTCCCTGACATTGACTTCTAATGCCAATTCTTTGTTATTGGTCGCATAGGCCTCTAATGATTGGCTCAATGTCTTCCTGAGAAGTTCATATAATTCAGTCAAATCGGCTTTTGCTTCGGGATACAATTCGATCTTTTGAACATTTCTCTCATCAAAGAACTCGATTAGATTGGTCAAGTGGTCACCAACTCTTTCTAGATCTGTAATTGTGTCCATGTCTTTTGCAATCTGCTGAACTTGTTTGTCATCAAGGTCATTTGCACCGATTTTAATAAGATAGTTATGAATTTTATCATCCATCGTGTCAAGAAGTTCTTCACATTGAAGCCCGAGTTCTTTGACTTTCAATTCTTTGTTGATGGAGAAATCATAAGTATACTCGAACATGACTTTGCAAACATTACCCATGTTTGTAATCGCCTTAAGTGCATTTTCTAGGGCTAAATCTGGGGACGACTTTATCAAATGTTCTTCTAAAACGACATCGTTTAATGCAATTTCGTTCTTTGAAGGAACAATCTTTGTTACCAACCATACAAGTTGCTTTATAAACCAATACATGATAAACACGTTGATTAGGTTAAAGAGAACATGGACCAAGGAAATCGTCAATTTATTCGTTAGATAATCTGGAATCAAATGTTCTCCGAGAAATGAAATTAATAAGAAATACGGATGAATCAAAAGCAAGAATATGATTGACCCAATCAAGTTGAATACAACGTGAACGGCTGCTGTTCTTTTTGCGGCAGAAGACCCACCAGCTGCGGCCATAACAGAAGTGACAGTTGTTCCGATATTGTCACCAAGCACAATTGCAATTGCACCCATTAAAGGAACGCCACCCGTTGAATAGAGTTGCTGCAAAATACCGATTGTAGCGGAAGATGATTGAATGATGGCTGTTGTCATCATACCAACTAAAACGCCTAGGACGGGCGTGTCAGACACGCTCAGAAGCATATTATGGAAAGCTTCAAGCTCAACGAGCTGTTTGAGTGAACCTCCCATGGTTTCTAGTCCGAAAAACAGCATTCCAAATCCTAAAATTGCCTGTCCTGCTTCTTTGAACTTTCTTCCGTGCAAGAAAAAGGTCATTACACTACCGACAAACATGATTGGCATTGCGTAATCACCTATTTTTAGTGAAATTAATAAAGAGGTGACCGTTGTACCGATATTGGCGCCAAACACAACACCTACAGCTTGTGGTAAAGTCATTAATCCTGCTCTAACCAAGCCAACTACGATTGCAGTTGTTGCTGAAGAGGATTGAATAATGGCGGTGATCAAAATACCTACCAAAATTCCTTTAAAAGGAGTATTTGTTGTTTTTTCCAAAAATATCTTTAACTTTGATCCGGCGAGTTTCTTTAATGCGGTACTCATTAGATTGATACCGAACAAAAAGATTCCAAGCCCTCCGAGAATCTCAAAAATAGTGACTTTCCAATCGATTTCTAAGAATATTGGATACATTGGTTCCTCCGAAAATCTAATATAGATTTTAAACCGGATTTATTATAACAAAAAGAAAGTGTTATTCATACCATAGAAAACACTTTCATTTTAATTTTTTTATATTTTATTGTTTTATTTAAAACAAAGATAATATTTTATACTTTTAATTTTTCTTTGTATTCTTTTACAAGCAAATCTGCATCCGCAAGGATTTTATCCACCGTTTCCCAATTTCCCAAATTCGCTCCACATGCCATTGGATGTCCGCCGCCGTCGTATTTATTCGCGAGTTTATCAATAGCCGGTCCTTTAGAACGAACTCTTGCACGAACAATATTGTTTTCATATTCAGCAAAGAGCATCCATACAGGACAGTCTTGCAATACAGATAGTTCATTGACTAAAGAAGTCGCTTCTTCGAGAGTGACATCAAATTTCTTGATGACTTCAGGTGTCATTTTGATATAGGCTACGCCATTAGGCGTTTTTTCGAAATTTTGTAAAACATATCCTTGAAGCTTTAATTGATTTTCACTTTTGACATCCAAAATAGACAACACGGATGTAAAATCCAATCCAAAATCTAACAGATGAGCAACCGCTTTGAAAGTATCAGATGTAACGCTGCGGTATTTGAATCTTCCTGTATCCGTAATAATACCCGTATAAAGTGCTTTTGCGGCTGCCATGTTTAATTTCAAAACATTTGAAAACTCAATGTAGAATTCCATAATGATTTGAGCTGTAGCTGGTCTTGTTGTATCGACGTACTGATAATCTCCATACTGATCAACCGGCAAATGATGGTCGATTTTGATGACATATTCCCCTAGAGAATATCTTTGATCCGCAACACGTTCGTGTGTTGCAGTGTCTACGACAATCGACAGAGCGCCTTTATAGGTCTCGTCAGGTATAATATCAGGCTCGCCAATAAAACTAACGTATTCGGCAGTCTCTCCTACGATATAGACTTCTTTTTCTGGAAAGGACTCTTTCAAAATGTTTTTGAGTCCAAACCCAGCTCCGTAGCAATCACCGTCAGGTCTAGCATGCATATGTATGATGATTTTTTTGTATTCTAGAATCTTATCTAGTATAAATTGTTTATCCATTATTTTCCTCCACTAATTGGTCTAATTCTTTTAATATGATTTCTGTTTCTTTCCATTCTTTCACTTGGCATCCACAAGCAAGCAGATGACCTCCGCCACCATGATTTTTCGCTACTTGTACAACCGGGATGTTTCTCGATCTAATTTCCACAAGAATGACATTATTTGTCAAGTCTTCCGTTAAATTAACCCAAACAGGAACTTCATCTATCCCTGACATTTGATTAACAAGTCCTCTACTTGCGTAATTCGGTTCTAAATGATGTTTATTTAAAAAATCATTATCGTTCAAGTGATAAGCAACTTTATGTTTCGTTAATTGTATCGAGTTGAAAAAATCTGATTTTACTTTTTTGGACTGTAACGTTTCGGTATACATTTTCGAGAAAATATCAGTAAAGTCTGCCCCAGCATCAATCAAGTCTGCAGCGACCCTTAATGTTTCAGAAGTCGTTCCAGAGTATAAGAACCTTCCTGTATCTCCAACAATTCCCATAAATAAAGCTCTTGCGGCATCTCTTGTAAGCGAAATTCCGTTTTGACTTAGTATTTTTGAAACCATTTCTGAAGTTGATGACGCTAAAACGTTTCTGAGGTAATGGTCATATGAGATATCCGGTTCATTTTGATGATGATCTATTAATACAACGGTTTTTGCAGATGCATAACTGTCATCTTTCAACATTTGGCTAGAAACTGTATCCAATATAAAAAATAGCGATTTTGACAAAGTTTCTTGAGATATATTATCCAATTCTTTAAAACTATTTAATGAATTAGTATCTCCGATGACATAAATTTCCTTTTTCGGAAATCTTTCTTTTAATGCATAGTAAAGCCCAAATTGTGCTCCGTATGCATCCAAGTCCGGGTTTTTATGCCTTGAAATAACAATGATTTGATTTTCTTCAATAAGATTAAAAATTAATTTTTCCATAGTAGTCTCCATTTTCAGCTTAGTAGAATATTATATCACATATCAATAGAATTTCATATCTAATGACTTTTTAAAAATTTCATTCTTTATTTCGTAAAACCTTTATGTTATAATGATATGACCTAGACAATTCAAGAAAAGGACAAGACTTATGCCAAATATTTTTAGAAAAACTTTAGTTGTTTCAATGTTAATGATATTTACCATTTTACTAGCTGGATGCGATTTCTTCGGAAGTACGACCACTACGACTACAACTTCACAAACTACAACTTCAAGTCAGACTACAGAATCCTCAACCACATCTACTTCTACAGCAACAACCACAAACGGATTTGTTGGAATCTCTGTGATAGAAAACACCAAATTGGAATACAATTTAGGAACTTCTTTCAATTACGACTCTATCATTGTCGTATTGGTAAAAGCAAATTCATCGGTTATTCCGATTTCATCCTCTGTTTATACACTCTCTGGATTCGATTCTTCAACACCTGGAGTCAAAACCATTACGGTATCTTATTTGACTTTTTCAACTACATTCGACATTACAGTATTAGAACCAACAACAGATTTGGTCATCGATATGGCATATTATCAAACTGCTGAGGGACTCGTTGGTGAAACGCTTCTTCTTGCATTAAGAACCATTGTAAATACTGGCTACCAAGGTCACATTTACTACGACGCAAGTACTGAGTTGGCTTATACTGATAGAGACCCAAATAACTCAAGTAACGTTATACTTGTCTACTCAGGAACGTCCGTAAGCGGAGCTTGGGACGGCGGAGTCACTTGGAACAAAGAACACGTTTGGCCACAATCTTTACTTGGCGAAGACGCTGGAGGCGTTGTCAACATGGCTTCGGACATTCATAATTTAAAACCAGCCAATCCTAGTTTGAACTCATCCAGAGGAAACAAATATTACGACCTTACAACCACTACAACTACCTTTGAGCCAAGAGACGAGGTCAAGGGCGACGTCGCTCGAATATTGTTCTATATGATGACGATGTACTCTGTTTTGGAACTTGTGGATCAATATCCAAATGTTCACCAGATGGGACTATTAAGTGTATTGCTTGCGTGGAATGCCGAAGACCCAGTAGACGATTTTGAAAGAGCTAGAAACAACGAAATCTATACATATCAAAACAACCGTAACCCTTACATTGATTATCCTGAATTCGTAGATTTGGTTTGGGACAACTTACAAGGTTAATAAAAAAAATAGTGGAAG
>CAZNOO010000021.1:0-19163 GCA_964574705.1 uncultured Candidatus Izemoplasmatales bacterium
AATGAAAAAAAGAACCCACTAAAAATGGGTTCTTTTCAACTGTTTTGATTTAACAAGTCTCTTTGCTTTCCATCATAACTTCCAAAATGACGTCATTCATGTCTTTCATTCCATCCTTTGCAATTCTTCCCACATATGCGATGGTTTCGTCTGCGTCTTTTCCTAGAATCCCACTGTAAGGGGGATAGACTTTATGATTCATAGCGATGTAGTGACCAATAAAAGCTGACTCTAAACTGGAAGCGATTTTTGATGCACAAGACGCTTTCGCGCCATCGCATACAATTCCAGATGCATCTGCCAAAGAGTTCACTACGGTCATTTTTATTTGATCTAGCGTGCCTCCCGCAAGATAAGTGACCGCGGCGCCTGCACCACAGCTTGCACTGATGGCTCCGCAGAATGCGGAGAGCCTACCGATGTGATTTTTCTGGTAAATGGTCAAAAGATTTGAGAGTGCCAATGCACGGTACATTTCCTCTTCAGGAATATTATTTTCCATCGCATAAACAATCACGGGGACCGAAGTGGCAATCCCTTGATTTCCTGACCCTGAATTTGTAATGACAGGTAGACTGGATCCACACATTCGAGCTTCGGATGCACTTGCTGCGAAGGCCTTCATTTTTCCAAAAACCGTCTTATCAAAATTAAGAATTGCATCTCCAATTGAAACTCCAAAAGGCTTTTCGAAGCCTTCTTTTGCTATTTGCATATTCAGCAAAACTTGAGGTCCCATAATGATTTTCAAATCTTCGATATTGGCACCTTTTGCAAATTCGTATATATTTTCAACGGAGAAAAATCGTCGATCTGTCAAGACTCCATAATATTTTAAAAGGTCCGCTTCGGCTTCAAAAACAGTTTCATCGTTTTTAAGAATCCTTGTAATATTCGTATGAAGGTTCTGAATTTCAACTTCAGAAGATCCTTCTTCATTTTCGTATCTGACGATGAAATGAAGGTTAAGCGGAGATTTTAAAAGTTCCACTTTGCATATACCTTTTTTGATCCAAGATTCAACCAAAGGAATATGAGATTCTTGAAAACTTGATAGGACTTCCATTCCCTTATTAGAATCTCCAACTAAAAGACCGGAGAGTACACTTGCTTCAACACCATGGAGTTTGGTGTTAGGCACGCTAACGCACTTGATGTTTTTGAGAAGACTGCCACTGCACTTGACTGTTATTTTGCTCGGCATTCCACCTAAAACTTCTCTTGCTTTCGCACCAGCAAAGGCAATTGCGATAGGTTCAGTGCAACCAAGAGCGGGCACTAATTCTTCCTGAAGAATCTGTAAAAACTCTTTAACGTATGCAACCATGTAATTTCTCCTTTGAGAGTCATTCCTTACTATGGATTATAACAAATTGGACATCCTTTGTAAATGAAATGCGGGTGCTAGAATGAAAAAAAAGATGACCTCAAAATGAGGTCATCGATGTATTGTGTAACTTAAACGAGTTCGATGATTGCCATAGGGCAAGCATCTCCCAAACGGTTTCCGATGCGGTAGATTCTTGTGTATCCGCCGTTACGGTCAGCGTATTTAGGTCCAATTTCTTTAAAAAGCTTATGCAAAGCTGTTTGATCTTCGATTTTTAAAGTACGAACAGTTTCGGATGCTATTCTTAAAGAATTCAAATCGCCTTTTTTAGCGAGTGTAATTAGTTTTTCAACCACGCGTCTCAGTTCTTTCGCTTTAATGACACTTGTTTCGATCTTGTCGTGCAAAATTAATTGCGTTGCCAAGTCTCTCATTAGCGCCTTGCGGTTGTCGCTGCTACGGTTGAGCTTTGTATATCCTCTAGCCATGACTATCCTCCTAACAAACTAGTGTTTTGCTAAGCTTAAATTTAATTCTTCAAGCTTCTGCTTCACTTCTTTTAATGATTTTTTACCCAGATTACGAACTTTCATCATATCCTCTTCGGTTTTTTCGATGAGTTCGCCTAGTGTATGGATTCCCGCTCTCTTCAAGCAGTTGTAACTACGGACTGAGAGATCGAGATCTTCAATCGGTTTTTCAAGATTTCTTGTGGCTTCTTCTGATTTGCGTTCAATCATGAAGTCTTCCGCCATTGCACGGTTAGAAAGTTCAACGATGGAATATAGATGATCGATCATCATTTTTGCCGCAACTCCGATGGCTTCTTTTGGTCCGATGGATCCATTGGTCCATACTTCGACTGTCAATTTGTCATGATCGGCGTTGTCATCAACTCTGGTTTTGTCTACGGCATAATTGGCTTTGACAACAGGTGTGAATAGGCTGTCGATTGGAATGACGCCTACCATGTTGTCGTATTGTGCATTTTTGTTCGCGCTAACATATCCATTGCCTTTTCTTGCATGAAGAACCATACGGAATCTTTTGCCTTTGTTGACATGGCAAATATAGTGATCCGGATTGATTAGTGTGACTTCGTCATCTGCGATGATGTCAGAAGCGTGTACGTCGCATGGTCCGTCAACGATGACTTCCAAACGCTTTTCAACATTTGGATCAAGATTGTCGATGGTTAGGACGACACCTTTTAGGTTGAGGACGATGGTTGTAACATCTTCCACAACGTTGTCAATTGCTGTAAACTCATGTTCTACTCCGTCAATTGTGACATTCACAATTGCGGCTCCGGGTAAGGAAGACAATAAAACTCGTCTCAAAGAATTTCCAATCGTGATACCGAAGCCACGGTCGAGTGGCGTAATGACGAATCTTCCATAAAAGTCATCAATCTCTTCAGTAATGGTTTTTGGTTTTTCGAATTTCAAGTCCTTCAAAATAATACCCTCCTATCCGCGAGGCCGTTTTGGTGGACGACATCCGTTATGTGGAACTGGTGTTACATCTTTAATTGCTGTAATTTCAAGTCCAGCGACTTGCAAGCTACGAATAGCTGCTTCTCTGCCTGGCCCTGGTCCTTTTACTGATACTTCGACTCTTTGCACTCCGTTATCCATTGCTGCTTTCGCTGCTGCTTCACTTGCGAGTCCTGCTGCGAAAGGAGTGGATTTACGGCTACCTTTATATCCGATTGCTCCACTTGAAGACCATGCAATTGCATTGCCTTGTGGGTCGGTAATCGTGATAATAGTGTTATTAAAAGTCGAATGAATGTGCGCTACTCCAGAAGGAATATTCTTTTTCACACGACGTTTTTTAGTTGCATTACGTGCCATATTAATTCATCCCTCCTATTTCTTCTTATTCGCAACGGTTTTTCTTGGACCCTTACGAGTTCTTGCGTTGTTACGTGTATTTTGTCCACGAACTGGCAACCCTTTGCGGTGGCGAATTCCACGATATGATCCGATTTCCATTAAACGTTTGATGTTTAAGGAAACTTCTCTACGAAGATCGCCCTCTACTCTATATTTTTGTACTTCTTGACGAATTCTTACGATTTCGTCGTCTGTCAAATCTTTAACTCTTTTGTCTTCTGATACACCAGCAGCTGCCAAAATCTTTTGTGATAAGGTCTTGCCGATGCCATAAACATAAGTTAAAGAGATCACAACGCGCTTTTCTCTAGGAATATCTACTCCTGCGATACGTGCCATTGGTTCCTCCTATTTACCTTGTCTTTGTTTATGTTTTGGATTTTCGCAAATGACCATTACATTGCCATTGCGTTTGATAATTTTACATTTGTCACAGATTTTTTTTACAGATGGTCTAATTTTCATACCATTTACCTCCCTAAAATCTTTTTAATTTAGTTCATTCGATAGGTTATTCGTCCACGTGTTAGATCGTAAGTTGACAGTTCAACTTTGACTTTATCGCCTGGTAAAATGCGTATGTAGTGCATGCGGATTTTACCAGAAACGTGACCGAGAATACGATGTCCAATTTCCAGTTCGATGATAAATTGGGCATTTGGCAAGACTTCGATTACTGTCCCAATCATTTCGATTACATCATCTTTTTTTGACATTGAATCACTCCTCTTTTAAACCTTTGTCAGGATTTCGTAACCTTCGTCGGTAATCAGAATCGAATGCTCAAAGTGAGCGCTCAAAGACTGATCTTGCGTGATGGTCGTCCATCCGTCAGATAATACTTTAACTTCTTTTCTGCCAGCATTGATCATGGGTTCGATTGCCAGGGTCATTCCTTTACGTAAGGTGATTCCCCGACCAGGTAAACCAAAGTTCGGAATTTGTGGGTCTTCATGGAGATGCTTGCCAACACCGTGTCCCACGAATTCTCTCACGACTGAATATCCCAAACCTTCTGCATGCGTCTGTATTGCATGTGAAATGTCCGTTAAGCGATTGCCGCTTTTTGCTTGTTCTAACCCTTTAAAAAGGCTATCTTTCGTTCCATCAAGTAATTTTTGTGCTTCTAACGAAATCTCTCCACATGCATATGTCCAAGCTGAATCTCCATGGTATCCCTTATAAATTGCACCGATATCGATTGATACGATATCTCCATCTTGTAAAGTCCGCTTAGCGGATGGAATGCCATGAACAACTTCCTGGTTAATTGATATGCATGCGGAAGAAGGAAATCCGTTATAATTTTTAAAACTTGGGATTGCATCGTTGTCACGAATCACTTTTTCCACGATTTGATCCAGTTCAAGTGTAGAGACTCCAGGCAATACATGCTTTGAAACCTCTTGATGGGCCAAAGCCACGATTCTGCCTGCTTCTCTCATTAAACTGATCTCTCTTGGAGATTTGATCGTTACCACATTATTCACCTAGTTTTTGTGTGATGATATTGAAGACTTCATCCTTTGCCTGTTCGCCGTTCACAATGAATAATAGACCTTTTTTCTTGTAGTAATCGAGTAAGGGTTTCGTCTTTTCATTGTAAATTTTGAGTCGGTTCAAAACGGATTCTTCTAAGTCATCTTCTCTTTGAATCAATGGGTGTCCACACAAATCACAGACACACTCCTTTACGGGAGGGTGAAAGTGGATATGATAGGTTGCTCCGCAATTGGAACAGACCCTGCGACCTGCCATTCTTTCCAGAAGGACGGAGTCATCCACGTCAACGTTGATGACAGAAGTGAGCTTGATGCCCAAATCTTCCATCATTTTGTCTAATGCGATGGCTTGTGTCTTCGTTCTGGGGAATCCGTCAAGCATAAAGCCTTTCGGATAATCTTTTTTGTTTAAAACTTGTTTCACGATATCGTTGGTTATGTCGTCGGGAACCAGTTCACCTTTCCCGATATACTCTTTGGCCAGTCTTCCAATTTCGGAATCTTTTGCCATTTCTTCCCGGTAAATATCTCCGGTGGAGATATGCGTCAACTGAAAATGTTCAAGTAGTCTAGATGCTTGGGTTCCTTTGCCGGCGCCCGGCTTTCCCATAATCAATAGATTAATCATGATTTATCTCATAAATCCTGCGTATGCCTTTTCTTGTGTGTCCGTATTGATTTGTTTTGCAGTTTCTAATGCAACACCAACGATAATCAGTAAGGATGTACCACCAATATGAGCGTAGTTTTGGCCCAAAATGGCAGACGTAATGATTGGTAAGCTTGCGATGAGAACCAAGTAAATCGCTCCGAGGACGGTAACTCTAAATAAGGTCTTCGTGATGTAAGCTTCCGTTTCAGCTCCAGGTCTGACACCCGGGATGTAAGCATTTTGTTTTTGCAAATTCTCAGCCATCTGTTGAGGTTTAATCAAAATGAAGGCGTAGAAGAATGTAAATACGACAATCAGGATAACATAGAGTACAAATCCGATTGGTTGAGTATATGAGAATAATTGATTGAACCAGTTGGTTGCGGTGGATGAACTGATATTCAAGTAATTGATTACAGTCATCGGCAAACTCAAGATAATCGATGAGAATACGACCGGAATAACGCCGGCGGTATTAATCTTAATGGGGATGTTCGATTCGGATTTTCCTGCAAATTTGGAACTTGCGGGTCGATTCGCATATTGAATTGGTATTTTACGTTGCGTATCTTGCATGTAAGTAACGGCAACCAAAACGATGATGAACATCAAGATGCTGACACCGAACAAAGCATATCCTTGCCATGCTCCTTGAACAGGCGACACAGTTGTAAGGGCGCTGTTTGGATCGGTGATGTAATATTGAATCAATGATGCGATGGTTCCAGGGAAACTCATGATGATACCGGCAACGATCAACATTGAAGAGCCGTTTCCGACACCTTTTAATGTGATTTGGTCTGCCAACCAGATCATGAAAGCTGTTCCTGCAGTCAATACGATTGCAATATAGAAATAAATTAAGAACCATAAGTTTCTTCCGCCTAGTGTTGCCCAGTCAGCGACTCCGAATTGGAATAGTTGAGATTGGGAACTATGGAATGCAAACGTCATCGCCAAAGCTTGGACGAATGCTAGGAAGATTGCGACATATCTTGTCAAACGGCTAATTTTAGCGCGTCCGACTTCGCCTTCTTCACTCCACTCTTTTAAGGCTGGAATGATATCCATTTGTAACATTTGGATCACGATGGATGCCGTAATGTACGGACTGATACCAAGCGCGATAACTGAGTAGTTACTTAACGCGTTACCAGAAATCGAGTTGACGATTCCCAAGAATCCGCTATTGTTGAATAGGTCTGTAAGCGAAGAGGAATCTATCAAAGGCATGGTTACGTACGTAAGCAATTTGAAAACCAAGAATGCAAGTAATGTAAACCCGATTTTCTTTAAGACAGTTTTATTTGTCAATATCTTCTTTAACGTACCCATCCTTAAATCACCTCTGTCTTGCCCCCGGCGTCTTCAATTGCTTTCTTTGCGGAAGCCGAGAATTTATGTGCTTTGACAGTAAGGTTTACAGATAGTGTCCCTTTTCCTAGAACCTTGATACCGCTCTTAAGAGCACTTACCTTACGGTCTTTTAAAAGTACTTCAGGTGTAACGATAGTTCCTTTTTCGTATGTGTTAAGATCTTGTAGATTCACAACTGCAAACTCTTTTCTGAAGAAGTTTGTGAATCCTCTCTTTGGTAAACGTTTGAATAAAGGTGTTTGTCCACCTTCGAAGCCCAAACGAGTTCCTCCACCAGTACGTGAGTTTTGGCCTTTTTGTCCACGTCCAGATGTTTTTCCAGTTCCGCTACTAGTGCCTCGTCCAAGTCTTTTTTTGGAGTGAGTTGCGCCTTCTACGGGTTTCATTTCATGTAGTTTCATATTCGCACCTCCTACTTGACTTGTTCGATCTTCACTAAATGACGGATGGTGTTAATCATTCCGTTAATAGCGTCGTTCTCTTCTCTTATAACGGAAGAATTCCGTTTATTAAGACCAAGAGCTTTCACTGTTTTTACTTGGTTAGGTTTACGGCCCATCAATCCCTTAACCAAGGTAACTTTAACTTTTGCCATTATTTCAAAACCTCCTCAACAGTCAATCCTCTGGTAGCAGCAACTTGTTCGATGCTTCTGGATTGCTTGAGTGCTTCAACTGTCGCTCTGACGATATTGATTGGCGAATTTGAACCTAATGATTTGCTTAATACGTCTTCAACACCGGCTAATTCTAGGACGGCCCGTACAGGTCCTCCTGCGATAACTCCGGTTCCTTCAACGGCTGGACGTAAGAAGACTTTGGCAGCACCGTAACGAGCGGTGATTGTATGAGGAATCGTTGTTCCATTCATCGGAACAAGGATGATGTTCTTTTTTGCGTCTTCGATTGCTTTTTTGATTGCGTCTGGAACTTCACTGGCTTTACCGGTTCCAAAACCGACTTTGCCTTTTCTGTCGCCGACGACAACCAAAGCGGAGAAGCTAAAACGTCTACCACCTTTGACAACTTTGGTTACCCTTCCAATATTGACAACTTTTTCTTCATAAAGTTTTTCTTCTTTTTTTCTTGTATGAGATCCTCTAGATGGTCTTTTTGAATTAGCGCCATCTCTGGTATTATTCTCTAGCATTGGGTACCCTCCTTCATTAGAATTCTAGCCCTGCTTCTCGAGCAGCATCGGCCAAAGCTTTGACTCTTCCGTGGTAGAGGTAGCCACCGCGGTCGAATACAACAAGTTTGATATTTTTCTCAACAGCTTTTTTCGCAATCAGCGTACCGACTGCTTTTGCGGCTTCAATATTTCCGCCGTAAACATCTTTGAGTTCAAGAGATGAAGCAGAGACAAGAGTAACTCTTGCAACGTCATCAATCAGTTGACAATAGATGCCTTTATTAGAACGGAAAACATTTAGACGAGGTCTTGCAGCTGTTCCTTTGACGGTTGCTCTAATACGAAAATGTCTCTTCGTACGTTGAACGCTTTTATTCACTGGATTAAACATAAATTCACCCGCCTGCTATTACTTAGCAGTTTTCCCTTCTTTACGACGTACATATTCGCCACGATATCTGATACCTTTACCAAGATATGGCTCAGGTTGTCTGATTTTGCGAATGTTTGCGGCAAATTCTCCTACCGCTTGTTTATCGATTCCTCTGATATGGATTTCCGTATTGATTGGAGTCTCAACGGTTAATCCCTCAGGAATCACGACTTCGACTGGATTTGAATATCCAACGCTTACTACTAAAATGTTGCTATCTTTCAATGAAGCACGGTAACCAACACCCTTAATGTCAAGGATCTTCGTGTAACCTTCGGTCACACCTTTAACCATATTGTTCAATAACGCTCTCGTCGTACCGTGTAAGGCACGATGGCGTAATGAATCAGATGGTCGGGTTACAGAAACTTCGTTATTAGCAACTTCGATTTTCATATCCGTATGGAATGAAAAATCAAGAGTTCCTTTTGGTCCTTTGACGGTGACGAGATTATGTTTCCCGACAACGACGCTGGCGCCAGCTGGAACAGTGATCGCTTGTTTACCAACACGACTCATAGTTTTCTTGCACCTCCGTATTTTCTTTCTCTAATTTTAGAATGTTTGATTACCAAACGTATGCCAAGACTTCTCCACCGACTTGTTGTTTTCTGGCTTCACGATCGGTCATGATGCCTCTTGATGTAGAGACAATTGCGATACCTAAACCATTCAACACTCTTGGAATATCATCTGTTTTGGCATAAACTCTTAATCCCGGTTTGGAAATTTTCTTTAATCCCCTTACCGCTCTTTCTGAATTTTGTAAATATTTCAATGTTACTTTGATATTTGCCTGAACACCGCCGCTAACAACTTCAAAATCAGTGATGAATCCTTCTTGCTTAAGCAAAGAAAGGATTTCCACTTTCAATTTGGAAGCGGGTACGTCCACGGTTTGTTTTTTCATTTGATTTGCGTTACGGATTCTTGTTAGCATATCCGCAATAGGATCTGTCATAACCATATTAATAATGCCTCCTTCCTGGATTGTAGGAATTTATTTTCATCATATTACTTACCAACTTGCTTTTTTGACGCCAGGTATTTGTCCCTTGTAAGCCAACTCACGGAAGCAAATACGACATAGTTTGAATTTGCGGTAGACTGAATGAGGACGTCCACAACGTTCGCATCTTGTATAGTCTCTAACTGGGAACTTCGAACCACGTTTTTGTCTGACTTTCATCGATGTTTTTGCCATGTTTTCCTCCTAGTTCTTTCTGAATGGCATGCCATACAGTTTCAACAACTCAAAAGCCTCTTGATCGGTTTTTGCGGTTGTAACAATGACAATGTCCATTCCACGAATTTTGTTGACTTTGTCGTAATTGATTTCCGGAAAAATCAATTGCTCTTTGACGCCTAGCGTATAGTTTCCACGTCCGTCAAATCCTCTGGGGTTAATTCCGCGGAAGTCACGTACACGTGGTAATGCAATGGTAATCAGTTTGTCCAGGAATTGGAACATTCTCTCACCGCGCAAAGTGACTTTGCAGCCAATTGGCATTCCTTCACGAAGCTTAAAGCTCGCGATGGATTTCTTTGCTTTGGTAACGAGTGGTTTTTGACCTGTAATTTGTGTTAATTCACTTACGGCATCATCTAATACTTTCGGATTTGCAACTGCATCTCCAACCCCAATGTTAATGACAATCTTTGCCACTTTTGGGCTTTCCATGACGGAAGAATAATTAAATTTTGCCTGTAAAGCTGGCAGTATGTCGCTGTTGTATTTTACTTGTAAACGATTCATCAATATTCTCCCTTCATTATTTTAAGACTTCGCCTGATTTTTTTGCGTAGCGGACAACTTCCGTCACGTCTTCTTTTTTCACTTTTTTAGTAACGGTTTTATAACCGATTCTTGTAGGTTTCTTTGTTTTAGGATCCAATAACATCACGTTAGAAACATGAATTGGTTTTTGAATCTCAACGATTCCACCATCCGGATTTGTCTGGGATGGTTTCAAATGTTTTTTGACTTTTGATAATCCTTCGCCTTCAAGCATAACGCGTTCGGATTTCAATAGAACTTTAGAAATCGTTCCTTGTTTTCCTTTGTCGGATCCAGAGATTATAACGACTTTATCGCCTTTTTTTAATTTCATGATGTCCTCCTTATAATACTTCTGGAGCTAAAGAAACGATTTTTGTAAACTCGGCTTCTCTTAACTCACGCGCAACGGGTCCAAAGATACGAGTGCCTTTTGGGCTCTTGTCATCTTTGATTATGACGGCTGCGTTGTCATCAAATTTAATGAATGATCCATCTGCACGACGAACACCTTTTTTTGTTCTCACGATTACTGCTTTTACGACTTCACCTTTTTTTACCAACCCGCCAGGAGTTGCTGCCTTGACGGTAGCTACGATGATATCACCGATATTGGCGTATCTACGGCTGGTTCCGCCCAAGACTTTAATGGTCAGGATTTCTTTGGCTCCGGAGTTGTCTGCGATCTTTAATCTGGTTTCTTGTTGTATCATGATTTATCCTCCCCTTCGCCTATTGTTCTACGTTTTGCTCAACAATTTCAACTAAACGGAACCGTTTTGTTGCTGAATAAGGACGGCATCCCACGATTTTGACAGTATCGCCAGTTTTCGCTTGATTTAGTTCATCATGAGCTCTGAATTTTTTGGACGAGATGACTCGTTTGCTGTACAGTGGATGCTTTTTATAAGTTGTTACCAGAACCGTGATTGTTTTGTCGTTTTTGTCGGACACTACTTTTCCGGTAAATACTTTTAGATTTTTGCCTTCCATGATCGTATCCTCCTATTTTCCAACTCGTTCGGTAAGAATGGTCTTCATACGAGCGATTGTCTTTCTAACTGTGAATAAGCGTGCAGTGTTTTCAAGTTGGCCAGTCGCGTGCTTGAAGCGAAGGTCAAATAACTCTTTTTTAAGATTTTCGATTTCATTCAAGATTGTGGTTTCGTCCATCGCGCGAATATCTTTATTATTAAGCATTTGATTCACCACTCTCTTTCTTGATTATTTTTGTTTTGATTGGAAGTTTGTGAGAAGCAAGTCTCAAAGCTTCTTTAGCAACGTCTTCAGAAACGCCGGCTACCTCAAACATGATTAAGCCTTCTTTGACTACTGCTACCCATTCTTCTGGAGAACCCTTACCGGATCCCATACGAACTTCCATCGGTTTTTTCGTTTTAGCCAAATGTGGGAATATTCTTACCCATACTTGTCCAGAACGTTTCATATATCGGGTCATTGCGATACGGCTTGCCTCGATTTGACGAGCGGTGATCCATGCACCTTGAAGTGCAACAAGTCCGAATTCGCCGAAGTTGATTGTCGAGCCACCTTTGGCTTTTCCTTCATAACTTACGCGATGAGGGCGACGATACTTCGTTCTTTTAGGCATTAACATAATTACCTAGCCTCCTTCTTTGAAGGCAGAATTTCTCCTTTGTAAATCCACACTTTGACACCGAGCTTACCATAAGTGGTCTTCGCTTCTGCTAATGCATAATCGATGTTAGCTCTCAAAGTATGTAGAGGTACATTTCCTTCACTATAACCTTCACTACGTGCCATTTCGGCTCCGGCTAAACGTCCGGAGATTAAAGTTTTGCATCCTCTTGCTCCAGCTTTTAGAGCTCTTTGGATTGCAACTTTTTGTACTCTACGGAATGAAGCGCGGTTTTCTAACTGTTTTGCGATACTTTCTGCGACCAATTTAGCATCTAACTCAGCGCGTTTGATTTCAACGACATTAAGGAACACTTCTTTGTTCGACAGTTTTTTTAGTTTTTCTACAACTGCATTTTTTGTTTCTCCGTTACGGCCAATGACCATACCTGGTTTTGCAGTGTTGACTGTAATAATGACTCTGGATTTGCTTCTTTCAATCTCGATTTTAGAAATGCTAGCATTTTTATAAAGATCGTTTAATAAGTCGCGAATTTTAATGTCTTCAAGAAGTAAATCAGCAACGTCGTTTTTGTCAGCATACCATCTGGATTCCCAATCAAGGATGATCCCGATTCTTTGTCCGATTGGACTAACCTTTTGTCCCATAAAATCCCTCCTTATTCTTTCTCAGCCACTGTGATATACACATGGCTGGTTCTTTTTAAAATTGCAAATCCTCTACCTTGCGCGTGCGGTTGCATTCTTTTTAATGTTCTGCCTTCGCCTACGTAGATTTCTTTAATGAAAAGTTTGTTTTGATCTAGTTGGTAATTGTGTTCTGCATTCGCAACAACAGACTTCAACAATTTTTCAACCATTTTCGTCGCTCCTCTAGGGGTGTTGCGAAGAATTGCGTAGGCATCGCCAACATTCTTTCCTCTGATCAAATCGACTACCAAACGGACCTTACGAGCTGCAATTCTTACGCTGTTTACACTTGCTTTAGCTTCCATTATTTGCCTCCCGCTTTCTTAACTACTTTTTTGTCCGCATGACCGCGATATGTTCTGGTTGGAGAGAACTCTCCTAATTTGTGACCGACCATATCTTCGGTAACGTATACGGGAATGTGTTCCTTCCCATTATGAACACCGATGGTTAATCCTACAAATTGTGGAAATATTGTTGAACGTCTTGACCATGTTTGAATGACTTTCTTTGAGTTTAACTTGTTTGCTTCTACCACTTTTTTCAATAAGTGATCATCACAAAATGGACCTTTTTTAACTGAACGTGACATACTCGAGTTCCTCCTTTCCTATTTATTTCTTCTTCTAACGATTAGTTTATCGCTAGATTTATGATTTTTTCTTGTGATTTTTCCAAGAGCGACTTTACCCCAAGGAGTAAGTGGAGATGGATGACCGATTGGTTGACGACCTTCACCACCACCGTGCGGATGGTCTACTGGGTTCATTGCAGAACCACGAACCGTCGGTTTGATTCCCATGTGTCTTTTTCTTCCTGCTTTACCGATTTTGACAAGTTCGTAGAATTCGTTTCCGACTTCACCGACAGTTGCGCGGCAAACGCCAAGAATACGACGAACTTCTCCTGATTTCAAACGGACTAGAACATAACGTTCTTCACGTCCGAGGATTTGAGCGCTTGTTCCAGCGGCACGAATCAACTGACCGCCTTTTCCTGGATAAAGTTCGATGTTGTGGATTACAGTACCAACTGGGATGTTTTTGATTGGCATTGCATTTCCGACTACGATATCGACGTTTTCTCCGGATTCAAGGAATTGTCCTACTTGTAATCCTTTTGGAGCAAGGATGTATCTTTTTTCACCATCAACGTAGTGAAGCAAAGCGATGTTTGCACTTCTGTTTGGATCGTACTCGATGGTAGCTACTTTTCCTAAAATGCCGTCTTTGTTTCTTTTAAAGTCAATGATACGGTATTTTCTTTTAGCGCCACCAGCTTGATGACGAACGGTGATTTTACCTTGATTGTTTCTGCCGCCTTCTTTTTTTAAAGGGGCTAACAATGATTTTTCTGGCTGGGAAGTTGTTAGTTCAGCATAATCCAACTTCGTCATACCACGAGTTCCAGGTGTCCGTGGTTTGTATTTAATAATAGCCATTAGTTGTTCCTCCCATTACGCGGTGTAAATGTCGATTTTATAGCCTTTTTCAAGCGTTACAATTGCTTTAGAAATAGCAGCTGTAAATCCAGAGTATTGACCTACTCTTTTTGCTTTTGCGGGCATATTGATGACATTTACTTTCGCGACTTTCACATCAAAGATTTCTTCAATCGCATCTTTGATTTGGATTTTATTTGCGTTTTTGTCAACTTCGAACGTGTATTTACGGTCAGAAGCGAGTCTTGCTGATTTTTCCGATACAACTGGAAGCTTTATAATTTGATATTTGTCCATACTAACTCAAAGCCTCCTCAATCAATTTTAACGCTTTTTCGGTTGCGACAACTGTGTTAGCGTTTAAGATGTCATACACGCTGGTATGATCGAATGTTACGGTTGTAACGTTTGGAAGGTTTCTGGTAGCGATATCTACAAGTTCATTGACGTCGTCAAGAACCAACATCGTTTTTCCTATCACCTTTAAATTATCTAATACTTGAAGCATCCCTTTGGTTTTGAAGTCCTCGAGAGCGAACTTGTCAAGTGCGATTAGGCTATCTTCTCTGACTTTGTCGGACAAGGCGATCTTCAATGCCAAACGGCGGATTTTTTTATTGACTTTATAATCATAGCTTCTTGGTATTGGGCCAAATACGATTCCACCACCAACCCATTGCGGGGCACGGATGGATCCTTGACGAGCGTTACCAGTTCCTTTTTGACGATACGGTTTACCACCGCCGCCACGAACTTCGGTACGAGTTTTCGTTTTGTTTGTTCCTTGTCGCATTGCAGCTCTTTGTGCTTTGACGACATCATACATAACTTGTTGGTTGGACTCGACTCCAAATACGGAATCAGCTAAATTAAGATTCCCTACAGTTTCTCCTGCTTGGTTTAACAATGCTAATTTAGGCATAGCAATTTCCTCCTTTCGCGGTTTTTTCTATTTTTGTTTTTTATGTGCGTTTTTAATAATGATTAATGATTTATCTGCGCCTGGTACATTTCCTTTGACTAACAAGATGTTGTTTTCGGCATCAGCGCGAACAACGACCAAGTTTTGGATTGTGACTGTTTCATGTCCCATTCTTCCTGGCATTTGTTTTCCCTTGCGGATACGGTTTGGATCGATGGTTCCCATTGAACCAACACCACGATGGTATTTGGATCCATGAGCCATTGGGCCTGTTCCGAAGTTGTGACGCTTGATCACACCTTGAAATCCTTTTCCTTTTGATGTTCCTGTTGCGTCTACATAATCACCAGCGGCAAATATATCACATTTGACCTCTTGGCCGGGCTCGTATTCGTTCATTGCTTGAAGACGAATTTCCCGTACGTAGCGCTTAGGTGTTGTACCGACTTTTGCGAAATGTCCAGTGAGTGGTTTGTTAACGATGTTTGCACGTTTTTCACCAAATCCCAATTGAACGGCTTCGTATCCATCAGTCTCAACTGTTTTCTTTTGTAAGACGACGTTTGGAGTTACTTCGATTACTGTAACCGGAATTAATCTTCCATCCACGTCAAACACTTGAGTCATTCCTACTTTTCTTCCTAAGATACCTTTTGCCATGAGTACACCTCCTATAGATTTTTTATTTCTAATTTTTTTAACATATCAATTACTTCAATACGATATCGACGCCGGATGGTAAATCCAGATGCATCAACGAATCGATTGTTTTAGCCGATGGGTTGATGATGTCGATCAAACGTTTATGAGTTCTTCTTTCGAATTGCTCACGAGAATCTTTGTTCACGTGCGGACTTCTCAAAACCGTAAAGATTTCTTTTTCCGTTGGTAGAGGGATTGGTCCTGAAACGGTAGCTCCCGTTTTCTTTGCCGTATCCACGATCTTCCGAGCGGATTGGTCCAACAACCTGTGATCATAAGATTTAAGTCTGATTCTAATTACTTGATTAGTAGCCATTAAATGCTCCTCCTTTGCATATAACTTAGCTTATATACGAGCTCGTTGTGAATTCCCTAACCTCACGCGTTGTCGTAACAACGGCTACGTGTGTGTCAGCAACCTCACAAGTCTACGCCTTCCTGTACTTGACAGGCATTTAACATTTTAGCAAATTTTAACCCATAAAGCAAGTCTTTTTTCTTGGTTATTGAATACTTTTTTTCCTTATTATATATATATTGCTAGTTTTCATTGAAATTGATGATGATTTCCATAACATTATCTAAAAAGTCGTCTTTTGTAGAATCGGCGTAATCAACCATGAAAATAGGCATTGCTTCCAACCAAATCAAAAAGTCTTCATGTTCAATCAAACTCGTGTTTACATTCATGGCTCTCTCCAGTAAAGACCATTTCAATGCAGCTTCGATGATTCCACCACCAGACATCTGCATTGTAAGAACTCCTTGCATGACTCTAAACGCTTCAAGAGAATCTGTTTCAACCGGAAAACCGTCATCTTGAACTCCGGTTGTAGCGTTATGGTTTTGAATTAATTCGGCTTCTTCTCCTAAAAATGTATAAAGGGATTCAAGGCTGTCAGTATTTGCCCAGGCAGACCGAATACTTGATTGATAAACGAAAATAGGCGAATCAACTTCATAGAATTTTGAAAGAATGATGACCCCAGCTTCGGTCCCGTTATTTGTTACATCACCGTATGTAATCTCATCCAAAGGCTTAATATTATCTGGATAGGCATAATCCATCACTCCGGCATCTACAAAGAGATTATGAATTTGGAGTAACGGAGAGGAAGAGGATAGAGGATCGACTGCATAGACGTGTTGGACATCAAGGACTAAAAATTCTCCTGGGTGATCGCTTAAGAATGTTGCAATATCTTCTAAAACTTGTTGAAACGGTGTGCTGAAATATGTGTGAACAGTCCACCAAGTCTTTGTATCAAGATCATAAGTCAAGCGGATGTCAAAATAACGAACCCCTGCATTCAAAAGGGTCGTGACATCTGAGACTTGAGTTTTCGACTGTTTATAGGAAAATCCTTTAATCAACAGCCCAACTGCTCCAGTCTGTATGGAGTCGGCGGATAATT
Source organism: uncultured Candidatus Izemoplasmatales bacterium (assembly GCA_964574705.1). Lineage (GTDB taxonomy): Bacteria > Bacillota_I > Bacilli_A > Izemoplasmatales > Hujiaoplasmataceae > JAHIVB01. Next base: position 16,891 of record CAZNOO010000021.1, read on the forward strand.
CGTCTACTGGAGAAAACACATCCATTTCAGATGTGAACGCATCATGTGCACCAAGCATTGCAACATCGATGACTCGATCTTCGTTAGACAAAGTTTCACTCATCCAAGTGTCGTAACTTTGAGTTGTCGTATGTTTTAAAAATGTAGCTACGGGGAAATTAAGTGTGACGAGCAATGCCAAAACAATCAGCAAAATCAAAATGAAGATTCTAAGAATTCTTTTCGTTAACGATTTCATTGTTTTCTCCTTTTTTCCAAAAAGCTTTGAATACTTTCTTTAAATGATTTGAGTCATTAATAACCTCCAGATGAGACCATTCACGCGGATAGAGTGCGTAATATTTTCTGGAGGAAAAACGGTCATCAATCAAGATTGCAATCCCTCGATCGGTTTCCGATCTGATCACTCTGCCAACCGCTTGAATGACTTTATTAAGACCTGGGAAAGTATAAGCAAAGTCGAACCCCTGGTTGAATTCAATATCGAAATGAGATTTCAAAATATTATTGAATGGAGATATTTGAGGCAGTCCGACGCCAACAATCACAACGCCAGAAAGCATATCCCCAATTAAGTCAATCGATTCTCCAAAGACACCACCCATGACAAAGAGTCCGACTTGAGTTTTTTCATTTGATGTTTTAAACATTGTAAGGGTAGAGTTGCGTTCTAGTAAGGTCATGTTTCTTTCTTGTCTTATAACCTCAACTTTAGACGGATCAAAATTGAGTTCTTCTGAAATCATGTTCAAGTACTGATAACTTGGAAAGAACAAGATATAATTACCTTTTTTACTTTCGATTAATGCTTTTGATACCTCGACAACTTTTAAAATGGAATCGTTCCTGTCTTTGTATCTCGTTGATACATCATCGACCACTGCGAGGAAAAGATGGTCCTGTCTGAAAGAAGATACCATTTTAACATCGTTTCCGATATCCGTAGTAATCAGTTTCTTGTAGTAATAAATGGGGTCAAGCGTTGCGCTGAAGAATGTACACCCTTGCGAATGGTCTTTAATGGTTCTTAAGATATACTCGCTGGCATTGAGACACTTCATCGAAACTTCGACTTGTCCGTTAATTTTCTCATATGTGAAGATGTATTCTTGATTGAAAAACTCAGATATTTTGATGAATTGATATGCCTCGAAATAGACATCCATCACTTGAGATTTCATCGGTATTTTCTTCTCGCTTGAAAGAATCTGGTCAAATTTATTGAGAAGACGCTTTAATATTGTAAGTAGCCCAGTGTCCAATCCTTCCTTTGTTACAAAGTCGACATCTAATAAATAATCAATTTCTTTTTCCTGAAAATAGTCCAGACATTTTTGGATTTCTCGTCTGGGACTTGGCCTAAGAAACTTTGAAAGACTCAACATGGTCTCCAATGTTTCTTGGCGAAGCGTGGCAGAATACATTTCTCGACTTCTCGAGACCATATTGTGTGCTTCGTCAACAAGCAATATCGGCTGGTAGGTATCTTCTTCAAAATACCGAATCAAATGTACTCGTGGGTCAAATACATAATTGTAATCACAAACAATGATGTCCGAATAATTGGATATGTCAAGCGAAAATTCAAAAGGACATACTTTATGTTTTTTTCCATATTCCTTTAGAACCTCTTTTGAAAAGATGCTTTCGCTTTGATAGAGATCATCTATCGCTTTATAGATTCTTTTATAGTACCCGTTTGCATATTTGCAGACTTCTGGATCACAGTCTCGTTCTTTCAATAAGCACATTGAATCCTTTGCTGTGATACAGCATGTTTTGGCGATTAACCCGTGCTCTTCCAGTAACTTAACTGTATCCAAAGCAATGATTTTTCCATCGTTTTTCGCACTGCAATAGAATAGCTTTTGACGGTTTGTATTAATCGCTTTCAACGAAGAAAAAATAGATGCAATGGTCTTGCCGATTCCTGTAGGGGCGGTAGCGTATAAGATTCCGTGGTCAATGACGTTTCGATATATATGAGCCATGAGCTCTCTTTGATTTAAACGATATTCTGGAAATGGAAACGATAAGCCTTCAATCGACTTTTGTCTATCTTCTTCATGCTTTGTTAACTTGTCAAGCCAAGCCAGATACTTTAGGATTGTCTTTACAAAAAAGGTTTCCAACATTTTGAAACTGTATGATTTTTCAAACTGCAATACATCCCGGTCTTCCACTTGAATGTAGGTCAAAACAACCTTAATCTTTTTGAGTTGATTCTCAAGCATATAGATATATGCGTATAATTTCGCTTGCGCCATGTGGGC
>CAZNOO010000021.1:19263-28010 GCA_964574705.1 uncultured Candidatus Izemoplasmatales bacterium
GTTGATTCTCAAGCATATAGATATATGCGTATAATTTCGCTTGCGCCATGTGGGCCGGAAAAGTATCTTCTTCCAAGTATTCGAAATCCATTCGTGTCGATTTGATTTCTTCGAGTATCACTTGATTGTCTCTATTCAAAATACCATCAATTCTACCTGATACTTCAAGCAGATATTCTTCATGCTCAAAAGAAGTCTTCACAAAGACCTCTCTCGAATCTTGTTCCATATACTTGCTTTGCCAGTACTGATGGATTTCTATTCCTTCTTGTGCTCTCGTTAGTAAAATTCGATCGCTTGTAATATTGCCTGATCCAAATAGAAATTCAGCGATTTCTTTCGCGCTGATTCGATGTTCTTTCAACCGCATCACCATAACCATTATACAATAAAGTCTTACGCATTTCTTAAAAAAAAGAAAAACCAGATTGATTTTCTTTCAGTGAATATTCCGTTTCCATCTACATATAAAATTTATAAATACGCAAACCTTTCATAGAATTACTAATTGAGTTTGGAAAATCTATAAATGGTAACTCATCTATCTAATCGATTTCGTTGTCAATATCAACCGTACTAAAGGCTTTTAACTTGACTACTGGTCAAAATACCTATAAAAAAAACATGAAGAACAATATCTGTTTTTCATGTTTTCTTTTGACCTTAATCTAAGGACTTTCTAACGTATTTCTTCCCTTTTTTTTTCAAGAAATTCTCTCTTGTAAACTCGATTGCATCATGAATGGACGTTTTTATACTACGCACCGTAAACCCGAGTTCCTTTTTTGCAAGCTCATTGCTGAAATGATAATTCGATTTCAGTACAACGATTGAGTAATGTGTAAACAAGGGTTTTTGTTTTGCAATCTTATAGTAGATTTCTGCAAAATAACTCATCGCGAATATAAACCAGAAAGCTAATTTTGTTTTGATTTTCTTTTTTCCTGTATATTCCGCAATGTCGTCCAAAAGTTCTTTTACTGTTATTTCTTCCCCTGACAGGATATAACAAGATTTATTTTTTCCGAGTTTGGCTGCTTTGATGATTCCGTCCGCAACATCTCTGACGTCGACGAAATTATACCCGCCTTTCATATAAGCGGTCAGTCTTCCCATTAGAAAATCAATAAACAGTTGAGAAATATTAGACAGTTGATAATCGCGTGGCCCGATAACTCCAGAAGGATGAACAATCACCACTTCTAAATCGGGATCTTCTTGATTGTAAACAAGTGAAGTTGCGATTGCTTTCGTTTTCGCGTATAAGCCCTTTACTTTTTGAGGATCGAATACAACTACTTCTTTCATGATTTGATCCTTTGGCAATTCCTCGATGGCATGCACCGATGAAGTATAGACCAATCTTTTTATATGGTTTGATTGACAGGCTTTGAGGATGTTCTTGGTTCCTTCGACATTTACTTTAAATAGTTTCTTTTTGTTTCCGGTTCCAATTTCAACAATCCCTGCCAAATGAAATACTACATCATATCCAATGATATTTTGGAGTAAAAATTCCATATCTAGAATGTTTCCATAGATGACCTGAGCATATGCTTCAATCATATAAATTTTGTCCTTTGGTAAGACAAGTGCCGTAACGTCATGTCCTTGTTGATACAACTGCTTCACGAGAACGTTACCAATGTGTCCGGTAGCTCCCGTTACTAAACATTTCAAGATTCCACCTCCTTTGTCTAACTTCATTATACGCTTTAATTGTATAATAAACAACTGTTTACTTTTAAAAAATCTATAAGAAACCCTTTCATTAATGAGAATGACCCCCCTGCAAATAAAAAAGAGGATTTCTCCTCTTATTTACAGGCAAGCAAATAAATGTTTTTGCAATCTTCTCTCGTCAGTTTCTTAAATGATCCAACAGGGTATCCGCGGTTGATGTCTAAACGATCTAGAAATTGATCAATATCTTCTTTTTTCGCTCCGATTTCATCGAAAGAAAGAGGCATTCCAATTTCTTTGAAGAAGTTTTCGAGCTGTGCAATCCCCTGTAAAGCGATTCCTTTTTTGTTCAGTTCATCGCGCTCGATTCCAAACACTCTGGTCGCGAGTTGGTAGTATCTATGTATGTCTTCATCGATGGTGTACTTCATATATGCCGGAAACATGACTGCGAGTCCTGCGCCATGCGTCACATCATATTGTGCACTTAACTCATGCTCAAGCCCGTGGGTAACCCAGTCTTCAATTCTTCCTACGCCGAGACTTCCGTTGTGCGCAATCATACCTGCCCAACAGATTGTCGCTCTTGCATCGTAATTATCAGGGTCTATCATAATCACACGCGCAGCTTCTATAATGGAAATTAGAGTCCCTTCAGACAAACGATCTGTAAGTTCTACACCAGTCGATTTTGTTAAATATCTTTCAAAGATATGACTCATCATATCTACAATTCCTGCAGAAGTTTGATACATCGGCAAAGTGTACGTTAACTCAGGGTTGATAATTGCAAAAACAGGACGATGAAATACTGTATAAATGCCTCTTTTGAGTCCCAGACTCTCTTTGGTGATAACCGCTGAACCAGAACCTTCAGACCCTGCGGCTGGGATTGTCAAAACGACACCAACCGGAAGTGCATCTTGAACCTGTGCTTTATTATCATAAAAATCCCAAAAATCTCCATCATACTTACTGCCATCCGCGATTGCTTTAGCGGAATCAATGGCTGATCCGCCACCGACTGCAAGAATGAAGTCCACATTTTCTTTTTTACAAAGTTCGATGCCTTCATATACCTTTGAATCAACGGGGTTCGGTTTGGCTCCGCCGAGCATGATATATTCAATTCCGTTTGATTTTAATTGATTTTCAATATTGTTCAATAGACCGGATCGAATAACCGATCCTCCACCATAATGAATCAACACTTTTTTTGCATTGTGTTTCTTTAATAACTTCCACGTATTGTTTTCAGCTTTTTTTCCGAATACAAATTCGGTGGGACTGTAAAAAGTAAAATTTTCCATCTAATCACCCTTTCAATTCCATCATATTATAACATATTGAAATTAGAAATTAATAAACAATGCTGGCTAGTTTAAGTAAAATAATGATATAATTGTCTTTGAAATGAGGGATTACGGATGAAAAACATGACATGGATCAAAAATGATTTTATTGCACATAGAGGTCTTCATACACTCGACAAAACAGTTCCGGAAAACACCTTATTGGCATTTCAAAAGGCGATGGACCGAGGATACGCTATTGAATTCGACATCAATGTAATGAAAGATGGTACTGTAGTTTGTTTTCATGATCCCGACTTTAAGAGGCTGTGCGGAGTAGATAAAGCATTAAGCGAACTAAACTTCGAAGACGTCAAATCATTTAGAATACTTCAATCCAATGAATATATACCTTCATTAAAAGAAGTTTTGGAGTTTATTGATGGCAAGGTTCCTTTATTGATTGAACTTAAACCGCTGGGTGATAACAATCTCCTGTGTCAACAATTCATGGAGGTCATGAAGGACTACAAAGGAGTATGGGCAATGCATTCATTTCATCCTATGACAATCTTCTGGTTCAAGAAGAATCATCCTGAAGTAGTTAGAGGGCAGGTAACCGAATTCTTTAGAGATGATCCAAAAATGAAGAAATTAACCAAGTTTTTGATGAAGACCATGGCTCTGAATATCTTTACGAAGCCTGACTTTATCAACTATGGTGTAAAAGATATGCCAAATAAATATCTCGACAGACAAATAAAAAAAGGGATGACAGTTATCGGATATGCTTCTCAGTCTCAAGAACAGTTCGATATGGTTAAAAAATATTATCACAATTCCGTGTTTGAATATTTTATCCCAAAAGAATAGAAAAGGTTGCGAATAATCGCAACCATTTTTTTTATTCCGGTATTTTTTGAATAAAGCCTGAAATCAATGCGTATTCATTATCATACCATGAAAGTTCGACATAATAATTCCCGGGTTCAAGATGTGTAACTAATGAAATGCAATCAGGAACGATTAATGCCCCGGTCTCTGAATAAATCGGAATTGCGACCAACATATTATCATGTTCCTCAAGTCCGGTCATTTCCATGAAGTCTATCATAAATATATAATCTGCTTCTTCTGAAATCGAAAACTTGATTCTTTGAATCGAGTGACCTGGTCCAAATGCGGCAATCGGTGTTACGAATTCAAGAGGTTGAGCATCATCAAGATACACATTAAACTCTTTCATCAAGTTATAATCAGTTTCCAAATCGTCGAATGGAACGAACTCAAAGGCAATTTCGTAATCTGATGCGTAGGTTCCTGAAACAGTAACAATGAAATCTTGACCTTGTTCTACGATAAAATATTGTTCTCCATCAGTTTTTATTCTCGTGATTGAGTGGTTCCAAATAATATAAACGCCTTGGTCGGATGAAATATTTACTCCGGTAAACTTCAACACCCCTCCGGGCGAGTTAATCTGAAGCAGATGATAATCTGACACGTCTGATTGAATGTGTCCTGAAATGGTGCCATCCGCTATTATCGGGTCCAAAATCGTTCCAATCTCCTCTTCTGGAAACATAAAAGAGGCAACGGTATTATTGCTCGTCTCTCGAACAGCTCCATTAAAGTAATATGTTCCAGCTTCGGTGATTTTATAATATGGCGTAGCTTCAATGATGTCTCCGTCCTCGTTAAGCAATGTTGAATCTTGCGTCAAAGACATGTTTTGTACACAATAAAAGGAGTAGTATCCTGGTTCCAGTTGATATTTAACGTAATTGTCTGAAGAAGCATACATATAGATTTTCGCAGGTTCTCCAGCGGTATAAATTGGCATATCGTCTGAAATTGATTCATTTGAGGACAAATAGTAATCATCTACGTTGTATGTGAAAGGAGTCAGTGAAGAAGGAAATGAGAGATCGGATTCGAATGACACCGTTAGTCCATTTGCATAGGTGCCTTGCAGAATAACATCAATCCAATATTCAAAATGAAGCCCTGAATTATTTTCAAGAAAATCATAAGTCAGATGAATCATTGCGCTTTCGTAGGAATCATTTTTGTCAATCGTAAGGCCGTGAAAGAATTCTTGATATTTTGGATCTTCAAACAAATAAGACAAAGGGAAAGCGATTGAAAAATGATTCTCTCCATCTAATTCATAGTCAACTTCCGAAAAAAAGACATCATAATACTCATAAGGGTTGAATGATTCTTCAACATAATTATCGTAGGTAGCAGCTGTCTCAGTAAAGAATAGATGATCGTTATCATTGTTGTGAATTAGAAAATTATTCCCAAGTTTTTCAATCATTTTCCATTCTTCAAAGGAATGATTGTCGGAATATTCTCCATAATAATAAAGATTATTCACATCATATAAATCTGACCCGGTGTAACGATAGTATACGTAATCTACACCAATAGAATTATAGTGAATGGTTGAATCAAGGGAATTGTTCATTTGAAATATACCCAATTCTTCATTTGCTTGATACATTTCCCGAATACGATTATATAAAATCAATTGATTGCCCGTTAAATTCAATTGGGTTGTAGTTACGGTAGTCGTTGTACTAGTGTTCGATGTGGTTATTTCCGAAGTTGTTTGATTGACACATCCTAATAACGTAAAAGAAATAAATAGGACAAAAATGAACTTGATTTTATTTTGCATTTGAGTTCTCCCTGTCTTCATCATTAAATATTGATATTCAATGTATATTATACGCCAGATGATACAAAAAGAAAAGGCAATTCGGGATGAATCGCCTTATTATTTTTTGAAAATACATTAATCCATATCGACGTCAAAACTCTCTAAAACTGAATCCTTTTTAATAACAACTGCATCTCCGTGTTTAACCAATAACATCGTAAAGAATGACAATAGAACGAACAGAGTCGCATAAGGGAACAATATCTTTCTTGAGAATTCATCCATCAAAAGTCCGGATAAAATCGGTGTCAGAATCTGAGCTGCCATTGAAAATGTGTAATAGTATCCTGTATATTTTCCTACATTGGATCCTTTTGACAATTCTACGACCATCGGATATGAGTTAACATTGATGGTTGCCCAACCAATACCTGTCAAACCGAAGATGACATACATGAGAGCTGCGGTGTCAACGGTCAAGAAATAGATTGATCCAAAACAGAAGGTAAGTAAAGCAATACCAATAAGAATTGTCTTTTTGCGACCAATCTTTGTCGCAATAATACCAATTGGAATGAACGCTAGCAATGCTGCTGCTTGAGCTATCAACAATGGTGTTGCATATCCCAAATTCAAGACCTTTGGTGCATAATCTGATAGTTTTGTCGTAACTGCATTATATCCAACAAACCACAAGAAAACACTACTTAAAATCAAGAATAACGATTTTCTTTTTGCTTTGGAAAGTTCTTCTACACTCTCGTGAAGCACTTCAGCTTCTTTTTCTTCCGTCAAACCATACTTCAAGTCATCTTCTTCTCTTTTTTTCACTAATTTTGGTTCATTAACTTTCCACAAGAAGAGACCAAGCAATACAAGCATTAACAACCCTACTGTCACGAACGCTGGAGCGTAATTGACATAGGATAATTTAGAGAGTCCAAACAGAGAAAGAATCAGAATCGATAAGATGCCTCCAAATGTTCCCATCAAATTGATGACGGCATTGGCTTTACTTCTTAACGGTTTTACAACAACGTCTGGCATCAAAGCAACAGCCGGAGATCTAAAGGTGGCCATCGAAACCAAAGCGATGAACAACAAGCCCGCAAATGCGATAAATGTAGTGGGGTTATGACTTGTCAACTCCCAAGCACGACCATTCAAATAAGAATAATAGGAATCTTTTAAAAGGTCTGATTCAGTAGCGCTGAGAGTTGTGTCTGAATCTAGAATCGTCTTCATTGGATAATAGACATCGATTTTAAAAGTTGCGTATGTAATTGAGTCGATAACTCCATCCGTTTTTGCTGAAAGACGTTCTGTATTCATTGTATCAATGATGCCGTTCCAATCCGTGATTGTAAGATCCGCGGACTGAATACTTTGATAATCGACTTCAATCGATGTGTCTGCCTCAATTTTAAGCGTCTGAACATGATCGGTATATGATAACGCAATGAATGCAAAAGCAGCAACAATCGTACCGACAATGATATAAGGCGTTCTTCTTCCGCGTTTTGAGTTTGTCTTGTCAGACAAATGTCCAAACAACGGTAACATGAAAACGGCTAATACATTATCCATTGCCATTACAACTCCGGACCAGGTCTGATTCAGTCCAAACTTGTCAATCAAAATCTTTGTGATGATTGAATCGTAGGTTTGCCAAAACAATGATATTAAGAAAAATGCCAAACCTACATAAAAGACTTTTTTGTAATCTAGTTTCATAATTCACCTCTTCAATAAATTTAATGCACACTTATGGGTATTATATCATTTATTTTAAACTTGAAATAGAACATTTATGAAAATAAATATGAAAGGGCATTTAAGGCAAAAAAGAAAAAGCACGCGAGGTGCTTTTTTATCTTTTCGCTTGGTAACCGCGCCATAAACGCCTAAGAATTTATGAAATCACGGATATGCCATAAAAATGAGTTGTAACACCCCATGCTCTAAATCCGGTTTGATTCAAATCAACTTGAGAGGCTAGAATTGAACTTGTAAACGAATAATGGATAATCAATGTATCGTCGACATATACATCAATCGTTTTTGTGTTTAACCCGGTGTCGATGGTTGTAATAACGAGTTTCATGGTGTGGGTCGTAGTCCACCATGGATTTTGATTATTCTTAACGCCTCCAGTTAATACCCAATCTCCAGAACCGCCATTGTCAAACAGAACACTAAAGCGAACAACCGGGGCCCCTTCTGAACCATTTGTTCTTGGGCGAATAAGAATCTCCCCATTACTATAGGAGCGATCATATTGGAGAATGTATCCCGTGTCTTTATTGCTGCCATCAAGGGTAGTTTCAAAAAAGATTCCGTAACCACCCGTTGTTCCTGAAGAAAGTTGGCTTTCAACGGAAATCGTATAATCTGTTTTCGAGTTGTCAATAAAAAGCAATCCATAACCACTGTCGATACTAGATCCTGTATCTGTAAAACTTCCCGTTGTGATGATTCCACCGTCTTCAACCACATCGACTAACCTCGATACAGAAAAATCATAATTGATCGAAGTTGGCGCAGGAGGATCTTCTGTCAAATCAATCAAAACCCATTCCTGTGTAGGAATATCCCAAGAAAAGGATGTTGGTGGTAAAGGTTGAGGTAATGAACTTAAGTATCCTTCAGAAAAAAGCAAGGAGATTCTTTCGCCATTGCTGGCCATATCGTCGAACATCTCGCTTGTAGAGACGCCTTCTGAGATACTGTAGAGTCTAGTTGCCTCATTTAATGAATGGATAACTTGCTCGTTTGCTTTCGCTTGGGTTCTGTTAATCAAGGCTCCGATTGAAACAACAGCGATAGCCGTAATGATTCCCATAATAACAATAACGGCTAAAAGTTCAACTAAAGTAACTCCATCATTTCGATGGATTAGGGGATTATTAATTCTGTTTTTTGCAGTGAGTTTGTGCATGTAAATTCTCCCCTTTCATTAGTATGTTTATCAAGCATATCTATTTTACTACGAATTATTAATAACTTAAATGTGAAAATAAAAGAATTACAAAAATTATACGAGCTACAAAAAAAAAGCGCCATTCGGCGCCTTAGTTAGTTCTGATTTTTCCTGCAAGAAATTT
>CAZNOO010000022.1:0-12519 GCA_964574705.1 uncultured Candidatus Izemoplasmatales bacterium
ACTGTAAATCTGCTCCCTTTGGGTTCGGCGGTTCGAAACCGTCCCCCTCCACCATCCAAACAAATCAGAGGAAATTTTCCTCTTTTTTTAATGAAAAAAACCGACAATCAAGTCGGTTTTTCATTTAGAAGTCATTAATAGCCTGATTCATCCAAACACTTCTTACTTTTAAATAATTATAAAGGATATAGACCTGTTCTTCATATGTTTTTGCTTCATAGACTTCAGTAGAAGTATACCAATCATAATTTTTTCCGATAATGTCCCAAGTTTGGAAATTTTGATATCTTGATTTTGCAATCGAATCTGCGGTTGGATATATACTATTAATTAAATCCTGAATTTGATTGTTGTAAATGGCATTCCACTTTTCTTTTAGGTGTTGTCTGAAAGAGTCATACTGCATAAGGTAATTAAACCAAATGTTTTTGTCTTGAAGAGAAGTGTACCACCCTTCAGGTCCTCTTAAGTCATCTCCTAGGTGCCCGGGGTTGGACGTAGATAAATCAAAATCCCAGACTGGACCCATTTTCAGTTTACCACCAGTGTCTTTCGTCAAGAAGACACTTGAATATCCGGAGTCTACATTTTTAAACAACTCTTCGACGATAAACCAGTCTATGAATGACTCTTCGTCAATCAGTTCAGAGTAATCTTGTTGGGTCATGAGAGCGTTATAGCATTCGGCCATGTAACTTTCAATGAAGTAAAGTTGATTCTGACTGTAATATTCGCCTTGAGGGGTGGGAGATTTAATTACATAAGGAATGCCGTAAAGATTGAACCAATCAATTCCTTCAGTTCCTTCAGGCCATTCCCAAATTCTCCTATCATACTCGATTAGATATCCAGTGTCGAGCTCAGTTGAGTGTTCATCGATGTCCACTCGATCGTTTGTTACTTCAATTTGGTCAGTCAGTGTGTAGTTACCTAGGAAAACTCCATTTAAATAAACATCTACAAATGTTGCGTCCGGTTCAAATGCATCTGTGATGGTGCCAGCAAATCTATATGCCAATGCATTTCGAATTAATGTTTGATCTGTGAAGTTGGCTAACAGCACCCAATCACTTTCTGAATGATCAAAAAGCAATGAGTTTTTTACATCGAATTTGAGTCTGTACGACATTTTAGGCATGTAAAATGTCGAGTTTCCTCTACCTCGAATTTGAATTGATTGATTTGATAATAAGGTAAAAGGAACCAGATCCGAATTATATACCACTAAACTAAAAGTGGCATGGATATATTCATACTTAGAAGTAATAGGCATTGAATCATCTGTTTGGATATAAATGGTTGGGATTTGTTGAAGTTGATTCAACCCCTTCATCAAGATGGGGTAATCATAAGATCTCGTTTCATTGTTGTATCGAATTCTTGCAGTAATATGAAATTCGGTTGCCTGAAGCGGGAACGTAAAGATAAACCTGTGATTGTAGATGCGAGAAGTATCCGTTGAAAAACTAAAAGTAGCGTCAGGATTGTTAAGAATCGGGAGTGTAAAATCAGATTCAATCACTTCAGGCATTTGTACATCTATCATTGCTTTTAACTCTTCGAATTTTTGATTGATCACGTATTGTTGATAGAGTGCAGCGTTTCGAAGCATTAGAACTGTGTAGTCTTTCGTCATCGAGAGTTCTTGATAATATAGGGTAATTGATAATGTGCAATATTTATCTATTGGTGATAAAACGTATTGAATCAGATTTGAAGTCAGTTCAATTCCGTCAAGAGTGACTGAAGAAGTTATGTCTGGGTTATTTAACTCAGGAAGATAAGCGTCTGAAATCATCGCTTCGGGAATAAGCGGATTTAAATAATCAAATTCTTGAACTAGAATTTGATATCTTGGATCGGATGTAGTTGTAGTCAATGAAGTTGTTTCAGTTGATGTCGTATTGGTCGTTGTAGAAATAGACGAAAAACTACAACCAAGCATCATTCCTGAAAGCAAAAACATCAAAATAAGTATGAATCCCTTTTTCATAGTAATCTCCCGTGAGGATGGCTAGTAATATGATACCACATTTCTAAAGATATGAAAACGGTTTTAGATTGAGGTAATAAAAAAGCCGACATTTTTTGTCGGCTAGAATATTAATTCAACATTTGGCTGATATAGTTTTAAGATTTCCGCAAATTCTTTGATTTGTGTTTCTGAATAAGGGGGCGTCTCAATCAATTCCAAATCTTCTTCTAGATAATACAGAGGTTTGGTATAAGGGTTCAAAACGTATTTAGGAACAGTAGGTAGTTCGTTTGCCATATGAATTAAGTCTTCAATTGAAAGTTGAGGGATGACTGTGGTTCGAATTTCAAAAAACTGATTAGAATCAATAAGGATCTGAATTGTTCTTTGAACTTGCAAGACATCTGCATTACCTCTAGCGATTTCTTTATATCTTTCAAATGGAGCTTTATAATCAATGGCGTAATAATCCACTGCCTTTGCCTTGATACAAGCCGAAATCACGTCAGGATTTGATCCATTGGAATCAAGTTTCGTCATATAACCGTATTGTTTGATTTTTAACAGGAAAGGAATTAGATCCTTGTGAAGTGTGGGTTCGCCTCCCGTTACAACGACGCCGTCGATTAAACCTTGTCTTTTCAAAAGAAAAGCTTCAATCTCTTCGATGTCGATTGTATCACCGACATTCTCAATCAATTCTCTGTTGTGACAGTAGAAGCAATTGTAATCGCAACCTGGTGTAAATAGAACAGTCGCAATCTTTCCGGGAAAATCGATTAAGGAAGTTTTAACCATTCCGGCAATAATCATGCCTTGTGTTCCTCTTTTGAAGGTTGTTGGTCTTTAATGACATATTTCACTCTATCGTGGTATTCAGCTTTTTTACCTTTATTGAAGTTTTGAACCGGTCTGAGATATCCTACGACTCTAGTGTATACTTCGGCAGGTTTCCCACAAGTAGGGCATTCAAAGTGTTCTCCAGAAATGTATCCGTGTTCGTTACAGACGGAAAATGTTGGAGTAATTGAAATGTAAGGAAGTTTATATTTCTCAAACACTTTCTTGATGAGGTTCTTTGTCGTCTGAATATCTTTAACTCTTTCTCCTAAATATAGATGAAGCACTGTTCCACCGGTATAAAGAGATTGTAGTTCATCTTGCAAATCAAGCGTTTCGAAAATGTCGTCCGTGAATCCAACTGGAAGCTGACTTGAGTTGGTGTAGTAAGGAACGTCATGACCTGATGTAATGATGTCAGGGAATTTCTCTCTGTCATGTTTTGCGAGACGATACGCTGTACCTTCGGCAGGAGTAGCCTCTAGGTTGTAATAATGTCCGGTTTCTTCCTGAATATCTTTAATGATGTCTCTCATGTAAAGAAGCGTTTTTTTCGCAAAAGCTTGTCCTTCTTCAGTTGTAAGTGTTACGTTTTCATTGAATAGATTTTGAACAGCTTCATTCATTCCAATCAAACCGATGGTATTGAAGTGATTGAACCAATATGAACCACTTTTGAGTTTAACATCTCTTAAGAAATGTGCGCTATAGGGGTAAAGACCTTTTCCGGTTTGTTCTTCGATGATGTTTCGTTTGATTTCCAAACTTTTCTTCGCAAGATGAATCGTTTCCCATAACCGAGTGAAAAACTCAGATTCAGAATGAGACATATAAGCTAATCTTGGAAGGTTGATGGTCACAACCCCGATAGATCCCGTGAGCGGATTCGATCCGAACAATCCTCCGCCGCGTTTTCTAAGTTCGGTTGTGTCCAATCTTAGTCTGCAGCACATAGACAATGCGTCTTCGGGAGATAAATCAGAATTGATGTAATTGGAGAAGTAGGGGATGCCATATTTGGCAGTGATTTCCATATATTTTTCAACCACAGGACTATCCCATGCGAAATCTTTTGTGACATTGATGGTAGGAATTGGAAAAGTAAATACTCTCCCTTTTGCGTCGCCTTCCATCATGACATCACAAAAAGCCAAATTAATGATATCCATTTCATTTTGAAAGTCGCCATACGTTTCAGGCATTAATTTCCCTGCAATGATGACGTTTTGGTCCTTCAATGTTTTTGGTGCTTGAATGTCGAAGGTCAAATTAGAAAAGGGGCATTGAAATCCTACTCTCGTAGGGACATTTAAATTGAAGATGAATTCTTGTAGAGCTTGTTTTACTTGATTGTAATTAAGGCCATCGTATCTTACAAACGGAGCTAGATAAGTGTCGAATGAGGACCAAGCTTGAGCTCCGGCAGTTTCGCCCTGAGTCGTAAACGTAGAGTTGACGATTTGACCGAGTATGCTTCGTAAGTGTTTTGCAGGTTTTGATTCTACTTTGTTTGACACGCCACCAAAACCGTCTGTGATGATTTGTCTTAAATCCCATCCCGCACAATAAGGACCGAAGAAGCCGAGGTCATGAATGTGAATGTCACCCTCAAGGTGAGCTTTACGAATGTTCTCGGGGTAAATCTCGTGAAGCCAATAATTTTTGGTAAATTCTTCACGGACATAGTTATTCAGTCCGTTGATTGATTTTTGAGTATTTGCGTTTTCGTTAATCTGCCAATCTCTATCCGCGAGATAACCACTAAACATTTCTATGGTAGCTCCGATTAAAGCGTTGGATTCTCTTGACGCTCTTCTTTTTTCTCGGTACAAAATATAAGCCTTTGCGGTTTTTGCATGCCCGTTTTCAATCAAAACCTTTTCAACAATGTCTTGAATTCCTTCAACGTCAGCAATTCCCTTAGGATAGGCCTTTTCCGCTATTTCACATACTTGTTGACCAAGGTCTTCTGATTTTGAAAAATCAGATCCTCCAACTGAACTTGCTGCTTTAAATATAGCTAAAACAATCTTCTCTTTTCGAAAAGGAACGATGGACTGGTCTCTCTTAATGATTCTTGTGATCATATTATTGATCTCTCCCTCGAGTATATCGATTTGTTCAATCCTTTAAATCGAGCATTTTTCGTAGTCGCATTCTGGATTGCTACATTGAATGCAACCTTGCCTCTTAACTAATATTCCGCTGCACAAAGGACATAATTCTCTTTCTATTTTTTCAGGAGTATATCCTGTGCTGTGAATGTTGATGTGAGTCACGTATTCCTTTGCCTCTTGTCTTGTTTTGTCGAACCAAGACTCTTCTATATCAAGGTGCGGTGGTGTTGCAGGATTCAAGTCTTCTGTATTTTCGTTAATACCTGCAAGAATTCCGATTTTTGCACATCGATCTCTAAATACGGTTGCCCCTTTTAATCCCTTCTCCCAAGCTGTCTGGAAAATGGTCATAACATCTTTAATAGATGCAGAGTTAGGAATATTGAAAGTAGAGCTGATTGCTGTGTCTACGTATTTTTGAATGGTCTCTTGAACATTTGCTCTTTCAAGAAAACTGATGTTCTGAGAAGTGATTTTTGCCCACTCAGGAAGTTCTTCTGGATCGACACCCCAGGCTTTTGCCATTGCAAGAGGGGTTTTTTCCCAAATAGAAATGGTTTTTTCGGCATCAAACATACTGACGATTCGTCTGGTATAGTTGATTTGGAAGAATGGTTCTACTCCACCACTGACGCCAAAGATGTTGCTGATGGATCCTGTTGGTGCAATACTAAGTAGTCTGCTGTTTCTCATTCCATATTTTTGAATCAGTTGATCTGTTTCTGGATTGATGACTGCTTTATAGAAAGAAGATGAACTGATTTTCTTATAGTCAAATTTAGGAAAAGGCTCCGTTTCTTTTGCTCTTAATGCACTTGCAGTGGCAGCGGTATTAATCATATTGTCCATCAACGTATCCAAGAATTTGATGAACTTAGGGCCACCGTAAGGGAGTTTAAGACTTAATGCAAGATCTGCGAGACCCATAACACCGAGTCCAACCTCTCTATAATCCTTAACATGCTCTCTTTGTTCAGGGAGGGCATGTCGATTGCCAAGAAGGGTTAAAAGGTCATCAAGGGCGTAAATCATCTCAGAAACAACGAAGTCGAAACGCTCCCAATCATAAGTTGCGGCATCTGTGAAAGGATGTTTGACGAAGGCGTTTAAGTTGATGCTTCCTAGATTACAAGAACCATGTGCGACTAAAGGTTGCTCTCCACAAGGATTGGTTGCTGTGAAATGTATTTCAGGATATTCGCTCAAAAAATGATATTGGTTGATATGGTCGATAAACATGACGCCTGGATCGCCCATTGTGTGAGCTGCGTAAGCCAATAATTCTAAGAGGTCTCTCGCTTTCACTTTTTTCTCAATGGTTTCGTATGGCGTTTCAAATTTAAGATACCAAGGTAAGTTATCTTTTGCAGCTTGCATGAAGGCGTCGGTGAGAGCAATACTGATGTTAGCGCCATTGATTTTGTTTAAATCAAGTTTTGTGGTAATAAAATCGATAATATCAGGATGATCGATATTCATGACGAGCATCAAAGCGCCTCGACGGTTGTCCTGTTGAGTATTTAACGTGGTATGTGAATACTTTTCCGCAAAAACCATGACACCTGGTGTTGTATTTGAACTGTTGTTGACTTTGGCACCCTTTGGACGAATTTTTGAAAGATTCATACCTTGGCCACCACCGTAACTATAAGTGCGGGCAATCTGATAATCGACTTTATAGATGCTTTCAAGATTATCTTCAGGGTCTTCAGTTACATAACAGTTGCTACCAGTGATGTTTCCATCACGTCCGATGGCATATAGATTTCTACCACCGAAGATGGCTTCTTTTTTTCTAAGAATTTTTTCTAATGACGGCTTTCCTAGTGAAACACGTTTGATGAAGTCCTTTTTTGTTTCGTTACGCAGAAGATATTTCTGCAAAATCATATCTTGACGGTCATCATTGTCAGACCAAGGATTTTCTCTGTCTAACTTTTGTTTCTCACGGTATTTTATATACGATTTGGCAGTTTCAAATTCGCCTGATTGCATTAAAAAAAGTTCAACGTCATCTTGAATTTTTTCTATATTTACATCTTCGTTAGGAGAATAACTCGCTGTAATGTCTGTAGCCTGTTTGAGACAAACTTCTTTGGAATAATCTCTTCCGACACTTTGATACGCTCTGTAAATTGCATGAGCGATCTTTACAACGTCAAATTGTTCATTGGATCCGTTTCTTTTAATTACATGCATTTCTTTACACCCCATCTGTGTGAAAATAGTTAAGAATGAAACAAAATTGTTTCATTCTTAGTTCTTACCATATAAAACATAAATAAAACATCATGCTCGCGTGATGTCATAATATGCCAATTAGGTTAGTTATGATAATATAAAGGAAAAAAGTGTTTGTCAATAGCGTTCTAAAAATATTTTTTTTGTGAATTTTATGTGAAATCAATGAGAATTGCGACATTAAGCGACTTCAAGCAAAACAGATTTCAATAAATTATTTTTTACATTAAAATTTATTTATTCTTTTCGTCTGTGTTTTCTGAAAATAAGAAAACCGGATGTCAGTTAGTTTCCTTTTTTTCATTGTGCTTCCGTTGAAAAAAATTATTTGTTTATTTATTCGTGTCCAGCATCTTTTATTCAATTAATATTATTTTTTTGCGTCATAAAGAACATTCATTTTAATATTAATTATTATAATTATGAATTGCCTTCAAACTTGATTAAAGTTATTGCATTTGGAAGCAAAAATAATGTATAATAGCGTGTCGAAAACGATTGTGAGTTGATAAACGGTGACCGAAACAGGTAAATTCAAAATATTTTATTTTATTCGTTATTTCGGAGATGCTTTTTTTTATCCGTTTATGTCCATGTACTTTCTGTCCAAAGGAATTGGCGAGCAAAATCTGGGGATTATTCTCGCGATTGTACCAATTACGACTATCCTTGTAAACCCTTTTTGGAACTTTGTCGTTAAGGATATGAAAACGAGCAGGTTAATACTAAAAATAATGACATTGCTCGAAGGAATCTTCATCATAGCCATTACTCAGGTATCTGGATTTGAACTCTATGCAGTAATGGTGGGATTGATTGCATTCTTCTGTTCTCCCTTTATTAATATTCAGGACGGGTATACCGCAACATTTACAAATACTCAGAAGATTGAGTACTCATCGATCAGAATTCACGCTTCCATTGCTTATGTTATCGCATCTGCAATCGCAGGGTTCATTATTCAATATGTAGGATATTCCTTGCCTTTTATTCTCTCGGGAGTATTTTTTGCTTCCACGGCGCTAATCGCATTTTGGATAAAACCGATTGAAAAAACCATGCCGGTTTTGCAAACGAAACAGCGGGATTTTAAAGCTTTAATTAGAAATAAGGAGTTTTATAAGTACTTGGTATTTTACACACTGGTTATAGGGGCTGTTCGTATTGGGGACTCTTTCTTCGGTGTCTTTCTAATTTCGGAAAGTGGAATTAGTCTATCCGGATACGGATTGCTCTATTCCGCCTTTGTTTTTGTTGAAGTACTTACGTTACGATACTTGACTGTTAAAGGGGCTTCATTTAAGGAAAGGAATTTAATTTTATTTGCTTCCCTCCTTTTGGTCGTTAGGTTTACTACTTACGCTCTTGATCTTCCACTTGTCGTTATCATTATCATTACAATGTTCAGGGGAGTCTCCTGGGGAACTATCATTTACACGAACATCAAATATATTATAAAGATTGTCAAATTGGAAAATATCACGACCGCGATCTTGGTACTGACATTTTTCTTCTCGATCTTCATTGGAGTAGGAAATTATATATTTGGATATTTTATTCATATTTATGGATATTATTTCTTGTATCTAATCTTAACGATTTTGATTGTTATAGGCATAATTTATTTCATTATTTTCACGCCCAAGATGCCTGCAACAGAATTAGAACCCAAATAAATTTGAGGGTATGTCTATTAATAAATTGGATTTGAATGTTATAATAGTCAAAAAGGAAGTGATCAGATGAGATACGATTATCTTTTTGTAGGATTAACACTCACTATTGCAATCATCTCTCTTTTGATTTCTGTTCTTGTGTTCATGAGCGCACGCAAATCAAAAGGAATTTGGCAAATTGGTTTTCTTTTTGCTTTGGAATTCATCTATGCTTTAGGATATACCTTTGAATGTGTTTTCAGTTCTTTAGAGTTAAAAATGCTTGCAAATCATATTCAGTATATTGCATTACCTTTTATCGCAATCACTTGGTTGTATATTGCCAAAAGGTTTCAAAATCATGCATATGTTCCAACACTAAAAAAAGCGATTCCACTTTTGGTGATTCCGCTTTTGGTATTTTTTACTGTCCAGTTGTCTTACTTCACATCAATCGATTTATACTATACTCATGAATATATTGACACAACATGGATGATTGGAAATTATTCTTTTCCAGTTTTGAACCTTGGAAAGGGAATCTTTTACTATTTAAACTCTTTGAGCAATCTGATTCTGACAACTTTCGTATTCATTGTCTATCTTCAAACATATTTTCATACATCCGGAATGCGAAAGAAGCAAGCCCTCGCACTCGGAGTATCGAGTTTTCTAGGAGTCATCGCTATTACGATCACATTCTTTTCAGGAGTCTCTACAGGATTGGATCTCGCTTTCTTTATCGTTGTACTAACAGGGTTCGTTACTCTTTATAGCATAACAAAATACGAAATCATCGATTTAAAGCCATCGGCCTATCAAGCTTCTTTTGAATTATCATCAGATCCCATTTTTGCGGTTGACGACAAATTCGATATTGTCGATTGGAATCAATCTGCTGAAAACTTTTTTTCTATATCACAGACGGCTTTTTATCATTTGCCTATCAACGAAGTTTTTAACGATAAGGATTTGATTGAATCCGTTCTTAAACGAACGCCATATAGTTATAAATATAAAGAGAAGCACTTCATAGTTGAAACTGTTTTTCTTGGCAAAGATTTAAGTAAAAATGCAGGTTATTTGATTAAACTCAATGACATGACAACTTATATGGAGCGTCTAGAAAACCTTCAATACGAGGCTACTCACGACGTTTTAACAAAGATATTGAACCGTCGAGCTTTTTTAGAACAATTAAACTTGTATCTGGATGATAAATTTCTAAAACATCAAAGTTATGCAATATTTATGATTGACATTGATGATTTTAAGAATGTTAACGATAGTTATGGGCATACAGCCGGTGATTATGTTTTGCAAGAATTTTCAAGGATAGTAAATGGAATCATTCCAAGAGAAGGCGTATTTGCAAGGTACGGCGGAGAAGAATTTGCGGTACTTTTAAAGGGCGGAGACGAAAAAAGTTCCAAGGCTCTTGCTGAGGCCATACGGAAAAAGACAGAGACCTCGTTGTTCGAATGGGAGTCGATTGAAACAAGGATAAAAGTTAGTATCGGTGTGTCGATTCATCGACCTCGTTGTGGACATACAATCTTTCAAAGTATTCAATTGGCCGATGAAGCATTGTATCAATCTAAAAAATCAGGAAAGAATCTAGTTACAGTCACGATCGCAGAGCCGATTGACTTTCTTTAAACCTTTCCTTTATTATAATAATAACGCTTTAGAATAATGCAAATTAGGAGAACGCTATGAAAGACTCTAATGAAGTAAGATTTGACATGTTGGCAAAACCGAAGAAACAGAAATGGTATTTGAAGCCAGTGGCTTGGCTCATAGCGTATCCAACGATTTGGAAACACCATTTAAAAGTCAACAAAGTGAATATGAAAGGATTAAAAAATCCGTATATATTGCTTTGTACTCATCATGCCTTTGTGGATTTTTCAGTAACGACCGCTGCAATCTTTCCACATTCCGCAAATTACGTAGTTGCAATAGACGGTTTCATCGGAAGAGAAAGTCTGCTTAGAAATGTAGGATCCATCTGCAAAAGAAAGTTTACGAATGACACTTTGTTGGTTAAACATATCCGCCACTCTCTACATGTGAATAAATATATTTGTGCAATCTATCCTGAAGCCAGATACTCTCTTGTTGGAACGACGGCTATTATTCCCGATTCACTTGCCAAACTATGCAAACTGATGAAAGTGCCAGTTGTTGTTTTGAATATGCATGGAGATTATTTGTCTCAACCTGTATGGAACTTGACTCAAAGAAAAGTTCGACTGACTGCGGATATGACTCAAATTGTAACCCAAGAAGAAATTCTCTCTCTATCGAGCAAAGAGATTAACGATAGAATCAAAAAAGCATTTGTATATGATGAATATAAGTATCAATTGGAAAACAATCTCAAGATAGACTTCAAGGATCGTGCCAAAGGACTTCATAAAGTTTTGTACATATGTCCTAACTGTAAAGCCGAATCTTCTATGACTTCAGACAAGGATATTCTTAAATGTGAACATTGTCATAAGGAATACCGCATGGATGAACTGGGACAGCTACACGCCGTAGAGGGTGAAACTGAATTTTCACATATTCCAGACTGGTATGAATTTGAAAGAGAGATTGTGAGAAAGCAGATTGAAAATAACGAGTATTATTTTGAAGATGATGTATATGTCGATTCTCTTCCCAACTCAAAAGGATATATTAGACTCGGAATAGGAACTTTGATTCATGACATGAATGGATTTCATCTTCATGGAGTTTTTGATGGAGAAGAATTTCAACTTGACAAAGACCCTATATCATTATATTCTTTACACATCGAATATGACTATTTAGGCAAAGGTATGGATTGCATTGATTTATCGACGCTTGACGATACTTATTATATATATCCTATCCACAAACAAAATGTAGTAACGAAGCTTCATTTTGCGACAGAAGAACTATACAAGATAAAATTGAAAGAGAAAAGAGAATTAATAAAATGATTATCGCGCAAATATTTGAAGTCGGAATGTTGTTGTGTTTTGGATTTTCCTGGCCAATCGCATGCGTGAAGGCTTATAAAGGAAGAACGACCAAAGGGATTAGTATTGTTTTTGCTTTGTTAATTTTAACAGGTTATGCATTTGGTATCATTTATAAGATATTAAGTGGCCCCATTAATTTTGTGATATTTGCATATATTATCAACTTCACAATGGTTTCAGTCTACGCCTTGATCTACGTTAGAAATCATCGAATTGACATAGAGAGAGCAAAAACCCTATAACGATGAAGGACAGCCCATCGGGCTGTTTTTTTATTGTTTAGAAATCACTTGATTTAGAAGCATTCAAAATGGGCCAAAAAAGCAAAATGTTCTTTTTTTAGAATATTTGTATCGACAATGTATGAGAATATGTTATAATCTATTTATAAAATATTATCGAATGAGAATATTTACAAACCTTGAATGGTGTGTTAATATGATATTAATCATAGAACACACAGTTTTTAGTCATGTAGCACAAAATGAGTAAAACAAAAACACATTCAGGGGGCAATTTTATGAAAAACTTATTCAGAAAATCTTTATTTGTAGTATTCTTCGCAGCTTTATTGTTAGGTTCAATGGTATTTGTCAATGCAGCAACAGACGATGAACCAGAATTCATGTATTTAGACGGAATTGATGACGACGAACCAGAATTTATGTATGCTGGAA
>CAZNOO010000022.1:12619-27546 GCA_964574705.1 uncultured Candidatus Izemoplasmatales bacterium
CGGAATTGATGACGACGAACCAGAATTTATGTATGCTGGAAACGGAATTGATGACGACGAACCAGAATTTATGTATGCAGCAAGCGGAATTGATGATGACGAGCCAGAATTCATGTATTGTGCAGGAATTGATGACGACGAACCAGAATTCATGTATGCGGCAAACGGAATTGATGATGACGAACCAGAATTTATGTATTGTGCAGGAATTGATGACGACGAGCCAGAATTTATGTATTGTTCAGGAATTGATGACGACGAACCAGAATTCATGTACGCTAGTACAACATTTAACAATGGTGACCAACTAGGAGTAACATTCTTGGTATAGATATATTCACTTGCATTGGATTCAAACTCCTCTTCTGGTGAAAAACGCCAAGATGCATTTCTAGGATTTCATTTATAGAGGATGATTTACATGACTATCTATGACTTTTCGTGTTCTTTTTACTTCCGAGAGAATTATGACAAACTTGTCATGATTGAGTACGTAAAAAAAGAAAAACAGATCACACAAAAAGAGATAAACGAAGCAACCGGAATCGCCACTTCAAGTTATCGGAGAGCTCAATTAAAGAACTTTGCCGGTTACGATGATATGGTTGAAAAGATTGCATCTTATCTCAACATAAAGACTAAAATAAGCCAATCGGTGATTGATGAATTGGACAAAAATTTTAGTCGTTTTTACACATGTATCTGTTTTGCACAAGAATCGGAAGCTGAATTCTATTATAATAAGATAGTTGAAAAACTCCCTGAATATGAAAACTCAATTTTAATGGTTATATTTTACCTATCTCAACTGGTATTCTACATAACTGGGAATAATTATACTGCATCGCTTCACCGCCAGAAACAAGATGAAGCAATTGAATTTCTACAAAGCTTTGTAGACAAGATGTCTAGCGAACACCGTTTCTTATATTACAATTACATGTGCATCAAGTCTGCAGTAAGTAAAAACCGCGAAAATGTTGTGCACTATGCTAGACTCACTGCCTATTTGTCAATAAATTATCAAGAACTAGAACCTACCGTTAATTATCACATTTCATTCAGTTACTCTTTGGTAGGAGATTTCATCAACGCTCTGATTTACGCAAATAAAGCATTACCGAAACTTGAAGAACAATTAAATTACGAAAGAGCCATATTCTGTCGAACAAATATAGCCGCTCTTTACAAAAAACTCGGAAATATCGATGAGGCCAAAAGACTATTAAGAAAAAACCTCATTTACATTACCTTTAGCAACCTTGATAAATTAAAAAGATCTACCGAGCTGAACTATGCAGACTGCCTCATGATGGAATACAATTACACTGATGCACTTGAACATTATGACATCATTTTAGAGAAGTTGCTTAAAAAGCCGGATTATGAATCAATTATGCGCACGTATTGCATGTATAAGCTCAATAAGTTTGATGAAGCCAACGAATATTCTAAAGAACTTGTACTGCTAAACCGAGAAGACAAATATCCTTTCGAATACTTAAGCCTAATCTTATTCTTCAGATCTTATTTCAACAAAGAGGACAACCTCGACGAAGCCTACCGCATCGCAGAACAAGAGATGCCCGGATATAGCCTTCGTGGTAGTTACATTCAACAAGTTGCCAGAACATTATATGAAAATGTTCAAGGTAAAAAACAAAGTAGTAAAACAGTAGCTGATTCAGACCTTGCAGGATACATTCTATAAGGTTTTCTCCCTTGATCGGTACCCCATCCCTAGGGGTACCATTTTTTTTGAAAAAAAATCATCTTTTGATTGTAAATTTATATTATTCAAATATGGAATTGATTTGGTGTTCTTGTTTGACACTCTATACTAAAAGTAATATAATGAAATATAGAAAATGTCATTATTTTGAAGGAGTTACAACAATGAAAAAAGCTATTATTTCAAATATCCATTGTGAAGGATGTGCAAAAGACATTAAAAATGTGTTAGAACACATTTATGGCATATCCAATGTTCAAGTTTCATTTGAAGGCGGATACGCCT
Source organism: uncultured Candidatus Izemoplasmatales bacterium (assembly GCA_964574705.1). GTDB lineage: Bacteria > Bacillota_I > Bacilli_A > Izemoplasmatales > Hujiaoplasmataceae > JAHIVB01. The sequence continues at coordinate 14,637 of CAZNOO010000022.1, forward strand.
CATTTGAAGGATTTGTGTCCAACAAAGTAATTTCACAAGCATTATTAGAAGAAGGGTATCATCTTGAAAAAATTGTAAAGATGTGACAAGAAAAGCTCTCGCGAGCTTTTTATTTTCTTAATGCTCACAAAATTGACATTTCTTGTTCAAATTTTTAGTGAACTGATTTCAAACGCATTTCAATACGGTATAATTAGTCTTTATTATGAAAAGAGGTAAATTCCATGGAAAACCTAATCAAGGAAGTTATTGAACTAGATAAAAAAGCGAGAAAAGAGGTTGAACTTCTTGAAGCTGAAAGATCAAAGATAAGTGAATTTGTGAATGGAAAAAAGTCAGAAATTGAAACCTTATACAAGGCGGATGCCAAAAAGCAAGTCGAAGAAACCAAACTTAAATTGAAGACCGAACTTGACGAAAAAAAATACGAAGCCAAGGCGGACTTCGATGCTAAATTTCATAAACTTGAAGATACCATTCAAAATAACAAAAAAGGTTGGATTGATTCCATTTACGATTATTGTGTAAAGGAATAAACATGTGAAGGAGATGATTCCATGAGTTCACAGGCAGGTAATGCTATTGTCACAAAGGCCAAGGCAATCTATGGAAATCGCCTTAAACCTGAGGATTACAAAGAATTAATCAAAAAAAAATCTGTGTCTGAAGTAGCTGGATTCTTGAAAAATCAAAACAACTACAAAGAGACTCTTTCAGATATTCAAGAGGTCACAGTCCATCGAGGACAGCTTGAAGAGTGGATTAAGAAAAACAACTTCAAGAACATCATTAAACTTATTAAGTTCATGCAGACAAAAGATAAAGACTTTTATGAACTTAATATTGTGATGAGAGAAATTGATTTAATTCTCGCTACCATTCGATCCATCATTTCCGGATCCATCACTTTAGCAATTGCCGAGTTTCCAATTTTCTTTCGCAGACACGCGAATTTTGATATTGACAAACTGTCAAGGGTTGAATCTTTTGCTGGGCTGATTGAAGCGTTGGAGGGAACCATTTATCATCGAGTTCTAATCCTGTTTGATGTGACGGATCCCAATCAAATTAAATATGTCGAAATTGAGAGAGCTCTGGATGATGTGTATTATGAGAGAGCTTTTCAAGTCATTGATAAGAACTATAAAGGAACATTAAAAAGGAACTTGACCAATATTTTTCTAACGAAGATTGAATTATCAAACATAGTAAAAATTTATCGTTTAAAGAAATTCTATCAAGCAACACCTGAGCAAATTCGTTCAGCCTTGATTACCGTCAAAGCTAGAATTGTGTCAAAGAGACTCGATGAAATCATCAACTTAATCGATGCGAATGATATTTTGAAATATTTGTCAAATTCTGAACTTGCAAAGTTTACGGACGAAGACGATTATGTTTATATCGAATATTACTCCGAAAAAATAAAATATAACCTTGCAAAAAGATATATGTACTTCTCAATTGAAGCACCAGAAGTATTCGCTTCGTTTCTGATTCTAAATGAAATTGAAAGAGAAAATTTATTCAATATCATCGAAGGTATTAGATATGAATTGGATGAAAAAGAAATTGAGAAAATGCTTATTTTCTAGAAAGGAGGATCTTGCATGTCTAATTCAAAAATGAGACTGGTGAACATCCTAGCCTATACATCGAATATTGATAGGGTATTGGTTCAATTAATGAAATTTCCATGCATTGATCCCGTCTCTTCAGATAAAATTATCGAGTCTGTTCACGGAAGCAAACATCATGAAACCTCTGATTTTGCTTCACCTTTGCTTGAAGAAATTTCAAGCATAGAACATGGCTATCATACGCAATTCAAAGCCTTGCAAATCACTGGAATCAGTGATTCTTTGGACGACATTGCAAAGGAAATTAAGAATGTCCATAAAATGCAAGACGACTTTGTAGAACAACTTACAATGTTGAAAGAATTGCAAGGCAAGTACGAGAATGCTTTTAAGCAATTAAGTTATCTATCTTCATTAGAAGTATCTCTTGACGACATCTTCAAATGTGATTATATTGTTTCGAGAGTCGGAAAACTGCCTCTGGACAGTGTAGAGAGACTGAAATATTATACGAACACACCATTTATTTTCACGTCATTTGCGGAAGAAAACAATACAAGTTGGTGCATGTATTTCACCACCAATGGCTATGAACGCGCTGTTGACAATATATTCTCTTCTTTATTGTTTGAGCGAATATTTATTCCGGATTTTGTTCATGGGACTCCTGAGGAAGCTCAAAAAGCGATTTCCCTTGAGATTGATGAAACCAAGAGGCAAATTGATCTGACCCAATCCGAATTGGATGGATATATGATTAAACATCAAGACATCGTTGTCCGGATGAAGAGTGAACTTGAATTGATTTCGAGAATGCACAAAGCTGAAAAATACATTGTGATTCTTGGATCAAGATTTTCAATTACTGGATTTATTGATTCAAGAGATGAAGAAAAGTTTTTGGCGTTATTTAAAGGGTTGGAAGATATCACCGTAGAGGTGCATCCGGCCGACTTCGACAAAAGACTAAAAGCGCCAAGAAAAATCACCAGAAAACTCTGTGGCTAAAAGACTCATTTCAACGTCGTAAAAAGGAGTTTGTGTATGTCCATTGCAAAGACAAGACTTGTCAACATTACTGCCGATTTGGAATATCTGGATAAAGTCCTGGGTAGATTTGTAGATTTAGATTGCATTCACCCGGTGCCCTCCAATCAAATTGTCGACCGCGTGCACGGTCTGACTTCTTTTACATCTGAAAATCCATGTATTAATATATTAAAAGAGATTTCTGAAATTGAACAAGAATATCAATTTGAAATTGGCAATGTCGTTATCGGTTCGATTGATGATTCCTTTGAAAAAATGCGCACTTATGTTTCAAGTACGCATCAGCAACTTCAAAATTATGTTTTGCAAAAGAGAGATACTTTAGAATTGATTCGAAAGTATCAGGACGCATTGATTCAGATTAAAAACATTGAAGATTTGGATATCCCACTTGATGAAGTATTCTCTTGCGAGTATGTATATGCAAGAGTAGGAAGACTTCCGACAGATAGTGTTGAAAAACTTCGTTTTTATCGCAATCGCCCTTTCATTTTCATTTCATTCCATGAAGATAAAAACTATAGTTGGTGTATGTATTTCACTACCAACGAATATGAAAGAGAAGTAGACAATATTTTCTCATCGCTGTTCTTTGAACGAATTCATATTCCGGATTTTGTACACGGCACGCCTGAAGCAGCTGAAGTCACTTTAGCCAAAGAGATTGATGTTGCAAATCAACAACTGGATTACATACAGGAGTTCACGCATCAATTACTGACCGAAAGCGCTGAACAGCTTTCAGTAATCAAAGCTGAACTACAGTTGTTGAATAAGATTTACGACGCAAAACAATATGTTGTCGGACTTGGGGACAAATTCACCATAACCGGGTTTATTGAACCCGAAGATGAGAAATTTGTTGTGGGCAAGTTTAAAGATATGCCATACGTTGAAGTATTGATTCGCCCTGCAGGCAGTGACAAAAGGTTGATTCCACCTACAAAACTAAAAAATGGATGGTTCAGTCGACCGTTCACTATGTTTGTGGAAATGTATGGACTACCAAATTACGGCGGAATCGATCCGACACCGTTCTTGGCATTGTCCTATGCACTCCTATTTGGAATTATGTTCGGAGATCTTGGACAAGGACTTGTATTAATTTTAATTGGGTTCATATTGGCAAAATGGAAAAAAAGCAAATTGGGGGAAATCGGTATTCGAATCGGAATTGCTTCATCATTTTTCGGATTGCTCTATGGCTCGTTTTTTGGAAACGAAACCATTCTCACGCCGATATTCACAAATATTTTAGGATTGACCAGAAAACCTATTGAGGTCATGGATCCTGCATTTACAATGTCATTGCTTATATTTGCGATATCGATTGGTGCTCTTTTGATTATTACTTCGATTGTCTTGAATATCTACGTGAACTTTAAAAAGAAGAGTTTTGGAGAGATGTTTCTTTCACATAACGGAGTAGCTGGACTGATTTTTTATCTTTATCTGTTTGTCGGTCTGATTCTAACGATGCAATTTAGCATACCCGTTTTCAACACAACGACGATTATACTCCTTGCGGTTCTTCCAATGCTTCTGGTATTTTTCAAAGAACCCTTGGAGAGACTTGCTGACGGACGACGACCGTTTCCGAAGGGATTTGGAGGGTTCTTCACCGAAGGCTTCTTTGAACTCTTCGAAGTGCTGCTCTCATACATAACGAATACGATGTCATTCTTACGTGTCGGAGGATTTGTTCTTGCTCATGCCGGATTGATGTTGGTCGTTTATACTTTGATGGGCATGGGAAATTCTGCCTTCGCAACTGCAGTCATCTTCGTTTTTGGAAACCTTCTTGTCATGACGCTCGAAGTCTTGATTGTCGGCATTCAAGTATTAAGACTTGAATTTTATGAAATGTTCTCCCGTTACTATGAGGGAGAAGGAATTCCGTTTAAATCGTTTCACTAATGATTCATTCATTCACATTATAGGAGGATTCAAACAATGTTAAACATTTTCGAAATTATTATGCCATTATTATTTGTAGTACTTATTTCTATTCCTTTAATTAAGGTCTTTACAAGCAAGGTCGGCAAAAAAAGCGCAACCTGGAGACTCATTACACACATCTCAGGATTTTTCGCGATGGTTGTGATTACTGTGATATTCCAATTCTCTGGAACACAGGTCTTCGCTGCAACAGCTACCGATATCATCGGAACAAATGCTCAGGGACTTGGGTTCTTAGGAGCAGCATTAGCCACTGGACTTAGCGCTCTTGGCGCTGGTATCGCAGTAGCCGCTGCCGCACCTGCGGCGATTGGTGCTTTTTCTGAAAATGAAAAGAACTTCGGTAAATCACTCATTTTCGTTGCACTTGGAGAAGGCGTTGCCATCTACGGTCTATTGATTTCGATTTTAATTATCAACAAACTCTAATCAAAGAGAAGGGTTTTTATGAAATTCTATTTAATTAGCGATAACGTCGACACACTGGTTGGCATGCGACTTGTCGGAATTGAAGGCAAAGTCGTTCATAACAAGAAAGAAGTGCTGATCGAACTGGAGAAGACTTTGCAGGATGAAAGTATCTGCATTGTTTTAATCACGACCAAATTGGTCGAGTTATGTCCTGAGGTTATTTCTGAATTAAAATTAAAACAGCCACGACCGCTGATTGTGGAAATACCAGATCGACACGGATCTGAAGATATCGGAAAAGCAATTGACCGATATGTCAGCGAAGCCATTGGCGTCAAACTGTGAGGTGAATGAAGATTATGGATTATTATTCAAATGATCAATTACTAGAATATTTTGAGAATGAAATTTCAAATGCATCCAAAAAAAGACTGACCGCCCTTCGAAAAGAAATTGACGAGTTGAAGGAAAGACAGCTGAAAAGAGTGGATGAAGACATCAAGATGTCAGTCAACAGATCTTTGGAGATTGAACTGAGGGAAATCAATACAGACCACAGTTTTGAAATCAACAAAATTAAATCTGAAAATTCCCGTATTCTAATGAACAAAAGACAAGAACTTTTGACCGATATTTTTAAAGAGGTCGGCAAACGAATTCTCTTGTTCGCAAAATCAGAGAAATATGGACAATTGATGGAAGCGAAGTTAATAAAGTTTTTTGAGAAGTTTTCTGGAAAAGATGTCGTTTTTCAAATCAAAGAAGGCGATACAATTCTTCAGAAAGTGATCGATAACACTTATAAAGGCAAGCATAAAATTGAATTTACAGATTCCATTGAATATGGAGGCTTTTTGATTGCGTGCTATGAGATGGGAATTGAAATCGATGAAACGCTCGATTTCAAACTCAATGAAAAGAAACATTGGTTCTATGAAGAATCCAATCTGTACATCTAGTAAAGAAACAATGTTTAAAGAGGTGATACAATGAGTCAAGCTCTAATTTACTCCATCAACGGACCTGTCGTAAAGGTGAAAAACATCACCGGTTTTTCCATGCTCGAAATGGTTTATGTCGGAAAGAATCGACTGATGGGGGAAGTTATTTCAATATCGAAAGAATACACGACCATTCAAGTATATGAATCGACTACGGGACTAAAACCAGGAGAGCCAGTTTTTTCAAGTGGAAACCCTGTTTCAGTCACGCTTGGTCCTGGGATATTGAAAAACATTTATGATGGAATTCAACGCCCATTGATCTCTATTGCTGAAAAAGAAGGCGTATTTATCTCTGCGGGAAGCGACGTTGAACCCTTAGATAAAAGTATTAAATGGGATGTTACTTTCAAAGTAAAAAAAGATGATTTTGTTCAGTTTGGTGATGTGTTTGTAACCATTCAAGAAACACCACTAATCGAACACCGCTTAATGATTCCAATTGGAATCGAAGGCACTGTAATTGAAGTCGTCAAAGATGGCGCCTATACCATAGACCAGATATTAATTAAAGTCAAAGATTCTTTTAATGAAACTCATGAATTGAAAATGACTCAAAGATGGCCAATTAAAAAACCCAGACCGGTTTCAAAAAGATTACCAATGTCAATTCCGCTCATTAGTGGGCAACGAATTATCGATACGGTGTTCCCAATTGCAAAAGGAGGAACCGCAGCGGTTCCTGGTGGGTTTGGTACTGGAAAGACTATGATGCAACATCAGTTTGCCAAATGGTGTGATGCAGATATCATTGTCTATGTTGGATGTGGTGAACGCGGAAATGAAATGACCCAGGTTTTAGAAGAAATGACGCAGTTAATCGATCCAAAATCAAATAGACCGTTAATGGATCGGACTGTGTTGATTGCGAACACTTCCAATATGCCAGTTGCCGCAAGAGAGGCGAGCATTTACACAGGCATCACCATGGCAGAGTATTATCGTGATATGGGCTACCATGTCGCAGTTATGGCCGACTCCACATCAAGATGGGCAGAAGCATTGCGTGAAATCTCAGGTCGTTTGGAAGAAATGCCGGCTGAAGAAGGATTTCCGGCATACTTGCCTAGTCGAATTTCTCAGTTCTATGAACGTGCCGGTTATATGGAAACCATTAACCACCGAATTGGTTCTGTCACGATTATCGGAGCAGTTTCGCCTCAAGGTGCAGATTTTTCAGAACCGGTCACTCAAAACACAAAACGATTTGTTCGCTGTTTTTGGGCGCTTGATAAGCAACTCGCTTATGCAAGACATTATGCCGCAATCAATTGGAATTTAAGTTATTCTGAGTATATCAGCGATCTTGCAAAATGGTACAACAAAAATATTGATGTTCGTTTTCTGAAGAATCGTCAGGAAATTATGGCATTACTTGCGGAAGAAACAAAATTGATGGAAATCGTCAAGTTAATTGGAAGTGACGTATTACCCGATGATCAGAAACTGATTATCGAAATTTCAAAGGTAATTCGAGTTGGCTTCCTTCAACAAAATGCTTTTCATAAAGAGGACACATACGTCCCTTTGCAAAAACAGTTAAGAATGATGGATGTCATTCTATATTTGAATAAAAAAGCGTCTGAGGTTTTACGCGATGGAAAAGCGTTTAGCCTTGTCGCAAAAACATCTCTTTTTGAAAAGGTCACGAAAATGAAGTATGATGTGCCAAATGACCAATTAGAAAAGTTTGATGACTATTTCAAATTGATCGACGTTGAACTCGGTCAAATCAAATAAGAAGGAGGTCGCTTATGAATCTTCAATATATTGGACTCGACGAAATCAACGGTCCGCTCATTTTCCTTGATAACGTTGAAAATGTAGGATATGAAGAAATGGTTGAAATTCAAATGAAAGACGGCGAACTCCGTCATGGAAGAGTTGTCCAAATTGATGGAAAGAAAGCCGCAATTCAAGTTTTTGAAGGGACAAATGCAATGTCTCTTTCCAATACCAAAATCAAATTTACTGGAAAACCGATGGAAATCGGTCTATCGACAGAAGTTCTCGGAAGAACCTTTAACGGATCTGGAGAGCCCATCGACGGACTTGGTCCTATCTTTGTCGATGAGTATTTTGACATCAACGGAACCCCACTCAATCCGGTTGCCCGTGTTTATCCGCGAAACTATATCAACACAGGAATTTCAAGTATCGATGCACTTACAACACTCATCAGAGGGCAAAAATTACCGATTTTTTCCGGTTCTGGAATGCCTCATAACGAGCTTGCGGTTCAAATCGTTAAACAGGCAAAAATATCTGAAGACGAAGGAACTCAATTCTGCATTGTTTTCGCTGCTATGGGCGTTAAGAACGATGTTGCCGATTACTTTAAAAGATCGTTTGAAGAATCTGGTGTCATGGACAAAGTTGTTATGTTTGTCAACGTTTCTAATGACCCCATTATCGAACGTCTTCTAACACCTCGATGTGCACTTTCTGCAGCCGAATATTTGGCTTTCAAACATGACATGCATGTCTTAGTCATTATGACTGACATTACATCCTATTGCGAAGCTCTTCGTGAGTTTTCATCTTCCAAAGGTGAAATTCCCGGGAGAAAAGGATACCCAGGATATCTCTATTCTGATTTGGCATCCCTATACGAGCGTGCAGGAATCGTTAATAATTCCAAGGGATCTGTTACTCAAATTCCAATTCTTTCAATGCCTAATGACGATATTACTCACCCCGTGCCGGATTTAACAGGATACATCACCGAAGGTCAAATCGTTTTGGACAGAGATTTATTCCAACTTGGTATTTATCCTCCGATTGGAATTCTCCCCTCACTTTCTCGTTTAATGAAAGATGGTATCGGAGCGGGATATACGAGAGAAGACCATCAAGATTTAACAAATCAACTCTATGCTTCTTATGCAAGAGTGCAAGATGCTAGAAGTTTGGCATCTGTTATCGGTGAAGACGAGTTATCAGCTACGGACAAGACATACATTGAATTCGGTGAATTGTTTGAAGAACGTTTTCTGTCTCAAGGCATTGACACCAATCGTTCCATCGAAGAGACACTCAATCTTGGATGGAGTTTGCTTTCACTGATGCCAAAACAGGAATTGGATCGTACCGACGATGCTATTTTAGAACAATTTTATGATCATAAAGCAGCAGTCGAACTCTTTAATATCATCGATAAACCGATTATTAGAGAAATCGGTTCGATTAAAGAAGGTTAATCATGGCTACGAAACAAGTGTTTCCGACCAAAGGGAACCTCATCGCAATCAAGAAGACCAATACACTTGCCCACTTAGGGTATGACTTAATGGACCGAAAGAGAAATATCCTAATTCGTGAAATGATGACGATGATTGATGATGTTAGAAAACTTAGAAATGAGATTTCAAGCACATATAAAAGGGCCTATTTAGCGCTTCAGGAAGCGAACATCACTTTAGGAATCGTCAGTAATATTGCCAATGCAATCCCAATTGATGATGGACTAACCATTACTTATAGAAGCGTTATGGGAGTCGAAATTCCAAAATTATCGTATGCGAAAGAAGAAATTTCTGTCAAATACGGTTTTTCAAACACGAATACGAAATTCGATTACGCCTATAAAAACTTTTTAAAAGTGAAAGACCTAACCATTCTTCTGGCGGAAGTAGACAATTCAGTATACCGTCTTGCGAACGCCATCCGAAAAGCAAGAAAAAGGGCAAACGCACTAAAGAATGTTGTTATCCCAGAATTTGAAAGAAACATCAAATATATCAGTGAAGCACTCGAAGAAAAGGACAGAGAAGAATTCTCCCGTAAGAAAGTCATTAAGAAGACAAAGGCAATATCATAAATATGAGGAGAAACTGTTTCTCCTCATATTGACGAATTGAGTCTCGAATTGATAATTTCCTTGACTATTCACATCAAATAGTTAATAATATTATTAGACTCTTTTTAGGGGTGTGGTGTTAACGGTAGCACGACAGTCTCCAAAACTGTTTGTACGGGTTCGAATCCTGTCACCCCTGCCATATTGGAATAAAAGATAGCCCACTAGGGCTATTTTTATTTTTTTCTGCTATTTTTGTAAGGGATTTTGTCCAAAAGAAAAAACAATCCGGCTCGGTCATAAAATTCTTTATTTTTAAATGATTTATGATATAATGTAGGAGACTGTAAGCGTTTTATACGAGAGGAGAAAATTTTATGAAAGAATATTCTGCAGAGTCAATTAAAAATGTAATTATCCTAGGACATCTAGGAAGCGGAAAAACTTCTTTAACAGAGTCGCTTGCCTTTGCTTCAGGCGCAATTGAAAAGAAAGGTGAAGTCGAAAAGAAAACAACGATTTCCGATTTCACGCCAGAAGAACAAGCAAGATTATCTTCATTATCGACAGGTGTAGTGCCAGTTGAATTCAAAGGAATGAAAATCAATTTCTTGGACGCACCCGGAGCGGATGAAATGATTGGCGACATCACATATGCATTAAAAGCTGCAAGTGGAGCTGTTTTAGTGTTGGATGCGACAAAAGGCGTTGAGGTAGGCGCTGAAAAAATGTGGAAAGAAATCCGCAAAAACAATCTACCAGCAATCATCTTTGTTAATAAGATGGACAAAGAAAACGTTAAATTTGATGATGTTCTCGAAGCTATTAAGACAAAACTTGGAAAGCAAGCCGTTCCGTTCTGCCTACCTATCGGTAAGCAAGCAGAATTCAGCGGATTTGCGGACATCGTTGAACTCAAAGCTAGAATTTACACCGGTGACGCATGTGTTGACGGAGAAATCTATCCAGACAAAATGGACAAGATTACCGAATTAAGACAAAACTTGATTGAAACAGTTGCAGGTGCAGACGAACGATTATTAGAGAAATATTTCGAAGGCGAAGAGCTGACGATGGAAGAAATCAAACACGGACTTCACCTTTCGGTTATTTCCCGAGAAGCAGTACCGGTTATGGTTGGAGCTTCGACCAAAGATGTTGGGCCTCTGACTTTGTTACACATGATTCGCGAGTATTTCCCAAGCACTTCAGAACTTGAAGTCAATGTTGGAACAAAACCAGGCACTGACGATCAAATCAAACGCAAATTTTCTGACGCAGAACCATTTTCTGGTTTTGTATTCAAAACTTTGATTGACCCCTTTATTGGAACCATCAATATTCTTCAAGTAAAATCGGGAACTTTGAAGAAAGACCAAGAAGTTTATGTCTCTAATTTGGATGATACTCAAAAAGTGGGACAGATGTTCTGCTTGATGGGTAAAACTCAAATTCCAGTTGAAATCATTCATGCTGGTGACATTTGCGCAGTAGCGAAAATGGATGGCGTTTTAGCGGGAACAACCTTGTCAGACAAAAAGTCGCCGATTGTTTATCCTGGAGCGAATCCTCCAACCCCAACGATGTATCTTGCTGTTCATCCAAAAAACAAAGCGGATGAAGACAAATTATCAAATGCTTTAAGCAAACTTCATATTGAAGATCCAACGTTCGAAATCAGAAGAAACAAAGAAACTTCTCAATTATTGATCGGTGGACAAGGCAGCATTCATTTAGGCTACATTATCGACAAGATGAAAAATATGTTTAAAGTCGATTTAGACTCCGACGATCAAAAAATCGTATACCGTGAAACCATCAAGGCTGTTGCAACCGCAGAAGGCCGTTACGTAAAACAATCCGGCGGTTCAGGGTATTATGGTGTCGTCACGATGAGATTTGAACCACTCGATGGCAAAGACTACGAATTCGATGAAGAAGTATTCGGCGGTGCCGTTCCAAGAAACTACTTCCCAGCAGTTGATAAAGGTCTTCAAGAGACATTGGAACACGGTGTCTTGGCAGGGTTCCCTGTCATTGGTGTCAAAGGAATTTTAACTGATGGTAAATACCATGCAGTAGACTCCAATGAATTGGCATTTAAAATGGCAGCTTCCATTGCTTTCAAAGAAGCATGCAAAACAGCGAAACCATCGATATTAGAACCCATTCACAAAATTGAAGTCACAGTCAAAGACGAATACATGGGCGACGTCCTTGGAGATGTCAACAAACGCCGCGGTAGAGTCATGGGTATGGAACCAGCTGAAGATGGATATCAAAAAATTGTGGCAGAAGTGCCAGAATCCGAAATTACCAAATATACAATTGATCTAAAGGCAATGACGCAAGGAAGTGGAACCTTTACTCGTGAATTCTTGAAATACGAAGAAGTTCCTGCAAATCTCATTCCTAAAATCGTTGAAGAACACAAAAAACAAACTGAAAAATAAGATTCAAAAAGCAGAAATCCTCGATTTCTGCTTTTTTATTTCATATCATTATCATCTTTTTGGTCATCAGTGTATAATTTATATGAAGGAAGTGAATCTTATGAAATTATATGAATTCAAAGTGAAAGATGTAACTGGCAAAGAAGTCAGTCTTAGTAAATATCAAGGAAAAGTATTGTTGATTGTAAATACGGCAACTCATTGTGGATATACCCCTCAATATGATGGACTAGAAAAACTATACGATACTTATAAAGAAAAAGGATTGGAAGTTCTTGATTTTCCATGTAATCAGTTTTTGAATCAAGCACCAGAATCCAGTGAAGAGATTGCGTCGATTTGCAAATTGCGTTTTAATACGCAGTTCCAGACCTTTGCAAAAATTGAAGTGAATGGGAACAATGCCCACCCTCTTTATTCTTACTTGAAGGAACAAGCACCCATTGATAACAAAACAAAAAAAGGAAAAATACGTCCATGTATCTTCAAAAAATGCAGAGAACGTTTTTCAAATCCCAAAATCAAATGGAATTTTACAAAGTTCCTTATCGACAGAAACGGAAACGTCATCGATCGATTTGCACCGTCAGTCAAGCCTGACGAACTCGCATCTCACATCGAAAAACTATTATAAAAAAAAGAAAGCACTTCATAAGC
>CAZNOO010000023.1:0-26940 GCA_964574705.1 uncultured Candidatus Izemoplasmatales bacterium
TATTGGTCTTCTTCCCAACCTTCACACAAACATCAAAAAAGCACCTCCAATATTGGAAGTGCCATTTCTTTATCTAATTTCAGTAACGCCCATGTATTTATGCAATATACTAGGGATTTTAATGGAACCGTCAGCCTGTTGGTAATTTTCCATGATAGCTATCACGGTTCTACCGACTGCAAGTCCTGATCCATTTAATGTATGAACAAATTCTAGTTTGGCATCGTTTGATCTTCTAAACTTGATGTTGGCCCTTCTAGCCTGATAATCTTCCGCATTTGAGATTGAACCGATTTCACGGTATTTATTCTCTGAAGGTAGCCACACTTCGATATCAAACGTCTTTCTCATTGAAAACCCAAGATCTCCTGTGCATAATTCAACTACCCTGTAAGGAAGTTCTAACAGCTGCAAAACCTTTTCGGAATTCGCAAGCATTTTGTCTAACTCTTCATAGGATTCTTCGGGTTTTGTGAATTTAATCAGTTCAACTTTGTTGAATTGATGTTGCCTCAAAATACCTCTAGTGTCTCTTCCGGCTGAACCGGCTTCCTGACGGAAGGCGGTTGTATACGAAACATATTTAATTGGCAATTTTTCTACATCTAGCACTTCGTCTCGATGGAGATTGATGGTCGGAACTTCTGCTGTTGGATTCAAATATAAGTTTCTGTCATCATACAATTTGAAGGCTTCTTCTTTGAATTTTGGAAATTGGCCTGAAGCATACATCGAAGCTTCATTAATGATATAAGGAGGAATAATTTCCACATATCCATGCTCATTGGAGTGCAAATCCATCATCCATTGAATCAGGGAACGCTCTAATCGAGCTCCTAATCCTTTATATACCACAAATCTGGATCCAGTAATTTTTCCAGCTCTGTTGAAATCTAAGATATCGAGTGACTCTCCTAGTTCATAATGCCCTTTAATCGGAAAATCAAATTTCGTTGGCGTTGAATGCTTTTTAATTTCTTTGTTTTGAGTGTCGTCAATACCAACAGAGATGAATTCATTTGGTAAATTTGGCGTATTTAAAAGAGCATCTTTGATTTCTTCGTCCGTTCTAGATACAAATTCATCTAGATTTTTGATTTCTTCAGAAAATGAATTCATGTCATTTAAAATTTGAGTGACATCTTTTCCATCTCTTTTAAATTGGCCAATCAATCTTGACACTTCATTCTTTTTAGCTTTTAACACTTCGACTTTTTGAATAGCGGCTCTTCTATCCTCATCCTTTGAGAGCACTTCTCTAAGGTAAGAGAAGTCTCCACCTCTTCTATTCAATAATTCAATGACTTTATCGGTTTCTTCCCGAATTTGTTTTAAGTCGAGCATGGGATACCTCCTAATAACTGTCGCTTAGAATATCATCTATTGTATCATCATCTTCCTCGTCGGACAATTCGTCTTCTAAAGAAAGTTCTGAAAAATGTTTATATTCCTTTACAGATTCTTCCATTTGGGCTTCATTCAATGCTGTTACAGGCAAGGCTTCTATTGTTTCGGATCCTTCTGCAACGGTTTCGACGAATTCTTCGTCATCTTCTTTTGCGACAATCGCAATGGTTCCTACAGTATGGTCATCCATAAGGTTAATAATTCGAACCCCTTGTGTTGAACGTTTTGTTTGGGCAATTTGGTCGATGGGTACTCGAATGATGACGCCTTTGTCAGAAATGACAAGAAGGTCTTCGTCTCCAACAACTGAAATTAGTTTCTTCAAGTTTCCGTTTTTCTCGGTCACATTGATGGTCTTTACTCCCTTGCCTCCGCGGATTTGAAGTCTGTATTCATCCACGTCCGTTCTTTTTCCGTAACCAAATTCAGTAATCGCAAGAATCTCGTTTCGATCATCATCTACGGTGGTTACACCAATAACTTCTTCGGATTTGCTTAAACTGATGCCTCTAACTCCGGCGGCGTTTCGGCCCATGCAACGGACATCTTCTTCGTTGAATCTGATTGCTTTTCCGTTGGAAGCGCCAATAATGATGTCTCTTTCTCCATCGGTCAATTTGACCGAATGCAAAGTATCATTTTCTCTTAAAGACAATGCGCGAATACCATTGACTCGAATGTTTTGGAAATCGGACACTTTTGTTCTTTTGACAATACCCTGAGCTGTTGTGAAGAACAGATATCCTTCGTCAAAGTTGTTTATACTCATCAATGCAGCCAAAGTTTCGCCTTCTACTAAGTTTAATAGATTGACAATTGGTAGTCCTTTTGAGTTTCTACCGTAATTCGGTATTTTGTATCCTTTGATTTTATAAACTCTTCCCAGTGAAGTGAAGAATAAGAGATAGTCATGTGTAGAAGTTGAAATCAACGAGTCTATGACATCGTCTTCATTCATTTTCATTCCAGTTTTTCCTCTACCGCCACGATTTTGGGTTTTATACACATCAACATTCATGCGTTTGACATAACCTTTTGTCGTAACAGCAATAATCACATCTTCAATCGGAATCAAATCTTCATCTTCGATGTCAAAATCGCCAAATGGATCAATTTCGCTTCTTCTTGCATCTCCATATTTCTCTTTGATTTCTTTGGCATCTTCAATCAAGATTTCTTTTTGAAGGTCTTTGCTATCAAGGACTTGGTTATAATAAGCAATCGCTTTTTCGATTTCTCCGAGTTCTTGATGAATCTTATCGCGTTCCAAGCCTGATAGTCTTCTAAGTTGCATAGCGAGGATAGCTTTCGCTTGTACATCAGATAAAGAGAAGGTCTCCATTAGACGTTGCTCTGTATCATCATATGAATCTCTGATGATGTGAATGACATCATCGATATTGTCTAACGCTATGATGAATCCTTTGAGCATGTGCTCTCTTTGAACTGCTTTATTCAAATCAAATTTTGTTTTGCGAGTCAAAACATCAACCTGATGGTTGAAATAGTGGCGAATCATCTCTTTTAAAGGTAATGTTTCTGGTTTATCATTGACCAAAGCAAGCATATTGATGCCAAATGATACTTGTAGTTGTGAGTTTTTATAAAGATTGTTTAACAAAACTTCCGCATTGACATCTCTTCTAAGTTCCATGACAACGCGCATTCCATTACGATTTGATTCATCTCTTAAATCGGTGATTCCATCAATCTTTTTATCTTTTGCAAGTTCAGCAATTCTTTCGAGCAATGTTGTTTTATTGACTTGGTATGGAATCTCTTTGATGATAATCTGTTTTTTCCCACTAGCAGTTTCAATGACTTGTGTTTTTGCTTTAACTCGAATGATTCCTCTTCCGGTTTCATAAGCTTGGCGAATGCCACCAAGACCTAAAATAACGCCACCCGTTGGAAAATCTGGACCTTTGATATATTCCATAAGTTCTTCGGTGGTAATGTCGGGATTATGGACGTAGGCAATATATCCATCAATCACTTCATTTAAATTATGTGGAGGGATGTTGGTTGCCATACCTACTGCGATACCGGTCGACCCATTAATTAATAGATTTGGTATTCTTGACGGTAACACTTTTGGTTCTTGTTCGCTACCATCATAATTGTCGATAAAATCGACAGTGTCTTTCTTCAAATCTCTGAGAATTTCTGCGGTGATCTTTTCCATTTTTGCTTCAGTGTAACGCATTGCAGCTGCGCCGTCACCATCGATGGAACCAAAGTTTCCGTGACCATTGACCAAAGGATAACGATAACTAAAATCCTGAGCCATACGGACCATGGAATCATAAATAGCTGAGTCTCCGTGAGGATGGTATTTACCCATGACATCACCGACGATACGTGCTGATTTTTTAAATTGTTTATCCGGTGTTACACCGAGTTCTTCCATTCCATATAGAATTCTTCTGTGAACCGGCTTCAATCCATCTCTGACATCCGGTAGAGCACGCTGAACGATAACGCTCATTGCATAACTCAAAAAGGAACTCTTCATTTCATTAGAAATATTGATCTCGATGACCTTGTTGCTGATATTTTCGGGTAATATTGTCTTATTGTTATTCTCTTCCATGTTCTACTCCTTAAATATCCAAATTACGCACAAATTCTGCATTTTCTTGAATGAATTCTCTTCTGCTTGTGACGTCATCTCCCATTAACATGGAGAAGATTCTATCCGCTTCTATTGCGTCTTCAAGCGATACCTGAAGAAGTGTTCTTGTTTCAGGATCCATTGTAGTTTCCCAAAGTTGTTCAGGATTCATTTCACCAAGACCTTTATATCTTTGTAAGGTTGGTTTTCCATTCATTTCAGAAAGAATTTTTTCCAAAGCTTTTTCTTCATATGCATATTGAACTGATTTACCAAGTTGCACCTTAAATAAAGGTGGTTGTGCGATGTATACATAGCCTTTCTCAATCAATTGTCTCATGTATCTAAAGAAGAATGTTAAAAGGAGCGTTCGAATGTGTGCACCGTCGACGTCAGCATCGGTCATGATGATAATCTTATGATATCTTGCAGTTGAGATTTGGAATTCATCTCCGATTCCGGTTCCAAAGGCTTGAATCATAGAAACGATTTCTTTGTTTTGAAGCGCTTTATCTAGTCTCGCCTTCTCAACATTCAATACTTTTCCGCGCAACGGAAGAATTGCTTGATATTCTGAGTCTCTTCCCTGTTTTGCTGAACCGCCCGCAGAATCACCCTCTACGATGTAAATTTCTGATTTTGTTGCATCTTTTGTACGGCAATCAGCTAACTTTGATGCAAATCCAAGGGAATCCAAAGGAGATTTCCTTCTAGTGGCTTCTCTTGCCTTTTTAGCGGCGAGTCTTGCTCTTTGAGCCATCATTGCTTTTTCTACGATTATTTTAGCGGCAGAAGGATTTTCAAGCAAAAAGCGATCGAGTCCTTCTGACATCACAGCAATTACAGCTCTTCTTGCGTCTGTAGAACCTAATTTAGATTTTGTTTGCCCTTCAAACTGTGGATCAGGATGTTTAATTGAAACGATAGCTACCAATCCTTCTCTAGCGTCTTCACCTTGAAGAGATTCATCTTTTTTGAAGATGTTGGCACTTTTACCATAGTTATTCAGAATGCGAGTCAGAGTCATTTTAAACCCTTCCTCATGTGTTCCGCCTTCTGCATTATTGATATTATTTGTAAATGGATAGATGTTTTCAGCATATCCATCATTATATTGCATAGCGATTTCAACTAGAATATTGTCTTGTTCACCTTCGAAATATGCGACGGTTGGATGAATTTTGTCTTTTCCAATATTTAAAAACTCTACGTATTCCCTTACGCCACCCTCGTACTTGTATTCTTTGTTGATGACGTTGTTTGGATTTCTTGAGTCAGAAATTGTGAATTGAATTCCCTTATTTAAAAACGCCAATTGCTGAATTCTGTTTCTCAAAATTTCAAATTCATATTCTTGGCATTCAGAAAACACTTCTGGGTCTGCTAAAAATGTGACGATTGTTCCGGTTTTATCCGTCTCGCCAACTTCTGTCAACTCTTTTTTGACAAAGCCATGATCAAATCCAATTTCATATTTCTTTCCATTCATTGAAATTTCAACATTCATATACTGGCTTAATGCATTTACGACGGACGCACCAACTCCGTGGAGGCCTCCCGCAACCTTATATGCGTTGTGATCAAATTTACCTCCGGCATGTAAAACGGTAAAAACCGTTTCTACTGTCGGTTTTTTTGATTTTGGATGAATATCCACTGGAATCCCTCGACCGTTGTCTGTAACTCGAATGACATTCCCTGGAAGAATTTCGACATTGACCATGTTTGCATAGCCAGCTAGAGCCTCATCGACTCCATTGTCAACAATTTCCCAAACCAAATGATGAAGCCCTCTCGGTCCGGTTGAACCAATGTACATTCCCGGTCTTTTCTTGACGGCTTCCAATCCTTCTAGAATTTGTATATTACTTGAATCATATTTCCCTTGCTCTGCCATGTTATTTCTCCTCCTGGATGTGACCCTTTGTAACGTGAAATACTTGTACATCTTTTAGTGCGTCTTGATTCAATTCATGTAGTGATGTTGTAGTAATTATTGCTTGAGCTTTCATTTTCAACAAATATTGAATCAATTTGTTTTGCTTTTCATAGTCCAATTCAGAAAACACATCGTCAAGCAAGATGACTGGATATTCTCTGTTGCGATCTTTCATCATTTCTGCAAGAGCCATATCCAAAGTCAAAATCAGTGTTCTTTGTTCCCCTCCGGATGCATAATCTTTCGCAATAACGTCATTCAGATAGAAATCATAGTCATCTCGATGGGGCCCAAAATTGGTAGTATTCGTCATTTTGTCTGTTTTATACTTGCTTTTAAATACTTTTTCTATATTTTCCTCTACTGAGGGTAAATACTGTATTCTATAGTTTTCGTTTTTGCTTGAAAAGAGATGATATTGTTTTGCAAGAAACGCGTTGATCTCTTCAACAAATCTTTTTCTGTGTTCAATCACCGGTTTTGCCGCATCTACAAGTTGATCGGTAATAACATCAAGCAATAACTCATCTTCTTTATTGTATTGATCCATTTTCTTAAGCAATTCGTTTCTTTGTTTTAAAACATACTTATAAATGCCTAAATCGTTGATGTAATTTTTATCCATTTGTCCCATGTAAACATCAAAAAAATATCTTCTTTCGCGGGGAGACCCTTTGATGATGTTCATGTCTTCCGGCAAAAAGGAGACGATTTGCAAATTGCCGATGTAATCACTGAGTTTTTTTTGGGCAGTTTTGTTGATGTATGCGTTTTTTCCACCCGTAGAGATAATCATTGATAAATCAAACAATCTTGAATGAGCTAGAACTGATGCTTCAACTTTCGCAAACTCTTCCTGATGTCGAATCAATACTTGATCACTTGTTTTATACGATTTAGCAAGAGCGAGAACATATATTGATTCCAAAAAGTTAGTTTTTCCAACGCCATTTGGTCCGATAATAAAATGAATACCCTGACCAAGTTCTAATGATTCTTTCTCATAATTTCGAAAATTGGTTAGGGTGATTTTTTTAAGGTTCATAATGTTTCGCTATCTGGAGTTTTATGGTCTTATTGATTATAATGATATCTCCTGGATAACATTTTTTGCCTCGACGATTATCTTGAACTCCGTTAACTGTAATGATGTTTTCCGCCAAAAAGAACTTTGTTTCCCCGCCACTTTGAATTACATTTGCAAATTTTAATAGTTGTCCAAGAGTGATATATGGACTTGTAATTTCGATTGTTTTCATTGGGGACCTCTCGTGAGAATTCAAGTTCATTTTGATCGTTCTTTATATATAATATTATATAATATTATTATATAAATTTCAATGTATATTTTAGTTTTAAGCGCATTTTATGCGGGAGGGGAGCAAATGATACCTTTAAATGTTTTCAATCGCTCAGAACGCAAATTAGAAATGCTAGAAATCATGTGAGGAAAACTATTGGAATCCATGAGAATATGATTTTACAGAATCTTTCTTTAAAAATAGAATCATGCTATAATATCTAGAGAATACCGAATTGGAGGTATAACGATGGAACGGTGTGCTGCAAATATTGATTTAGATCGTTTGACGAATAATTATAGTATATTGGGATCTATAGGAAGTCATTCATATAAAGTTATGGCTGTTGTAAAAGCTAACGCCTATGGACACGGTTCTATTCATGTATCTAAACACCTCGAATCATTTGGGTGCCAACAATTTGGAGTTGCCTCTCTCGAAGAAGCTATTGAATTGAGAGAAAATAAAATTCATTCGATGATTCTGATTTTCGGAAGAACGAATCCATCAGAAGCCAAGAAATTATCTATTAATCAGATTACACAAACTGTTGATTCATTGGAGTACGCAAAGGAATTATCTGCTTTAAACTATCCATTAGAGGTTCACATAAATATAGATACCGGCATGTCAAGGTTTGGAATTTATTGCCACAGAGAAGAAAACATTCCAATCGTAGCAGAACAAATAAAAGAAATAGTATCCATGCCTAACTTAAAAATTACTGGCATTTATACGCACTTTGAAGGTGCAGAAAACGAAGATAGGAATCATACAGAAAAGCAATTCAATGTGTTCACTAAATTGCTATCTGAACTGGAAAAAAGAAAAATCAAGGTTGGAGTAAAACACGCTTGCAACTCATCAGCGACAATCAATTTTCCAGAAATGCATCTCGATATGGTAAGATGCGGAATTGCACTTTATGGATATCCTCCCGTGAAAACAAGACTCAAATTCCAACCGGTAATGGAGGTTGTTTCAAAAGTTGTGGCCATTCATGATTTAACTCCAGGAGACACTGTAAGCTATGGGGCAAAGTTCACCGCAACAAAAAACACAAGGGTAGCAACGGTTGCAATCGGGTATGCAGATGGTTATCCAAGGGCGATGACAAATAACGATTATGTTCTTTTCAAAGACATAAAATTACCGGTAATTGGATCGGTATGTATGGACGCAATCATGGTAGATATTTCAAATGTTGAGATTGAAATTGGTGAAGAAGTCATAATCTTTGGAAGAGAAAAAACAGTCGAGATAATTGCTCAAAAACTTGGAACAATATCATATGAAATCTTGTGCAATGTCGGAAAAAGAGTAGATAGAATTTATATAAAAATGCCACTTTAAAAGTGACATTTTTTTATAGAAAAAACAATAAGAATCAATCTGAGAAATATACAAAAATATTGCCAAAACAAATGAAAAACAAAGACAAAACACAGAGCAAAGAAGAGTGTGAATTCAGAGTAAAATTTGTTTGGGATAAAGGAAAAATGAAGTTACAAAAATTATGTGTGGTTAAGAATAACGCAACAAAATGATAAATCTTTAGATTGCGTGGAAATGGCACAATATAGAGACTAAACGCTATACAAAATGAAACTATTCAAATTGAAATGAAATTATAAATATATTAAATTGAATTCTTATTTTACTGTATTGCTCAAAAAAACAAGTTAACTATTGGCCGTTATAGTTAAATAATGCTTGATATACATAAATACTGTTGTTCATTTTTAGTGAACAAGGGATTTTCTGTAGTAATGCCAGATGTTAAATATTACTAACATAATATTGTAATTTTGGTTTCAATTTATGAGTAAAAGATTATTAATGCTGTTTCTATACACAAATTGTAAATATGATAAAATAGTAATAATGAAGTTGTTTTTAGATTTTTTTTGAAAACAAAAATTGTGCCATTTTTTTTGTTTCGCATTGAATTTTTTCCAATTTACATTATATATATTTAATCAAATTGTATTCTACTCGAATAGAATTCCCAACACAATATTTATTTCAAAGATCCATATTGGATTTCAAGAATAATTTCATTAATTTAGACATAATATAAATGGATAAATTCTAATGAATTATACAATTTCAGTATGCGTATACAATAATAGTAACCTCTCATTAAGGCGATTTTCTAACGTTTCATTATAATTATTTTCACATATAGTTTTCAAAAAAATAAAGCAATATCCTTATCCTTATGTTATAGCATAGAATTCTTTAAATTTATGATTAACTTATTCAATAATTATCCTTAACGTTTATCTATTTTTAGTATTATTTCTTATATGATTTTTACTTAAATTTTCTGCTAATTCTCAAAATTCATATATTCTAGATGTTTGTTATTTATATACAACTTTTTTTTACTTTTTTTTTACAGTTTCAAATATTTTTTATTAATAGTTTCAAAAGATACGTTTTACGGTCGGTGTTTTTAATGCAATTTTTTGGTTATATTTGATTCGTTTTTAACATATATATTCGTTGTAATTCTGTTATTTCTATTTAGAATATTTCTATTTTACAGGCCTATTATCCATCTTATTTTTAATATATATTTCATCTGTGTTCTCTTTTGTGCATATGCAAATATATTTACGAATTCTACCGTGTAATCTTTGTGCTTTTTAACTTCAAATTTTCTAGAAATTCTACCATTGTATAAAGCCAATGTTTGTCTAAATCTATGGTGTCAAGAATGAATCTAATTCTCTCATTTCTATATGCAAATCTTAAATACGGAGAGATGTTCATTCCGCTTGAAAAGACATCTTCTCCTGCCAATTTTTTGCTTCCGTCTTCAGAGACTATTAGAGTTATATTTGTCTTTGATTCACTAATTTTTTCTATATCAAATTCTTTTGTCAAAACCTCGAATAATCTTTCGTACATATAGATTTCAAGTTCATCATCAAAGCTTCCGAACCGATCTCTCATTTCCTCAGATAGTTGTTTTACTTCTTTGAGGTTTGTGACATTTTGAATTTTCTTATGCATCTCAATCTTAACAAAATCATCTTCAATATACTTCTGATCAATATATTTTGAAACTCTCGCTTTGACTCCTTGTGAAGAAATTTGTTTCTCAACGAGACCTTGTTTTTCTTTAATTTCTTCTTCCAATATTCTCATATACAAGTCTACTCCAACCGAATCAATGAATCCGGATTGTTCACTTCCAAGTACGTCGCCGGCACCACGAATTGATAAATCTCTTACTGCAATCTTAAATCCCGAGCCTAACTCGGTAAACTCCTTTATGACTTTCAATCGTTTTAATGCATCTTCAGTTAGAACTTTGTCTTTGTAGTACATTAGATAAGCATATGCAATTCGATTCGTTCGACCGACTCGGCCTCTGATTTGATACAGTTGTGATAGACCAAGCTTGTCTGCGTCATGAACTATTAAAGTATTGGCATTCGGAATATCAATACCAGTTTCTATAATTGTTGTTGAAATCAATACATCAATTTCTTGCGCGATAAAATCGTCCACAACCTGTTCCAAATCGTGTTTGTGCATTTGACCATGAGCAACTTGAATTCTTGCTCCAGGGACCAATTTTTGAATCTTAGAGGCAATATTCTCAATGTCTTCAATTCGATTGTACAAATAAAAGACTTGTCCTTTTCTCATCAGTTCTCTTTCAATCGCATCTTTGATTAGAGTATCGTTTCTTTCCATAACATATGTTTGAATTGGATATCTATTTTCGGGAGCAGTTTCAAGTAAGGACATATTCTTAACACCCATAATCGCCATTTGAAGTGTTCTGGGTATTGGCGTAGCAGAAAGTGACAATACATCTACGCTGACTTTCATCTCTTTGATTCTTTCTTTGTGAAGCACTCCAAATCTTTGTTCCTCGTCGATAACCAGAAGGCCTAAATCTTTGAACACAATATCTTTGCTTAATATTCGATGTGTTCCTATTAAAACATCTACGTTTCCGTTTTTTAATCCAAGAAGTATTTTCTTTTGCTCTTTTTTTGTAATGAAACGGTTCAGCAGCTTCACTTGTATTCCATATTTGTCCATTCTATCTTTAAACGTGTTGAAGTGTTGCTTGGAGAGTACGGTTGTTGGAGCAAGATAAGCAACTTGTTTCTTATTTAAAACAGCACGAAAAGCAGCTCTTAAAGCCACTTCTGTCTTTCCAAAGCCAACATCTCCGCAGAGAAGGCGATCCATTGGCCTTGGAAGCGCCATATCATGCAGCACTTCTGCTATTGCTTTGTTTTGATCTCTCGTTTCTTCATAAGGAAAGTCGTTCTCAAAGTCTTTTTCGAAATCGGAATACTCAAAATAAGAGAACCCTTCTGCGTTTTCTCTTTCCGCATATAATTTAATCAACTTATCCGCAATGTCTTTAGCTTTTTGTCGAACTCTTTGTTTTGTTTTTGCCCAATCAGATCCACCCAGTTTTGATAATCTTGGAACGAAACCTTCGCTTCCAGAGTATTTTTGGATTTGTTGGAAGGATTCTAAAGGAATATAGAGTTTATCCCCATCGCGGTATTCAATGTGAATGTAGTCGTTTAAGGTTGCGCCCATTTGCATCGAAGTAATTTCAAGAAATTTTCCAATTCCGTAATCATAATGTACAACATAATCTCCTTGCTTCAAATCATTGATGCTGGAAAGTCTTTTGCTGGTTTCATAAACAGAAACGTATTTCCCTTTTCTGCGAAGATTTCTAACTTTGAATATCGAGGACTCTGTGATGACTCGCAATCCCAACGTATCACTTGTAAAATCAAAGTAATTTTCTGATATTACAATATTTATCTGATTTTCAAAAAAATCATCACTTTCAGACAATAGTTGGTATTTTATATTGTGAAATTCAAACAGCTCGACTATTTCAGATCTACTTTTCGTGTTAGTTGAAGCAATTATGAGTGTTTTCTTAGAAATGTCGCTTTGAATATCGGATATAAACAAATCTGTGTTCCCTTGAAAAGACAATACTTCTTTTCCGAAGAAAGAAAACGACTCGTCAAACAATTCTTTATACTTAAACTGAAAAGTATCAACAAATATACCTTGAGAATAATGTAGTTCGTGAAGCGAATACAGTAATTCAAAAGACATTTTTGGATAATCATCCGTTGACAGATACCAATCACTGATTTCTTCTACCATTAAGTCATATTGATTAATGATTCTATGATAGTCCATATAGAATATGGTTGGTTGACAAATCAAATCAAGAATTGTCAAATGCTTTTTAGTGATAAAGGGAATATATCTACTTAGCCGATCTAACTCTTGGTGGTTTTGAAGGCGATTTAGGTCCTCAAGAATCCTTGTCTTCGCAGAGTCCGAAAAAGATATCGTGTTTAGTTTCGAATGAATGAGTTTTTCCAATTGAACAAGTTCACTTTTTGAATAAAGAAACTCTGTCATTGGCACAATCTGGATGTTGCCAATTCGTTCAAAAGATCTTTGAGAGTCGATGTTGAAATACTTGATTGATTCAATCGAATCTCCAAAGAAATCTAATCTTATCGGATTTTTCTCTCCAATTAAATAAATATCTACGATTCCACCTCGAATGCTGAAATCTCCGGGCTTTTCGACAGTGTATTCCTTTGAATACCCATAATCCACTAAAGTTTCAACCAAAAGATCTCTAGAGTAGTTACTATTTTCCGAAAGTGTAAAAATCGAATCTATCCACACTTCTTTAGATAATTGTGGTTTAAGTACCCCTGCAGGATGTGTAACAACCAATTGTTTTTTTGAAGAAAGCAGTTTTCGAATAGTATTCATTCTTTCCATTTTAAATTCCATTGAGGAGACGAGCAATTCGCTCGTAATGAACTCATCTTGAGGAAAAAACGAAAGACTGTCTTCGGGTATAAACTGTGAAAGACGGTCATAAGCCATTTGTGCGTTATAAAGATTGGGACAAACTAGAACGATTGGCTTATCTGTTTTTTCAAATGCATATGCCAACAACAAAAGACCCTGCTCTTCAGTGGTATTTTCAATATGAATTTTCTGCTTTCCTGAATCAAAGGCTATAAAGAACCTTTTTATTATTTCTTGTTTTTCTATGAATTGATAGATTCTTTTCATGTTCCCTCCACGACGTTTTAGCGAGTTCACTGAACTCGCCGGGGTATAAACGTTATATTAATTTTATTATAACAGATTATTATTCAAAAACTAATTCCTTCTGTTCTGCACCTTATAAGAAATTGCTAAAACAAGTCTGGTTGGAATAAAATGTAGAATGAACTGTAGAAATTTCATTGAAAACCCTGGAATAATTTTGGGTTTTTTCTTTGAAATACCTTTAATTGCAATACGTGCACATTTCTCGACAGCCATACCAGGTAATGATAATTTTGATGCTTGTGCAACTTCTCCAAATTCCGTTTTTACTGGTCCTGGGCATAAAGTTAACACTCTTATCCCTGTTTTTTCTTTCTTTTGCTCATAATCAATGGCTCTGCTGAAAGATAAAACATAGGCTTTTGAGGCGGCATATGTTGCTAAAAGTGGTGTAGGTAAAAAAGCTGCCATACTTGCCACATTTAAAATAACACCTTTTTTCATCGAACCTACAAATAATTTTGTCAAAGCATGAAGAGCAAGTATATTCAATTCAAGCATGTTGATTTCATCACTCAATGGAATCTGATCAAAAGCTCCAACCCTTCCAAAACCGGCATTATTAATGACTGCCTCTGGTTCGTATGATTTTACAGATTCGTGCAAAGAATGACAGTTTTCGAGTATCGACAGGTCATATTGCTTAATGACTACATCAATTCCGTGTTTTTTTGAGAGCAATTCTTTCAATTCATTCAATCTATCTATTCTTCTAGCGACCAATATAAGATTAGTCTTTTTTTCGGCCAATTGAATAGCAATTTCTCTGCCAATCCCACTTGAAGCTCCCGTGATTAATGCGTACATGATTATCTCCAATCTAACTAGATTCTTTCAATTTTGGTGTCTTCCGCTTTTACTTTGCTAGAGTTTTGTTCTTTTTGTGATTCTTAACGAGTAGATATATTCCTAGCCCGATCATAAATAGACTAAGGTACTGTGAAGGCGTAGGATAGTTTGAATAAGCCCCCTGAATGAATGACAAAAACTCTCCCCTGTCGTCGCCTCTAATGAATTCAATCAAGAATCTCCAAGTCCCGTAGCCTATCAAATATACATTAAATTCAATATTTTTAAATGATTTTACTTTATTTAAAACAATAAAGAGCGCGAATAAAAAGAACGCTTCAAAAAGTTGAGTTGGAAAAACTGAAATACCACCGGACTCTCCGTAAGGGAATGATACTCCAAGAAAAGAGTCGGTCGGAATTCCGTAACAGCATCCGGCTGTGAAGCACCCAATTCTTCCAAATGCGTGTGCTAAGACGACACCTACAATAAGTGTGTTTAAAATCTCTGGGAGTCTTTCTTTTTGTTCTTTGTATCCAAACTTAATCAAAAGGACAAAACAAATTAGCCCTCCAATCAAGCCTCCAATAAAAGTAATGGATCCGAAAGCTGACTCTCCTTCATGAATCGTATGAAAGATACCATCAGAAAGCCAAGAAGTAAATAAAGCGGCCGCTAAACTAATCACAACGAATACAAGTAATTTGTTTGTTTCTTTTCTAGAAAAATGATCTATTTTTTCAAATCTCCAAGCTATATAAATCATCATAAATAATAATCCCGTTGTAATCATAAGGTCATACATCGGCAAGTTGTAACCAAATACTTCTTCCCACAAATATGGATACATATCATCAGCTCCTTTTTGGGTATATTATAACATATCATTGATAATAAAAAAGAATGAAATTTCTTAATCGAAAATAATAATCGTCTTAAATGTTTATTGTGAAATAATTCTATTAAAAAAAATGCCGTAATAAAAGAAAAAAAATTAATGGAACGATCAAATAAATATAAGATTAAACCTAAAATGAAAGTATAATAACCGAAAGACAAAGCAAGATAATTAGATAGATGTTTCTGAAAAATACAGAAAAGAAATACAATAATCTCTTCTAATTATTTAAATGAAGGATGATTAGAGAGATAGAAAGTCAGATCATTTACAATATGAAAAAGAAAAAAATAGTGATAAAGATAATAGAAGATCTCTCAATTTATTAGTATACAAACTAAAACAAATGCATACTAATAAGATACTAAAAAAAAGAAAAAAAAGGGAAAACACGAAGAATAAATAAAGGAAGGATTGTCATAAAAAGAAAATAACAGAAGGAGAATAATCTGTGGGAAAATAGAGTAAAATACATAAATTGGTAATAAAAAATGATGACAATAAATATTGTATTAGAAAAAATAGAAATCAAAGGAAACGGCGAAAAATAGAGAAATAAGTCAATCCATATCGATGATGCTATCTATAATTATAATCCGCAAGAGGAAGATAGATATCCATTTGTTATCTATCTTCCTTTGCGAATAATTAGATAGATAATGCAAATTATTGTAAAATGACAGAAATGCTAAGATATATTATCTGTTCATTTTTAAATTTTGGAGATAATTTGAACTAACCCGGATACCATAGATTAGAGTAATTATATCGATTAAAAATTAAACTACTTTCTTAGAAAACTTAATGCGAGGATTATTTTTATAATATTCAACTATAGGTAAAAATATCAAAAAATATTCGAATAATTGATTTTTTTAAAATAGTAATTTGTGCGTAAAATTTGATTTCGTTGTATTAATTACCTTAGAATAATGTATATAATTTTATACAAAATATATGAACTAAGATATAATTTTATTCAACATGTTTTCTCTGAACATCCAATATATTTTTATGCAATAAATTCGATAAAATTCTTGAATATATTTATACAATATTATTCTATTTTCTATAAATTCATTGAAATATTCATAAAAATAAAAACCGCCTTTTTGGGCGGTTTACACTTATTCTACTCCATTATAACGATTCATCATGGATTGATATGATACATCATTAAAGAAGTCATCTATTATGCTGGAAACTGTGATGCTTACATCATCTAACTTTTTTAATTCTTGTTTTGAGAATCGACTCAAAACATAATCTCTTGCTGACGTATCTTCGTCCCTACCAATACCAATCTTGCATCGTTTTATGTTGTTCGTACCGAGGTTTTCAATGATTGATTTTAAACCATTGTGTCCACCGGCACTTCCCTTTTCGCGAAGACGAATTTTTGAAAAAGATAGGTCTAGGTCATCTGAAATTACCATTATGTTTTCGATATCAATATTGTAATATTCGACTATTGATCTAACTGCGTTTCCAGATAAATTCATAAACGTTTTTGGTTTTATTAAGATGTTGTTTCCAATCATTATTACCTCTGATTGAAACTTCGGTTCTTTTTTGAATTTTAATTTTAACTGTTTGGCATACTTGTCCAAACAAATGAATCCAATATTATGTTTTGACTTCTCGTATGCCTTCCCCGGATTCCCGAGTCCAACTACTAAGCGTGCCATATTATCTTTGTCTTGGTTTGATCACAACAAAACGGTTTGGCTCTTCGCCTTCTGACTCCGTCGTGACATCACGCCAATCTGCAAGTTTCGTATGAATGACTCTTCTTTCATAAGCGTTCATCTTCCCAAGCCTTGCTTCAACTCTTGTTCTTGCAACATCTTTAGCTGTCTTGGTTGCAAGGATTTCAAGTTGTTTTTTTCTTTGTGCCTTGTATCCTCCGACATCTACTAAAACCATATAATATTCATCTGTAAATAGATTAATATAGTTCTTTAAAAGCACTTGAAGTGCATCTAATGTTTTTCCATTTTTACCAATTAAAATTGGGTTTTCATTTGCATCAATATAGAATGAAACTTGTTTGTCTTCCCCTGGTTTTGCTTCTACTAAAGCGTCAATTTCCATATCTGCCAAAATAGCTTTCAAGTACATGATTGAATCTTTAATTACGTCAAATTTGACTGTCGCTTCAACCATATAAGTTTTGTTGAGCCCGAGGATACTTTTTTTCTCTTCGATGACTTTTAAATCAATAAAGTCTTTATTGACACGCAACTCACTAGCAGCATATTTTAAAGTTGCTTCATTCATCGCTTTTGCTTCAAATTGAATGGATTTCATGGATTCATTCCCCCTTTAAAATTGCTTCCGTAATTGTTCTTGTCTTTGGTCCGATTTGCGGTGAGCCATGTAGCTTTGGAATAATTGATATGAGTTACCGATGATCCAATAAAATGCGATTCCGGCATTTCCAAGTGCGATTGAACCCATCATGATTACCATGAAATACATAACGTATTGCATTGATTTTTGACTTTGCTGAGTTTTTGGGTCCACGAATCTTTTCTTTTGATTCAGTTTTTGACGGTGTTGCATTAACCATTGGCTCAAGAACATTGTAACTGCAACAATGATAGCAAGAGGCAAGTTTGCTAACCAATAAGTATTTCCTAGATTAGTCCAGAGAAAATTCGTATTCATTACTACGGAACCATCTCCGAATATTGATGTTGAAGTGAGTGGGAAGCGTTGCACAACTTGATACATCGCAATAAAGATGGGCATTTGTAGCAAAGGCATTAGACATCCGAAGAAATTTATTTTGTATTTCTTGTAAATATCCATTGTTTCCATTTGCATTCTTTGTTGAGATGCTTGATCAGTTCTGCCTGAGTACTTTTCTTTTACTCTATCAAGATCCGGCTGAGCCATCTGCATTTTCAAAGTTAAATCGTTGCTTTTTGCGTAAACCGGCCATCCTAAGGTACGAATGACTAGAGTCATGATTAAAAGTCCTATCCAATAGTAGTAAGTAGTCCCTAACAATCCAAATAAATTGCTGGCATGGAATGTAAAAATGGCTAATTGAGTAATAACCCATTCCCAAACTCCTGTTTTCTCACCAATTGGTGTTTGATAGACGCTTGCATAAAGTCCTGTTTGCTCTTTTGCAATGGCTTGAAAGGTTGTAAAAGAAACTTTTACATAATATTCCTCTGAAGTCCACTCAACGTATCCTGTTCCTGTGTTGTTGTCGTAGTTTGTGTAGTCCGCTTCTGTTCCAAGCAACGATACGACTTCGTTATAAGTGGATCCCGCTACAGGATCAGTTCCTGTGACTTGAACAGCAATTGATTCATAATTAGCGTATGATACTACACCCGCCTTTGTTCCGCATGAAGCTAATACAAAGACTAGTAGTACAGTTAAAATTGCCAATACTATTTTGTTTTTTTTCATATTTTCCTACCCTTTATTTATTTTCGCGCGAGCGAATAGTTTTTCTAAACTAATTTTGATTTCTTGAAAGGTGAGTTCTTTTGCTTTAGGCTTAGTAATAATAAAAAAGTTAATTCCATCTAAAAATTGATTTGCTCTTACAATTTCTCTGATTCTTCTTTTCATCAAATTTCGATCAACCGCATCTCCGTATTTCTTTGGAACACTGACTGCAAAACGAAAATGAGATTCATCATGATTTGGTAATTTATAAATGACAAAATAGCCATCGCCGACGCTGGATTTGTTTTTCATTATTAATTCAATTTCAGCGCTTTTTTTTACGCGGTAGGCTTTTTCCATTGTATACCTCCTTAAAAAAACAAAAAATCACCGAAAATATAATATTCAGGTGATTCAGGTATAATTATATATTAGGTGTAGCTATTATTTTGTTTTTAACGGTCGGAGACAGTCAATGATTTGCGGCCTCTAGCTCTTCTTCTTGCCAATACTTTTCTGCCGTTCGCTGTTTCCATTCTTGCTCTGAAACCATGCGTACGAGCTCTTTTAATTTTACTTGGTTGGTACGTCTTAAGCATATTGGGCACCTCCTAACAATGTTATCCAAAAACCATGCTACATCATTATAGTTGATTTTTATTCTTATGTCAACAATTTTTGACTGAAAATTGAAGGATTAAATAAATTTCTCCCCAAACCAAAAAGGCCACCTTTCGAGTTTATTTCTATCTTTACACCTCGTTAACATTTCGAGTTGATAAGTGTTTTTCAACCCTATGTGGAAAACTCTCTTCAATCTCTAATTTGGGGGATTCATTTGTCCACGCATTAATGTTAATATCTAAAAAATCTAAAAAAGTTATCCACATTCTTTGTGGAAAAAAACTTGCGTTGTTTTTCTTCTAATGTGTTATATTTATTATAAGACGTAGGAGTATTGCATATGGAACAATATGAAATGATTTGGGACAAGATAAAAAGCAAACTACAAATTACACTCGATGAAGATGTATATAACGAACATTTTGCAAATATTTCAACCGTTTTTAAGGTTGTAAATAATGCAATTTATTTGATTGCTCCAAATCCCTTTGTAAAAAGCAAAATTGAATCTTTTTATTTGAACCGTTTGAATGCAATGCTAAATGAATACACGCCAGATAAACATATGTTCAAAATCATTTCAAAAGAACAAGCTGCTGAAGAAATTGCAAAAACGCAGACTTATGAAATCAACACTCCTGAAAAAAACCTTGAAAATAAATACAAAACCGGATTAAATAACATATATACTTTTGAAAATTTCGTTGTCGGTGCCAGCAACAGACTTGCATATACTTCAGCAATGAAGGTTGCTGATCAACCTGGTGTGGTTGCAAACCCCTTATACATCTTTGGAGACGTTGGTCTTGGAAAAACACACTTAATGCAATGTGTTGGTAACTATATTTTGGAGAATGATATCAACAAAAAGGTATTATACGCCAAAACGGACCAATTCATTGAAGACTACGCAAAAGCAGCTCAAAAGAAGTCCTTTGATGATTTTTCACATAAATACGAAAATGTTGATATTCTCTTGGTTGACGATATTCAATTTCTTTCAGGAAAAACACAATCTCAACTTGAATTTTTCAAAATATTTGAAAAATTGAAAGAAAGCAACAAACAAATCGTTATTACATCAGATCGTCCAGCATCTGAATTGTTTGAAATCATGTCTCGTCTGACTTCTCGTTTTGAATGGGGTCTCTCCGTAGATATCAATCGACCCAACTTAGAACATCGTATTTTGATTCTTAAAAAGAAACTGCATGCAGAAACTGCAGATCCAGACTTAATTCCGGATGAAATCCTTGAATACATTGCAAGCATTTTTGATAATAACGTGAGAGAGTTAGAAGGTGCATTAAAGCGTGTTTTGTTCTATTGCACTGCATTTGATTACAAATTTACAGTCTCAAATGCTCAGGAAGCTTTAAAAAATCTTGTAAATTCTAAAAATATATCCAATTTATCAATTGAGAAAAGCAACTACAACAATATTTTGGATATTGTAAGTTCTTACTATAATATATCTACCACTGATTTATTGTCTGGAAAAAGAAAAAAGCAATACGTTTTTCCAAGACAGGTATCAATGTATATATTAAAAGAACTTTATGACATGACTTATAAGAAAATTGGACAAATATTTAATGGTAGAGATCACTCCACTGTCATTTATAGTATTGAACAAATTTCAAATGACATCAAGTGCGATAAAACCAAAAAATCTGATATTGAAAAATTGTTGGTTAAATGTGGAAAGAATGCCTCATAAATTGGGTTATCCACAGTAAAATTAGTATACTTTAATCGCGAAAGATGGTATAATAGTAGTAGTAAAAGTATCGTTTTTGTCACCTTTTCAACACTACTAATAATAACAATAATAACAAAAAACTTTTAAGAATGAATTAAATAACAGGAGGTCGTCAAATGAATTTTTCAATTTTAACTGAAGTGCTTTTAAACAATTTACTGATTGCTCAAAAAGCTCTATCGACAAGAACACCCGCTCCTTATTTGCAAGGCATTAAATTAGAAGTTTACCCAAAAGAAATAGTGATGATTACGAGCAATTCAGATATTTCAATCAAACTCTCTATCAAAGACGAAAGTTTGGAAGTACAAACCACTGGGGAAATTTTGATTCCAGGAAAATTCTTTGTCGACATTGTTCGCAAGTTAGATTCTGAAAAAACAAAACTATCTACCATTGAAAACAATGTTTTGAGAATTGAAGCCGGAAACAGTGATGTAACTCTTAATTTATTGAATGTTGAGGATTATCCTGAACTTGATTTTGTCTTAAATGACAATCCAATCAAATTAGATTCCAAAGTGATGAAATCTATCATCAGACAAACAACATTTGCAACTTCAGCAATTGAAAATAGGCCAATTTTAACTGGAGTAAACATCCGAGTTGAAGGTGAAAAATTAGTTGCTATATCCACAGACTCTTTTAGATTAAGTCAAAAAGTGATTGATATTCCTAAAAACTTCGAAAATATGAATGTCGTCATTCCTGGAAGAAGTTTGGATGAATTGTTTAAAATACTTGAAATGAATTTAGATGAAATTCTAATCCATCTAGATCATAAATCAATTTTATTTGAGTATGGAAATGTTTTGTTCCAATCGAGACTTCTTGATGGTAATTTTCCTGAAACTTCAAGATTGATTCCTGTTGAATTTCCAATCATAATCAAATTCAATAAACATGATCTATTTGAAGCAATTGACAGAGCGTCTTTATTGTCTCAAAAAGACGGATCTACGAGTATTGTAAAACTTCAACTTAGAAGTGATTCACAAGTTGAAATTACATCAAATTCTCCTGAAATAGGAAAAGTTATCGAAGAAATTTTTCCAATTGAAAAAGCTGTTGGAATTCCAATCAAGATTGCTTTTAGCTCCAAATATTTCATGGATGCTTTAAAAACATTTAATTCAGACGATGTTTATGTTAAATTCACTGGAGAAATTAGACCTTTTGTCATTGAAGGCGATGAAGATCCAGGACTGATTCAATTGATTTTGCCTGTACGTACTGAATAAAAAAACATTAAAAACGGAGAATTTAATCTCCGTTTTTCTTTTGTTGGTTTATTGCATTTTTGCTTGATAAATGATATTATCATAGCGGCTTTTAAAGGGGGATTTTCTCATGAAAAAGAAATTTGATGTCGTTATTGTTGGTGCCGGCCCAGCGGGAATTATGTGTGCTTACGAATTGTCTATCAAAAAACCTGAAATTAAAGTGCTTTTAGTAGACAAAGGAAATGATATTTATCATCGAAGATGTCCTATTTTGGAAAAAAAAATAATTAAATGTCCCGTTCAAAAGAACGGGTTTATCGGTTGTTTACCCCACTGTTCTATCACTAATGGATTTGGGGGAGCGGGTGCGTATTCTGATGGTAAATTCAATATCACGAGTGAATATGGCGGATGGATGGATGAATACCTAGATGCAGATACGCTAGAGGAATTGATTCATTATGTTGATTCTATC
Source organism: uncultured Candidatus Izemoplasmatales bacterium (assembly GCA_964574705.1). Lineage (GTDB taxonomy): Bacteria > Bacillota_I > Bacilli_A > Izemoplasmatales > Hujiaoplasmataceae > JAHIVB01. The sequence goes on from CAZNOO010000023.1 coordinate 22,594, forward strand.
AATCTAGAATTTGGAGCCCCAATAGAAATAACGGACCCCACAACTGATAAGGTCAAGGAAATTGAAAGAAAAGGTTTGGCTGTTGGATTGAAGTTGCTTAGAGGGCAAGTCAGACATTTAGGAACCGAAGTGAATCTTCAAATATTAAAAAATATATTTGAGTTTTTAAATACTAAAATTACAATGATTTATAAAACTGAAGTTACAGACCTTTTTGTTCAAAACGGAAAAGTAGAAGGAGTTTTATTAGAAAATGGAGACGAAATAGAATCTCCAATCGTTGTTGTTACTCCTGGTAGAGATGGTTCCGCTTGGTTGTCAAGTATTTGTAATACGCATAATATACCAACAACCGCAAATCATGTTGATATCGGAGTACGTGTAGAAACAAACAATGAAATCATGGAAGAAATCAATGAAAATCTCTATGAAGGTAAGTTTATTTTCAGAACGAGTTCTGGATCACAAGTCAGAACTTTTTGTTCCAACCCATCCGGACATGTTGTTATTGAAAATCACAGTGGAACTATTTTAGCGAACGGACACGCATATGCCGATTCCAAATTAGGATCAAAAAACACTAATTTTGCACTGCTTGTCAGTCATAATTTTACAGAACCTTTCAACCAACCGAACGAGTTCGCTCACAGTGTTTCCAGACTCGCAAACATGTTAAGTAATGGAGCTGTCATTGTTCAAAGGTATGGAGATTTAAAAAAAGGAAGAAGATCAACCGAAAAGAGAATTAAAGAAGGATTTGTTTCTCCAACCCTGAAAGAAGCTGTCCCAGGAGATTTGGGATTGGTTCTTCCTTATAAAACAATGAAATCGATTATGGAAATGATTGAAGCTTTGGATCATGTCAGTCCAGGAGTTGCTTCTGAACATACTCTCTTATATGGAGTGGAATCAAAATTTTATTCAGCAAGGCCGGAAGTAAATGATCAATTCGAATCCAAAATAAATGGTTTATACTTTGGCGGAGACGGAGCTGGAATTACCAGAGGCTTGGCTCAGGCAGGCGCAAATGGAGTTTGGATTGCCAGAGACATCGTATTCAACAAAATTAGAGGTTAAAATATGATATTACTCAAGAATGGAACCATTTTTGATGGTTCTATTAATAAAGAATATATTGGTAGTGTCTTGATTGAAAAAGACAAAATCAAAAAAATATACAAACAAACTGAATCCTGTCCAATCAGCGAAGAAATTAAAGTCATTGATTGTTTAGGAAAAATGATTACTCCAGGTTTTATTGACGCTCATTCACACAATGACTTCTTTGCGTTAAAAAAAGACAATTTGTTTTATTATGAACCATTCGTAAAACAAGGCGTTTCGACAATGGTCACCGGAAATTGTGGTTTTTCAGCTGCGGGATATTCGAGTGATTCACCATATAATGATCAAATCGGAGGAGGGTTATTTTCAAATGATGGGAACGACTACAGTGACTTTGCCAAATGGGGTAAATTGGTCGATAAAAACCTCCCTGTCAATCTTTTATCTTTAGTAGGACACGGAACGTTGAGGATTGGTTTAAACGGTAAAACAAGCAATTCACTGTCCGAAGATCAGATGGTTCAAATGGAAGAAATACTTGAAAAGTCTCTCGAATCTGGTGCTGCAGGACTCTCTTTGGGATTGATGTATGAACCGGGGCAATTTGTTCCATTTGAAGAACTAGAACGACTAACCAAAATTGTAAAAAAACACAATAAAATTTTGACGGTTCATGCTAGAGCTTATTCTAAAGTATCAACTTCTTACAACCCGCCTATAGGAGGGAGAGCTCATAATTTGAGAGCTATGGACGAAGTTGTTAAATTAGTGAAAAATACCGGAGTAAAAACAGAATATTCTCATTTAATTTTTGTTGGTAAGAGTTCGTGGGGGACCGTGAAAGAATCTCTAAATATCCTTGAGCAAACCAAAACAGAAGGATTTGACATCGGATTTGATACTTATCCAATGGAGTTTGGAGCTTCCGTAATTACCGTTGTTCTTCCTACGTGGTATTTAAGCATGGAGAAATCTAAGAGATTTTCTTGGTTCATCAAACTTCGGTTAGCAATTGAAATCTTTATGGCAATCAAAGCACTCGGCTTTGGATTCAAAGATATACTGATTTCAAATACTTTTGGACAAATGAAAGAAATTGAGGGAAAAAGAATAGATGAAATCGCAAAATTATGGAAAAAAAGCAAATTAAAAACCTATCTTGAAATTATTGAAAAGACAGATGCAAGAGTGAACGTATTAATGTATCAATATCAAAACAAAGAAATCATCGAAACATTAAGAACACATCCTCAATCCCTATATATGAGTGATGCCTGGATGGAAAAAGAGGCATCGGTTCAAAACTTTGCTTGTTATTATGCTTTCGTTAAATTTCTTTTGCTTGCGAAAAATAACAATACATCCATAAGTGAAGCCATCCATAAAATGACCAAAGCAACTGCTGATCGTTTTCAAATTTCGAAACGCGGATTTATTGCAGAAGGATACTTTGCAGACATCAACGTCATTGACCCAAACCATCTCTCATATGAGGAAAATCAGTGTATAAATCCGCAAGGAATAGACTATGTTATAATCAACGGAAAAATAGTTATTGAAAAGAATCAAATCAATAAGAATGATATCTTTCATAGTGGAAGATTTATTAGTATATAAAAAGACTAAATGTAACTTAGTCTTTTTTCTTTCATCATATCCAGTCTTCTCATTCGAATTTCTCTATGTTATAATTAGTATGTTTGAAAGGGGTTGTAATCTTGGACCATACAATCGTTGTTGTCGGAACCCAATGGGGTGACGAAGGAAAAGGAAAAATCACAGATTACCTAGCTATGAAAGCCGATATGGTCATTCGAAGCCAGGGTGGAAACAATGCTGGTCATACCATCCATTTCAATCATCAAAAGTTTGCACTTCATTTGATTCCTTCTGGCGTTTTTAACTCGGGAATTAAAAACGTAATGGCAAACGGAATGGTTATCAACCCACGAGCACTTATGGAAGAATTTGAGATGCTCAGAAGCAAAGGTGTCACTTCTTATCAACTCTATATTTCTGATCGTGCTCAAGTCATCATGCCATATCATTTAGAAATGGATGAATTATTTGAATCTTTAAAAGGTGAAGAATCCATTGGAACAACAAAAAAAGGAATCGGACCAGCTTATTCTGATAAAGCAAACAGATTTGGTATCAGAATCGGAGATTTATTAAAACCCGAAAGACTTAAGAAAGCAATCGAAACTGCGCTTGCGTTTGTTAATCCAGTGATGAAAGCTTTTAATAGAAACGCTTTTGACGGAAATGAAATTCTAACAGAATACATCGAGTATGGGAACAAATTAAAACCATATATAACAGATACTTCTTTGCTAATACAAGATGCCTTGGACTACCACCAAAAAATCCTTTTTGAAGGTGCACAAGGAACTATGCTTTGCATTGAACATGGAACATATCCATTTGTTACAAGTAGTTCGCCAACTGCAGCTTCCGTTCCGCTGTCATGTGGGGTTTCTCCACAATCAATCAATGAAGTAGTTGGCGTGACAAAAGCCTATACGACTAGAGTTGGAGAAGGTGCATTTCCAACAGAATTCGAAAATGAAATTTCCAAAAAAATTAGAGAAATTGGCCACGAGTATGGAACGACAACTCAAAGACCAAGACGAATTGGGTGGCTGGATACGGTCATTTTAAGACATGCTAGAAGGATTAATGGTATTACTGGGCTCAGTATCATGCTTCTCGATGTATTATCTGGGTTAGATGAAGTTAGAATATGTACAAGCTATGAACTTGATGGTAAAATGATTCATCACGTTCCAGGGAACTATGATGACTTTTTGAAATGTATTCCAATCTACAATACATATCCAGGGTGGAGCGAGGACATCAGTAACGTTCACAGTTTTGATGAGCTTCCTAAAAATTGTCAAAATTATCTTTATGCAATAGAAGAATTTACAGGAATCAAAGTAACGATTTTTTCAGTCGGTCCTGACAGAGATCAAACTGTTACTTTAAAAAAATACTTTGAATAATATTTGAAAGAGAGTGTGAAAATGCATAACAACATCGTTGGAAAACACGCAGAGTACAAAAAGTTAGAGTCAAACATTCTTCAAATTTCACAAGAAGCAAAAGCGTTAAAAAAACAGTATGAAGACGTCATTGACGCTACCGTGGGAATGCTTCACCATGAAGACGGAAATGTTTTCAAGTTTCATAGCGTCGAATACATGCTCCATAATTTGAGCGATCCGGAGATTTATCATTATGCACCGGTTCGAGGAACAAAAGCTTTTAGCGAAGGCGTTT
>CAZNOO010000024.1:0-24825 GCA_964574705.1 uncultured Candidatus Izemoplasmatales bacterium
TCAATTTTTTATGGACAGTCAACTCTCCGTATATCGGACAAGGATTAGGAATGATACTTCCTGATCTTTCGTCTGCGACTTCATTGTCTACTGCATTGCCGATGGCTCTTCAGGCTTTTGTTCCTCAAGAATTCCAAGTTGTACTGACTAGTATTCAATTGAATGTGTTTTTGACTGGACTTGCCTTGTTTGTACTCAAGATTGTCTGGTTGATTTTCTACTTTACGATTTTCAACTTGATATATCGGTTGCTATTCCTTCTAATTCGAGTGATATTTTTCCCAACTCGAAAAAACACCGACAAATACGCATCTAAGAACCGTGGAATGGGAGCCTTGTTTGGGCTAATGAATGGCGTCGTAAGCGTATTCGTCTCGCTAATCATTTTTAGCGGGTTAGTTTCAATTGCAGGGAGTTTGGTCTCATTTGTTCCTACAGATAATCCTGAAACGGTAGAAGTTGATTTTCCGAGACAGGAAATCTATCAAGCGAGTCATTCCATTATAATGGAAACTGCGGCCACCGTCCAGATTCCGCAAGAAGTCTTGGACATGATTGAACTTATTAATCAAATGGTTACGGCATACGATGAAAACATCGTTGTTTCAACCGCTTCTCAAATTACGATTACAGACCCGAGTACTTCCGCACAATTAGAGTTGAGTTTGTATCTGTTTGACACCGTTTTATCGTTGGAATATGATGACGAAAATATAGCAATTCGAAATGAACTACAAGTGATATCCTCAGTCCTGGCACAAGTAATGGATTCGCCTTTTATGGATTCTTATAACTTGGCAGATTTATCGGGTGACGATGTAAGGCTAGCGTTTGATACCATTTCAGATTCCAAACTTTTGACAAGTCTGATTCCAATTGGACTAGAAGCAGGCATTTTATATATGTCTTCTTCAGAAGACCCTCAGATTGTTGATCAACTCAACTCTTCTGATTGGCAAAGTGAACTTTATAAGATTGACTGGTCATCAGAAATATCCACTTTGGGTGAAGTTGGTGGCGTCGCATTTGATATTTTAAATGAAATCGGTTATTTTAACGATAATTTCGATCTAGAAACTGTCAGTATTGATGGAGACAATGCACGAAACATCTTTACTATTTTATCTGAATCGGATTTAATTACGACTTCAGTAGCGCTTTTTGCCCAAACAGCAATTGAACTTGGCGGTGCAGAAATATCCGCAGTGGTTCAAATTCCTGCAGACATCATCTGGGCAGATGAACTGAACGCATTTGGAGAAATCATCGGAGCGGTATTGGATACGGGCATCTCTTTCGATACGTTCAGTAGTGGAGATCCTTTCGAAATTATTAGCGCACTGGCTACGCTTGATTTTACTGTCATTTTAGATTCAAAACTAATTACGACGGCACTAATCAATGTTTTTGAAGGTGCTCTCAATCTTGAAGAACTCAACATGATAACAATACCGGATGGTATTCAATGGCTTGACGAACTAGACGGAGATGGAAACATCATTTCAAATGGAGAGTTAAGAAATATTTTATTAGCCGTGAATGCTCTCGGTGGTGTTGCATCAACAATCGATTTCAATAATCTATCCATTAGTTCGATTTCTGGATTAACAGAAGAAGCGATCAATTCCTTATTCGAATCTAAAATATTAGTTGCCACAATCTCTGATTATCTACTCAACCAGGATTTGGGCTTCGCACTTGTTATTCCGGATTCCGTATTTGATGAAGACGGATATCTTCTAAAAACAGAATTACAAGCACTATCCGCTTCCCTTTCACTTGTTACCCAGAATCTTCTTTGTGATGAAGGCGATACGGTCTGTGAAGAGGATGGATTCGGATTCGACATTGCAAAAGCGTTTGATCTTAGTTCAGAACAGATTGACACTTTGGTCGGTTCAGATATTCTAGCGGCTACCGTGGGGGACATGATTATTACCATGGGTGGAGACGCATTAGTCATTCCTGATTCTGCAATCCTTGGAATTGAAGTCAAAGGAGAGCCACTTAACGTCATTACCAAAACAGAAATCTCAAAAATGATTCAAGCAGTAACCGTGCTTGGAATTTCTGATTTTGCGAACATCAACATTGATCCTTCGATTTTACAAGAACTTGGATTAGTTAGTGATCCAACGACTTTAGACCCTGATAAAGCTGAAAAACTATTTGCCTCTGATATCTTACATGCTACATTATCTGATGTCATTTTAGGATTTGCAGTAGGAGATGAAGCGATTCTTTTAGTTCCTTATGTTGACCAAGACGGCGTTGCCGTTAGATACACCGTTGGAAGTATCGAATTGATTTCTAGAGATGAACTTGAAGCAGTCCTTCAGGCGATTCTTTCTTTAGACATTCAAGATTTCAACAATATTGATTCACTCGATTTATCACTCGTGACTGAAAATTCAGAAGCATTACTTGCCTCTGCAATTTTACACGCTACCATTTCTGACCAATTGTTTGCTTTGGAAGGAGACTTAGTCTCTATTCCTTATGTTGATGAAGATGGTGGCGACATCCGAATTACTGTTGGCGAATCTGGATATGTTACAGAATACATCGCAAAAGCAGAACTTCAAGCCGCATTTGACGCCTTAGGCGTTCTAAATATTACCGATATAACAACGTTTGATGGAAATGTCGACCTTTCAATTTTATCTGTTGGCGAAAACTTACAGACTCTTCTATCATCTGCAATCCTTCATGCGACAATCTCGAAACAAGTATTAGATTTGACTGTGGGGGACACTCCAATACTATCCGTTCCTTTTGTAGCGTCAAACGGTTCAACTGAAATCAGAAAAACAGTCGGTCCGGAAGGAAACGTTACCGAATATATTGCAAAAGACGAAATCAATGCAATTATTGATGCACTTAACGTTCTTGGAATTACTGACGTTACCGCTTTTGATGGTAACGTTGATTTAAGTGTGTTAAGCGTTGAAGGAAATCTAGATATATTACTCGCTTCCTCGATTATTCATGCTACCGTTTCCCAACAAATCTTTGACCTGTCAGATGACGGATTCGTCAACGTTCCGTATGTAGAAGAAGATGGAATAACCAACGTTAGAGTCACTGTTGGACCTGAAGGACAAGAAACCGAATATATCACAAAATCTGAAATTTCAGCAGTATTCGATGCATTAGACGTTTTGGGCATCAGTGACGTTACAACCTTCGATGGAAACGTGGACTTAAGCCTATTGAGCGTCGAAGGCAATATTGACATATTATTATCTTCAGCCATCATTCAATCAACCATCTCAGATCAAATCTTTGACTTAGATACAGCTGGAACATTAACGGTTCCTTATCTTGCTGAAGATGGAGTCACCGAACTTCGAGTGACAGTTGGACCAGACGGCTTTAAAACAAATTACTTAATTAAATCCGAAATCAGCGCCATCATTGATGGTTTGAATGTCTTAGGTATTACCGATGTCACAGCTTTTAGCGGATCTGTGGACTTAAGCCTGCTCGCCATTCCTGGAAACAGCGATATCTTATTGTCCTCATCGACAATCCAAGCTACGGTTTCAAAACAAGTATTCGATCTTGGCACAGCTGGCACATTAACGGTACCATATATGGCAGACGATGATACAACTGCAATCAGAGTCACCGTTGGAATTTCACCCAACGATACAGAATATATCATCAAATCAGAACTCTCCGCAATGATTGACGCTTTGAACATTCTTGGCATCACAGACGTCGAAGCCTTTGACGGCTCAGTCGACCTTTCAGTCATCACGGAAGGCGACAACGCTGACACCTTGCTTCTTTCGAGTGTCATCCAAGCCACGGTTTCAAAACAAATCTTTGATCTTGGAGTTGACGGCACCCTAGAAGTACCAACCTATCAAGAAGACGGTGTCACTTTGATTCAAGTCGTCACAGGACCTTCTGGACTCGAAACGACCTATCTTATTAAATCTGAACTAAAATCAATTTTCGATGCACTCGACATTCTCGGTCTCACAGACCTTGAAACGTTCTCAGGAACCGTCGATCTTAATACGCTAGCAGAAGGCACAAATGCAGAGACTGTACTCGCTTCAGCAGTCATCCAAGCCACGGTTTCAAAACAAGTCTTGGATCTTGATTCTTCAGATACGATCAACGTTCCTTTCTTTGCTGACGATAACTCAACTGAAATTAGATTCACAGTCGGTTTACTTACAGAAGCGACCGATTATGTCTTAGCCTCTGAATTAGTCGCAATGATTCATGCAATGGATCTTCTTGGCATCACCGACGTAGAAACATTTGACGGAACGGTGGATATCACCAGTTTCTATGACGAAACGAACAGAAACATCTTATTGTCATCTTCCATCATGCAAGCAACGATTTCAAAACAATTGCTAGATCTTGGAGATGCAACTTTAACAGTGCCTTATACAGACTCACTACTCGTAGATGTTAGATTGATGACAGGACCATTTGGAGACGAAACAGAATATGTTTCAAAGGCAGAAATCAGCTCCATCTTCGAGTCTCTTGAAATTTTAGGTGTCACCGACATTACAACATTCTCTGGTGATATTGACTTAACAAGTTTCTACATTCAGGAGAACAGAGACATCTTACTTGGAAGTGCGTCCATGCATGCGACAATTTCCAAGCAGTTAACTGATTTAGGCAATGCAACATTGACTGTTCCATATATGGCATCGGATAATACAACAGAAATTCGAGTTTTAGTTGGCCCATTAGGCAATGAAACCGAATTTGTCGTCAAGACAGAAATCGACGCTATATTCGAATCACTTGAAATATTAGGTATTACAGACATTACAACATTTGATGGAGACATTGATCTAACAAGCTTCTATGTCCAAGAAAACAGAGACATCTTACTTGCCAGTGCATCCATGCACGCAACCATTTCAAAACAACTCTTCGACTTAGGCCCTGCAACTTTGACGATTCCTTATACCGCTTCTGATAATGTAACATTGATTCGCGTAACTGTAGGAGAAGCAGGAGAAGAAACAGATTATGTCATTAAAACAGAAATTGATGCAATGTTCGAATCCCTTGAGATTTTAGGAATTACAGACATTACTAGTTTTGATGGAAACATCGACTTGTCTGATTTCTATGAACAAGCGAACAGAGACATCTTACTAGCAAGTGCCTCGATGCACGCAACCATCTCAAAACAGCTTCTTGACTTAGGAGATGCCGTGCTTCTCGTCCCACTTCAGGATCAAGATGCATTTGATGTACGTATCACTGTCGGTGGCGTAGGATACACAACCGAATATGTCGTAAAAGGTGAAATCGACGCGATGTTTGAAGCGCTCGAACTACTCGAGATTACAGACATCAATTCCTTCGACGGCAACGTTGATTTGGCATTGATTTACGGAGATGCAAACCAAAACATTCTACTCGCTAGTGCATCGATGCACGCAACGATTACAAAACAACTAGATGACCTCGGCTCAGGTGTTTTACTGATTCCACTTACAGACGTTGACGGCATATCCATTCAAGCTACCGTTTCCGGAACCCACTACATATTCAAATCCGAAATTAAAGCGATTATCGATTCTCTTGAACTTTTAGGTATCGTCGACATTACGACCTTTGACGGAACGGTTTCATTGGTCAACCTGTTTGATGACGGAAACCAAAATACATTATTGTCTTCCGCTTCGATGCATGCGACAATCACAAAACAACTCGATGATCTTGGATCAGGCGTACTTCTGATTCCAGATACAGATGTACTCAATGTCTCTATCCAAGGAATCGTGTTCGCAACGCACTTCATTTACAAAGACGAGATTAAGGCCATCATCAATGCGCTTCACGTATTGAACATCACAGACATTACGACATTTGATGGCACTGTATCACTTACAAATCTGTTCAATGAAGCCAATCAAGACATCTTATTAACTTCCGCATCGATGCATGCGACAATTACAAAACAACTCGATGACTTAGGCTCAGGCGTCTTATTGATTCCGTCCACGGATGTAAATAATATCTCAATCCAAGCCACGGTATCCTTAACACACTTCATTTACAAAGATGAAATCAAAGCCATCATCAATGCTCTTGAAATATTAAATATCACTGACATCACGACATTTGATGGAACTGTATCGTTACTTAATTTGTTTGACAATGGAAATCAAAACATTCTATTAACTTCAGCCTCAATGCACGCGACAATCTCCAAACAACTCGACGACCTTGGCTCTAGCGTTCTATTGATTCCTCATACGGATTATGACGGCACGGTTGTTGAAGGAACTGTATCGCTCACACATTTCATTTACAAAGACGAAATCAAAGCCATCATCAATGCTCTTGAAGTCTTTGGAATCAACGACATTACTTCATTTGACGGAAGTTTCGACATCAGCTCTCTTGTACTTACAACCGATCAAGATACCGTCTTACTCAGTGCTTCCATGCACGCAACAATTTCCAAGACCATGCTTGATTTAGACGATGCAGTATTGATCGTACCACTCTATACACAAGCAGGCGTCGCAGAAATCAATCGTATTCAAAAGACCGTCAGTTCAACGGATTTCATCACAAAAGCTGAAATCAGAGCACTGATTGACGCATTCCTCATCATGGGATACACCGATCTGAATACGTTCGGTGCTTCCATCGATTCTACTTTGTTCTTCGACAATCCGGATACACTCCTATTGTCAAGTTCAATTCAAGCTACACTTTCTGATAAATTGCTGAACGATACTCTAGGCAATTTAATCATCCCGAACACCAACTATGCAACTGACTACACCATCCGTATTGAATTAAGTGATGTTACATACATTGAACTGGTCGAAATCAAAGCCATCCTTACTTCCCTTGAATTACTAGGCTTAACAGACTTCAGCGCGATTTCAATTAATCCAGCCAACGTATTCGCTGCGGACTATGACATCCTCCTAGCATCCTACTCAATGCAGGCAACTGTTTCCGATACATTGTTAAGTGGAGCACTAGACGATTTGGCAGCCGCAGGTTGCGGTTCACTCATCGTACCGAACCATTTCCGTGAAACACTGAATGTAGGAGCTGGAACGAACGAACAAATAGAGAAAACCGAGCTCAAAGCATTGCTTACATCTCTAGAAACACTAGGTGTCAGCGACTTTAGCGGAGCCGTAGATGCTAGCGTAGTCACTTCACTTACAGACGCTCAACTTGATATATTACTAGCAAGTGGATCAATGCAGGTTACAGTAGACAACATGCTGAAAGGCAATGCAAACATCAACTCCTCTATTCCTGACCTCGCTGTAGAAGACGTATTTGGTATGACAGGTATTACGACAGTTACAGAAATCAAAGCCTTTATCAAGGCAGCGAACACTGTGGGTGGATCTAATATTTCGAACGTAGACTTCGATCTCGCAGTTATCGCCGCTCTAACACCTGCTGAACAAGATACCGTATTGTCCTCAATGATTGTTAGAAACATGATAACATCTGACGTCGAAACAGCAGTCGCAGCCAAGAACATTGCAATCTTCCCATTACCTCCATACATTATCGATAATACCGACTATGAAGAAAGCAATCCAACTCTATTCTTAACAAAACAAGGAGCACTTGACGCGATTACATTTATCAATAGTTAATCATTTATGAATCAAAAAGTTGGAGACTTCGGTTTCCAACTTTTTCTTTGTTTTAAAACTCGCTAAAATTAGCCCTTTTCTTTATAAATATTATTTGGTATACTATTATCAGATACTTTTAAAGGAGGTCATGATTATGATTGATAAATTTCTAGCCGCAAACACAAATGATGGTGAGGGTATGAACGCGGCATAAAAAGTACCTTCACTCAAACTTAATGATGGAGGAAACAATGAATTATCAACATCTTTTTGCCTATGGACTGACAAAAGAAGTCCTTGAAGAGGCAAGAAATGATGACTATCTTTTTTTGGCACGAGTAACAACGCAACAACGTGAATGGTTTTCATTGGAAACGGAAGAAGGAGAAATCTCTGCAGAGGTTCGTGGGCGATTTATCTATGAGGCCGTTCAAGAAAAAGAGTTTCCAATTGTCGGAGACTGGGTATTATTTAAATATACTGACCCTTTGCATGAAAAAGGAATCATCCACAAAGTACTTACGAGAAATAGCTGCCTAACGAGAAAAGCAGCAGGTTCCAAAGAAATGACGCAGGCAATTGCCGCGAATGTCGATTTCATTCTCATATGCATGTCGATGGATCTTGATTTTAATCTTAGGCGCCTTGAGCGATATTTAAGCATTGTATGGAATAGTGGTGCACAACCCCTCGTGGTTCTTACGAAATCTGACCTCGCAACCGATTTTGAAAAACAAATTCTTGAAACGGAAAACATTTCTTTCGGTGTTGAAGTCATACCCTGTTCAAATCAAGAAGAAACAGGATACGATGAACTACTGCCTTATATTCAACCAAATAAGACTTATGCTTTGGTGGGTTCAAGTGGTGTCGGCAAATCATCTCCTATCAATTCTTTATTGAAAGAAGAACATTTTGAAACCAACGGTCTTAGAAAAGATCATCGTGGAAAGCATACGACAACTTCTAGACAAATGGTTCTATCCCCTTCTGGAGCGCTAATAATCGATACGCCTGGGATGAGAGAAGTCCAGATTGAATCGCTTGATCTTGACTCTTCGTTTTCTGACATTGAAGAACTGGGAGAAGAATGCAAATTTCGAGACTGTACTCATACAGTCGAACCCGGGTGTGCCGTTATCCAGGCAATTGAAGAAGAACGTATGGATTCAAGCAGACTAAAAAACTACCATAAAATGCAAAGAGAGTTATCTAGAACTTCAGGTTTAAACAGAAAAAACTTATTCCAACATAAAACAATGAAATAGTCATTATTGAAATGCGCAGAAAGGACCCCTTCCTGCGCTTTTTTTCATTTAAATTTCACAATTTGAATAAAAGCATTCATTTTTGAGTTTAGTCAAAATGTTCCTCTTTCTCGGTGAAAGCAATGTCCTATTTTTAAACGAAAAAAACCCTGTAAAATTATAGTAAAATTGTGAGCAATTGAACTTGCAAAAGTTTAAGAAAGAAGTATAATGAAATTAGAGAAACACTGATGAAGGAGTGACTTTTTTGAACCTTAATTTTATAACATACATGAATCTAGTTTTATACATCATTCTTGGCCTTGGAGTATTGATAGGATTCCTTCGAGGAATGAAAAAAACACTTTTCACATTCGTAACGATGCTCATTTTTTACATCGTATTTTTCCTTTCGATTAATCAAGCTGCCCAAGCTCTTTGGACGGCACAACTTCCTTGGTTGTCAAATCTGTTAAGCGGGGTGTTCCCAAGTGTTGGAACATTCACTTCTTTTCAAGAGAAACTACCAGAGATTCTTCAGTCATTCATGGGGAGCTCAGTGGATGTAGAGAGCTTAAATCCTGAAGTGCTTGTTCTTGCGAATGGGATTGGTATTTTCACTATGAAGATCATCTACTCCGTACTCTATTTCACCGTAATATTGCTTGTTTATAAACTGATTTGTTTGATCATCAGAGCCTTGATTTTTGGAAAGGATAAAGATCATTCCAGCAAAAACCGTGGATTTGGTGCTCTGTTCGGACTCGCGAATGGCGTTTTGAACGTCTTCGTCACCCTTGTTCTTTTGGGTGGAATGATGAGTGTCGTGGAAAGCATGACAACCTTCTCTGTTCCATCGGACACGACTCCTCTTTCTTTTGATTTCAATAGATCGCAGTTAAACGAACTAAGTTATTCTGTTCTGTCTCAACCTATTCCGCTAGCGGCTTCAACGGATTCACAAGCGACAATGGATGCCCTCCAAGCAATGGTTGACGACTACAACAATAATTTAATTGTTAAAGCAGCTAGTGCAATTACCGTCACAGTAACTGGTACAGAAGAAAAAATTCCACTTCACTTAAGTCTTTTTGACCGTGTTCTTTCCTTTGACTACAATGAACAAACGATTTCTTTCAGATATGAATTATCTGTTTTTTCACAAGCGTTAACCATCGTCATGGAATCGGATTATGCAACGACTCAAAATCTGTCTTCGATTACCGGGGATGAAATTAGAGACGCTTTTGCAGTTCTTTCTAATTCAAAACTTTTAATTAGCCTATTGCCACTTTCGATTGAAGTTGCTTCAGACTATTATGACAAAACATTACCGATTTCTACAAATGATCTATATGCTATGGATTTTCAAGAAGAATTGACTAATTTAGGATCCATCGCAGGAACTTTATTCGATATAATGAGCAGCACCGGATTAATATCAGAAGAAGGAACTGGAACACTCGTTGAAGTCGATGGGGATATGATTCGTAATGTCTTCACAGACATCTCCGACTCTTCACTCATGCTTCTAGTGACGGAATCCATTCTTGTACCAATGTTAGAGGAATCTGAAGGTGGGTTATCCAATATATTGGTTGCCACTCCAGATTTGGACTGGAGTCAAGAATACATTGCAATTGGAAACGTCTTTGGCGCCATGGTTGATGCAGGCGTATCTATTTCCGACTTGTCAGATGCGGATCCTACCGTTCTATTAAATGCAGCTTCAACCATTGATTTGACCTTATTGATGGATTCACAAATTTTGACAAATCTATTAATCAATGCCTTGACTTCAACTGATAATGAGATGTTTTCAATGTTGGTAGTACCTGACGGCATCGTCTGGGAAGACACCCTCGATGGATTTGGAAACATTACAGAAAACGGTGAACTCAGAAACCTTCTTATGGCTATTAACAGCCTAAACTTAGCGGATTTAACCAACCCAGCTGCATTTGACATCACACCACAAAACATCTTTGACGCTGATATGGATATTGTGTTATCTTCTAGTATTTTTCAAGCGACGATTTCTCAACTGATACTCAATAACGCAGATAGTGATCAATCCGGCAGTTCACTCTTTGTCATTCCTGATTTCTTCAGGGAAACAATCATCGTCAATTCCATGAGTGAAGAACAAATTAACAAAGCTGAATTAATCTCTTTGTTCGCCTCACTTGAAGTTTTAGGCATCACGGAATTTGATTCAGGCGTTGATGCTTCCTCAATCACTTCAATGGATGATGCAGATTTGACAATTTTACTAGCTAGTGGATCTATGCAGGTTACAATTGATAAAATCTTAAAAGACAACTCATTCATCACGATACCAGATGAAGCCACAACTACTCTCTTTGGCATGAATAATATCACAACTGTAAATGAAATAAAGGCATTCATCAAGGCCGTCAGCACGATGTCAAGTGGAGATATTTCAAACATTCAGTTCTCTCTTTCTTCAATCGAAGCTCTTTCAGCACCTGAAAGAAACATCGTATTGGATTCAATGATTGTCAGAAGCCAAATTTCCAGCGACATCGTAACACTTTGTACTATCAATCCTCTCGATGTATACGTTTTGACGAACGCAGACTATGAAGGCGGAAATCCTTCATCATTCTTGCTGAAATCAACCATTCTAGATGTCTTTACACATTACGGAATCTAATCAATTTAAATTAAGTTGAGAAGCCCGTTTCTCAACTTTTTTTATACCACCAAAAATTAAATATTTTTCAATTGTGGCGAAAATTAGGGATAATCCACAAAGAATTAATCCCTTTTTTGCGTTAATTAACGAAGAAATGCAATAATTTCACTTTTTTAAGCGTATACATTTAAGTAGAGTCTTTTGTAATTTTTAATATATATAGTATAATAATGTTGAGATACATTGTAGGAGGAACTAATATGAACCTTGATTTCCTTACGTCGTTGGATTTGCTATTCTATATCATATTCGGTCTCGCTGTACTTTCCGGATTGATGCGCGGTTTGAAAAAAACCCTGTTTTCGTTTGTCACCATGTTGATATTTTATGTCGTATTCTTTTTGACAATCAACCAGGTGGTATCATTCTTATGGACATTCCAAATGCCATGGTTGGGCGGGGTTTTATCCCAAGTCGATCCTGGTTTAGCAGGTTTCACGTCATTTAGTGAGAGCCTACCTTCAATTTTAGGTACATTCCTTGGAAATACGATTGACCTTTCCGGAATGAACGAACAAGTGATGGTGCTCGCAACCGGACTCGGAATGTTTGTATTGAAACTTGTGTATACAATTCTTTACTTTACTGTCATTTTGTTGCTTTACAAACTGTTGTGCTTAATCATTCGTTTAATCTTCTTTGGAAAAAACAAAGAAGGTGCATCGAAGAACAGAGGATTTGGTGCTTTGTTTGGTGCACTCAATGGTGCAATGGCCGTATTCGTTTCCTTGATTATGCTTGGTGGACTGATAAGCGTTTTGGAAAGTACCTCAACGATTATGCAGTCAACGCAAGACACAACACCTCTTTCTTTTACACCACGAGGTGATATTTATCAGGCAGAGGCGAGCATCATTCCTTTAGCGGATTCGACCGTTCCAGATTTTAGTTCTGAACTCGAGATGGTCAATCAACTCATTGACAATTATCATAATAATATTTTTGTTCAACTCGCGGAAACAGTCACAGTACCTGTCGAAGGTACAACAGATGAAATCCCGCTTCATTTATCGCTCTTTGATTCCGTGTTGTCATTTGACATCAATGGAGAAAACATCGCATTGCGTTATGAATTAAGTGTGTTTTCTGAAGTCTTTAACGTTTTCATTCAATCCGATTTTTATGACACTCAAGTTGTATCCGATATTACTGGAGATGAAATCAGAGAGGCGTTCTCATTATTATCGAACTCCAAATTGATTACATCCTTATTGCCAGTTGCAATTGAAGTCGGGGCTGATTATTACGAACAGCCACTCGATATCTCCGCTGAAGATCTATACGCCATCGATTACCAAACTGAACTTGAAAATTTAGGGGCCATTTCTGGAACCTTATTTGACATTTTGAATAGTGCTGGTGTTGTTGGTGGAAACGGATCCGTTGACCAAATCGATGTGGACGGAGACACCATAAGAGGGTTATTTGGAGATTTTTCCGATTCATCACTTGTTGTCCTGCTCGCATCTAATTTATTGGTTCCTTACATTGACAACAGCGAAGGAGATATCAAATTGATTCTCACCATCCCTGCTGATTTGGATTGGGAAGCTGAATTTGTCGCAATAGGAGACGTTCTTGGCGCTGTCTTAGACGCTGACGTTACTGTCGCTGATATTATGGGAGGAGATCCCAATATCTTGTTACAAGCTGTATCAAGCATCGACCTTACTGTACTTATGAATTCAGAAATCATTACTGGTGCCTTGATTAATATCCTATCAGGAAATTCTGGAATTGAAGGACTTAACATCTTGACGATTCCTGGAGACATTGTTTGGAGAGACACCTACGACGAATTTGGAAATCTTCAAACACCAGGTGAATTAAGAAATATCTTAATTGCCCTAAACGCACTTACAGGTGCACTTTCCGATTTTGACATCAATAATATAGGACTTGACACCATTTCATCGCTTTCAGACGATGATATAGACGATATCTTTAATTCTAGAGTCTTAGTCGCAACCATTTCAGATATGCTTTTGTCCCAAGACTTGGGAGATACTCCACTTGTCGTTCCTGACTCCGTTCTTGATTTGGAAGGCTATTTACTCAAAGACGAATTAAAGGCCTTGGCTAAATCAATTGCGCTTTTAGTCACAACCATTGACGACCAAACTTCATTTGACGTTCAAAAGATATTGACATTTGATGATGCCGATTTAACCACAATGTTATCATCCGACATCATTGCCTCAACCATTGGCAAGATGGTATATGAGATGAATACGGACCCATTAGTCGTTCCTGATGAAATCATCACGAGCGTTTTGGTTGATGGAATAGGCGTAGATGTTGTATCTAAAACAGAACTTACTGCCTTGATTAAATCCATTCAAGTCCTTGGTTTCGACTCTTTCGACAACTTCGCATTTGATGCATCAATCATTTCATCTCTTGAACTGATTCCACCTGTTGGAGATCCTGTCACGCTCGATGATGACTTAATCGCAACCTTATTGGATTCTAAAATCGTTCACGCAACGATTTCCAAAATGATTATCGATTTAGGAACTGGAGCAGAAAGTATTTTAATCGTTCCAACGGAAGACCAAGATGGAATCGTTCTAAAATATACATCTTTAGGTACCGATTATTTATCCGTTCTTGAAATTGGAAATATGCTGAAGGCAATGTATGCCATCAACATTACCAATTTTGACAATATTAATTTAGAAGATACTTCACTTGTAATTGATCATCAAACAGAGTTGCTGGCATCCGGCATCATCCATGCGACCATCTCCGACATCATTTTGGGGTTGGGATCTGGATCTGTCACTATTCCTTATGAAGACGATTTGGGAAATCCAGTCATCATTGAAACAGCGACTGCAACCTTCATTGAAAAGACCGAACTTGGAAATTTCTTTGACGCTCTAGATTTGATGGGCATCAACGATCCATCCGCCCTCACAAATACGATCAACCTATCCACTTTCGTGTTAGAAGCGGATCAAAACACCCTACTCGCATCTGCAATCATGCAAGCGACGGTTTCTAAGACGTTATTTGATTTAAATGATGCAGTACTAATTGTTCCACAAGTAGAAGAAGACGGTGTCACTTTAGTACAAGTTGAAACTGGACCATTGGGTCATTTAACCACTTTCGTCGTAAAAACCGAAATTAAAGCCTTAATCAACGCGCTTCTAGCAATGGGCTATACGGATTTGGACTCCTTTGGAACTTCGATATCATCAACATCATTATTCGACAATTCTGATTTGATTCTATTGAGTTCTTCACTGCAGGCAACAATATCCGATCAATTAACCAATGTTACGAGTGGAACGCTAGTCATTCCAACCCAAGACGAATTTGGAACAGATATTCGTGTCAATGTCGTCGGTGGTGTTGAATACGTAACCAAAGTTGAAATTCAAAAAATCATCGACGCTCTTGAATTGCTTGGAATGACGGACCTATCAACCTTTGATTTGTCACCTGCAACAATATTTGCAGTAGACTTCAATGATCTTCTAGAGAGTGCAACAATGCAAGCGACTGTATCTTATTACATCCTTGACAGTGCCCTCGACGAAACAAGCGGACCTGGACAAGTCACTTTGATTGTTCCTTCCGTATTCAGAGAAGGAATCATGCTTGACGGTATCGTTGACGCAAGTGAACAAATCGAAAAAACAGAACTTATTGCTTTGTTAACGTCCTTGCAAACCCTTGGAATCTCCGATTTCAGCGGTAGCATGGATGCTTCCATCGTATCTGGATTAACAGATGCACAGCTTGATACCTTGCTTGCAAGTGGTTCAATGCACATTACCGTTGACAATATGCTACAAGGCAACGTAAACATCAACACTCAAATCCCTGCACTTGCACAGGAAAATATCTATGGTATTTTGAATGTCACAACCGTTGCAGAAATCAAAGCCTTCATTATCGCTTCTGATACACTTGCATCAGGTGACTTCACCACCACATCTTTCAGTTATGCAGCGATTGCATCCCTATCTGAAGGAGACAGAGACACTGTATTGGATTCAATGATCGTCAGAAACATCTTGACAGAACAACTTGAAACTTTAATGAATTCAGACGATCCATTTGATTTATACTGGCCAACAAATGCTGAATATATGAACAGCGATCCTCTTACATTCTTAACCGAAGTCGGAATCGACAATGTTCTTTCACATTACGGTCTAATTTAACAGAAACGAAGAAAGAGGTTTTTCCTCTTTCTTTTTTTTTGTGAAAAAGATATAATAGAATAGCACTTTAATTCACGGGAGGACATCATGAAAAAACTATTTATATTTTTTGGATCAATGCTATTGGCAATGGTCCTCATCGGTTGCAGCCTGAGTACAGTTACAACTGTTACTACACTCTCAACAACTGAGACAACCTCTGATACGACGACTACAACTATAACGACAACAAATTCGAGTTCAGAAACCACAACCTCAACTCATCCAGACAACATCGTTTTGGATTTATATTCAATGAACGATTTTCACGGAGGTGCCTATACAAGCATTGAAACCCTATCCAATATCGGAGGGTATCTCTTAAATGCGAAAAATAACAATCCTTATTCAATTTTCTTATCGACGGGAGACATTTTCCAAGGAACCGCTTTATCCAACTATTATCATGGAAGACCCATTATTGACGTTTTCAATGAAATTGGCTTTTCTTCATTTACCTTAGGCAATCATGAGTTTGACTGGGGAATCGAAGAAGTGTTGAATTATTCAGACGGCAATCAAGAAAATGGAGAAGCCGTTTTTCCAATCTTAGCAGCGAATGTAGTCTATATTGATACGCAAGAAATGCTTCCAAACACCCAGCCGTACACTGTGGTTGAAATCGAAGGATTACGTGTCGGAATCATAGGAGTTATTGGAGAGGTCATCAATTCAATATCTGCGTCCAGAGTTCAAAACATTGAATTCTTGGATCCAGTCATAACAGTTTATAATTACGCAGAAGTACTAAGAACCCAAGAAAACTGTGATATCGTCATTGCATCGATTCATGGATATGAAATTGACGACGATAGTGCAATTTCAGGCTTCACAGGCGACCATTATGTGGATGCAGTATTCAATGGGCATACTCATACAAGCGTTGCTAGAACGCTTTCTAGAGCCGGTGTTGCAATGCCATATGCACAAGCATCAAACTCCAGTTCGTCCGTCCTTACAAAGATTACACTCACTTTCAATTATCCAACAAGAACCGTATCTTCTGCGAACGCGTATGTATTGTCTTTATCGGAACTTGGAACTCAAGATTCCAGCATTGAGCAAATCATTACAACGTATCAAGAAGATACAACATATACAACTTTCGTCTCCGAAGTCTTAGCGACTTCACCTTCCTACATTTCTCGTTATGATATGCCTTCGTGGGGGGCATCCGTGATTAGAGATTACATGGGCGTTGACATTGGAATCCTCAATTCTGGTGGATTTAGAGTTAGTATGGATGCAGGAGACATCACGATGGGTAAACTCGTTGAAGTGTATCCTTTTGATAATTATTTGAAAACAGTACAACTCGATGGACTTACGATTTACAATCTCTATTACACAGACGGAGATGTTGTATTTGATGATGGCGTAACTGAATCTGGTGGTAACCTCTACATTAACGGAATTTTGCTTGTCAACTCACAACTTTATACTGTCGCTGCGGTAGACTATGTTTTTGATAAGGATTATTATCCATTCCTATCCGGGGAAAACGTGACGCAGACGGATACACTGATGAGAGATTTACTGGCACAGGATTTAAGAAATTGCTCTGGAAACTTCTCTCCATTCAATGGATCCAATTTCCCGGGAATATTACCAACTTCATATTATGGAAGTCAGTTTTATTACGATAATCTATTTCAATCTATTTTATAAATAAAAAAAGTGTTCAAATTTGTGTTTTGAACACTTTTTATTTATACTTGTGAAAGTTCTAAAGCCAGCTTCAATCGTATCTTTTTCATTTCCACAAAGAATAGAATCATTGAAATCAATCCGGCAAGAATGTCTGATGCTGCAAAACTGATCCAGATTCCCTCAATTCCTAATAGATAAGTCAATAGATAGACGAGCGGTATAAAGAAAAATACCTGTCTTGAAAGTGCAATCATCGTCGCTCGTAAAGGGAAACCCTCGGATTGATAGATAGAACTAACAACGACCTGGAAACCTACGAGCAAGAAGCCAATGGATAATACTCTAAATGCCTGAGAACCAATGGTAATGAACTCCATGTTATGATTGGCACTGAATAGTTCGAAAATCGAAGTTGAAAGCAGCTGAATAAACAAGAATCCAAAGAAGAAGTAGACTATGACAATCTTCATCGCAAACACAATGACGTCGAGAAGCCTTTTCTCTTTCTTCGCTCCATAATTGAATCCAACGATGGGAGCGAGCCCTTGAACAATTCCAAAGGCAGGCATGAATACAAAGGTAATGACTCGATTGATGACGCCGTAGATAGAAATATATATGGCCGGATCTCCTGAGGAATAATAGTTAATGAGCCTATAAATGATAATAGAGAGAAACGCCCCGGTTGCATTCCTTAAGAAAGTAGGAGCTCCAATCAAAATAATGTCTTTCATCATCTTGAAATCTAGAAGAATTCCGTCTCTTAACGTAATGTTTAAAGAAGAATGTTTTCCGTTCGCCATAATGAATATGTAGATAAACGCAACAATTTGAGAGATAACCGTCGCAATTGCCGCACCCTGCACACCAAGACCAAATCCAAAATCAAAAATAAAGATTGGGTCTAAAATAACATTAAGACCGGTACCGATGAGCATTGAAATCATCGCAACTTTCGCTCTACCTTCGGCCCTTGTCAAATTATTTAACACCATCGATAGCGAAAGTGGAACAAGACCAATCAAGATAATCGACAGATAGTCTTTCGCATACCCAATATTTGAAGCAGTTGCGCCAAAGAAGACCAATAATTTGTCAATGAAGAAAAATCCTAAGACTGTAAATAGTATCGCAAGGATTACATCCAGAACCAGAGCTGTATTGACTGCCGCATGCATTCGTTTTGGATCCTTTTCACCAAAAGCACGAGAGAATATTGATGCACTTCCCATTCCTACCATCAAACCAACTGCCATAACGATCATTTGTACTGGAAAAGCAAACGCCAATCCGCCAATCGCGATTTCTCCTGCTCCACGTCCAACAAACAATGTATCGACAAAATTATATAGAGCATTCATCGCCATTCCGGCGATGGCAGGAAGACTTAATTTGACTAATAGTCCTTTGACATTGCTGTTTCCAAGCATTTCAGCATTCTTGTTCAAAAAGCATCACATCCAATCCATTAAATTATATAGTAAAACCCTTTTAATTACAAAAGAAAAGCTGTTTTCACAGCTTTTTTTCTTCGAAAGGATTAATATTGTGCTCAATCGAGACAAATTTACGGTTTTTATAAGACAAGTGATTAATACTGCAATTGAATAAAAAACTAGCGTAATCAAAACCTTCTACTAAATTGACAAGCATGGCTTTAATGACATGGGAATGGGTCACAATCAACAGTTTCTTGTTCGGGTATTGTCTACAAATATCTTTAAGGGCTGAGACAATTCTTTTTTCCAAAGTAGGATTTAATTCCATGTTTGGAATGGCGCCATTGCGAATCAAATCCGCGTATTCATCATTGATTTTTTGACCGTCAAAATCTCCGAAATTACGTTCAATCAAATCCTTGTGAACAATGATCGGTTTGCTCGTCATCATCGCTTGATTTATGATTTTGGCTGTTTCAAATGCTCGTTTGAGAGGAGAAGAAATGACCAAATCAAATTTCATATTATGTTTTAAAAAATACTTTCCGGTTTCAAATGCCTGGGACTTTCCAAAGGCATTCAGCGGGTTATCCATGCGTCCTTGGACGACATAGTTTCTGTTCGCGTCAGTTTCCCCGTGCCTGACTAAATAAATTTCATTCAATTCAATCACCTTCAACAATTATACTACAAAATGACCAAAATGTGTTATAATTTTTTTGAGGTGAACATTTATGAGAATGGTAGATGTGATAGAAAAAAAGAGGGAAGGACATTTTTTGAGCGTAGAAGAAATCAACTATGTGATTCAAGGCTATGTTCAAGGTAAAATTCCCGATTATCAAGTATCCGCATGGCTAATGGCAATCTTTTTCCAAGGCATGACGGATCAAGAATCTTCCGCTTTGACCAAAGCAATGCTAGAAAGCGGAGAAGTGATTGATTTAAGCAAAATATCAGGAATTAAAGTTGATAAACATTCCACAGGAGGCGTTGGAGACAAAACCACATTGATTTTGGGACCTCTCGTCGCAGCTTGCGGCGCAAAAGTCGCAAAACTCTCAGGACGAGGACTCGGTCACACCGGAGGAACCCTCGATAAACTTGAGTCCATTGACGGATGCAGAATCAATTTAACAGAAGAAGAATTCATTAACCAAGTCAATCGAATCGGAATTGCAGTTGCTGGCCAAACCGGAGAAATTGTTCCTGCCGATAAGCTTTTATATGCTTTAAGAGATGTAACAGGAACCGTTCCATCGATTCCTTTGATTGCCTCTTCAATCATGAGCAAAAAATTGGCAAGTGGCGCTGATGTCATATGTCTCGATGTCAAAATCGGAGACGGCGCTTTCATGAAGACAATTGAAGACGCAAGAGAACTTTCAAGAATCATGGTCTCCATCGGAGAATCATTTGGCAAGAACGTCACAGCGTTTATCACCGACATGGATCAACCATTAGGACATGCCATTGGAAACCGCTTGGAAGTCAAAGAAGCAATTGAAACTTTGTCTGGAAAAGGACCTGATGATTTAGTCGAACTTTGCACAGACATTGCTTCTCATATGATTTACTATGCAAAACAAGCTCCAACGCTAGAAGCCGCAAAAGCTTTGGCTGTTGAAAAACTGAATAACGGAGAAGCCCTTGCAAAATTCAATGAGTTTATAATCGCCCAAGGTGGCACTTTACCAGACCTTAAGAATTTCATTAAAGTGAAACAAATCATTCCTTTCAAAGCAAAGAAAGCGGGTTATGTATTACAAATCAAAGCCCTCAATATTGGCTTAACTTCAATGAAATTAGGCGGAGGAAGAGAGACGAAAGACGATATTATCGATCCAATGGTGGGAATCATTTTAAAAAAGAAAATTGGTGAGCAAGTTCAAATCGGAGACACCTTAGCAGAAATCTATGCGAACCACAATGTGGATTCTGACATTTTTGAAACGTTGGAAGAAGCTTTTCAAATCGTTGAATATCCAGTTGAAAAACCAAACATTATTTTGGAAGTCATATCTTAATAAAGGAGTGATTTCTTTGAAAGAAAAGTTATATGTAGACAGTGTTATCAAATATGTAAAAAAGTTCTATTCTGACGACATTGACATGATTGTCGCCTATGGCTCGTTTGTCAGAGGCGATATGCATGAAAAATCAGATGTCGATCTATTTTTCATTCCGGCAACTGAAAATGGTTTCCTTGCATCTTTTCAAGTGATTATCGAAGATGTCGGATATGATTTTTTTCCAGTGTCTTGGGAACGGCTCAAACAAATCGCCAGATATGAGGACCCATTAACATCTCTTCTAGTAGAAGGACAAATCATCTACCATCGAAACGATAAAGTATTCAATCAGTTTGAAGAACTCAGAACCTATTGCGTCCATTTTGACCATTTTGAAGAAAAACTCAAGAAATTGATTATGGATGTCAAGTATCTCTATTTCGATTATCCAAAAACACTCCCTGATATCTTAACAAAATGTGCACTTGCAGTATCTTATTTTAATCATGTTCCTTTAAGAAGAGGAATGATGGATTTTGAAAACGAATTGGCACCGCTTAAGAAACCATTTCTGTTTATTGAAAATATCAAATTGTTAATTGAAAGCCCCTCAAAAAAAGGGCTTAGAAAATTTATCGAAGACACTGAAGAATTTGTTCTTCCAAAAGAAGAAATTCAACCCATCGGTAGCGGATTCTATGAAGAGATGAAGTCGATTTACCAAAAAGGACTTCATACAACCTCTCCGTACAAGCAGTTCTTCATTCAAAACATTATCGAAACTGAAACCGCAATTGCATTTGGCCCAAAAGTTGAATTTCCGAAGCCATCCAAGAACTACGCTGATTGGATTACGAGTCATGAAGCCAAAATGGTTGAAATCCTACATCATCAAGATGTACCGATTCATGATTACGCTTCCGTTGAAGACTTTTTGACATTCTTTCTAAAAATATAGCAAATCGTTGCTTCAATATGCTATAATATACCTGCACAAATAAGGGGAGCTCGGGGTACCGGGCTGAGAGTATAACTATTCCGTTATTGACCTTACCTGATCTGGATAATGCCAGCGTAGGAATATCTTCTCTATTCATCAGGCAACCACTTATTTTGTGGTTGCTTTTCATTTTCAATAAACTTTGGAGGAAACATCATGAACAAAAGAAACCAAATTCATGTTATCGCAGAAATCAGTATCCTTGTTGCAATTGCAGTCGTCTTAGACGCCATCGCAGGCTTACTTCCGATTTTCAAATATGGAGGATCTATCTCTCCCGCGATGTTGCCAATCTTCATCATATCCTACAGAAGAGGGGTCAAGAGTGGTTTAATTGCCGGTCTTGCCTTTGGAATCCTTCAGTCGCTTGTTGCGGCAGGTATGGGTAACTTATGGTTCTTAAGTGTCCCTCAATTCCTCCTTGATTACATTGTTCCGTTTATCTTACTTGGTTTTGCGGGCGTCTTTAGAAATGCATTAACAAACAGATCTCAATTCATTCTTGGAATGGCTCTTGGAAGTTTCCTCAGGTATCTTTCTCACGGGTTTGCAGGCGTCGTATTTTGGAAAGATTACGTTCCCGAAGGAATGAATTATTGGTTCTATTCTTTCATCGCTTATAACCTTCCCTACATGGCTGCCTCTTTTGTATTTTGTTTGGCAATCGGATTGATTTTATTTGAAAGAGGTATTTTGAATACCAATTTAACCATCAGAAAATGATTGTGTAGTACCTATCATTGTTGAAGCGCTAGCAGTAGCGCTTTTTTATTGGTTCCATATCGACATTCTTTAACTTAATTTCTTAGAATGTTGTTTAAATTGAGCAAAAATTGAATCAAAGTCATAGACAAAATTTGTTTTAAAATACAGCAATAATGACATCCACATAAACATCTGAAAATGTTATCAATATTAGCATTTTACATCTTGTATATTTAACTTTATAAGCGTAATATATAGTTAGAATCAATCAATATTTCAAGGGGGCATTGTCTTATGAAAAAGGATTTAAAAAGACTTTTATGCTTGCTTACTTTTACAGCTCTTTTCGTCTGTATTTCCGGTTGTAATGTTGTAAATCAAGATGACGATTATGTATTGCAAATCGATTATATTGAAAGTCTGGCAGCTCAGATTGGAGACGCAACTGCCATTGGGATTAGTAAAATGCCGATAAACTCAGTTACCGACCTTTCATTTAATTCGAATAATCATACTGATAACGAAGTTATTGCTTCGCTTTTTTCTCCTGAATTTTTAGCCAATACAACCACTGCTCAAGCACCGGAAGAGAAGAACTACCTAGTCGTGACAACAGAAGACTACTTCAATGGCAAGACTGAATATGATGAAACGGGAATCACCAAAGTCACTTTCATCAAGAATACAACAGTCACTGAGACGGTTCGGGATTCAAAGGGCAACATCATTTCAGAAACCGATACTGTCACACAGGACGAGATTCCTGCACAAGTCAACAAATTCTACTCTTACAATAACTTCACTTTCATTGAATTCATTCCTGTTACTCCAAACAATGAAGGAATTTTAAGCCTTGATGGTGAGCAAATGGTAGATATTCGTCCCGATAATTTAATTATGAAAGAAGACGGAACTACTGAATTTGATACAGTAAATTACAAGACTAACGATTATCATCAGAGTTTTGTGATCGACAATACAACGGGTTACATTTATAAGATTGCTGAAATTGAAATTTGGAGAATTCATAACGGGCTATGCCAAATTAATGATGATGAAACGGTTCACAATGAGACCAACGACAATGTTATATACGATTATCGTATCAATGAAGATGGTCAGTTAGAATTCTTCACACTAATTCAAAATCCTACTGTTATGGTCTATGATTTTTTCAAAGACGTCTATGGAAATAATTTTATTTACACAGATTCATTGGATACATACGACGCAACAACTGGTACGTATTTTTATGAAATGGACGGTTACAGTTATGGACCGACATCAGATAAATTTGTTTATACGGACAAACATATCGTACTAGTGAAAATTGCTGATCATGAATATCAAAAAGTTGTTGCAGATGGACAGTTCGCAGCTATTTCTCCTGATGATACTTTCACATGTGAAGGCAATATTACCGCAAAAAACGGCAAATTATATGTCGTTCCAGTTATTGGAAAATTACCCATTTGGACATATGGACCAGACATTAGTATAACTGATCTTGTTACAGGTAAAAATGTTTCAGTAACCATTTTTTATCATTCAAATTCGTTAGATGACACGTACTTCCTTGTTTCCAATGATGTATTGCTTTTTAGAAACGATTATGCAATGTATTGGTGTCGAATTGATTTTAGTGACATTGATTTCGATTCAATGGAGGGAAGATTAATTTATTTTCCTGATATCATCACTATCAGTTCTGGAGATGTCATGAGTAATGCAGCTGGAAGTAATGAAGAAACTGGGTATTACCCGATTGAAAGCATGACTACTGGATGGTCTAAATTATATTATGGAGAAGGATATAATCAAGTAACTTGGGATAATTATTTTAATTACGAGTTAATTGGTATTAATCAGACTCGCTACTTTGAAGTAATCAAGGTTTACAACGAAACTAATTTCAATTTATCACTCATCGAAAAAGCTTCCGTTGACGCAGGCGAAACAGTTAGATATTTCTTCCAACCGATTAACCCTCATTAGGATTATCCTTGAAGAAAATAATGAATTTAATAACAATAAATCTGGAAAATCATTTTCCAGATTTCTTTTTTGAGTGAATTAACGAATACCTTATTTTTGATAATAATTTAGTGTCTTTTGCATAAAATAGTAGTCTATTAGCACTCAATGCTTGACAGTGCTAATCAATATGGTATAATAGACTCGATAACTATTTATGGAGGTGCTTTATGAAGCAACAAATGG
>CAZNOO010000025.1:0-21870 GCA_964574705.1 uncultured Candidatus Izemoplasmatales bacterium
AAAAAAAGCGCCATTCGGCGCCTTAGTTAGTTCTGATTTTTCCTGCAAGAAATTTGATTGCCATTTCATTGTATCGGTTTGACTGTAATTGAAGATTCGTTTTTTCTTCCATGCCCGAACCAGAGATGATCTTCACGTATAATATGCTTCTAGATCTAAACATCAAAATGAAACTAATGATCATAAAAATGCCTAGAGCTGCATAATCCGTATAAATTGACTGATATGGATAACTAGGAATGGTCAGTCCACCAGAATATAAGAGGTAGATTAGAAAAGCAATTCCAGCAAAAAGAATCAAACCGAAAAAGCGGACTAATAACGGTAATTTTTTAGTTTCCTCGTAATACTCAAAACGATGGATGCTTTTCAAATCAATCTCATTCATCATTTTTCTACGCACTTTTTTGCCTCGATTAGTCGTAATTCCTCTAGTATAGATAATTAATCGATTGCTCGTCAAAAGAACTTGCGCAAACGTTCCAATAGCTTGCAGTTTTTTAAAGTCTTTTACGACTTTTTCTTTTGCACTTAAAGTGACGTTACGGGTGATATTGTTTTTCATCAGTCATCCCCCTTAATTCGTCTTTCTTTTATTTTACTCTAAAAGTGTCTCTATTTCAATAATATAGTGAAATTTAGACATTGTTTCACTTAATTTTATCGTGCCAAACTTTTGTTAACTCACCGAACAGCATTGGGACGATTCCAAGCGATGCAGCTATAATCAATTCAACAAAACTCAACGCTTCGATTTTAAAGATATTTGCGAAAGGTGGAATGTAAACCAAAAGCATCAGAAGTGCAATGCTGAAGAAAACACTCATGTTCACATACTTGTTGTCGAAGGGCTTCATCTGAAACAAGAATTTTGATTCGGATCTTGCTGCATAAGTTCTAAACAGTTCTCCAAATATGATTGTTACGAAAATCATTGTTCTAGCCTGAGCAAGATCTGCTTCAGGAAAAACATGAGTTCCAAGCCAAAATGAAACTAAAGCTGCCAATGCAAGTCCTGTTCCTTGAACGAATACTTTGATTAAAGTGGGCTTGTTGAGTAATTTTTCGTTTGTTTTTCTTGGAGCCTGGTCCATAATGCCTTTTTCCCCAACTTCCATTCCAAGTGCGAATGCAGGGAATGCATCTGTCATCAAGTTAATCCATAATAGATGAATGGCTAAAAGTGGAATCACGGCTTCACCATCGAAGGTGAACAAAAAGTTGAGTGCCATAGCTAGGAAGATAACCAATATTTCACCAATGTTACATGAAATTAAGTAGATTGTAAATTTTCGAATGTTGCTATAAATAATTCTCCCTTCTTCAACTGCGCTTACAATCGAAGAAAAGTTATCGTCGGTTAGAATCATGTTACTTGCTTCTTTGGACACTTCCGTACCTGTAATCCCCATTGCAACACCAATGTCTGCTTGTTTCAAAGCAGGTGAATCATTGACGCCGTCTCCGGTCATCGCAACGATTTCGCCGTGTTTTTGCAACACTTCTACAATTCGAATTTTATCCTTTGGAGTCGATCTTGCGAAGACGTCACAATTCATGATTGCTTCTTCAAATTCTTCATCGGTCATTTTTAATGTATCTTCTCCGGACAAAGCAAGATGTCCAGGTTTTAGAATTCCTAATTCGGAAGCAATTGCCTTTGCAGTCATCAAGTGGTCTCCGGTAATCATCATAACGCGGATACCTGCATGGTGACATGCTTCAATCGATTCTCTCGCTTCTGGTCTTGGTGGGTCAATCATTGCAGTCATACCGACAAAAATCAAGTCGTTTTCCAAGTCCATAGACTCAGGAGTTGTCGTTTTTTGATATGCATATCCGAGTACTCTATAAGCTTGAGCTGAATATTCATCATTTTTTTCAAGAATCATCTTGATGTCTTTTTTAGTCAGATTTCGGATTTCTTCTCCGATTTGAATTCGATTACACTGTTTGATTAACTGATCTGTCGCCCCTTTTGTCAAAACAAGGTATTCAGAATCAACCTGATTGATTGAAGTCATCATTTTTCTGGTTGAATCAAAGGAGTACTCATTCACTTGAGGATAAAGATCTGCTTTCCCATCAAGTACGTATCCACCTTTTTGAGCCAATACAAGCAAAGCCCCTTCAGTTGGATCTCCCAATACTTTTTGATCTTCCATAATCGCATCATTACAGAGTAAGCATACTTTATAAATCATTTCAAGATTACTTGTTTTATCCGCAACTTTATCCACTAACAATATTTGACCGTTCGGATCATATCCCGAACCTGTAACATCATAATCGTTTGTAAGGTCATATACTTTTCTAACTGTCATTTCGTTTTGAGTCAACGTTCCTGTTTTATCAGAACAAATAACTGTAGCTTGACCCAAAGTTTCAACTGTTGATAAGTTTTTAATGATAGCATGGCGTTTGACCATTCTTTGCATTCCAAGTGCAAGTACAACGGTGATTACTGCAGTTAATCCTTCTGGAATTGCGGCAACTGCAAGAGCAATGGCTGTCATGAATATTTCAAAGACATTGTTTCCTTGCAAAACTCCGAGTCCAAATACGACAACCGATACACCGATGCAGATAAATCCTAGAACTTTTGCAAAAGCATCGATGGTTTTTTGAAGCGGGGTTTTGCCTTCTTCTACGGAATCAAGTAAAGTCGCTATCTTACCAATTTCGGTAGACATCCCGATTTCGGTAACAATACCAATGGCTTTTCCGTAAGAAACTAAAGTGGACATGTATGCGAGATTATATCTTTCCGCTAGTAAGCGGTCTACTTCATATACAAGTTTTGCGTCTTTTTCAACCGGATTGGATTCACCAGTCAAGGCAGATTCGTCCAGTTTCAAATTAGTGCTTTCCAAAAGACGAATATCAGCTGCTACGTAATCTCCGGTTTCGAGATAGACAATATCTCCGAGCGTTAATTCCGCGGACGGAACTTCTTTGATGATCCCATCTCTTAATACTTTCGCATGAGGCGAACTCATCTTTTTCAACGCAGCGAGAGCGTTGCTCGCTTTCTGTTCCTGGGTAACCCCAAGAATCGAATTCAAGATGACAATTGCCAAAATAACGATTCCATCAACCATACCTTCATCGGTTAAAATACCGGTGATAATCGAAATGGCTGCTGCAATCAACAAAATAATGACTAGAAAATCCTTGAATTGTTCAAGGAACATCTGAAAGAAGGTTTTCTTCTTTTTTTCTCTTAACTCGTTTCTTCCGAACTTTTCCTGTCTCGCCAGAGCCTCGACAGAAGACAGCCCTTTTTTTAGTTCAACGTGTTGTTCGTTTAAAATCGCTTCAGTGGTTTTTTGATAGTTTTCCATTGGATCCTCCTAAAAAAAATAAAGACTTATGCACAAAACGGTGCATAAGTCTTGCTGCTAACAATTAAACCAGGCGGGGTCCGCCATGCTTGTTGATTTAATCACGCAAAAAATGCGCCAGCTACTCCCTTATGTCGAGTATATGATACTCAAGAATTACTAATTTGTCAATCTCTCATTTGATTTTACTTTTGAATTTTGAACAGGTTGAGTCGAATGACGAAGTGAGTATCTCTCAATTAGGATTGAAAGACCGATTGCCATCAAAATCAAAAGAATCGTCCAAGCGAAAACCTGATCATATTCCAGCATTACTTTTGCAAGATATAAAGAGTTTCCAATCGACTTTTTCGTCTGAGATAAATATTCCGCCATGACAAGAACCTTAATTCCAAGTCCTGCAGATTGTAGCAATGCAGTTTTTATCTGACTGTTAATTAATGGGAGATAACAATACTTCAGCCCTGTAAGTAAACGATTGTCTTCCAATTTGTAGACATCTACCATTTCCGAATCAATGTTAATGATTCCCTCATAAACTGCTTGATAGATGATTGGAAAAATCATTAAAAATGTAATGACGTAAGGCGTCAATGTAAATCCAAACCAAATCAATAGGATGACGATAATTGATATTACAGGGATTGTTCTAAAAATCGTTACGATTGGATGTAAAAACGTCGCTACGTTTTTCTTGAATCCAGACCAGATTCCAAGAATGACTCCTAGCAAAAATGCAAAGAATAACGCAACTAGCAATCTTAATAAAGTCATTAACATAACCAAAAGCGATTTCCAAGTTAAAAACAATTCGAAAAAGGCTTTCAGTACTTCCAGCGGGCTCGGTAAAAGCAAAGGATTTGAAACAACCGCATATCCGATAACCCATACTAAAAAAATCGTAAATATAGACAGAATCGTGATTCCGGCTTTCCTCAAATCAATCACCTACTTGGGTCGTAATAGAAATTATCGTCAGGCAAAGCTCCTCCGACGAGAGCGGGGTTCACACTATATAATAAAGAAAAATAAGTTTCTAGTTCTGCCTTGATGTCCTGTGCGCTCACATACACAAGATGACTTGTTGGAATCGATGACAAGATAACATCATATGAGAATCCAAATTCAAGTTGAACACCTAAAGTAGCTGCTTCAGTAGAATTCGTGTTGACACTGTCAACAGAGGCTTCAAGATCTGTCAAAAATTGATTGATTGCCTCTTTTGATAATGTAGATTTTGCAAAGGCTCCGGCTTGTGGATAGGACGAATTCCCCGAAACTGATGCATACTCATCTTGTAAATCAATGACATCTAGATTAGGATTCACTCCGAGCAATACACTTAAGGATGGCTCTGCAGTTAATACAATTTTAGAATGATCGCTGACCCAAAGTGAAACAGCAGTTGCGACAGAATCAACGTATGTAAATGTACAATTGATGTTATTTTGTTCCAAAACGTAATTCAACACGATTTCGGGTGTTGAATATTGTCCGAATACAACAATATCTTTGCCTTCAAGACTGGCAATGTCGAATGTTTCTTCAGAATCGCTTACAAGATATAGATTCCCGTAAGTGAACGAAGCAATAAAAATATAATCTTGTGAAGAGGCATACATAATAGCTCCCATATTGGTTCCGGCTAAAATGAAGTCATGACTTTTCGAACTAAAAGCCGCTAGTAATGGATCAGGTCCGTTTACAATGTCAACACTGTATTTATCAGGTTGATTTTGCATATACATTTGAGCGATTGCGGGGCCGCCATTGGGAACGATGACACTATAAATTTCAGTTTCTTTTTGACATCCGATGAGCAAAAAGGATAAAACAAGTAAAGCATTAATCAAAAAGATTTTTTTCATAATAATCTGTACCTTTCATGATGTAATATTTGTTCACAACCGATTAAGTCGTTAAGGATTCAGTGTTATTGCTGGCGCTCCGCATCAAAATATAGTCTGTCGCCAAAAGTTTCTTTAATCCTCATGAATCCAACTGCAACTTCGGTTATTTAACAAACCTATTATATCACTAGGGTTGTTCATTATAAACTAAAATAAGAAGGTAAACGCTTTACCTTCTTTTCAAGATGACAAACCATACGACATTCGTTGTGATAGTAACGAATCCCAAAGCCCCAAACAAGATGTAATTTCTATATTTTTCAAGAAATGAAATCTCTTCCAAATCCGGATCATATATGTGATCTGTTATATCTTTAACAATGATTTGAAAATCTTTTTCAAAGGTATCATCCTCAGAATATCCTATCAACAACTTTAAATGGTATACCCCCGGAACTGATGCATGGCTGGTATAAGAGTCATAAAGAACTTTCACACTTAAAGAATCTAAAGTCGAAATTTCTTTCGTAATTGTCAATAAATGAAGAAAGTCTTCCAATGCCAAAACCGTGTCTGCATATGTTTGGATGATACTTGAATCAAAATAGAGGATGGGTCCAATTTCATCTACAACTTCTATATTGACGATTACATATGAAGTGTTTAGTGAAGAGTCCGTGACAGAAAACTCAATTTGGTAGCTTCCTATAATATATCTGTTGGCTGTATAATTATCACTTTCTGTAATAAATTCGAGCGAGGAATCATAATTGTCTGTGGCTGTGAAATTCATTAAAATTTCCGCTATGGTAATGGTCTCGTCATATCCAACTACAATAGAAGTCTCTCCCGTAATAATTGGAGCCTCCTCATCGACAACACAGATATCGATGGTCTGTAAGGCAACATTCCCACTTGAGTCACTTACTGAAAAAGTCATGGTGTAGTCTCCAACAATCATATTACTTGATGAGTAGTTATCTTCAACCAAAGTGATTAGTCCTGAAATGTCTCCGTCGTAATTATCGCTCGCATGAAGCAAGGCTAGAATGTCAGAGACCGAATATACGTTTCCATAAGGGACCAAAATAGCGTCCATTTCTGAAAACTCAGGTTTCAATACGTCAATGACTTCGACATGAATTTCTGCTTGTCCGGCGTTTCCAGATAAATCAGTGACTTCAAATATGATTGAGTATGTTCCTAAAGTGTCCATGTTTGCTGAGTAATCATCTGACAGAATCGAAATCCTTGAAGAGACATCTCCGTCGATTGCATCAATCGCAGAAAGGGAAGCTTGAATCTCTGAAACCGTAATTGGTGACTGGACATAAGAATACACCGTGTTCACATTCAGAAATTCGGGTGAAGTCGTATCCACAATGGTTCCATAGATGAAATCCTCGAACCCATCAAACGTAGTTCCTTCCTCTAGAATCATCTGAGAAAAACCAAACTCGCTATAGTAAGGATCCAAGTCTAAAATTCTAAGTCCTAGCTTGTTTGCGTTGAGAGGAGAATGAAGTTGAAAACTTAAAGTCGTATTATCTGTATTGAATTCAAAATCTTGATATATTATTTCTTGGGTTGTTATCAAGTCATCATTGTCATAAAAAGAAATTTCAATTAACATTTCATGAGGTCCAAACAAGTGATAATAATCATCGTGTACTGTGAAAATATAATCCTGGTTTGGGATGAAGATAAAGGGGTGCTCGGTTACGATATATCCCGAATCTATAACAAAATTATCCGCATTTAGGTAATTGTCTCCTCCTGGCAGATAATCCCAAGATTCCGACAATATCTGTTGTTGGAACATACTAATTGAGATGAGACCCATCAGGATCAATAGAATTGCTTTTTTCATTGTAACACATCCTTTTTTCTTGAATATTACGCATGTTGAGTGTATATTCTTGAAAAAGAAAAAGGAGCGATTAGGCTCC
This sequence comes from uncultured Candidatus Izemoplasmatales bacterium, assembly GCA_964574705.1. Lineage (GTDB taxonomy): Bacteria > Bacillota_I > Bacilli_A > Izemoplasmatales > Hujiaoplasmataceae > JAHIVB01. The sequence continues at coordinate 7,144 of CAZNOO010000025.1, forward strand.
TTTAGGAAATTTATTCAATTCGCAAACTTGGCTTTTCAGAAGAAACCACTTTTTTAAAAATAGCGGGGAGTGCAAATGCACTCATCGCAAGTCCAATTAACAAATCCGTAAATAACAACGATGAAATCTCTGGATCCGTATAACAGATAACGTAATTTGCGAACATAAGTGAGCCGTCGGATATGACGATGACATATGAAGCGAGGACAATATTGGTAAATAGAACTCCGAAGAGTGTTGCGCCAAGAATGATGAATTTCGTATTCTTGGTAATCGGGCCGCCAAAAGATTTATATAGAAAAAAAGCCATATATCCAATTAGTATGCCAAGAACAGCAGCGTAAAAACCTGTAAATATTTCCAATAAAATCCAAGGAATAGATCCTAGCATAGCACCAATGATTGCTCCAATGATTCCGTTAAATAGATGCTTTTCCTGAACAGGTTCGTTACTATCAGTATCCTTCATCTTTAGAATTTCAGCATCCTTGCAATCTTGATGAGCTTTCATCTTGATTCCATTCATCTTGATTTCAACTAGATTATCCTTGTTCCCGCAAAGAACACAAGTTTCATTTGGATTGATTGATAATCTTCTAAGTTCTCCTGTTACCAAATCCAGGAAATCGATTGCAATTTTCTTGTTCATCGGGGAGAATTGTCCGAACCAGGAAATAGATATCATATGATCTCTGATTTTGTACTGATTCATCCGTAGTTGCTTCTTATTCGAATTTATAAACGCAACAAATTGATTATATTGTTGAGCATCTAGTAATTCGACTTGAAATGAAAATAACATTGGATTTGTGATGGATTGTTCCAACGCTACATCATATCCATTATATTTCCCATTCGCGTGAGTTTTGTTAAAATCAAAGTTTAGGTCTTGAGCGAGTTTCTTTAAAGTAGCCATCGTTTTCTCCTTGGTTTTATAATTTAATTACTCATCTATATATTAGTGCTTTATTAAGAATTAAGGATTAATATTTCGTTCATTTTCTCTAGATGATCCTTCTGCAGTTTAAGTTCAGAAAAAGCAAGCTTTAATTCTTCAAGTAACGAGTCAACAGAATTTCGTATGTGCTGAAGAACATCTGCATCTGCGACAAATTGTGTTTTATAAAGGGTATCGATAAGCGATGTATCCGTTAATAAATCAAAAGATGTCGTGGGCGATTCCAGTTTTGGAATCAGTTGTTTCAAATCCGTGGTTACTGATTGAATAACACTTTTAAAGTTTCCAAAATAAGCTTCTGCAGCAAATGCGGATTTTGAATTTGATTTCTCGTCTTCGGGAGAAGAAAATTCGCCGAACAATAATAGTGGTTCATGAAAATGATGTTGGTTGATTGTTGAAGCAGAAATCAATTCTTGCATGGCTGATGTCGTTGAAGTAAAAGTCAAATTTCCAATTTTGATTGCTCTTTCAATCCAAGACAACGATTCTTCGATTTTCTCAACTAAATCCAAATTTGACTTTAATGTTTTTGATACTTCAGTATTGAGGCTCAGAATCCACAATTTCTTTTCAGTCTGTAGATTGCGGTATTCTCTTTCCAATGCGAGAATCTTATTTTGACCACTAATGATATCTTTCTTCTCTTTCTCGATATCCTTAAGTTCATCGGCCAATCGATTGAACACTTTTTGAACCTTGAATAACTCGGTTTCTTCTCTCATCAATTTCTCTGGCTTATTATTTGCGATGGTCGCAATAATATTGGATAGCGAAAACCGTTTTAAATTTTCAACGTTCCTTCGCTCTTTTTCCAACTTTTTTGAGAGTTCTTTTAATTCAGCATTTTTCTCTTCCAACTTTTGGTTAACGAGAACTAATTTATTGTTAAGAAACTCTTTATCGATGACCCGTTCTTTGATAAGTCGCATCTTTTCATTAAATTCATGTTCCAAGAGATCACCTCCAGGAGACTTGATAAATATCATACAGAAGTCAAATAACTATCTTAATTTGAACTTGTTAAGCGGCATGCTCTTTTTCATTAATTCTTCAATTTTATACAACATTTCAGGGTCATATTTTGAACGAACTAAATAGATGCCGATGTTTCTCCCTAAGTAGATGACGAGTTCTTTCTTTGTCCAGATTACTTCATATACTTTGTCCCAGTAGATCTTTTGGGTAGAGTCCGTTGTTGTGTTATAGATATGGTCTTCATAAAAAGTAATCACATTCTCATACCCATACATCTTCATAGACTTGAATTGCATGTCGCTTTGAACAATGAGTGAAAGTGCAATGATACCCGGGAACAAAATAAGAAAGGATCCAAGAAATACAAGCGTTGAACTATATTCAGTCGCAAAGGAAACAACTAGCGCAAAAACGCCTATAATTGCTGCTAAAATGAAAATCAGTAGCCTAGCTCTTGATTTCTTAAAATAGGTAAAAAACTGATACTTTCTTAAATCTTCTTTGGTATATTGTAATTTAATTGTTAACTCTTCCATTACGATCCCTCTTTCTCACTAATAATATGATTCAATTCTTTATCTTTTAACAAAATAATGGTAGCAACAATATCTAAGACGAAGAGGAGCTGCAAAATGACAAGCAAAATCGACTTATCTAATTTAGTAAGATTATTTTTGTAATTGGAATATGCAAAAAGCATTCCATATGAGGAAGTACCAACAACTGTAAGATAAGTAAATCCGATTTGAAGAAGAAACGGAATCATAAAAGGTGTAAAGATAATAATTCCTCTAGACGCTGCAAAGAGCAGCATAAAGAAAAATGTAAAAACGCCAAAGTTTATGACATAAAAAGGAATCATTGAGAATTTGATACGCTTCATTTGTTTTCTGAGTTCTTCAGTCTCGTTTTTATGAAACAGTTTAATGCTTTGAAAAACACTGAAGATTAACAAGATAACTATCACAATAGCGAGTAAAATCGACAACGCAGCTGATATGTCAAACAATAAGTCATCAAAATAATCAGACAGGTCATCAACAGACCCGACGATAATGATAATTCTATATATTAAAAAACTGACGGCGGTGAGGTAAAAATACATTACAAATAACATTACTCTATTAATCTTCATATTACATTCCCCCTCATATAAACCATTCCAACAATCAACGCGGGCACACACTAAAGTCATTATAACAAAATTGAATAAAAAAATACATATGCTAATTCACAAATAATTTAAAAAGCCCTTTAGTAAAGGGCTTTAAGAATCAATGCTAATAAATAAATCTGTGAAATCTCACTCTATTTTTTAATAAATAAAGTATATGCGAGAATAAAAAGCAATGTCGGAATTATTATGATGGGAACAATCACAAGAACGACGGCCCCGGGCGTAAAGATTGCTTGCAGTATAAGATACAATGGCAGTAGCATTATTAGGCCATACCAGGTTAGATAAATCTTTTTTCTGTATTTATTAATCGTATCGTTTCTTTGAAATCCAATCTTGATTGATCTTAGATTCTCCATCACAAAATAAGTGACAATTGCAGTGACCATCAACATCAATCCGAATACTAAGAAGGGTATCGCAACGACTGAAAAAGCCATTGATAATACTCCCAGTGCAAACACTGCAGATGAGATCAAAATTGCATTATTTAATCCAATATCTTTTATTTTTTCTACAGGAGCAGTGGTGTCTTGAATTGAATTCATTAACTCTTGTGCTTGAATGTCTAGTGCACTTGACAAAGCAGGAATCATCGCAAGTTCAGGAAGCCCTCTTCCCGTCTCCCACTTTGAAATTGTTTTGGAACTTAAATACAGCTTGTCCGCAAGTTCTTGCTGAGTCAGATTTTTCTCTTTTCTTTTCGCTTTTATTAATTCATTAATTCGCATAGATAAAATCCCCTTTCGTATAAGCTCATTATAACTTAGATTTTAATGTAATCCTATCTACGTTTGATAGGTAGCGTATATTGATGACTTTGTTTATGACAAATTGCTCATATATTTCGTTATTTGGTCTTTGAATTTTCCATATACGATTAGGTGATGGTTTCCGTAAGGAGATGTCAAAAAGTATTTGACATCTTTGAGTTTAATGACGATTTGAGTTCTACAAAGATTCTCCTCTTCCAGATTATCAATGAGAATTCCTTCTGATACATAATAATCTTTTAGGTTATTGCTTATCTTGAATAAGGTCACATCGGCTTTTTTCATTTTTCCTCGAATACCCACTCCGATGCCTGACTCAAAATGAGTCATTGCCTTGTAGCTCTCAGCCATATCGATAGGCAATGTGCAGTGTGCAAATACAATTTCATTTTTATCCGAATCAATTCTGGATGGATTGGCTTGAAATCCGGGTTGACCTGTGATTTTTTTTAATAAATGCATTGAAAGCATGGCGGGGATATCTCCCTCACAAGTTCCGACAATTTGATCGCGGTTTAATAAAGATAATCCCAAACAACCTGTCGTGTGTATCTTTCCAAGCAAATCAAAACAACGAATGGTCAAACCGCTTAAATTGTACTTTCTTACAAGGCTGTTCAAAGCCTTGCTCACGCGCATTGCATCTTTTACGGCTAAAGAGTCGAAATCTAGAACAACATCCTTCTCATAGTCTTCAACATTCATCATATTGTATGTTTCAATAAGTTCATCAATCTCAATATCGATTAAATTTACATTGAGCCTTTTCCGGCAGTCACTATAGTCGACGTTTGAAGCGATGAGCCAATCGCTTGGTGAACCAATGACACCAAGATTTTCTAGTTCTTTGACGACTTTTCCCTTCAGTTCGGTGAGTCGCTTGACAATATACTCAGCAGACCCGTGAAGAATCTCCGCTTCCTCACCTTTATTTTTTAGATAGGATAAAATTTCCATGCTTGCGGCTAATGAATTATTTGATCCGTAAGTGAGTAAATAATAAGGGGCTGTTAAATCTTTTTCCATTTCTAAAAACAAGCCTTCTGAGCCTCCGCTTTGTACTAGTATCAAAGACAAATCTGAATCATAGAAATTGGAAATGGTTGCGTATACAACATCATGATTACCTAGTTCTTTAATTTCATCAATCAACTTTTTAGTTTCTTCGTTGATTCTGACATTATCATGTAGTTTGGATACGATAGGCAGTATAGTAATTTTCATAGATACTCCTTATTCAAGATGATAAATTTATTATACCATATAGACAAATACGGTGGATAGTAAATATGGAAATGGATTCAATTCATCAATATCAACAAAAAAAGCCCAAACGAGGGCTTAATTGTGTTTGAATGTTTTCTTAATGAAATTCTCTCTAATTTTCTTTTAAGCAGATAATGGCAAGTAGATCGTAAAGGTTGTGCCAACAGATTCTTCGCTTTGCACTAGAATCTCTCCATTATGAATTCGAATAACTTCCTTTACCAAAGCTAAACCAAGTCCTAAACTAAAATTATCTTGAGTTCGAGATTCGTTTTCTCGGTAAAATGGATCAAAGATTTTATCTAGATTTTCTTTTGCAATACCAATTCCAGTATCGGATATTGAAGTAATGAGTTTATTGCCTTCTTTTTTAAACCCAATCGAAATCGTTCCGTGTTCTTTGTTGTATTTGATTGCATTGACAATCAAATTAGAAAACACACGAATCATCATGGTTTGATTACAACGAACCATCGTCTGATAGGAGGGTTGATTAATCATAAAGGTAATGTTCTTCTCTTTCAATTCTTGCGCAAATGAATCTCCAGTCAGTTTAATCAATTCATATAAATCGATTGATTCCATTTCACTTTCGGGGAGTTGTCTCGTCCGAGTAATCTCTAATAATTGAGTCACTATATTTTCCATGAAAGACACTTGGGCCATAATGGTATTGATTTCTTCTTTCGAAGTCTTGTCTTTTGCCCGGACTAACATATATTCTGCCTGAGCTTTCATGACAGTCAGTGGTGTTCTTAATTCATGGGAAACATTCGAAGAAAACTGTTTTTCTCGATTAATGCTTTGTTCAACCCGGTCGAGCATCTGGTTGACCATTAACGCGAGTTCATTCACTTCATCTTTGGAAAAACTCGTCGGGATTCTTTTAGAATAGTCTTCTTCATCTTTGATACTTGCGGCTGTTTGATAGATTTCTCGAATTGGTTTGAAAGATCTCTTAATGATGATGTATCCACCGACCGCCGCGAAAATGATAAGGATTGGAGAAAAGATTCCTGCAATTAGAATTATTCTTTGTACAGAGCTTGCCATAATATCAATGTCATAGATTCCTCGTAGTACATATCCATCATCTAAAGCAACATCATAAACAAGCCACGAAACGCCATTATACTCTTGGTTCTGAATGGTATTCAGTTCAATGGGATCATCTGCATTAAAGTTCGCAGGTGTTGTCCCATATGCAACTTGATTGGACTGATAAACTAAAAACAATACGCCATCATGATAGAAATGGAAAACTTCTTCATCGTCATTGCCTTCAAGGTAGATTCCGTCATCTTCAATTTTTAAAGTTCCGGCGACTTCAACTGTTGAGTTGATCACAACCCTGTTCGTCTGATCATTAATAATTTGAGATGAAGCGGTTTTAAGAAAATAAAAAGCAATTCCTATCAATAGTGCAAAGAGAAATGTGTACAATATGATGATTTTCTTCTTGATCGACCATTTTTTCATTCTTCGATCCTCATCACATATCCAAACCCGCGAACTGTATGAATTAATTTTTGTGAAAAATCATCATCTATTTTTTTTCTTAAAAATCTGATATATACATCAATGACATTCGAATATCCTTCATTGTCATAATTTGAACTGATGCTTTCCAACCGCTCTCTTGAAACAACGATATCCTTATTAAGAAGAAGGTATTCTAGTAGCGTATATTCCTTCTTGGATAATTTAATGGTCTTTCCTGCGCGTTCAACCAATTTTAAAGTTCGATTGAGGGTTAAGTCTGCAAGTTTTAATATACTAAATATCTCTGCTTCGCGGCGACGCAAAAGAGAGCGAATTCTCGCAAGCAATTCTTCGAACGCAAAAGGTTTTACTAAATAATCGTCTGCGCCTAAATCCAAACCTTTTACACGGTCTTGAATTGAATCTTTCGCCGTTAGCAACAAGACAGGTGTTCCATTCTTTTTGTTACGTAGTTGTTTTAAGATTTCAAGTCCGTTGATTTTTGGAATCATAATATCGAGAATGATTGCATCATATTCGGTATAATTGATAAAATCGAGAGCAGTCTCTCCGTCTGCGGCATCGTCTATGACATACCCCGCTTCATTCAGTCGCTTCTTTAAAATGCCTCTCAATTCGTTTTGATCTTCAACAATGAGTAATTTCACATTACCACCTCATAATATATAATATAGCAGGTTTCATTAAAATTAGATTAAAATGCAATTATTTTCTGATTTTAATGTTGTTTTAATAAACTTATCATAAAATGGGTGCATAAGTTACATATAAGGAGCTGAAATTATGAAAAAATTATTATACTTAAGTTTGATGTTGGTTTTTGGTTTTCTACTTGTAGGTTGTGACGTCTCTGCAGCAAACCCACTAAATAATCAAAGTGGAGTCACTTCAACGGTATTTACATTAGATGATTTATCACAATACACTGGCGCAAATGGATCTACTGCATACATTGCGGTTAACGGTGTTGTATATGACGTAACAAAAGTATTCGTCAACGGTACACATCAAGGAATGCAATTAGGTGGAACGGACGCTACGGCAGTATTTGCATCGAGCCCTCATAGCGCATCACTATTATTGACATTACCAGTTGTTGGAACATATGATCCAAATCCTGCACCAACAAATCTATCGCTCAGTACTACTCAGGATACACTACCAATTTTTACAAACGCTGAACTATCTGTATACACTGGAGAAAATGGCTCAACGGCATACATCGCAGTCAATGGTATTGTCTATGACGTTACAAGCGTGTTTGTCAATGGTACGCATCAAGGAATGAAATTGGGCGGAACGGATGCGACAATTATATTCGCATCAAGTCCTCACAGTGAATCACTTCTCGCAACTTTGACCATTGTTGGAACAATGGAAGGATATGTTACCATTCCAACCACTCCGGCTGACACCTCAACAACCACTCCCCCTGTTACAACTTCCGAGAGTACACTTCCTGTATTTACACTCGATGAATTGTCCCTTTATACAGGTGCAAATGGAACAACAGCTTACATCGCAGTCAATGGTGTAATCTATGATGTGACAAACGTATTCTCAAACGGTCAACATCAGGGTATGCAACTCGGTGGTACCGACGCAACTGCAGTATTCGCATCCAGTCCTCATAGTGCATCATTATTGTCATCGTTGACGGTCGTAGGTTCTCTTGAAGGATACAATACAATCACTGTTACTACTGATACTACAACGACTCAAAACAATCAATACGATGATGACGCTGACGATGATTCTGATGACGATTCTGATGACGATTCAGACGATGAAAGCGAACATGAAGACAGCGATCACGATTCAGTGAATCATGAAGATGAACACGAAGATGGCTTTGAGTATGAAGAATCTGAAGGATATGACGACTAATTTTTAGAAACACAAACTTAGAAATAAGAATATATAAAAAACTGATTGAGTTATGCCTTCAATCAGTTTTTTTCTTTATTAAATTTAGGGTTCTCGTTTTGATTCAATCATATTTTACATTTTAAAAGAAATATAGATCTTTACACCTTACTCTTTCGAAGCACTATTGACTGTTTTGCGAAGTTTCACGTATGCTTTTACACTCAAATAGCTTGCGACTATAAAATTACATCCTATCAAGGAAAACGCCATGATCGATAGCCATAAAGAGAACTGAAGAATTTCTCGAAGCGATAACACAATCGAAAATACCGCGCCAGTAATAATGAGGTAAATTTGACCCCGAAAAAATAATTTGGATTGATTTTGGATTTTCACGATTTGTTCTTCGGTAAAATGATCATCCTCTTCTACGTCTAGAAGGTCGTCATTGGATGTGGAGTCAATGGACTCTTCCTCGTCTTTTGCAAGTATGACTTCAAGCTTATCAATCTCTGGTTTCAATTCTTTCTCAATTCGTTTTCCACGAAAATAGAAAAACCAAAAAATGGAAACTACCAGAACTGATATCCCTATTACTAGAACCTTTCCCCAAAGAGAAACGTCGGGGTCGGTACTTTCCCCTATAATGACCAAAGAGAAAATAATAGTATAAAAAATAGGGGAAAACAACCTTTCTTTGAAATAACTTCGTAGACTTTTAACGAGCTTTGCATCAACTGATTTTTTTTTCATTATTTTCCTCGTATATTGATTCGTATTTTCATGTAGAATATCTGAATTGCTGAAAGGATTTTTTATAACAACAATAAGGGCAATACAATTGCTGCGATAACACAGGCAATATAAAAAATCATTGCAAATCGAATATGCTTTTGTTCAAGGATTGGGTCAGGAGAATCTAGGCTCCAATCAGGTCTTCTTTCTTGATGTTTAATTTCTTTCGCGTATATTCCAAACTCAATAATGAGGTAAGGCACAATTCCAATAACGAGCAAAAGCATGTCGAGCCCTAGGAGCGGGTTACCATCAAAAGTAACAATGTAGAATGAAAGAGCGAACATCTGTATCATTGTCCCAATCAGAAGAATGACAAAGAGTTTTTTTGCACGAGTCCAGGATTGGTCTGCATAAACTGAAGTCTTGTAAAAACTAAACAACTTATCTTCATCGTATCGGTCATTTAAGCCGTGTTCATCCATCTGGTTTTTAAGTTCAACGATAAATTCGCCCACATTTTGAAGAGTAACTGTCACACGTATTGGTTTTCCTTCTATGGGGATGATTTTTAACCAACCACCCATATAATTTACACTTTTTGAATCAACCTTAGAAATCTCGTCATAACGAATTTGTCTAGAAATTGCTACATTTGTGTAACTAACGCCGTCTTCAGTAAGTGTGATTTTAGTCGAAGACAGCCTGCGATAAAGGAAAAAGTCAAATATCACAATTGCCATCAATGGCGTCTCAGCAATCATGGCTTCAAGCGAAAATATAGCACTGAAAATATAAAGCAATGAACAGATGACTAAAAGAACGATTGTTACAATGTACATATTGTGTATCATTTTTCTGTAAACGTAGGTCTTAGACATGGGATTCTCCTTTAATTAAATTCTCAAATTCAGTTAATGAACATTTCATATTTTGTTAATCTTCAATGGTACAGCTCACACTGATTCCCCAATCAGATAATTCAAATGCAGAATAAATATTAAACTCTGCTCCACTTACAATGTCATAGTATTTATCATTATACAATACCATATAATTGACCATTTCATAAGCTCCTGTAATACAAGCATATCCTTTAGGACTCTTTATTCCATATCCCATTGAAACATATAATGTATCTGGATCTATCTCAGTTCTCATAAGGATTGTAAAGTCGTCTCCTTCATGAAATACACTAAACAATTCTGGTTCTGGGTTTTCGAGTGGCGCGACATACCCACAACTAATTAAGAACGGCGTAATCATCAGAAGCGTAATAACCAAATATCTTTTCATTTGTCTTTCCTCCAAAATGGATTATAAACACTGACATATTTGTAAAATATAAATTGTGATCGCAAATAAATATCTTCTTTGTGTTTTGAAATCAGTCTATATCCGCTTGAGAGTCTGAATCGTTCTTTGAATTTGATTTCAATGAATCTCTTTTTAGTGGAGTGAATATCGCTTTAATAAAGCCAAACAAGAAGACCGTTTGATCAAGTGAATCCTGGTTGATTGAGAAATAAGGATTGTTAGGATGAACTAACACAGTGATTTTCCTGTTTTTGTAAGAGGATACCTCTTTATGAGAAATTGACAAGCTAGAATGCGATTTGTATTCTTCGCCATTCAGTGAAAAAGAGTAATGAACTCTGCAATGACAAACAGAACGCCTCATTGACAAAACACTTATTTTTGTTACTGTTGCCTTTACGGGCACACCGAATAGAAATAGATTTCTTAGTCTACGGAATCTCCTTATAAAAACAAAAGCAAATAGGATAGAAATCACATAGAAAGCAATTCCCACTTCTAAAATGGAATTTTCTCCAAAAACACTAACAGAGCCCACAATGGAGAACATTACCGCACCAAAAAGACTTCCCATCAAGGTGTAGTCGGAAAAGAACAATATATGAAATTTAGGTATCTTTTTTTTCATTGAGTTTCCCTTTCAAAGTTTATTATTTTTAGTCACTTCAGTTAAGGCTGAAAGCATCTTAACGAATTAAGAAAAATAATAAGCGCTTATTCCGGCAGTCCTTGCTGTTTAATAAGCAAGGCAAGTGTTGCGATAAAACCAAAAAATGAAAGAAACATAATCACCGCACAAATATTTTCAAAAAAATCTGTCCCGCCATAGGTTGATTGATTGTTCATGATCACAATTATTATTGAACCGATAAAAAGGATAGATAACGACACAAGAATCGCGGCCAAAGAAATTACTCGTTTCATAAAAGAACCTCCATAGATAATATTGTTTCATTATTGATATTATAGCATAAATAATATATCAAGTAAATTTTATATAGTATTTTTTAATTAATAAAAATAGGAAAAATATACACTTCAATAATAGATGCTTAATGATAAATTAATAAACAAAAAAAGCCCCCTAAAGGGCTATAATTGATGTTATTTTTAGAAAACAAGCATAAAATAATACCAATAACACTAGTAAATCTACGGGGTTACATTCCTTACTTCTTCCCATTCATTGGAATTAATTTCACTGCTTGTATCATTTCTTAACGTTTCATTGAAAAAGTCTGTAATCAAACTTTTTAAAATCGAATTAAGGTACTCCTCTTGGACTGTTCCGGACATGCCAATATACTTCGTTAGAGGAGAATACATATAATCCATCGCAAAATCAAAGTGTGTTGTTCCATCAATTTGATAGAGATTTGAAGGAACAGTACTGTTTTCAATTAAGGAATAAAGATTCGCATTGTTATCTCCTGTTTCCCATGCTCCACTTCTTAAAAACAATGATGGAATCGATAGTCCCTTACTAATTTCTGTTTCATCAATGGGTTCAACCCATGCATCCAATCCCATGACAGCGTCTATTCTATCATCATTTAAAGCGATTGCCACATCAGCTCCCCCACCGGTAGAATGCCCCAGCAATCCTATTTTTTCTAAATCAAGTAATTCACTAAATCTAGATGGGTTACTGCTGTCGTTAATTTCTTCTAAGTAGTTTAATGTTGTTGTAATGTCTGAAGCATATGTGTAAACAAGTTGATTCGCATAATCTAAAAAATCAGGGGTTGTTTCTCTAGGTGGTAATGCATCTCGATTTATATAAGCAATGTCATCTTCACTAAAAAATGTCGCGACCGATCCGTAGGTATGATCAATTCCGATTACGATATATCCTTGACTCGCCAATTCTTCGGCATAATCTGTATGAACATTACGAAATCCTCTCCAACCATGGGATATGATGATGACTGGGTAGTTGGCAGAAGCGTTGCTAATCGGAGCTCCAACATATGAATTTGACATAATGTCAGCGGTTTGATCTAGAAAAAATGAAGGGAACCCAAAATCCTTGCTTAATGCTCTGGATACAACTGCTCCATCTTCTAGCCAAGGTGCTTGCTCGTACCCGTCAACGGATTCTGCGGGATACCATATTTGTATTTTAATCTTTCTGAATTCAGTCGAATCATCACCATAAAGCTCATATCGAGTTTCGTCTTCAATTACAAAGGACTCTGTCCCAATTAAATAGTCCCCGGTTGGTGTGGGGATTTCATAAATAGGAAATACGATAGCCGCAATCAATGAAATAACAATCAACGTTGAAAAGACGACGTTCGTAATTATTCTTATACGCTTTTTTATAGAGATATTCATAATTGTTTTTATGGAAATCATGATTTCGATCATAAGAACGGCAAGATAGAGCGTATATAATTGCCATCTCGTGCCATTGATAACTAGATGTAATATGATAACCAATATTGTTACGCTTAATAAAGCAATCACAAATTGTTTCTTTATTGTTTTCTTACTCATCAATATCCACATCATCAGTACAGATAATAAATATATGAAAACTTCTAGTATATGCATCATAATCGCCCCTTTGTTATCCCTGATAAGCCATAAAGTATATGTCATACCCACCTTGATATACAAAGAATACATAGGAAAGGTCTCCGGGTAATCCAAGGTAATAAATTACATAAAATTGATTCGCATCGTTGCCGTTAAAGTAGACTAAATAGGTATTGTATAGAAGTTTTGAACGGAAACGCAACTCTGGCTTAACTGCATATAGAGCAGCGGTTGCGGCATCTTCTTTGCTCCAAATTCTGGCATCACTGACATACAATGAATAATCATTCTCCAATTCTGTTGCTAGAGGGAATTCAGGATTTGGTGTTATACGAACTGAAATTATTTCAGGTTGATTCATAACAGATAGTCTAAAGGAGAACATTGACAAAAATACAAGAACCAACACGCCAACAAGAGCGAAATCTATAATCTTTTTTCCTTTGAGTTCTTGTTTTACCAGGTTTTGAGCTTCTTCGTAACTATAGGGCCTTCCCATAATTAAACTTAGAATACTAATCAGAGTAACAGAAAAAAAAGGTAATATATTGATACTCATATCCGGTGTTGAAATTTCTAAATATTTGCTTATTCGGCCTTTTTGAATCATTGCTTCTTCGATATCCTTGATCAGCACTTTTTTCTTTCTAAACATCCAATGTCGATATTCTACATATTCATCAGTGATTATCAATCTTGTTCCAAAAAAGAAAACTAAAGAAATTATGAATAGAACTGATAAAGCAATCAAATATGGATTTAGAAGACTGTTTGCGTGTAAGGTAAGCGCTAAGATGAAATAAAGTGTGAGCATTCCTAAATTGATTGGATGACTCCATCTAGTTCGAAGTGTTGTCTTCATATTTTCCTCCTTATATATTAATCAAAAACATTATATCACAAAATACCATAAACCCAATATTGTGTTTTGTGTTTTATTATTAATCCTTGAATGTCTCTGTGTTGGAAGAGGGCTATTGTGATCTTCCAAAAAGGCAACACAAAAGCCCTCGAAAGGGCTTTATTTTCTTATTGATTGCGACTGATTTTCAGCTGCTTTTTGTTAGGAAAAGTCATGTTACTCTATTGTAAACTCACTTGCAAGATAATAATTATCTAACTCACCTGGGCCTCGATAATTGGTGAATTGTTTTAAAATTAGGTACCTTCCAGCTGATAACTCACCATATAACCATTCCCAATTAATTGACATTTGGCTACCATGATTTTTCTCTACAATGTAAGCAATCAAATTCCACGCTACATTACCATCAATAATATATGACAATTCATTCCATTCATTACCTTCATAAATGAAAATTGTATACCAAGTTCCGGTTGTTCCCTCATCATCACCATAGTAATTAAATTCAAGGGTCAATCCTATATTAGTCATTGAATCGTCTAAGATTATCATACTAGCATCAGAATAATTATTTACTTCATACTCGTCTAATTCATAACTCATCATACTAATTGTTGTATTTGAGTTATTACATCCCGACAAGACGAATGAAACTAAAGAAATAACAAAGAGTAATACGATTCTTTTCATAAAATGCTACCTCCTAAATTACTTTCATTACTATATATCAATTATAACATATACA
>CAZNOO010000026.1:0-20606 GCA_964574705.1 uncultured Candidatus Izemoplasmatales bacterium
AAATGGTGCGCCATCACGGATTCGAACCGGGGACCCAATGATTAAGAGTCATTTGCTCTACCAACTGAGCTAATAGCGCGTGCATTACTATAATAAATGATAAGGCTGATTTTGTAAACCTTTTTTGCTCAGTTTTTGAAAAATAATTCAATTTCAGAATATCTAATAAAAAAGACCCCATAAGCGCTTTTTTTATACGTGACAAGTTCAACATCCGATTCATTTAAATATCTTGTAATGTTATGGCAATCGGGGTAAATCAAGCTTACTTTTACAACAGGTTTTTCTAAATCGATTTTTAAATCTACAAAATCTCTAACTCCACTGATCAAGTCAGGTGCGGATGAGCGTTTCCAGTTTTTAATGTTTTCGTTTACACACCAATAATATTGATTTGTGATAATCAGTTCGTGTTTGGGATTGAATTGGGCTACTTTTATTAGATATAATTTTGATTCGGTTTCAACTTCGTAATGATAAGTTTTTCCCTTTATTGTTCTTACACTGTTTTCTCCAAATATATTGACAAGTGAAGAGTGAATAATGACCATGTTTTTAGCCTTCGAACTTGCTGAAAGAATCAATGCCAATGAAATCAGAAGCACTGCTGCGATTGCAATGAAAATTAATACTTGAATTGGAGTCACTTTATCACCCGAGCTTTATTACATTATACCAAAATCATGTTTCTTTTAAAAGAAAAAAACACTTTCCAAGGAGAAAGTGTTTTTCATGATTATTCTGTTTTCGCTGCGAAAAGTTCATTCAGATGCTTCTGTAAAACATCTGCATCATCCTTTTTCATCGGTTTGCATTGAGCTGGTTTGGCTTCTTTTGCAAGAAGGCCGATTGCCATCTCTTTGCATCCAGGATACCCACAGGCACCACAGTTATACTTTGGCAACAAATCAACAATTCCTTCAATCCTGTTGTCTTCTTCTACATAGAAGTATTTTCCAACAAGGAAAATCAAAAATCCAAGGACAAATCCAATTCCAGCAAGAACCAAAGCGGGCAATAAGATATTCATTAGATAATTCCTCCGAATCTAGCAAAAATCATCGCGAGAATAGCAGCTACGATTAAAGCAATCGGTGTTCCTTTAAATGCTTTTGGAACTGGAGCGAGGTCTAATTTTTCTCTCATCATCGAGAAGATGTACATGACAAATAGGAATCCAAGTGAAATAAACGTTGAATAAACAAGCATTTCAATGAAATTATGACCGTTGTTGATGTTGATGATTGCTACACCTAGAACGGCGCAGTTTGTTGTAATCAAAGGCAAGTAGATTCCAAGTGCTTTGTATAATGATGGACTGATCTTCTTTAAGAAGGTCTCAACCATCTGGACCAAAGCGGCGATTACCAAAATGAAGACGATGGTTCTCAAGTATTCAATGTCTAATACGACGAGAACATAATGATAAAGAACCCAAGTAATGGATGATGACAGAATGATGACAAAGACAACTGCAAGTCCCATTCCAATTGCAGAACTTCTTTTTTTAGATACGCCAAGGAAAGGGCAAATTCCTAAGAATTGAGTTAATATAATATTTTCAACAATAAAGGCTGCGAAAGCCAAAGAAATGAGATTAGACATTATTTAGCACTTCCTTTCTCAAGTTTGGCTTGCCTTTTGTTTCCAATCGCCAAGATGATGGCAAGAAGGAATCCAAAAGTCATGAATGCACCAACAGGTTTTGTGAACATATCAAGCGGTTGAATCTTCAAGAAGTCAAATACTGGCATTAGATTGACTTGAAGGCTTCCCCAAACCGTAATCGTTCCACTTCCCAAAATTTCTCTCACTAAACTGATTAAGATCAGCGCAAGTCCATAACCAGCTGCCATACCCATTCCGTCTACGACGGCATCGATTGGTTTGTGGTTGCTGGCAAATGCTTCTGCACGGCCTAATATGATGCAGTTAACAACGATTAATGGAATAAAGACGCCTAGACTGACATAAAGATTATAAACAAAGGCATGCGTAACCATTTCAACGATGGTAACGAGTGTAGCGATAATAACGATATAAACAGGAATACGAACAGGTTTTACAAGTTCGGCTATTTTTTTCGATGACATTAAAAGTGAAACGAGGAAGTTCGAAAGAACTAGTACAAAGAATACAGCTACGCTCATTCCAATTGCATTTTCCAACGTTGTAGTAACTGCAAGGGAAGGGCACATACCAAGAACAGATACAAATAAAGGATTTTCTTTTAATACACCTTTAAAGAAGTTTTCTTTTTGGTTCATTAGTTGCCACCTCCAAAATCAGTAGCGACTCTCGCAAACACGGCTTCAAAACAAGCTTTGACTGCGTTTGAAGAATAAGTTGCTCCAGCGATTGCGTCAAATGCATCGATGTTTGTGATGCTCTGTCCATCCATTCCAAAATCATAACCGACAGATTTCGATCCATATCCGGGTGTTTCTGCCTGTTCAACGACTTTGTATCCACGAACAGTGTAGTCTCCATTAATCGCTATCAGCATCTTGATATCGGATTGGTATCCGTATTGTTTTACGGAATAAACGATTGAGTCAAGAGATGAAGTCGTATTGTTCGTTAATAAGTAAAGTGTATCAACTAAGCTTCCTTCAACTTTTACTTCTTCGATTGTGTAATCGGCAAGATTATAGAATTCGGCAATGGCATCGTATTTCACTTTGTTTTCAGTTTCTAATATCTTTGGTGCGGTAAAGGAATTGATGGTCGCAAGTAATAGTCCACAGACTAGTCCTAACGTGAGCAACACCATTCCTGAAACAAATCCTTTGCTCATATTAATTCCCTCCCGTCTGTGCATCTTGGAACAGCGTCAATAGTTCTACCAAGCCCTGCATTGCAGGGGAGGTTCCGTAAGATGCTCCGGCTACGGCATCCAAGTTAATATTTCCAGCAATAAATCCGTTCATGTAGTAATTTTCAACAGCAGGGACTGCACCGCCAGTGTAATTGTGTTCTTCATAATAAGTCTCGTGAGAAACAACATTATAATACGTTACACCTGAAAAATCACTTGAGAAATCTAAGGTAACTGTAATCAGTCCGTGGAATCCGTTTGTTTGAACAACAAGTGTACGTGAAGATGGTGTGTAACTAACAAAAGATGCATCATTATAGTACTTCCCCGCTTCTTGAGTCAGCAGCAATTGAATGGCTACGAGTTCATCTGAAGAGGGTTCAATTCCAGACACGATTCCATTGATTTGAAAACTTTGCCCGATGTATAGAATCACTTGACTAAAGTTATCTCCATAAGTTATTTCTGCAATATATGGAGACTCAATAAAGGTTGCCAAATCGAAATTGTACTCCAAATGAGTAATTTCGGCAACATTGTTATTTTCTGCGTGAACTGCGATTTGGTTCGTCATGTATCTTGAATACATTCCACCAAATACAAAGATCAGAACAAACAATAAGATGAATGCACTACTCATGCCATGTTTTTGAAAGAAAGCTTTCATTTAGAACCAGCCTCCCATCATAAAAGTCGATAGCGTATACATATCGATCGATTTTAAAACAGCGTATACCATGATTCCCAGTAATAATAACACAAGCATCAAGAAAGGTACTAGCGTCTTCTTATTCAGTCCTGTTGAACGGATGACAGCCGTGCTCTTGTCAATTGGCATCGTGAAGATGTTCATGACAATGATTGCGGTTGCGACGCCCTCTGGGAAGACTCCGATGTATCTGAATAGCACCGTAAGTGCTCCAACAAACAACGCAAAGAATATCTTTCCAAGTGGATTTCTAGGTGTAGTAACAGGTTCAGTTGACATGAATACAGCACCATACATGAGTCCACCGCTCAAGATTCCATAAAGCGGGAACCAAAGTCCGGCTTCTCCATTGACAATTCCAATCAACCAAGTTAGTAAGAATACAACAGCGATATAGATTAATGGTGTAAACCATTTGATGACTTTTCTAAATACGAACCAGAAGTATGCAATGATGATGACAAGCGCGCTGGTTTCTCCAAGAGAGCCCGGAATCGTACCAAGGAAGAAATTCCAAAGACTACCGTAAGGTGCAACCAATGCATCATAATTGATTGTTCTAAGTTGAGAGAACAGCGTGAGTGGTGTCGCTCCACCATAGGCGTCATAAATGACTTCATTTGGATTCATAAATCCACCTGCAGCAAGTACAACTCCAAATACAGTAAACATGATGGCAACTCTACCAATGATCGCAGGATTGAAGATATTGTGTCCAAATCCTCCAAACAACATTTTACCGACAATCGTTGTCATGAAGACACCAAACATCAATATCCAAATCGGTGTATATAATGGCAACAACAAAGCCAAGATGACTCCAGGCACAAATCCATAGGAAGTTTCAAGTAGTTTTTTTAATCCTTTGAAGGTTCTAGCTTCTGGATTCGTCAAATAGAAGAATACACCCTCCATCAATACTGCCAGGAATCCGGCAAGCAAGATGAATACGAGTGGATACATCATTTCAAGGAATGAGCAATTGCCTGCGGCGTAGACCATAATGCCGTTTTTATACCAAGCGAACAGCACGATGAGCATTAATCCGATTCCAAAGTCCCGCATGATGGTCTTTGTATCTTTTCCTTTTTCATCGGACAAACGAACAAAGGGTGCTTTCGCATTTGCAAATCTAGCCATGTTATGCTCCTTTCCTCAACAGTTCTTTTGCACGTACTACGTAATCTGTAATTTCAATATGGGATGGACAAATGTGTGAGCATAGCCCACAAGCAATACATTTGTCCGCATTTAGTTTCTTAATTGAATCCAAGTCTTTTGATTCAAAAGCTCTTTGAATTTCTGTGGGAGCTAAGAAGACTGGACAGACATCGCTACATTTTCCGCATCCTAAACATGCTGGATGATTCTTTTCTTCAGGAAGTGGTTTGATGATGACACCGCCTAAAGTATCATTGACAATCAAGTCATCAATCAGAATCGCGCGGCCCGTCATTGGTCCGCCTGCGATATAGAGTGAATTTGCAGGATCAAGTCCTTTTTCATAACCACCGGCAATATGAATCAAGTCTGCGACTTTCGTTCCAATTGGAACATAGAAGTTTTGCGGATGTTTGATTCCTTCTCCGGTAATGGTGATGGCTCTTTTGATTAAAGGCATATTCTGTTCAACCACATCAGCAAATACCATGGCCGTTGCGAGATTGTCTACAATGACACCCGCTTCTGCTGGAAGACGGGAATATGTTTTTCCAACAATCTGCTCGACGAGATATTTTTCCCATCCTGCTGGATAAACATCCTTAACACCATGAAGTGTGATATTGGGATATTCTTTTAATAAAGGATTTAACAAATCTGGATACTCATGGTTATATTTTTTATAGCCAATCACGCCTTTTTCAGCACCGATGGCCTTCATGAAATATTTTAGTCCTTTCAAGACTTTTTCAGGTGCAGTCTTGAAAAGCGCCAAATCACAGGTCAGATAAGGTTCGCATTCCACCGCATTGATAATCACGGTGTGAATCGGACTTTTTGACATGTATTTTACATAAGTTGGGAAACCGGCTCCACCGAGTCCAGAAAGTCCAGCTTCTTTCATTTTGGAAACCAATTCTTCTTTTGTTAATGAATCCGGATTCAATTCTTTAACAACAGAAGGGTCGTTCTTATATTTCGTGTCGTTTTCGATTTCAATCGCTTCGACCATTTTTCCGCTTGAATGCCATACTTTTTTGAATGAAGTGACCGTTCCGCTGATGGAAGAATGGATTGGCATTTCTCCAAAGCCTTCTCTTTTCGCAACGACCTGTCCAACTAAGACTTTGTCTCCAACTTCAACCAGTTTTTTTAGAGGAGAAGTTTGTTGAAGGAGATGGATGTAGACGAACTGTGGATTCACGTCTTGATAGATATGTTTCGACTTTGACATCGCCTTTCTACCTTCGATATGAATTCCTTTTACTTTTTTAAGTAACATTGAGGATCCTCCTAAATGATTCGACATAATGCCCTTTGATATTATAGCATAAGTTACGATTGACTAAAACAATTTTCTATAAGAAAAAGAGATGATTTTCAATTAATTAAAAGAAACAATTCCTTCAATTCGGAATCTGTTAGATGACGGTACTTTCCAACTGGAAGTTGATCTATTTTAAGGTTCATAATCCGGATTCGATGGAGCTTATTGACATTGTAACCTAAAGCTTTTGCCATCCTTCTGATTTGAAGATTCAGTCCCTGCGTCAATACAATTTTAAAGGCGTTTTTAGATAATTGTGTGACTCTTGAAGGAAGCGTCAACGTCTTAACATGTTGGACGGGATTATAAATTTCAACCCCTTTTTGCATTTTGGAAATGAATTCACTGCTGATGGGGCTATCCACTTCAACAATGTATTCTTTTTCATGTGCATTTTCGCTTCTAAGAATTTTGTTGACGATTTGGCCATCGCTCGTTAAAATAATTAAACCCGAGCTATATTTGTCCAGTCTTCCAACTGGAAAAATGCGCTCGGGATAGGAAATCGCATCGATAATATTGTTTGGTTTCGACTGGTCGGTTGTCGTTTCGATTCCAAGTGGTTTATGATAAAGAAGATAGATAAAATCTTGTTGTGTTTTGACAATCTTACCATCAATGATCAGTTCATCTTCAGAGGTGACATCCATTCCAATGGACGCAATTTCTCCATTCAATAAAACACGTTTGCTTTCAATCAAACGATCCGCTTCTCTTCTCGAACAATACCCACTACTGCTGATATACACATTAATTCTGATGAGAATCCCTCATTTCCAATAGCCTTTTCATGACTAAGGTGTCACGTTCTTTCCACGGAATCCAATTATCTGATTGAACGGATTCGTTATTTCTAATGGCTTCTTCCAATGTTACCCAGATAGGAGAGTACCCATAGTCAATTTCATAACTTGAAAGGTTCAAGTTTCCTGGATTCTTATGAACCTTGCATATGTAATACCGTGATTCTTGCTGGAAAATATCATATTTACCTTCAAAATCTTTTGCGTATTCCATCGTCCATCCATATGGAATGATTTTTGACATGATCTTATATCCGGTTTCTTCCATTGTTTCTCTAGATACAACTTCAAATGCGGATTCGTTTCCTTCTTTTCCACCGCCGGGAAATTTGTATTCACCATATTTTTTGCTTTGAATTAAGAGGACCAAATCATCTTGAATAACGATGGCACGATATGCTTTTCTAAATATTGTCGTTCCTTCGAACTTGATGTCTCTTTGCCTCACAAGCGTAAAAAGGTGCTCCATTAAGCAAAGAATTCCCTTACTAAATCAATGGCTTGCTTGATTTCTTCTTTTGAAATGTCTTTATGTGTCACAAAACGGAATGCGCCTTCGTATCCTAAAATTTTGACACCGTGTTCAAAGAGATAGCTTTCAAGATCATTCTTCTTTTCGCTATCGATATCAAAAAAGACCATGTTGATGTCTCTTTGGAATTCATCAATATGAATTCCTTTGACATCTCTTAACAAGGATTCCATGTATCTAGCATTATCATGGTCAATTTTTAGACGTTTTGACATTTTTTCAACTGCTACTTTTCCAGCTGCTGCTAAAATTCCAACTTGCCTCATTCCCCCACCCATGACTTTTCTTTTCAGTCTAGCTTCATCGATGAATTCTTTAGATCCTACCAAAACAGTACCAATTGGAGCGGCAAGCCCTTTTGATAGACAG
Organism: uncultured Candidatus Izemoplasmatales bacterium; assembly: GCA_964574705.1. Lineage (GTDB taxonomy): Bacteria > Bacillota_I > Bacilli_A > Izemoplasmatales > Hujiaoplasmataceae > JAHIVB01. Next base: position 7,720 of record CAZNOO010000026.1, read on the forward strand.
ACACTTACGGAGTCAGCGTATTGTGCAATTTCGCTGACGTTGCAATTTAGAGCGGTTGCAGCGTTGAAAATACGTGCACCGTCTAAGTGCACTGAAAGTCCAAAATCTTTCGCTATTTTGTAAACCTTGGACATATAGTCCAAAGGAAGAACTCTTCCACCAAATGCATTTTCCATGCATACTAGTTTGGTTCTTGTCGTTGAAATGGTTCTTTGTTTAATGCTTTTTTTTAACTTTTCAAGATCCCAGATACCCAAATTGCTTTCTAGTGTAAAAAGTTGTACACCCGAAATGACGGGTGACGCTCCGGATTCGTGTTGAACGATATGTGCACCTTGGTCTAAAATGACTTCATCGCCCTGACGACAATGTGTGAACAAAGCTAGCTGATTGGAAAAAGTTCCAGAAGGAACGAATACTGCGGCTTCTTTTCCTAACATTTTTGCGACGATGTCTTCAAAATCATTCATTGTAGGGTCATCAGAAAAGACGTCATCTCCGACGACAGCTTTAATCATTTCAGAAAGCATTTCCTCTGTAGGAATTGTAACAGTATCACTTCTTAAGTCTATGAATTTCATAGCGTACTCCTTACGATTAAGTATTTTTGATATTCCTTTGACACTTTCATGATGGTGTTGAGTACTTCATGGTAGTATTCTTGGAATAAAGGATCCTCTATTTTAGAGATGTTCTTTTCAATGACTTGTTTTTCTCTCGATGAATCATAAACGGTCATGTCTTGACTCATTTTGTAATCAGCGATTTCATTTACTATTGTCATTCTTTTTAGAAACAGGAGACGGATTTTCTCATCGATTGAATCGATTTCTTGTCTCATTTCGCTTAGATCTCTCATATGGTTCTCCTTGTTATATTATTTCTTATAGCCTCTATTATAACAAAAAAAAAGTCTTGATTACAAGACTTTTCAAATATGGTGATATTCGATTTATAAATCAGTTGTGTCTGCTTTTTTCTTTCTGAGATACTTATTGATTGCAAATGCAGCTTGAGAGCCATCATCTGCGGCTTTCACAATTTGGAGCCATCCTCCACCGATGCAGTCGCCTGCAGCGAAGAGTCCTGGAATATTGGTCATGAGTTGATGATCTACGACAATATCGTTTTTTTCTGTAAAAGCACCCATTCTAACAGCGAAGTCAGCAGCGGATGGAGTTCCCATTGCCACAAACAAAACATCGATATCAATAACGCCATTTTCAGTAACAACCGATTTCAGCGTTTCTTCTCCTCTGATTTCAGTGATTTTACTCGTTACAACTTTCGCATCTTCAATTTCAGTTTCAAGCGGCATCGCATTCGTAAATACGGTAATGTCCGGGCTGAAATTTAGTAGGACGTCTAGTTCTTCAAGCATAAATTCGCCGTTACCAACCAAACCTATTTTTTTGTTTCTAAATAAGAATCCATCACAGACGGCACAAAAGGAAATTCCTTTTCCAACGAAGTCATTGAATCCTTTGACCCTTAAAGATGTACGGTTTGCGCCTGTCGCAAGCAATACGACTTTTGCTTCATGTTCTCTTTTGTTGGTTTTAACCGTAAAAGTATCGAAAGAATCGATACCAAGCACTTCTTCTTGATAAACTGGAATATCAAGCCTTTTGGCTTGTTTGATTCCGTTTTCAAATAATTGCTTCCCAGAAATAGGTTCAATGAACCCATAATAATTCTCGATATGATCTGTCTTTCCCAAGGTTCCATAGTCTTTCATGATGATTACAACATCAAGTTTGAACCTCTTTAAGTAAATTGCGGCGGAGACCCCTGCAGGGCCTCCACCGACAACGATTACATCAATCATGTTATAAACCTAGGCGTCTGATTAAATCTTCTTTTCTCAATAATCCAACGACTTGTGCAACAGGTTTTCCACCTTGGAACTTAATAACTGTCGGAATGCTTGACACTCTGAATTGGTTTGCTAAATATCCTTCTTCATCGACGTTCAATTTTCCGATTTTTACTTTTCCTTCGAAGTCTTCAGCGATTTCTTCGATGATGGGACCTAACATTAAGCATGGGCGGCACCATGCAGCCCAGAAATCCACGATTACGGGGATATCGGACTCTAATACTTCTTTTTTAAAGTTTTCACTTGTGATTTTAATTGGCATACATTTTTCCTCCTACCAAGGTTAACTAATTTTTTTCAACTTATTTTACCAAAATAAATACATTAAATCTACTGTTTTGCTCAAAGTTGCTTAAGTGTTGTTTCATCGATTCTAAAAATAGTCCAATCGTCTAGTGAAGATGCACCTAACGAATGGTAAAAATCAATGGCAGGTTGGTTCCAATCCAAGCAAACCCATTCCATTCTTCCGCAAGTTTCAGATTTAGCAATCTGAATCAATTCCTTGAAAAAAGCTTTGCCATATCCCTTGGATCTGTATTCAGGGAAGAGAAACAAATCTTCGAGATAAAGTCCTTTTTTCGCTTTGAATGTCGAGTAGTTATAGAAATATAAAGCGAAGCCGACGTTGACTCCGTTTTCAAAACCAAGTAAAACATGAGCATCATGATTTTCAAAGAGTGATTTCTTCAAAGATTCCAGAGTCGCTTCTACTTGGTGAGAAAGCTTCTCATACTCGGCAATTCCTTTGATGCAATTCAAGATGAGTGGAGTGTCTTGAACGCTCGCTTTACGAATTAAAAAATCGTTCATTGGTTACTCACTCTCCTGAAATAATGACATCTGTCGGTACCCAATCTTTTTGCTTTTTAATATTTCCAAGTAGGATTCGTATATGTATTTAGCCAGCTCTGAAAGTTCAATGTTTGTTGTATCGATAATCAAATCCAATCCCTCGATTTTTGATAAATCGAAATCAATTCGGTCGGATTCAATTCTCTTTATGATATCAACTTCCAAATCTTTGCGAATACGCATCCGATCAATTCGACATTCTTCTTTGGTTTTCAAGAATATGGCAACGATTGATGGAAGATTCAATTTTAGAAAAGAGGCCAGTCCTTGCGGTTCTAAGATAATGAGTTTATCATCATTAATCTCGTTTAGAGGCGTTCCATAACGGTATCCGTTATAACTCGCAGTTTCAGCAAAATACCCTTCTTTTTTTTGTTTATCGTATAATTCATCGGTCAAGAAATGATAATCAAACCCTTCAATTTCTCCGATTCTTTTTGGACGAGTCGTACAAGTTACAACTCTGGAAATGGGATATCTATTGAGCATGATTTTTGCGGATTCGGTTTTTCCAGATGCACTCGGCCCGAGCAATATTAGCATATCTTCACCCCCCTTTGGTTGTTAAGTTTATTATATCATGGATAACTTGAAATTGAAGCGAGTTTTTCATTGAAATTTTGAATCTCATTTTAAGCTCAAAAATCACAAGAACTTGAATACCATTTGATTATAATTTGATTTAGTAGTATAATACTTTACGATATTTTTTTTCAATAATGTGGGGTGTTCTTCTTATGAAGAAAAAGAAACGTCTGTCACCGCTGATTGTGATTGTCTTAAGTTTCCTTGGGATTATTGTATTCGGCGTCATATTATTAAAACTTCCTTTCGCTGTTCAAAGCAGAGAAAGCCTCGGCTGGGCGGATGCCATTTTCCTTGCGACGTCTGCAGTCTGTGTTACCGGTCTTTCGACGATTGCGAATCTAGCAGCGACACTTTCTGTTTTTGGAAAGGTTGTTCTCGCTTTATTGATTCAAGTCGGAGGACTCGGAATCGTCACGATTGCAATCTACGTCCTTGTCATTCTTGGAATCAAGATTGGCGTTACAGAGAGATACGTTCTCAAAGAAGCATTAAATCAGCACACGATTGCCGGAATGGTTCGACTGGTCCGTTCCATCATTTTCACGACACTGATTATCGAGTCAGTTGGAATGGTGATTAACTTCATCGTTTTCATTCAAGACTATAGTTTCTGGAGTGCCCTGGGAATCAGTGCCTTTCATTCGATATCTTCGTTTAACAACGCCGGTTTCGATATTTTAGGCGATACCAGTTTGCAAGCCTACTCAGGAAACATTCTTTTGAATATCAATACAATGGTTCAGATTATCATTGGTGGTATTGGATTCATCGTCATTCAAGATTTATTGAAGAAACGCAGCTGGAAGGGACTTAGTCTTTACTCCAAAATCGTATTAAAAACAACTTTATTCTTGATTGTTGCTGGAACATTGTTGATCAAAATTATGGAAGGCGGAAATGCGACTTGGCTTCAAGCCCTTTTCCAAAGTGTCACCACTAGAACTGCCGGCTTTTCAACGATTGACATGAATTTGTTCTCCTACACAACATTGACCGTCCTAATGGTCTTCATGTTCATCGGTGCGTCCCCGAACTCCACCGGTGGTGGTATCAAGACCACAACGTTCTATGTAATCTTTAGAGCGACTTGGAGTTTTATTCGCGGAAAACCAACAATCATTAAAAATAGAAAACTGGATGATGATAACCGAGCGAAAGCCTATACTCTGCTCTTGCTTGCACTATCTTCGACCTTCGTCATTTTCATCATCGTCGCTTCGATTGAAATGCATAATACGGCCTATGACATGACGTTTATGAAAGTATTATTTGAAACCGTATCCGCATTTGGAACCGTAGGTCTTTCAATGGGAATTACACCCTATTTGATGCCTGCTTCAAAACTTGTTCTGTCGGTCTTGATGTTCTTGGGAAGACTCGGTCCAATCACTATTTTTGGAATCGTAAATACCAATTGGGGTCATCCTTACATTTCTACGGTTGACTACCCCTTGGAAAAAATCATAATTGGATAAAAACTCGATTTTTATCGAGTTTTTTTCTTGGATATAAGATATAATCAGTTTGGAGTGTGTTGCGTATGAGCCATGGAATACAGATTATTTATGAAGATTCAAATATCATGATTATAAACAAGCCAATCAAGATGCTGTCACATAGAGAAGACCGCAATCAACTTCCAAACGTCTTATCTGAACTCAAGCATCCACAATATCATGTGATTACTCGCCTTGACACCAATACAACAGGTTTGTTGCTTCTTGCAAAAACAAGCGAATCGGCTTCTCAACTCTCCAAGTGGATGAGAGCGGGAACGATTCATAAAACCTATTTAGCACTTGCAGTAGGATATTTTTCTAATCCCGAAGATACAGTTGAAGCCTATCTGCTTAAAGATAGCGAAAACTCTATTGTCAGGCTCAGCCATACGCCACTCGAAGGCGCAGACAAGATTGTGACAAAATACAAAGTTCTTCAAGAAAAAAATCAACTTTCGCTTGTTGAGATTGAATTGATTACAGGGAAAACCCATCAGATTAGAAGTCACTTCGCGCTTTTGAAGAAACCCCTGCTTGGAGATCCTCTTTACGGAAATAAAAAAATGAATCAACTTCATCATCAAACAGTTCAATGCCTTATTTCCTATAAATTAAGTTTTGACACCTTTGAAAATAGTTCTTCACTTGACTATCTGTTTGGAAAAGAGTTTGTTTTAAAAAAAATTCCTTTTATAGACATTATAGAGAAAAAATAACACCTATTCGACGAATAAGTGTTATTTTTTTTCTTTTTCAGGATATGAAATTGAAAGCATTCTATTTGTTGCTTCCCACAAAAGGTCCCTTGCTTTGTCGCTTCTTGCGGCTTTTGAAACCTTGTTTGGAAGTTTATTACAATAAGAATAATGATTTCCTATATCACAGTCATATAGGAGGTAACCATAATTTTCTCCAATTTGTTCAGGATTGATTCCTCCACTCGTGAAACTTCGAAAAGCCCATCTAAAAAATCCATTGGAGTACTTTTCCATAATCCCAGTCTTGACAAGTCCCGGATCGATTGTATAAGTATATATGCCCGTTGAAGGATAAACGAATTCATTCATTCCTCGAGCGAATAAGATATTATACAATTTTGTTTTCGAGTAAGATTTGAGCAAAAAATAAGGTTTGATAGCTTCTATGTTTTTTGGATTGAATCGAGCGACTTTATGAATCATGCTGGTTGTGGTAACGACTTTTCCTTTTTTTAAAGATAATAATGGAATCAAGCAATGAGTTAACTGAACAGCGGCTAAATAATTGACTTGGAATTGCATTTCGTGGTGATCTATTGTGATTTCCTTTTTTTGTGGAATGATTGCCGCGTTATGAATCAAAGCATCAATTCCATCTGGGAATTCAGACGCAATCTTTTTTCCTTCCTCTTCCACTTCTTTCAATACAGAAAAATCCGCTTTGACGGAAACAAATCTCTCGAACCCCAATGCTGAAAATTCATTTTGGATTGAAGATAACTTTTCTGGATTTCTTCCGATTCCGATGACTTGTTCGCCCTTTGATAAAAAGTAATGTACTAATTCTTTGCCAATCCCGCTAGTGACACCAGTAATTACAATTGTTTTCATGCATTCATCTCCTATGAAAACTTATTCAAGGTGATAATCTTTAAGTTGCTTTCCTACTAAAAAATAGATTGCAAGTGCCCAGCCCATCAGCAATACGTGGAGTACATCATTTGCGTTGAACCAGATATGATTGACTTCATAAAGGGTTTCAGACACTCCGCTGAATAAATAGATAAAATAGAATACATTGACGAGAAAAAATAAGATCCAGACAATAACGAAGTTTCTATTTAGAAAATCCTTCTGTTGAAGATGATTCTTGAGATTCACTACGAACATCAATACAAACTCGCCACCGACAAACATCATAAATCCTTCATAAGAAACCATGAACCTACTTGGGATGATTACACCAATGAACAAGAATATTGTGTATGCCAAACTATGATACATTGCAAATTGGATCAATCTATTTCTTGATAATTCATCTTTTTCTAAATAAGCGACCGCAGTTAGAATGAAGTTAATACTATAAGCTGTCAATAAGAGATAAACGAACTCAAACTTGCTTGTAAACAGACAATAATCCATTCCAAGACATTTGAGCTCATATCCAAAGGCTTGATAACTGGTACCAGCAAAAATCGCTCCAAGACCCCATAAAATGAGCCCAATGCCAAAAAGAAATCTGGATTTGTGAGTTCCTTTTGTCAACAAAAAGAAGATTCCAAGTCCAATCATCAATAAACCCAAAAGGTAAACAAAAATGGTAGAACTCGGTTGAATCAAAACAAACTGAGTATCAAATAATGACATATTTACAGATGGCATTCCTAACAGAAAAGAGGAAGGTGTTACGAGCGGGTTCATCAGTAAAGTAGATGTATGATCAAAAATCAGAATCAGTCCTACCAAAATGAACAAAATGAATGCAATTAGTTTCTGTTTCACAAATTCAACTTCTTTCTTCTATCACAGTCAAGCAATAATCATTTTGAAAAAAACAGGCACGGTTTCATGCCTGTTTTGAATATTACAGATGAAATCTTTTTTTGAATTCGTCTTTAATCGACTTCGGAAAAAAGAAAACGATAAATAGCAAAATGAAAAGTGCAAGTCCAAATGCAGTTACAGATGGCCAAAGAACATTAATGACATGGAATAAATATAGAATTAATGGTACAAGTGAGAATACAATGATAGTAAATAAATAGAACATGTAGTCTCTATAGTCAATTCTTCTTATCCAGATGATTACAGTCATTGCCAAATTGCATGCAAGGAGTGCAAATGGAGTCACATAGTCAAGTGCCCAACCTCGATGATCTCCATAAGTTTGATCAACCAAGTTTAGGATGATGATCATAACCGTCGTTAGGAACGCAAGTTTGAAGGCAATGTTTTGTTTTGATAATACGCCGTAACGAACGATAACCCAAAAATAAAGAATCGCTCCAATCGGAATGAAAGACCACATTGCTCCAGTGTAATTGAATAGATTAATTCCTAAGAGTGTCAAGATGGAAATCACAGTCACAAACAATAAAGCCTTTTTTGTTATCGGTAGAATCTCTCTTCTTTGAGGAATGTACTCCGGATAGATTTCAGGAACGCTTGGATCCCCTTTTCCCTGTAAAACCTGGTGACAAAGAGGACAATATTTTTGATTGGTTTCAATCACGATATGGCACTTGTCACAGTGTTTCATACGTATACCTCCACATAATTGCTCTCAATCTCAACTTCAATCCCCAAACTCGTCAACTGACGGAAGAATTCCTTCTCAATGGTTGTCTCAATGATGGACCGGGTAAAACTGAGTTTAAATTTGTCTTCAAAAGAGACAATGGCGACGTTGAGTGTATTAAACTTGCCTGAATAGACTGCAGCGGAGACATTGTCAATGTAAGGCTTCATTGAATCTGGAAAATCGACTTTCCCGATATTGGAAAGGCTCATCGTATTCAAAGAAAGTCCCATGATATTATATCCTATTTTCATTGCATATTTTTTTAGATGAAACGGAGTGAGTTTTAAAAAGATGTTCTTTTCAAACGCAACGTTTTCACTCATTTTACGAATTAATTCTTCTTTTTGAAGTCCATATCTGAACTTTTCTTTTGTATGCGCAATAATATCTTCAAACGTGATGTCTGGTCGGTTCATCACCATGTCCGTTTTAACAAAATTAGAGAAGTTTCGAAGCGTTTCAGACGGGAAGTGTTTTCTAAGATTAACCGGGACAAAAATCTTCACCGGTTTTTGATGATATTTGAGGTGTTCTCTATGTTGAATCTGCGTCGTATAAATAACATACATTAATAAAGATGCGATGTATTCAGTGACAGTGGCTTGATACCCTCTAGCAAGTTCTAGAATTTTAGTTGTCGAAACTGTTCCAGAAATCATTCCGATGTTGCCATCATTAATAGGCGTTCCCTTGATGCCAAACGCTTTTTTTTCAGGGACATGTTTGTGATTTTTGGGATCATAATAAGCCACATGAGCATCTTCGTATTCTTCGATTGTAGGACTGCTATCCTTGGTTAAGACGATGTTATCTGGGGTAACCGGATATCCTCTTAAAGAAAAGTACTCATACACAACGGATTTCAAAAACATAAAGGCTCCGAAGCCGTCCGCTAAGGAATGGAAAATTTCAATTGCGATGATATTATTTCTATAATAGACTTGGAACATATACCCATTGTTTTCTTTGGGAGATAGTGGCCCGCATACCTGGTGGAGCATTGGCTTCACAACGAATGGGCTACTGTTATAATCAAGATATCGCCAAAAGAAACCCGTTTTGAGTCTCACTTTGAACATCGGATATCTTTCCATCATCGCATCGACCGCAAGCTGTAAAAAATCCGGATCAACAACTTCCTTTAACGCAATTTGTACGCGAAATGTATTTGTTTCTTTCGTGTTTGATACTTCAGGAAAGATTTTCGCTGAATTATCTAGTTTAAACCATTCTTGATATTTTTGTTCGAGCTTCATCATAAATCTCCTGCAAGTAAAAGTAATCATGACAATATGAGATTAATTTATCATAATTGATACATTAAATATCTCAATTGGATAAAATAATTATATCACATCAAAACAACTTTGAATAAGAAATCCCAAAAGGAATTGAACAATTTGTCAATTTAAAAAAGTAGTGTATAATAGTTGAGAGAGGTGAATTTATGAAAGCATATGAAAGATTATTGAAATACGCAAAATACAATACCCAGTCTGACGAATCAGCCACAACTTTCCCGTCCACGCCAAATCAGTTGGTCTTAGGAAAAGATTTGGTAGAGGAACTGAAATCATTAGGGGTAAAGGCGTTGATGGACCTCAAAGGATATGTAATCGGTAAAATTCCTTCAAACGTAGACCATCCGGTTAAAAAAGTAGCATTCTTTGCCCATATGGACACTTCTCCAGATGCAAGCGGAGAAAATGTATCTCCAAGAATCATCCATCAATATGACGGCTCTGACATTCTATTAAATGAAGAGAAAAAAATGATTTTAAGCCCAAAACAATTTGTGTCTTTAAAAGATAACATCAATCATGATTTGATTGTAACAAATGGCTTAACATTACTTGGCGCAGATGATAAAGCTGGATTAGCAGAAATTATGACCATGGTTGAATTTATACATTATAATCCAGATTTCCTACACGGCGAAATCATTGTTTGCTTTACACCAGATGAAGAAATTGGTAGGGGAACAGATTTTATTGAAATATCAAGTGTCGGTGCAGACGTGGGATACACACTTGATGGTTCCAAAGTCGGCGAAATCGCTTATGAAAACTTCAATGCAGCCTCTGCAACACTTAAATTCAATGGCGTTTCCGTACATCCCGGCGGTGCAAAAAACACGATGATTAATTCTGTTTTTTTGGCATATGAGTTTGATTCTTTGTTGCCAAAATACATGAGGCCTGAAACAACAGAAAAATATGAAGGATTCAATCATTTGACAAGTATCCATGGTCACACGGAATCGACGGAAGTCAAATACATTATTAGAAATCACTCCAAAGAGTTATTTGAAAAACAAAAAACTGACTTCATAAATGCGAAAACTTTTATGAATCAAAAATATGGATATAATACATGCGAACTTTCCATTGAAGATTCGTACTATAACATGAGAGAAATTCTAGATCAACAGAAAGAAATCGTGGATTTTGCAATCGAAGCGACCAAGGAAGTTGGATTAACTCCCATCATTGAACCGATTCGAGGAGGAACCGATGGTGCAAGACTCACTTATATGGGCTTACCTTGTCCGAATCTAGGCACGGGGGGTTACAACTACCACGGTCCTTATGAATATGCTTCAATTCAGGAAATGGACATCGCTGTTGAAATCATCAAAAAGCTCATTCAAAAATATTTATAGTAAATAAGCCACATTTTTTGTGGCTTTTTTATTAAAAAAAAGCACCGATGAACGGTGCTTGTGGGAATTATTGTTTGTCTTTCTTAAGGCACATGAACCAGTCTAAGCAATAAATGTCATCACTCTTTGTTTCCATTCTTTCTTTTGCGGTTCCGCATGATCCGGCAGTTGGAACAATGACATCTTGTCCCGGTCTCCAATTGGCGGGTGTTGCCACATGATCTTTGTCTGCTTTTTGCAACGCTTGAATAATTCTTTTGATTTCATCGAAATTTCTTCCTGTAGTCAAAGGATAGTAAAGAATCGTTCTGATTTTTGCATTTGGATCGATGATGAATACTGCGCGTACTGCTTGTGTATTGGATTGATTTGGTTGAATCATTCCAAACTTGTTTGCGACATTCATCGAAATGTCTTCAATCAAAGGGAAGTTGACTTCAACATTGCTCATTCCGTTCCATTTGATTTTTTCTTTAATCGTACGAAGCCATGCAATATGTGCATACAAGCTGTCTACGCTAAGCCCGATTAACTCCGTGTTCATTGCTTTGAATTCTTCTTGCATACTTGCAAACGTCATGAATTCGCTTGTACAAACTGGTGTAAAGTCAGCTGGATGTGAGAATAGAATAACCCATTTTCCTGCGTAATCTTGTGGGAAGTTTACTTTACCTTGCGTTGTTGTTGCTGTAAAACTTGGCGCATCGTCACCAATCAGTGGCATGCGGTAAAACTCTCTTACTTCTTCCATTGTATTTCTCCTTTAATTTATTTTTTCATACAGGAATCACAAACCCCTAGCAAGTTGACTTCTTCGTGAGAAATGTCAAAGTGAGCAAGTTTGGATTTATCGTATGTTGTTTCAACTTTTGGAATATCATAGATTGTGCCACACTCAATACATGTGAAATGAGAGTGATCATCTATTTTTAATTCGTATCTTTTTTCGTTATTTGAACTGTTGATTGACTCCGCTATCTCATTTTGAATAAATAACTTCAGCACGTTATATACTGTCGTTTTAGAAAGTGTTGGGATAAAGGATAACAGTTCTTGATAGATTTGATCGACGGTTGGGTGATTTCGATGCTGATCCAAATATTCCAAAATCATCAACCTTGTATATGAAGGACTAATTCCTTTTTGTTTTAGCAAATCTACAGTGTTGTTTGACATAATATCAACTCCGAAATAATAATTGTAATGATTACAATATTATAATAATACCATTTGGTTTGAATATCAAGCATAACGCTCAATTATATGATTCCACTTGATTCCATAAAATATAATTGTCCAAATATATACTGTGATATAATGAATACATACAAACAACTGATTTTTGAAGGTGATTAAATGAACACTATTAAGACCAATCGATTAATACTCCAGCCAGTTAGTCCTGAAGACGCAAATGAAATTTACGCCATTTTGAGTGATAGCTCAACAATGTATTTTTTTGTTGAAGGCACATATACTCTTGATCAGATAACTAACATAATTGAAGAGGATCAACATAAGAATTTCCACTATGCAGTGTTTCTTCAGGAATCGAATAAGTTGATTGGGAAGCTAACGTTTCATCCTTGGTTTATGAAAGACACTTATGAAATAGGTTGGATTTTCAACAAAAACTATACTAATCAAGGCTTTTGCACTGAAGCAACGAAAGCAATGCTTGACTACGGTTTTAAGAAGTTACATCTCCACCGAATTGTAGCTACTTGTCAGCCCGAGAATATTGCTTCAAAAAGAATATGTGAAAAACTTAATATGAGATTAGAAGGTCATTTCAAAAAATGCATTTATTATAAAGATGGCATTTGGTGGGATGAATTGTTTTATTCTATCCTAGAGGAGGAGTATCGATGAAAATATACATCATTTCAGTTGGAAAAATAAAAGAAAAATACCTTGAAGAAGGTATTAAAGAATATGTAAAGAGACTTTCAAGGTACTCAACCATAGAAATGATTGAGGTTAAAGACGAGCAAGCTCCTGAAAATTTGTCAGATAAGGATATCGATATCATCAAGAATGCTGAAGGAAAAAGAATTCTTGATAAAATAACTTCTTCTTATGTCATCTCATTGGCAATTCAAGGAAAACAGATTGATAGTGTAGC
>CAZNOO010000027.1:0-1921 GCA_964574705.1 uncultured Candidatus Izemoplasmatales bacterium
CCTTGAGAGCTAATCCTTTTTTCTGTTAGAGTGATTGAGTATTTTTTTTAGACAAAGCTTGGTAAATGATTGTGGCAAGAGCTGATCCTAAGAGAGGGCCTACGATAAAGATCCATAGTTGTTGCAACCCAATACCACCTTGCAGAATCGCAGGAGCGATAGAACGCGCTGGATTCACCGAGGTTCCTGTCAAGTGAATTCCCAGTATGTGAACTAGTGTCAATGTAAATCCAATGACAAGTCCAACGATTACTACATTATCTGTTTTTGAAGTAACCCCAAGGATTGCAATGACGAAAACAAATGTAAGAATGACTTCAACAATGAGTCCAGTTAATAGTCCCATAATCCCAACAGCGGGTATGAAAGTCGTATTTACGGCATTCGCTCCTAAGTTTAAATTTGATCCTAGGATAAACCATAGTGTTAATGATGCAAGGAATGCGCCGATGATTTGAAACGTTACATAAAAACAAAAATCCTTCCAAGACAATTTCTTACTGAGTGCCATTGCAAAAGACACTGCAGGATTGATGTGACAGCCAGAGATGTTTCCAATAGAATAGGCCATCGCAACAATAGCCAAACCGAACGCGAGAGCAGTAGCTGTAAAATCTCCGCTGATGACAGCGGCACCGCAACCAAATAAAACCAAAACGAAAGTGCCAATTGCTTCTGCAAAATACGAACGCAATGCAAGTTTCTTCATTTCTTTCTCCTTAGGTGGCATAGTAGATATACCACCATCAATATACCATAAGAATTGAAGATATATAAGGGCATCAATGCATGAATTTGCAAATTTTTATCACTTTTTATTCGTGCTGTATTTGGATGACTTTTAAGAGTATTCTCAAGTCCAAATTCTAATCGACTAAGTGATAAAATCATACATTTTGATCGAGTTATTGAGAATGTCTATTTGAATGTTTCAAATTTTATTGACAATAAAAATGATGTAGCGTATACTTGATGTAACGACTACAAGCGTAGTCGATATGGAGGCGCTATGAATAATCAAATTACAATTACAAATTCGGAATGGATTATTTTGCGTGTTTTATTGACCAATTCACCTTTGGGCTCAGGAGAAATAGCTTCTATCTTAAAGGAAGAATACAATTGGAGCAATACAACCGTAAAAACATTCTTGTCTCGTCTTGTATCTAAAAAAGTAATAGCATATCATACCGAAAAGAATGCTTTTCGTTATTTTCCATTGGTTACAGAAATGGACTATGTCAGGAATGAAACAAAATCATTTTATTCCAATCTATATGGAGGATCTGTAATTTATGAGACAGAACACTTCCAGTTTTCAGGAGCGGGATCAAAAGACTTTATGATTAAACTAGCCGCATTACTTGAAGACAATTTTGATAGAATAACAAAAGATTTTGCCTATTCTCAAAAGCGCAAACAAAGCGTCTATATTCACTCGTCTCTTAAATTACTTCATTCAGCATTGGGATTTGAAAAGGGACCAGATTGGATGACTGCCGGATGGTCATGGGAGATCATTCATATTGCGCCTGAAGAGGCCTTCTCTGAAGGCGCTTCAGCACGAGCTGCTTTACATGTGTACTCACAACTGCTGATGAAATATCTGAATCCAAATGCACCTTTTTGGTTGGTTCAAGGCATTTCTGTTTATGAAGCAAATTGGTTAACGTATGATCAGATTAAAAAAGCAATAACAATTGAATTTAGTCAACTTGATGAATTCAGCGTCTATCGAGTTCCAACAAATTTATATTTATTTGAAAAACAAAGAGGCTTTGAAATTACCTATACAGTAATCGAGTATATTGTGGCAATATACGGAAAGGAAGCCATGCTTCAATTTTTAAAAACGCCAGAAAATCTTCGAAGTATTTTTAAATTATCAGAACATGATTTTTGGAATTCATGGAAAGAATCT
>CAZNOO010000027.1:2021-20414 GCA_964574705.1 uncultured Candidatus Izemoplasmatales bacterium
AAGACATGAAACGGTTTATCCCCGCCGATGGAGAGGGTCGAACACTCAAGACCGATGCCATAAGTAACTCATATTTAGAGTATTATCTATTGTTTAAAGCAAATGACGACTCTTTAGACATAGTGTATTTTGATTCGAGTCGAGGAATCACAATGAATGGTACCATCAATAGAAACACAACTCATAGTCAGGAATGGGAATCATTGCCTCCCTATGAATCAAGATTTGAAGATGGGTACGCAGTCTTAACCGTTCGTGAATTTTACCCCTATGGTTCTTATTACATGAGCACGTTCTATAATTTTTTTGAATCCTTCTTTACGACCGTAGAAACGGAAGGGATTAACCATGTGATTTTGGATATCCGTGATAACAGTGGAGGAGATCCACGAATCACCAGTAACTTATTTTCATATCTATTGAAAACACCTCAGCCGTATTTTAGAGAAGACGCAGTAGACTTTTATCCGGGTCTAAAACAAAATATCGTCATGGCAGAACATCATTATGATGGAAATTTGTATATTTTGATTAACGGTTTTTGTTTTTCTTCAACTGGACACTTTGTAGCGTTGCTTAAGTATCAGAATGCTGGGTTATTTATCGGCGAAGAGACCAACGGTTCGTTTATTTGTTCTGACAGTTCAAGAGATTATACTTTATCGAATACAAGACTAACCTTCAGATCTTCAACCATGGTATGGGCAGTCGATGTCGAAGGTATGGTTTTAGGGCAAGGGATTATGCCAGATATTGAAGCACAGACGACTTTTTCTGATTACATAGCTGGAGTAGACACCGTCATGATGACAGCAATTGCCTTAATTGAAAGCAATCTTCCATCATAAACATTTTTACGCACACTTAAGGAGATATTGATTAATGAAGAAAATTGAATTGATTGAAGTTGCCTCTGAACAGAAGAAGGAATATGGAGCTCTATTTCTAGAATTTCCTTTTTTTCACAACTATTTAGTGTACGCTCTGGAAAACTTATCTTTCAAGATCTGGATTGATTCATATCAATATCCAAACATCTGTGTATTCTACTCGTTCCCGGCTTTTTTCTTAATGGGAGACCCTGAAAACAATGATGTTACAAGTGTGTTAAATTTGATTGAAAAGAACAGTTGGGTCATTCCAGAAAATGAAAAATGGGAAGAACTCTTATTTTTTCGCTTTTCTAATGACATTGAAACACATCGTAGAACCAAATTTAACTCTCACTCTTTAAACATAAAGCATTTAGAAACACTAAAGAAACCTTTATCGCCGGAGTTCGAACTTGTTCAGATTGGGATTGAACAAGTAACGGACCAAAAGGGAATGTTATTTACCGATTTGCTTCAAACTTATTTTCCAACAGGTGATTTTTTAAATCAAGGATTTGGCTATTGCATTCTTGAAAACAAAAAGATGATTGGATTTGCTGCATCAAACTACCCGATTGCTCATAATGTATTAGAAGTGTATATCAGAGTCGATTTTAATAGTGATCCAAGGCATCGCCAGCAAGGATTGGGAACGCAGTTAAGTGTTGCCTTGTTGGAATATTGTTTGAATCATAATCTTAATCCTGAATGGGATTCAGCGAATGAGATATCAGCTCACTTAGCTTTAAAACTGGGCTACGAGATTGAGCAGACCTGGAAGATGTTTCATGTTATTTGAAGTGCTATTTTATATTCAAGCAAATGAAGAACAAAAAGTCATATTAGAAAATCTAGTATGACTTTTTTGCATATATCTTTTCTAAATAAAAAAATAAATTAGGTATTGTGTTTTACACAGTACTATGTTATTCTAATATTGTGTAAGACACAGTAAGGGTGAATCTATGAATAAAATGCTACTAGAACACAAAGGGAAATTCGCATTATACTTAATCGCTTGCTTATTCCCCGTGTTCAGAAATCTGGCACAAATCGCAATTGTATCTCTCATTTTCGAAATTGTGCAAAGAAACTCGATGAGTTTTTTCTATTCAGTACTCATCGTTGCGATCATCTATTTAATTTTAGATGGCGTCTTTTTCGTTATTTCAAGGTTGATGCGAATCTCTTATATGAGAGATATCTTGTTATCACTCAGAATCAGAGCTTTTGATAAGATTATTAAAATGAGTTACAAACAATTCAATAAACAATCCAGAGACGTATATGCCTCGAATCTGATTAATGACATCAATACATTTGAAAACTCCTTCTTTGTATCACTAATCAATTTTATCTTTCGAATCGCCATGTATGTTTCTGTTATGGCAATCTTAGCGTTTGTCAATTGGCAGTTAGCGCTTGTCATCTTCGGAGTTTCCATATTCGTACTAGTGATTTCGAAACTGTTTGAAAAGAAAACAGTGTCCTTGCAAAAGGAAGTTTCTTCTTCCAATGAAGACTTCACTGTGAATGTATCCAATGTCTTCACGGGTCTAGAAATCTTAAAGTTAAACAATATGGAAGAAGCTTTCTTGAAAAAGAACAGGAAACAAATAGCGACATTGGAGGGCAAGAAGTATTCTTATAACGTGTTTACTTCATTCCAACTGAATTTCAACGCAACGATTGGATATTTTGTTTTAATCGGGCTCATCGTTTATTTGATGTATCAAACCCAGGTTGGAGTCGGATACGGAATGATGATGCTGACAATTCAATTAGCGTCTTCCGCTATTTTCCCGTTGGTAAATCTGTTTCCACTTGTCAATGTCTTAAAGTCCTCTAAAGCAATCTATGAAAAAATTACAAACGAGGAAGTATCGGTTGAAGAAGAGGAACCGCGCAAACCATTTGTTTTCAAGGATAAGATCGATGTGAATCAGGTTAGTTTTGCATATGATCAAACACCTGTATTTAAATCAATCCATTTCTCGTTGGAAAAAGGGAAAAAGCATCTAGTCAAAGGGCCGTCCGGATCCGGGAAGACCACGTTGTTTAAACTCCTATCACATATGCTTGATGATTATGATGGAAACATTATTGTCGATGGTACAAATATGAAATTAATCTCTTCGACTTCATTCAATGAAAAAGTTTCTTATGTATATCAGGATGTCTTCTTATTTGAAGCTTCTTTAAAAGATAACATCACCTTATTTAAACCTTATTCAGATGAAGAGGTCTTTGAAGCCTGCAAGAAAGCTGGATTGCTTGAGTTTGTGGATTCGCTTGAAAATGGAATTCACACACTCATTTCAGAAAATGGAAAAAATCTGTCCGGAGGCGAAAGGCAAAGAGTTTCGATTGCGAGAGCCCTTTGTAAAAAGGCTGAGATTCTGTTTATTGACGAAGCAACGTCTTCTCTGAATGAAGAACTCGGAAGACAAATAGAACAAACGATTCTGGATCTTGATTCCACTGTTATTGCGATTAGTCATAAACACTTTGAAGGAATTACGGAACAGTACGATGTTGTGCTCGAAATCAAGGACGGATATTTGACCAAATATGATGGCCTTCAGTACTTTGCGGAGGCGTTAATATGAAAAAGAAGATTCTGTATTTTAAAAACCTCTATCTTGCACTGCTGATTTTTGCACTATTTGCGTTTATCAATTTCAAACTTTCCTTTGCGTTATATGATTTAATCAATATCGCTTTAAAAGGTCAATGGGATCTATTTTTAGATCAAGCTAAACTCGTAATGCTTTATGCAATTTTGTTGTTGCCCGTCAATCTCATCACTTCTTTTGTTAAGAGTTTTGTGGTGAAAGATGTCATGATACACATGAAAGGCGATTATATCAAAAAAGTATTTCAAAAAAATATCAGCGAGTTTCAAAATGATAACAATGCTTTATATGTTTCCGCATTAACCAACGATTTCAATCTCATTGAAAAGGATTATGTTGAACAGATTATCAATATGCTGGAAGGATTTATTAATTTTGCGACTTCCATTCTGATTATCTTTTTAATCAATCCATTGATTCTTTTGATTGGAATCGCAATGATTGGACTCAATGCCATCATTTCCATTCTTTCATCGAAACCCATTAAAAAACATAATAAAGAACGCTCTGAGATGATGTCAAGATATGGTGGATTTATCAAAGAAGTCCTCTCTGCTTTCCACATTATTAAAACGAATGATTTGGAGTCTCGCATTACAGATACTTATCACTCTGAAAGCAAGAAAATTCAAGATAAGAAATATATCATTGACCGAATCATGTCTTATGTATATGCCATTCAAAACATGAACTTTGGAATCACTTTTTTAGGCCTTATGTTCTTTGTTTCATTCTTAACACTTAAAGGCATTATATTATTTTCGGGCGTTGCTGTGGTTGCGCAAAACATTGATAACATTATTGGCCCCGTAGCTCAATTTTCTGATGCGCTTCCAAGGATTTTATCTGTGAAATCTCTATTCGTTCGTATCGAAGAAACGCTAAAGAATCAGTCTGTTTACGAAGAAACAAAATCGTTTGGCGGACTCAAAGACAAAGTCGAATTTAAAGGTGTATCCTTTGCTTACGGAGAGAATACCGTTTTGGATCATGTCGATCTAACATTTGAAAAAGGGAAAAAGTATTTGGTTGTCGGACCAAGCGGCGGAGGAAAGTCCACAGTGCTTCGACTTTTAAGAAAGTACTTTTCTCCAAAGAGCGGCTCTATTTATATTGACGGAGTCAATCTCCAAGATATTCGGAAATTGGACTATTTTGCAAAAATTGCCAATATCGAACAACAGATATTCCTGTTTGAAGAAACACTACGAAATAATCTTACACTCTATAAAGACTTTAGTGAAGAAGAAATTTGGGATGCGATTGACCGAGCGGGACTTCATGAATTTGTCAAATCTCAACCAGACGGCCTCGAACGTATGATCCTTGATAATGGCAAGAACATTTCAGGTGGAGAAAAAAGCCGCATTGCAATTGCGAGAGGCCTATTGAATAAAGCTGACATTATCTTCTTGGATGAGGCATTTGCTTCGTTGGATTATGCAAAGGCAAAAGAAATAGAAGAACGGTTATTATCGTTAAAAGATGTTTCTGTTGTAAATGTTAGTCATGTGATTATTGAAGAAAACAAAGACAAGTACGACGAAATTGTCTATGTCAAGAATCAAAAAATTACCTGCGTTCCGTCAGCGTCAGTTCAAAATAGTTGATTAAGGTTTAGAATTTATGCCCTTACACAAAAGATGGTTAGACACCATCTTTTTTTGTTATTCATCTGTTATTTTCTTTTGGAAAGAGCCGTTTTGATAAATCTATTCATGAAAAATCAAAAATATATTCGATATCCTATTGACCAGTGCGGTCAATGAGAGTATAATAGGCTTGAATTGACCAGAGCGGTCAACGACTATGGGGGTGATGCTATTGGAAGTAGTACTAGCAAAAATGGATTCCGAAAAAAGAGCAAGACTAATTAACTGCGCAATGAAGGAATTTGGCAAAAACGGATTTAAAAAAGCTTCAACAAATACGATTGTCAAAGAATCTGGAATTTCAAAAGGCTTACTGTATCACTATTTTTCTTCAAAGAAGACTCTTTATGATACATTAAGAAATTTTACCCTGAAACTTTTGAGCGAAGCCATTCAAAATGGCGTCAATTGGGAAAGTGGGGACCCAATCAAAAGATTAGATGAGATTACGATCATCAAACTAAATGTATTTAAAAAATTCCCTCATATGCTTAGCTTTAGTAAGACAATGTATGAAGGGTTATCCCTTGAAGATGTCAAGGCAATGATTGAGAAATATAATCCAAATATCTACAAAAAAGTATACGAATATAATATTGATTATACCTTGTTCAAAGAAGGGGTCGATATCGGTAAAGCAATGAAATTCCTTCAGTATTTCCTAGATAAGTATGCTGAAGACACATTACTTCAACTTCATCAAACAGGAGCTGAAATCAATGTGTCCGAAATCGAAAAAGATTTGAATCAATACTTAGAAATGTACCGAAAAGCTTTTTATAAAGATTCGTAATTGCAGAATTGATACAATATATAAGAATGAAATTTGAATTTCATTCAGCCAAACAGGAGGCTTAACATGATTTCAGTCAAGAATTTGTCTCACTCGTACCATAAAGATGGAAAAATGGCAGTAAAAAATATCAGCTTCGAGATTGCTAAAGGAGAAACATTTGGGTTTCTAGGGCCATCAGGGGCTGGAAAGTCAACAACTCAAGGAATTCTAACGGGGCTCTTAAAATTACAAGACGGCGATGTTAGTGTTGCTGGATACAATATGCATAAAGTTGAAAATGAACGGTTCAACAAAATTGGCGTATCATTTGAACAATCGAACGTTTATAGCAAATTAACGGCATATGAGAATTTGAAGTATTACGCTGATTTATTTGACGTTCCGACAAGAGACCCTCATGAATTAATTAAACTTGTTGGTCTTGAAGACCGCGAGAATGATCGTGCCGGTGATTTCTCTAAAGGGATGAAACATCGATTGACTTTCGCTCGGTCGATGATCAATAATCCCGAAATTTGGTTTTTAGATGAACCTACGACAGGACTTGATCCCTCCATTGCAGCGACGATAAAAGAAATCATTAAAGAGCAAAAAGCGAAGGGCACAACTATCTTTTTAACGACACATAATATGTACATCGCGGATGAATTATGCGATCGAGTCGCTTTTATTATTGATGGAGAAATAAAATTAATCGACACGCCTAAAAACTTAAAACAGATCTATGGACAAAAACTCATTGAAGTTGAGTATACAAAGGATGGAAAACAAATCACAGAAACATTAAAGACCATTGATGACGTTGATCGCAAAAAACTTGCGACAATCATTACATCTTATGACATCGTCTCAATGCATTCAAAAGAAGCTACCCTTGAGGAGATTTTTATCCAAGTTACTGGCAGGGGGCTAATCTAGCATGAAGATGCTGAGCACATATTTCAAAGAAATGAAAATTGCTTCAAGGGGTTTTTATTTCTACATTGAAATTTTTATTGCCATCCTTTTATTGATTATTGTATTAGTGGCGATCAAAGATAATCCTGACAGCAAAGCGAAAGAATACCTATACTATGATATGTCTGAAGTCGCATATAGTGCGATGCTGCAAGCGCAATTAGACACGGGTAAAATCATCCTTGCCGACGACACGGTTCTGGAATTGAAAGCCAATTCATTTGATGTTGTAAACAGAGATACAGATGAAGTGAAGTCTTATACTTTTGATTCAAAGAAAACAATCACCGTTCAAACATTGAAAGAAATTGACGCTGACACAGGTCAAATTTTGACAACTCTCTACGTTTTAGACAGCGAAGAAGACATGTTAAGACTATCAATGAGTACAGGAAACATGGGCGCCACAATCATTATGGATGAACTCGGAGCGATATCATATCGATACGTCATTCAAGGGTATGAAGCGGAGCGCTATTCAAATTTCCTCTACATTGTTCATTCGGTTTCCACGAGTGCAATTCAAGATGAAATCGATCGTCAAAATATACGCGAAATTGGGTCTAGTTCTCGATTAACAAATAAAGAAGCGGTTGTTCCCATTTTTGTCGTATTTATGGGTTCATTGATGGGATTCTTTATCGTTATATCTTACTTATATCTAGATAAAGATGAAGGGGTAATCAAAGCTTTTGCTGTGACACCTTCTTCGGTATGGAAGTATCTATTAAGCAAAACTTTTGTCATTTTAACGACAGTATTTATTTCTTCAAGCATCATTGTTATTCCAATTATGGGTTTAAAGCCAAATTATCTATTATTTTACCCCTTCCTGTTAATCACAACGTTTGCTTTTTCTGCTTTAGGTCTTTTAGTAGCGAGTTTCTTTGACTCCATTAGCAAAGCATTTACTGCGTTGTATGTGATTCTAATGGCGCTGATGTTACCTGCTTTTTCATACTACATTAGTAGTTTCGATCCATTATGGTTAAGGTTTTTCCCAACCTATGCAGTTTTGCAAGCAATGAAGGGGATTTTAATGGGAGAACCAGATTACCTTTATGTTTTGATTTCTTCTCTTGCATTTCTAGTTGGCGGATTTGGATTGTTGATGCTTGCTAATCTTAAATTCAAGAAATCTTTGACGGTGTAGGGGGCGATGGACATGTTAAAAAAAATCATAAGAATTTTTACGAAAGACACTAAAGTTGCTTCAAGAGACGGAATGTTGATCATCATCATTCTGATGCCTTTGCTTCTAGCAGTAGGGATATTGTTCTTTGCACCAGGAGTAACCGATAGTTCCATCAAACTAGCATTACTGGACAGTGACACTACTGAGCATATCCAATATATGGAAAAATATGCACAAGTTGAGTTATTCAGTAGCTTATCTGAAATTGAAAGACGAGTAAATAAGAACGATGATGTTGCTGGTTTAGTCGAAACAGGTGATGGATATGAGATTATTTTAGAAGGAAATGAATCACAAATGGTTCGTGATTACACCATTCTTCTTAACTCTTATTACGCCCTCGGTGTAACCGAAGAAGATACAACTGCTCAGATTTTATCATTTGAGAATACTGTTCCACCACTAAAAACTAAATTAACTAATATGTTGATTTTGATGATTGTCATGTTATCCGGAATGATTATCTCGCTAGGTATTGTCGAAGAAAAGAAAGATAATACCATTAATGCCATTAATGTTACACCTGTTTCACAAAATGCATTCATCATCGGAAAGTGCCTCATAGGCGGAATAGCTTCACTCATAACCATAGTTGTTTCGTTACTGATTCTTGGGTATTATGACATTAACTGGCTGATGATACTCTTTGTAGGTGTGACCTCAATGCTATTGTCATTCGTCATCGGATTTTTACAAGGATTAGGTTCAGGAGATGTCATGGAAGCTGCCGCTGGTGTTAAAATGCTTATGTTGCCAATCGCTGGTTCAATCGTAGGGTACGAACTTCTGTCTCCAAATTGGCAATGGACGATGTATTGGAGTCCATTCTACTGGGCGTATAGGGCAAATGATATGATTCTTTCAAAAACGGCTGAATGGGGTATTGTTCTAATCTGTGTAGCTGCCGTATTAGTTTTATCAGCCCTCGTTTACATTATTACAATCCCTAAGATCCGTGAAGGTCTTAGTTAATTGAAAACAAAAATATATAAGGAGGTAATTTTATGGGTATTGGATATTTATTAGGCGGATTAGCTTGTTTGATTTACGCTTTAAGTGTTGGTTATTTCGGTGGAATCAAAAAGGCACCAGGATTACTTAAATTAGTCAAAGCAAAAATGGGAAAAAACATGAGTGACGACACTGCAGCAAAATGGTGTATGGGCATGAGCATCGTAATTTTAGCTCTTGGAATTTTCTTGTTCGTATTTGGCGCAATTCAAGGTTAAAACAAATTCAATAAAAAATCTGCTTTGAAACATTAAAGCAGATTTTTTTATTGTATTTTGAAATCATATTATCTTAAACTTTTCTTGAGAGGAAGAGGTGTTAATGGTATAATAGAGAAAAAGATTTTCTTAGGAGATACTATGTTCTTAATTACAGAGAAAAGGGTACTTGCACCAAAAGTATCATTGATGAAAATTAAAGCTCCTTATGTTGTCAAACACGCGAAACCTGGTCAATTCGTCATACTAAGAGTTGAAGAAATGGGTGAACGCATCCCAATGACAATTACAGAAGCGAACCTTATTGATGGGACAATCACCATCATTTTTCAAGAAATAGGTGCCACTACATTTAAATTGAATCAATTGAATGCAGGAGACTTCTTGCATGATTTTGTTGGACCTTTAGGCAGAGCAACGGATCTCGATGGATTAAAGAAGGTAGCTGTTGTAGGCGGCGGTGTTGGCTGTGCAATTGCTTACCCAGTAGCCAAAGCACTTCATGAACAAGGCACAATCGTTCATTCCATTATCGGTTTTAGAAATAAAGAACTAATCTTCTTGGAAGATGAATTCAATGCGTGTAGCGACCTCACAATCATTACAACGGATGACGGATCAAACGGAAATAAAGGGTTTGTGACTGACACCCTTAAAAAACTGTTGGAAAGTGGAGAGAACTATGACGAAGTCTTCGCCATAGGGCCGCTTCCCATGATGAAGTATGTTAGTAAAACAACACTTCCTTTTAATGTCAAGACGATCGTAAGTATGAATCCAGTGATGATAGACGGAACCGGAATGTGTGGCGGATGTCGAGTTACAGTCGGAAAAGAAATGAAATTTGCTTGTGTAGATGGACCTGATTTTGACGGACATCTTGTGGATTTTGATGAAGCCATCAGAAGAAATCAAATGTATTCTCCTTTTGAAAAAAGGCAGTTAGACGAAAACTGCAATTTATTAAAGGGGGTCAAACATGATAAATAAATCATTGCTTAAAAACTCTATGCCCCTTCAAGATGCGAATATTAGAACTCATAATTTTAATGAAGTGTCATTAGGTTATTCCATAGAGCAAGCCATTGATGAAGCAAAAAGATGTCTTGACTGTAAAAATAAGCCTTGTGTCACCGGTTGTCCTGTAGAGATTGATATTCCAAGATTCATAAAAAAAATCATTGAAGGACAAATAGAAGAGGCCTATCAAGTTATTGGAGAGTCAAGTTCACTTCCTTCCGTCTGCGGAAGAGTGTGCCCTCAAGAAACTCAATGCGAAGAATTGTGTGTTCGCGGAATCAAGGGCGAAGCAGTTGCGATTGGCAGACTGGAGAGATTCGTAGCGGATTTTCATCACTTAAACAATCCTCAATTACCAAGCAAACCTTTATCAAACAATCATAAGGTTGCGATTGTCGGTTCTGGACCGTCGGGGTTATCGTGTGCATATGATTTGGCACTATTAGGATATAAAGTCACTATGTTTGAAGCATTACATATTCCAGGAGGAGTACTCGTATATGGTATTCCAGAATTCAGGTTACCAAAAGAAATCGTACGCAAAGAAATTAAAACGCTTTTGGATTTGGGTGTTGATATTGAAACCAATGTGATTGTAGGAAAAACAATTACCATTGAAGATATTTTTGAAGAAGGATTCGAGGCCATCTTTTTAGGAACAGGTGCTGGATTACCTAAGTTTATGAACATACCAGGAGAAATGTTGAATGGAGTATACTCCGCAAATGAATTTTTGACTCGAGTGAACTTGATGCAGGCCTATCATCAATCAAGTTCAACACCGATTCAAATGGCAGAGAGAGTTGCGGTCATCGGAGGCGGAAACGTTGCGGTTGATGCAGCAAGATGTGCGAAAAGACTCGGCGCGAAAGAAGTGTCGATTATATATAGAAGGTCTATGAAAGAATTACCTGCAAGACTCGAAGAAATTGAACACGCCGAAGAAGAAGGAATCATTTTCAAATTGCTTTCCAATCCGGTTCAAATCATCGGAGATGAAAGGGGATTTGTTCAAAGCATTAAATGTGTGGAAATGGAATTAGGTGAACCGGATGCATCTGGTAGGCGAAGACCGATTGTGAAAATTGGATCTGAGTTTATTTTGGACGTTGATTCGGTTATTATGGCGATTGGAACGACACCGAACCCTTTGATTACTTCAACCACAAAAGGGCTAGACACGGATCAATGGGGTTGCATCATAACGAAAGATGAAAGTGGATTGACATCAAAAGAAATGGTTTATGCAGGCGGAGACGTCGTGACCGGCGCTGCAACAGTGATACTTGCAATGGGTGCAGGCAGAAAATCCGCAGCTGCAATTGACTTAAATCTTAGAAAAAGCATATAAATAAAAGGTAATCAAATCAGAAGCGCGAATTTCTGGAAATGATTACCTTTTTCTTAATTTCAAAAACATTATTTTTTGCTTGAATCTTTAAAGACATTGAGCTTTTTATTTAAAATGTTGACATCAAATAAATCCATAATATAAAAGCCTAGTAACGCACCAAAGTAGGAGAATGTAATGAATCCTTGTAAATACAAATATTGAATTCCCGCAATCTCATAAAAGTGGAATAACTGATTGAATCCAATCATTACGATTGAAATGAGTATATACTGTTCTAGTACAATCAAGCCCTTTGTATGTGTTTTAAGAACAAGTTTGCTTTCAAAAAGAACCTTAATGAACCCAACAACAACTGCAGCTAAAACAAGTTCGACTATTGTTAAAAACGAGACTTGATACACACCCAATAGTGTTTTACTTACCATATATAAAGCGAGCATTCCAATCCATATAATTCCAAACAACATTTTGAATTCCGCAACTTTTTGCATAAAGTTTTTCATTTTGATTTCACTCCTTTCATTTTATCATTTAACGCATTGACATAATTTCTTGATACAAAGATTTTTTCACTATTTACTAAATTCATGATGATTTTGCTTCCGAAGGACGGAGAAAAGCTTTTGACTTTTGACAAATTAATGATGTTAGATTTACTACAACGAAAGAATGAACTAGGCATTAAGGCTTCAATTTCATTAAGCCATTTTGAAACTTCATACACTTCTTTAAGAGTATAAGCAAAGGTCCTTTTATCGACGCTCTCAAAATAGAGAATGTCTCTATATCTGATTGGAGATATTTGGTCTTCTTGCTTAGCATCAATTGTATCGTCAATTCCTCTTAAAACATCAAGTATCTGTTTCAATTCCTCTTTAGTTTTCGCAACGATTTCAACAGAATTTTCTTCAATGGTCGAATCGATTTTTGTATGTACTTTCAAATGGGCCACCTCACATCACACATTTAACTTTAAATCTATTATATCGGTTTTATAATCTTTGTGTTAATTTTATGGACAAGATTCAATATTTTTGACTCAAATGCACAATTTTACTATATTTTTTATGAATCTATGAAATTGGTATATGTTATTTGTTTAACGATTGAAACGCATCAATTCATCGTTTTGGCATTTTTGAAAACTTATCAGAGAAATTTTTTAATTGGTTGTTTAATATATTTAAGTTGTTTGATATACTGTTAATGAAGAGATTGGTGGTGAGTGGCTTGTTTAGAAATCCAATATCGAAAAATGGCGATATCAGATATTTTGAAATCTTGAAGATTTCATTTGTTTTGTCATTGGTATTTGGATTATTTACATTGCTCACAGAAAAAGTCATTAACCCGTTTTCAGAATCGTCCTTTTTGATTGCGAACATATTGTTATGTCTTATTACCGCTCTTATGATAGTTACATTAGTCTATGATTCCAAAGAATTCATCGCTAAGTTGAAGTCTTATGTTTTGAGACAAATCAATCAATCAATTCCACTGAAAATCGAATTTCCTTTGTTCGCACTAAATCTAGACACCTACGTAGTCTTTCATATAAAGGCAATTCATTTAAGACATCGAGTCATGCGTTGCTGATGAACCTTCCGCTTTAGATTCCTATTTCTAAAATTCGGAAGGAGAAAAAATGATACAAAAATATAGAAGCTTCATGGGCAATTATGAAGCTGTTTTATATGCGAAAAAAGAGCACCCCGTTTTTGAAAACAAACTGGATACTCTAAAAAATGCGGCTATTTCGGTTGCTATATTTTCATCTGTTTTCATCATCATCGGTTTTGCACTAAATATCATCGAGAACCTAAACTACGTGTTCCTTTCTTTAAACACGATTGTTGTGGGTTCTTTTATTTTGTACTTATATAGACGAGAGATTCGATATAAAGATAAAGCCAAACTGGAATACGATCACCATATTTTTATCGCTCACCAAGTCATTTCACTTTTAGCAATATTGTTTTTATCGAACTCATTATTCTTTTTGTTATTTCTGAGAGATGTTCTCAACATAATTAATTTGATTGTATACGGTGTGTTGGCCATTGTGTTTTCAATCTTGCATTATTCAAATGAAAGACAAGTTATGTTTTTGTCTCATTATCCAAGGGCAAAAGTTGCTTCTTCGTCATTACTCCTTTTTGTAATGTATGTTTCATTCTTTTCTTTACTACCAATTGCGAATATCACATTGAATTATTTCCTCACTTCAATAATAATTATTGTTTTATATTTTATTAAAAAGGTTTTCTTATCAAATGGAATATTTCCCAGGGTGATGAAGCCAATCTTTATCACGTGTCTTTCATTAACCACTTTTGTTTTCATTTTCACCAGCATTATCGCGAAAGTCACTAGTATTGACGATTCTCCTTTGAATTTAAAATTGATTAAAAATGTCATATCTGTGGATCAATCTTATGAATTGGATTCCGAAATAGCGTATGTTTGGAAATTGATTCAGGCAGATGATCGATTATACTTAATCTGTTCGGGAGTGATTGAGGTATATTCAAAGAGTATGGAGTATCTTGATTCTATTGAAATGCCTTCAAATGCAAGATATTTCATTGGCTTAAATGGCAGGCTTGGATATATCACTGATGAAATTATGTATTCACATTATAGTGAGTTTTATCTGTATTATGAAGGAGAGGGATTTAGGTTTGAGCAATTGATTGAAGGGTATTCTTCAGACTGTATCGTTTTCGAATACGAAGGTAACTTGTCTTGCGCATATTCAAATGCAGTTTTCTCAACAATCATTACAGGATCTGATTTGATTGACGTAGACTCATATACTTGGGTTAATTTGCCGAACACTCTACTTCCTGAATATTCCCTTTATTTTATTTCAGACGATTTACTTGTCTATGGAAGTGAATATAGTCTGAAAGCAGTAGGATCTGAGGGAAAACGAAATAAGCTTTATAATTCGAATCGAGTGCTAGCCTTCGAAGATTCCGAATATAGGATGTATACCTCAGATGAATTTCTAAAAGAAGTAAGAATGCCGCTTTTTACAGTGCCGATAGAATATGGAGACACTTTAGTTTTTTTCTTTGATGATGAATATTATAGAATAATAACAATAGATGCAGATTCGAAGAGGATTTTATATACCTTAGATTTGGAAGGAAATATCATTAATATTGCGGATGTCGGAAGCAACTCCATTTTCTTTGCAGAACATCTAGTAATCTCTTATAACTGGAGAGAAAATCAAATTAATGAACTCGATTTTGACGCTCCAGGGAAATACATTGTAGACAAAGACTCATATATATATCCGGATTTGTTCTTTGTTTTAATGCTTGTTTCAATCGTTGCTTATCACTTGTACTCGAAAGATACTCAATAGTTTTCCATTCTTTTTCATCACTCTGTTTAAAGAAATACAATGTATCAATTCCTGTCATTATATGATAAAATTAAATGTCGACTTTTTGGAATATTTCTTTAATTTTTAACTACTCGAGGTGAATGAATGTCTGCTACCATCGCACAAGATCAAAAAACCAAAATGATCCTCTTTGACAATCCGATTTGGAAAGGAATTGTCAGACTGAGTTTTCCTGTTTTTTTGGTGAATATATTGAAGACTTTGCATGATCTAGTGGATGGTATCTTTCTGGGAACCGTTCCGGATGTAGATGGTGTATCGATATCTACTTCGATGCAAAGCGCAATCGGCTTAACTTGGCCGGTTTATTTCATCTTTATTTCATTTGGAATGGGGCTTAGCGTTGCGGGTAATGCATTGATTGGCCAGTACGTAGGCAAAGGAGACCACGCGAACGCAAACCGATACGCATCCAATGTTATATTATTATCTGTTTTGATGGGCATCGCTTTTACAATTATTGTCTATTTTTTTACGCCTCAGGTTTTACTATTAATGGGCGCGAAGGACTTAGAATTGCACTATGCAGTTACGTATCTTAGAATTCGAAGTTTTGAACTACCCTTCTTATTTCTTTCTTTTGGTTTTCAAGCGGTAAGACAAGCCACAGGAGATACGGTGACACCTGTATCAATCAGTGCTTTTTCGATTCTTACGAATATTATATTGACTGGTATTTTTGTTCTCGTATTTCACTGGGGTATTGCAGGGGCGGCTGGAGCTACTTTGATTGCGAACATTGTCATGATGCCTTTTATTCTATATTATCTAGCTAGTTCAAAGACAGGAATCAAAGTATCTCTAAAAAAAGAGGTCTTCGATATGGAGATTTCGAGAGACATCTTTAAGATTGCAATGCCGGCTTCAATGGGACAAGCCATTCAAGCCGTTGGATTTGTTATTTTGAATGCGAGTGTTTATTCCTTTGGGGAAGATGTATCCGCCGCTTTCTATATAGGTAACAGAATCAATTCTTTGATCATGTTCCCAGTGTTGTCCGTTAGTTCAATTGTTGCGATATATGTTGCGCAAAACATTGGAGCCGGTAATATTCCTAGAGCAAAACACGCTTTTGCGACCGGAATGAAGATGGCAATCATTTTAATGACGATTGGAGCGTTGATTATCATCCCCTTCCGTTTTTCACTGGTTGGATTGTTTAATCACGAACCGTCTACCCTTGACTATGCAGCACAATACACTTTGTTTTTACATTTAGGCTTGCCACTCATGGCAATCTTCCAGACGTTTTTATCAACATTCCAAGGAAGCGGAGATACAAAGTATTCCTTTGTTATGGCAATTATAAGATTATGGGTGATTCGAATTCCGCTAGTGTTCCTATCAATGAAATTCACGAATCTTGGCCCAGCGGGAATATGGTACGCCATCCTTATCAGTAATTTTGTGATGGTATTTGTTGGAATATTCCTATATAAAAGGGTGAAGTTTATTCCAAAAATTCGAGAAAATAACTTCAAAAATAAACGCGAAATGGTATAATGGTTTCAGTAGGTGATAATTTGTACAAAATCGTTTATCCAGATTATCAAAATTCCATACTAAACATCACAACATCGATTTTAAAATATTATGGGATTTCCTCTAAATATTCCACAAACAAGATTCTTGATGAGGAACTGAAGAAGAAATACCGTAATGTTGTCTATATTCTTGTGGACGCGATGGGTTCGGAGATTTTAAAAAGGCATCACCAAGTGTCTACCGAACTTAACAAGGACTGTGTGGCGGATATCACATCTGTGTTTCCTCCAACTACCGTAGCCGCAACAACGACCGTTCTTACCGGACTTCCTCCGGTCACTACAGGTTGGCTCGGATGGTGTCAATACGTCAAAGAAGTAGATCGGAGCGTCGTATTTTATCTCAATCGGGATTATTACGACGAAAAGACCTTGTTTAAAGAAGACATTTCTGCACAAGCCGCTCCGGTAAAGAAAATCTATGAAATGATTGAAGAAATAAATCCATCTGTGAAAACGATGGAGATTTTTCCTGCGTTCAGCCAACCGCATCACGATACGTTCATGAAAGAGTGTATAACAATCTTCTCAGCATGCGAAGAAGAAGGAGAACATTTTATTTATGCATACTGGGATAAGCTTGATACTGTCATGCATGACAAAGGACCTGGATCCATTGAAGTCAATAAGATGTTAGCAACTGTTGAAGAGGGCTACATATATCTTAAAGAAAACTTGGGAGAAGACACCATCATCATTATGATTGCCGATCACGGGCAAGTCGGTGTGTGCCCGATTGAATTGAGAAGATATGCAGATTTGTGGGCTACATTTATTCATGAACCATCGATTGAGTCCAGAGCCGCAACATTCTTTATCCAGAAAGAAAAGAAACTTGAATTCGAACAACTATTCTTAAAGTATTTCAGAGAATATTTTCTACTTTTTACAAAAGAAGAAGTGAAGGCGCTCGGTCTCTTTGGAGAGGGCGAGGAACATCCTAAATTTGATGAATTTGTTGGAGATTATCTTGCAATTGCAATTGACCATTATTATTTCAAACTATCTGAGGGAACTTACTTCATGAAGGGTCAGCACGCAGGGCTTCTTGAAGAAGAAGTCATGGTACCTCTTATCATTCATTCAAAAAAATAAGCCAATCAGCGATTGGCTTTTTTTAATCAGATAATGCGTGTACAATCAGTTCAGCTGTGGAAGGATTTGTTGCAAGAGGAATATGATATACATCACTCAGGCGCAACAACGCAGATACATCAGGTTCATGTGGTTGTGCAGTTAATGGATCTCTGAAGAAGAATATGATGTCGATTTTTCCATTCGCGATTCTCGCGCCAATTTCTTGGTCTCCACCTAAAGGTCCACTTCGAAAACAGCGTATATCAAGGCCGGTTGCCTCCATTATTTTATGTCCAGTAGTACCAGTTGCGAACAATTCATGCTTTTCAAGCTCTGCTTTGTATTTCATCGCAAAGTTAATCATTTCCGGTTTCATCTTGTCATGTGCGATTAGGGCTATTCTCATGCGGATCACTCCTCAATTTCTTTCTCTATAAAACATTATATCATGATTCAGTTTTGTTCGAAATAACAATTCCCAAAATCCAATATTTAAGTCTTGCTTTTTAAAAATTGTTTTGTTATAATGTAATAGCCGATAAAATAGGCATCTAACCGGAGGGGTAGCGAAGAGGCTAAACGCGGCAGACTGTAAATCTGCTCCCTTTGGGTTCGGCGGTTCGAAACCGTCCCCCTCCACCAT
>CAZNOO010000028.1:0-19086 GCA_964574705.1 uncultured Candidatus Izemoplasmatales bacterium
TCATCATTAAACTCTTTTAAATTATTAATATCAATCAGAACAACCGTCATGATTGATTTTGTCTTTTCACAAGCTCTTAAATTAGATTCAAGCATCTTATTGAAATATCTTCGAGTATAAACTTTAGTCAACTCATCAAATTTAGATGGCAGGATGGTTTGTTCATAAAGTTTATGAATCGAAATAACGATTTCAACTTCTTTGGTAAACTGTTTCATCAATTCCATATCACGTTCGTCAAAAATATCATTAGAGTCAAAATTATCCAGATTCAATGATCCAAAAAACTCACCATTATATTTGAAAGAGCAAGACAGGCATGATTTTGCGACTCCTGCAGCTGCAAAGTTCAATGCATCATTCTTTTCCTTGCTGATATTAATTTGGTCAAAAACTTCCAAATTCTTTATAATCGTCGGTTGGTATTTATCTTCCAATTTTGATTGAAACAAGTCCTCAAGAGTCAGCGTGATGTTTTGTAATTTTTTTAAATCGTATTTAACGGCGGCTTTAAACTCCATGAATTCTCCATTATATACAAGTACGCTGCCGGCTTGAGATTTCGGAATCAACCTGATGGCTTCTTCTAGTACTAATTGAAGTACGTCTTCCAATCGGTCATTTTTCAAAATCTCCATTGTTGAAGCAATAATGGATTCAGTAACCTGGTTGCTTTCGTTAAGTTCATTGTATGCTTTTTCTAATTTTTCCATGGATTCAGCCTGAAATGCGTTTTGCTTATCCAACTTTTCCAAAGAGTGTCTTTGGTGAATAAAGAGGTTGTAGTGAACTGAAGCATAAACAAACCCCGATAGCGTCACCATGAAGGAAAGCCTTAAATCTGTAAAAAATAGAATTGAAAATCCGTGATACAGATACATCATCAGGTTAAACAGAACGAATGAAGTTACAAACAGAACAAATCTTTTTCTTCTTGGATAAATTTGAACTAATGAAGCCGCAATGACTGCGATGAAGAATGACTCAATCTGATTCGTTACGCCTTGATAAGCATAACTGACATAAATACCTGAGAATACAATCGCAAACGGAAATAAATATAACAGTAGTTTGGCAAGAAAGGTTGTTTTCTTGATCCAATTCTTAATAATCGATAAAAAGGCAATAAAAGACAAGACCATCATTATCACAACAATCAGGAATGGCGTCTTTGAATGAATCATTTCGGGAAGAACAACAAAATAACTGACGAGTTCAACTAGAAAAATAAGAACTGCAGTCAGCGTGCTTAAAATCAGGTCATAGTCAAACTGGCTGTGCCCAACTGTCATGTCGCTAATCATCTTGATTAGCTTTTTCACTTGTAGTTTTATATTCTTCAAATTCATCACCTTTACAGTGCGTCGAAACCATTATACAATAAAATTGAAATTCATACAACTTTCTTTTAACTTCAAAGAAAAAATCCGAAGGATTTCCTTCGGATTTTACTTAGTAATTTTTCAATTATTCTTCAAAATCTGCGTATAAGTCTTCTTCTTCTTCAGGCATTTCATATTCTAGTTTTGTGTGTCTTAGAATACCGGTTCCTGCTGGAATCAAACCACCGATGATGACGTTTTCCTTGAGTCCAAGAAGTGGATCGGATTTACCTCTTATGGCAGCATCTGTAAGTACTCTTGTTGTTTCTTGGAAAGATGCGGCTGATAGGAAGGAATCGCTTCTCAAACTTGCTTTTGTGATTCCAAGAAGCACAGGTTTTGCAATCGCCGGACGAAGTCCTTCTGCGAAAGCTTTTTTGTTGGCTTCGATAAAATCATTAACAGAAATTTGAGATCCTGGAAGCAACTCGGTATCGCCTTCCAAGATGACATTGAGTCTTCTTGTCATTTGACGAATGATGATTTCAATGTGCTTGTCGGAAATATCAACACCTTGTGAGCGATAAACCTTTTGAACTTCCTTCAAAATGTATTGTTGAACGGAAGGCATGTCCGCAACACGCAACAATTCTTTCGGGTCGATTGCGCCTTCAGTCAACTGCATTCCCGCTTTGACTTCTTGACCTTTTTCAACCAAGGATTGTACGTTGCTATTGGTTTCATATTTTTTTGCTTCAATGTCGTTTCCGACATAGATAATGAATCTTTCCTCAACCGGAACGATGTCTGTAACGATTCCGTTGATTTCGGATATAATTGCTTTTGCTTTTGATTTGCGGGCTTCGAACAATTCTTGAACACGAGGCAGACCTTGTGTAATGTCGTCACCGGCAACGCCTCCTGTATGGAAGGTTCTCATTGTCAACTGCGTACCAGGCTCACCAATGGATTGGGCAGCAATGGTTCCTACAGATTCTCCAACTTCGGCTTTGTTTCCGGTTGCTAGATTCTGTCCGTAACATTTGCGGCAAATTCCAACATGAGCTGTACAAGTGAGTGCAGTACGAATTGGCACTTCAATGGCTTTTCTCTTTTCAGGATTGGTCGGGTCAGATGGATCCCAAGCGGATTCAACAATGGCCTTTGCAATTTCTTCGGAAATATATTTTCCTTTTTTAATCAAGATTTCGCCAGTAAATGGATGAATATAGTTTGTTGAAGTATAACGGCCAAGGATACGATCAAATAATGATTCGATTTCTTTTCCATCTCTGTCGAGAATAGCTTTGACACGTACGCCTTTGTCAGTTCCGCAATCTTCTTCAGTAATAACAACGTCTTGGCTGACATCGACAAGTCTTCTGGTTAAATATCCGGACTCAGCTGTTTTTAAAGCGGTATCGGTTGATCCTTTTCTCGCACCATGGGTTGAGATAAAGAACTCGCTCATTGTGAGTCCCTCACGGAAGGATGCCTTAATTGGAAGTTCAATGGTTCCACCACTCGGGTTGGCCATCAATCCACGCATACCAGCAAGCTGTGTAAAGTTTGAAATGTTACCACGGGCACCGGAGTCGGACATCATGAAAATATGGTTTTCATGATCTTGTTCGATTTCCAAGCCCTTTTGGATTTCATCTTTTGCTTTCGCCCATTCGTCGATGACGAGTTTGGAGCGTTCAGAATCTGTTAACATACCCATGTCGTAAAGTTCTGAAATTTCATCGACTTTAGCGTCATGAGCATCAAGGATTTCTTTCTTTTTTGAATAAACCTTTACATCAGAAGCCGCGACTGTAATTCCTGCAATGGTCGAGTACTTGAATCCGATGTTTTTCATCTTGTCAAGCATCTTTGAAGTCTCGTTGATTTTGTATACTGCAAAAATCTGAGCAATAATCATTGAGAGGAATTTCTTCTTAAAAGGAGAAACAACTTCCATTTTTGAAATGGCTTCTTTGACGTTCGTACCAGGAGCTAGGAAATAAATCTCCGGAGTTTTTTCGACAAGGTTTAATTGAGTCGGTTCATTAATATAAGGAAAAGACTCAGGTAAGATTGTATTGAATATCAATTTCCCAGGCGTCGTAACCATATAATGGTTTTGGAACTTCTCTGGAATGTTTCTTGAAAGCGAAGCCACTTTGATCGCGATTCTAGTATGAAGTGTTACACGCTTGTTTTCATAAGCAAGTATGACTTCATTCACATCTTTATAAACGCTGCCTTCTCCTTCTAGTCCAGCTTTTTCAAGTGTTAGATAGTAGTTTCCAAGAACCATGTCCTGTGATGGGGTAACGATTGGTTTACCATCTTTTGGAGCAAGGATGTTGTTGGAGGCTAGCATCAAAACGCGAGCTTCAGCTTGTGCTTCTTCGGATAAAGGAACGTGAACTGCCATTTGGTCTCCGTCAAAGTCGGCATTGAATGCCGTCGTAACGAGCGGATGCAAACGAATTGCTTTTCCTTCAACAAGGATAGGCTCGAAAGCCTGAATTCCAAGTCTATGAAGTGTCGGCGCACGGTTCAAAAGAACAGGATGTTCTCTGATTACGTCTTCGAGTACTGCCCAAATGCGACCGTCTAGTTTTTCAATATATTGTTTTGCCATTCTGATATTTGCGGCAATGCCTCTAGAGATCATTTCGCGAATAACAAAAGGTTTGAACAGGATGATTGCCATTTCTTTAGGCAATCCGCATTGATACATTTCAAGGTCCGGTCCAACAACGATAACGCTACGTCCGGAATAGTCAACGCGTTTTCCAAGCAAGTTTTGGCGGAAGCGTCCTTGTTTACCTCTAAGCATGTCTGATAATGATTTAAGAGCGCGATTACGTTCCACAACCACTTTTCTTCCACGTTTTGAGTTGTCAATCAAAGCGTCTACCGCTTCTTGCAACATCCGTTTTTCATTCTTCGTAATCAGGTGCGGAGCACCTTGTTCGAATTGGCGTTTCAAACGGTTGTTTCTGTTTAGAATTCTTCTGTAAAGATCGTTTAAGTCGGTCGTTGCGAAACGTCCACCATCAAGTTGAACCATCGGACGTAAATCTGGCGGAATGACTGGCAGAACATCTAAAACCATCCATTCTGGAAGGTTGTCGCTGTTTTTGAATGCTTCGACGACATTCAATCTTTTAATAATTTTTTCTCTTCTTTGTTTTGAAGCGGTTTTGAGTTCGATTCGCAAATTCAATGTTTCTCTTTCAAGGTCGATTTTCTTGAGTAAAAACTTGACGGCTTCGGCACCTGTAAGAGCTTTAAATCTTGAACCGTATTCAAAATAATAATGTGTATAGTCGGCTTCGGAAAGAATCTGTTTGAATGACAAATCAGTATCTCCTGGGTCCACTACGATGTAAGAAGCCAAATAAACGACTTCTTCCAAATCTTTCGATTTAATGTCTAAAAGGATTGCAAGTCTGGATGGACTATTTCTCAAGTACCACGCATGGACGACGGGAGCTGCAAGTTCAATGTGCCCCATCCGTTCTCTACGGACTTTGCTTTCCGTGTATTCTACGCCACAAACTGGGCATTTTTTTCCAGGATGAGCGCTTCTTTTTGATTTGTTTGAGCAAGCGCATTGGTAATCTTTGGTCGGTCCAAAGATGACCTCACAAAACAATCCGTCTTTTTCTGGCTTCAAAGTCCGGTAATTGATTGTTTCATGTTTCTTAACTTCACCATACGACCAACTTCTGATTTCTTCAGGAGAAGCGAGTCTGATTTTTAAATGGGAATATTTTTGACTCATTCACATTCACTACCTTTCTTTAGGATTTGAAACCATATTTTGTAATATAATCTTCAACTTCATCATCAACTAAGGAACGGTTGACTTCATTCAATCCTGTATCTCTGCTAATCAATTCTACGTAGATACCCAAAGAACGAAGTTCTCTTGTAAGTACGCGGAAGGATTCAGGAAGACTTGGATCTGGAATCGGTTGTCCATCGACAATCGCTCTAAAGACTTTGTTTCTTCCGATGATGTCATCAGATTTCACTGTAAGCATTTCTTGAAGCGTATAGGCAGCGCCATATGCTTCGAGCGCCCATACTTCCATTTCTCCGAAACGTTGTCCACCGTTTTGTGCTTTTCCACCCATTGGTTGCTGAGTGACTAAAGTGTACGGTCCTACGCTTCTTGCATGTAGTTTGTCGTCGACCATATGGTCAAGTTTGATCATATACATAACGCCGACAGAAACTCTATTATCAAATCTTTCACCTGTGCGGCCGTCAAATAAGACGTATTTTCCGTCCGGATCCATTTTTGCTTCTTTCATGATATCGTCAAGATCTTCTTGGGTAGCCCCGTCGAAAACCGGTGTTGCAACATGGATTCCAAGTAATTTAGCAGCCATGCCAAGATGAATTTCAAGGACCTGCCCGATGTTCATACGAGATGGAACGCCGAGTGGATTCAACATGATATCAACTGGAGTACCGTCTTCTAAGTATGGCATATCTTCGCTTGGAAGAATTTTGGAGATAACACCTTTGTTTCCATGGCGTCCAGCCATTTTGTCACCTTCGGAAATTTTCCGTTTTTGGACAATGTAGACTCTGACAACCGTGTTGACTCCAGGGGATAACTCATCTTTATCTCTAGTGAATACTTTGACTGAGTGGACAATTCCGCCTCCGCCATGAGGTACTCTTAAAGAGGTGTCGCGTACTTCTCTTGATTTTTCACCGAAAATGGCAAGTAATAGACGATCTTCAGGGGTTGGATCGGTAACACCTTTTGGTGTAACCTTACCGACTAAAATGTCGCCTTCCTTGACTTCGGCACCAGGAATGATGATTCCTTGTTCGTCAAGAAATTTTCTGCCCTCTTCACCAACGTTTGGAATTTCACGAGTAATCTCTTCTTTTCCAAGTTTTGTGTCTCTGGCTTCAATTTCGTACTTTTCAATATGAATCGATGTGTAAACGTCTTCTTTAACCAAACGCTCGTTCATGATGACGGCGTCCTCATAATTATATCCGTTCCAAGTCATGAAGGCTACCACCACGTTGCGACCAAGAGCAAGCTCTCCGTCTTCCATGGATGGGCCGTCAGCAATGATGTCCCCGGCAGTAATCACTTCTCCCAATGTAACGATTGGTGTTTGATTGATGCAGGTTCCTTGATTGCTTCTCATGAATTTTTGTAATCGATATTCATCAAAACTTCCGTCTTCTAAACGAACTTTAATTTTCATACCATCAACGTATTCAACAACACCGGAATGTGCTGCAATTGTAGAGGTTCCGGAATCATGTGCTGTTTTATACTCAATACCCGTACCGACAAAAGGCGCTTCAGGTCTGAGTAGAGGAATAGCTTGACGCTGCATGTTCGCACCCATCAAGGCGCGGTTCGCATCGTCATGCTCCAAGAAGGGAATACAAGCTGTTGAAACAGAAACGATCTGCTTAGGGGAAACGTCCATGTACTCACATTTTTCTTTATCAAAAATCTTTGTTTCTCCTAGGTGTCTTGCGACAACTCTGTCTTCAGTAATTGTCATGTCGTCATTCAGTTTAACGTTCGCTTGAACAATGATGAATTTGCGTTCTTGATCAGCGGTTAAGTAGTCGATTTCATTCGACACCTTTCCGGTTTCTTGATTAATTCTCAAGTAAGGTGTTTCCATGAATCCATATTTGTTTACTTTGACATAGCATGCCAAACTGTTGATCAAACCGATGTTTTGACCTTCAGGTGTTTCAATTGGACAAATTCTGCCATAATGAGATTGATGGACGTCACGAACTTCAAATCCTGCACGGTCTCTGGTAAGACCACCAGGTCCTAGAGCAGAGATTCTTCTCTTATGTGTAATTTCATCCAAAGGGTTGGTTTGTTGCATAAATTGAGAGAGCTGTGAACTTCCAAAGAATTCTTTCAATGAAGAAGTCAGTGGACGAATGTTCACTAGGTTTTGCGGGGTCATTTCTTTGGATTCTTTCGTTGACATTCTGTCTTTGACGTTTTTCTCCATTTTCGCTAGACCGATACGGAATTGGTTTTTCAACAATTCCCCAATCAGTCTCAAACGACGGTTGCCTAAATGGTCAATGTCGTCAAGTGAACCGATTCTGTCAAATAGATTCAAGTAATAGGAAATGCTCGCAATGATGTCGCTTGTCGAGATGTGAAGTCTGGTTTCGAAGGAATTATTTCCAATCAGACGAACTTCCTGACGATTACCATTCACAGCCATTTTTAAATCTAGGATTTCGACATAGCAGTCTCTAATAACGTTTTCGATGAAATCTTCATTAGAATTTTCTTGAGGCAATTCTTTTCTAGCTTCTCTGTCCAAATGGATTTGAAGCTCTTTTTCAAGTTGTTCGTCAAAAACGACTCTTTGAGTGTAAAGATGACGAACTTTGGCGATTTCTTTTAAAATCGTCTTGTCAAGAACTTGATTCTTTGTGAAAAGTATTTCGCCAGTTTCATTGTTAACGATGTCTTTGGCAAGGGAAACTTCCACACCACGATCTAGAAGTTGACGAATTCTCGTAATGACGTCCAATTTTTGGTTGATTTTGAATCTACCGACTTCTGCTAAGTCATAACGTTTTTCGTCAAAGAGCCTAGAAACGAAGAAGCTTCTAGCGCCTTCAAGTGTTGCAGTTTCACCTTGTCTGATTTTCGAATAGACTTCTTTCATCGCATCTTCGCTGTTAAGTGTAAGGTCTTTTTCGAATGTGTTTTTCAGTAATTCGTTATCGCCAAAAAGATTAAAGATTTGATTTTCCGTAGAAAGTCCTAGTGCTTTAATCATTGTTGTTAAGTATATTTTTTTTGAGCGGTCAATCTTTGCATAAAGAATGTCTTTTGAACCCATCTCGTATTCAAGCCATGCACCTCTAGTAGGAATTACTTGGCCTAAATATTTTCTTTGAAGTGTTTTTTTGTCAACCTCTTCAGAATAGAATACTCCAGAGCTGCGAACGATTTGACTGACGATAACACGTTCGGAACCATTTATAATGAATGTTCCTACCGGGGTCATCATTGGAATATCGCCCATGAAGATTCGTTGTTCTTTAATTGAGTCCGCAGCGATAACTTCGCCGGATTCCGGGTCAACTTGATCTTTGTTTCTAAGCTGTACTTGAACCTTTAAAGGACAAGAATAAGTCAAGTCCTTTTCTTTACATTCTTCAACAGTATATTTTGGACTCTCTAGCTCGTAATCCTTAAAATACAATTCAAGATTTTCAGTAAAGTTGGTAATAGGTGAGATGTCGACAAATAACTCTTTGAGTCCGTTTTCGACAAACCACTCAAAAGAAGAAGTTTGTACTTCTATCAAATTTGGAAGCTCCACATTTGATTTTACACGTGAGTAATTTCTTCTAGTTCGCTTTTTTCCGTATGTAACGGTTTTGTAATCCACAAAATCACCCCAAATTAAATTTATTATTAAAGAAATAACAAGACATTATCACAAAACATGCAAAAATGCGCATTCTATCGCATTTAAATATTTTATCATAGCCTTGTCAAATAGTCAATCACATTTGACACTTAATGACGTAGTACCCGGATTTTTTGTCCAATACATCAACTTTATCGTAATATTTTTCTAATTCTCTGATTGCGGAGGGAGCACCTTGTTTTTTTTGAATAACAACATAAAATGCACCGGAATCCGTTAAAAAACCCTTACTTTTCGCAAACCAGTCGTAATAAATCTGTTTACCGGCACGAATCGGTGGGTTGGTCACTATAACATCAAAAGTTTCAAGAACTTCTTTGAATCCATCAGTCTCGATTACTTCGACATCGGCTTTGTTTCTAATCGCATTTTTTTTAGATAGTTCTACTGCTCTCGGATTGATGTCAGCCATCAGGACAGAAGCTTTCGTCTCTTTGCTTAAAACGATTCCAATCGGACCATAACCACATCCAAGATCCAAGATTGTATTTGCGTGTATTGGAAGAATAGTCTCAAGCAGAACTCTGGTTCCATAGTCGAGTCCAGCTCTTGAAAAAACGCCGGAATCCGTTTCCATCGTATATTCTCTTTGATTGATTTTGAAAACAATCTGTTTTGGACTGTTTTTCAGTTGATCGTTCTCTTTTGAAAAATATTGGTTCAAGTCAATCACTCCTTTAAACGCTAAAAACCTGAGTTGCCTCAGGTTTTAGTAGTCGAGTAATGAAATTACTTTAATTCTACAGTCGCTCCAGCGTCTGTAAGTTTCTTAGCGATTTCTTTTGCTTCGTCTTCTTTGACTTTTTCTTTGATTGCTTTTGGAGCTGCGTCTACAACGTTTTTAGCATCAATCAAGCCTAAGCCTGTAAGTTCTCTAACAACTTTGATAACTGCAACTTTTGATGGTCCTACGCTAGTAAGAATAACGTCAAACTCTTTTGGTCCAAGATCTTCTTCAACAGCTGCTGCTGCGGCTGGTGCTGCAGATACTGCAGATGGGTCAATTCCAAATTCTTCTTTCATTGCATCGATTAATGCTTTGATTTCAAGAATTGTCATTTCTTTTAGTGATTCGATAAATTGTGCTGATGTTAATTTAGCCATTTTTTGTTTCCTCCTAAGGTTATTCTTTGTTTGAGATCATATCGAGGCCGATTGCCAGCTCACGAAGTGGTCCGTATAGTTGTGTTGCGAACATCGTTAGTAAAGTTTCTCTGTTTGGTAGTACTGCGATTTGTTTGATTTCTGCCGGTTGGTAATAAGCACCATCGACAATTCCTGATTTTACAACCAGTTTTGGGTTTTTCTTTGCAAATTCAACGAGTACTTTCGCTGCTGAAACTGCATCGTCATAAGCGAATACAACTCCATTAGGTCCGTATAGATCTGCATCTAAAGCTTTGAATCCTAGGCTTCCAGCCGCTCTTCTCGAAATGTTGTTTTTGGCAACAATAAGCTCGCAACCT
Organism: uncultured Candidatus Izemoplasmatales bacterium; assembly: GCA_964574705.1. GTDB lineage: Bacteria > Bacillota_I > Bacilli_A > Izemoplasmatales > Hujiaoplasmataceae > JAHIVB01. The sequence continues at coordinate 10,258 of CAZNOO010000028.1, forward strand.
TCTTTACGTAGTTGACGACGCAAAGCTTCGGTTTTTTCAACTGTAAGTCCACGATATTCAGCGACAACGATTGATTTTGCATTTTTCATTTTGGCTGTGAGTTTATTCACGGCCTCTTGTTTCAGGTTGATTACTGATTCATTAGACATTTTCTTACCTCCTGTTTCATTGTCATTAAAAAGAAAACCTCTTTTCGACGAGAAAAGAGGAATAAATAAATTTCATTTATTTTCTTTGTCTCGGTAGGATATTAAGCCGTAGCCCCTACTGTCTTCGATAAAGCTATTTGTGTTTTTTAAACTTCCAAGTCAACGCCAGGTCCCATCGTAGATGAGATGGCGATGTTATTCATGTAAATACCCTTCACTGTGGAAGGCTTTGCTTTGGTAATGACTTCCAATACCGCCCTAATGTTGTCAACTAACTTTTCGGGTGTAAATGAAACTTTACCAACGACTGTTTGAATGTTTCCACTTTTGTCAACGCGGTAAGTAATCTTTCCGCCTTTTGAATCGGAAACGGCTTTTGAAATATCCATTGTGACAGTACCTGTCTTTGGATTCGGCATTAAGCCTTTCGGTCCTAATAAACGACCAATCTTACCAAGGGTAGCCATCATGTCAGGTGTAGCGATTACGACGTCGAATTCAAACCACCCCGCTTGGATTTTGACGACTAAATCATCATCTCCAACGAAGTCTGCTCCGGCTTCTTTTGCCTCTTTCGCTTTATCTCCTTTTGCAAAAACCAAAACTCTCTTTTCTTTTCCAGTTCCGTGTGGCAACACAAGTGCTCCACGAAGGTTCTGTTCAGCTTTTCTAGGGTCAAGGTTTAAGTTTAAAGCCAATTCTACAGTTGCATCAAATTTTTCAAACGAGATTTCTTTAACAAGCGTTGCGCCTTCTAGAAGCGTATACTTCTTACCCGTTTGAAGTTTCGATGAAGCTTCTAAGTATTTTTTTCCTTTTTTTGCCATGAATTTTTCCTCCTATATCTGGTATTAGCGGAATGTCCTCCCATTATATAGTTGCAATTATATTAACAACTCTACGTTTAGTCTACTACGACGATTCCCATGTTTCTTGCTGATCCTGCTAAGATGCGAGCTGCTGCTTCGACATCGTTTGCGTTCAAATCAGGCATTTTGATTGCAGCGAGTTCCAATAATTGAGCTTTGGTAATCGTTGCGACAGTTTCCGTTTTTGAATTCTTAGCACCCTTTTGAATCTTGCATGCTTTTTTCAATAAATCGCTTGCCGGTGGTGTTTTGGTAATGAACGTAAATGAACGGTCGTCAAATACGGTGATTACAACAGGGATGATGCTACCAGCTTGTTCTTTGGTACGATCATTGAATTGCACACAAAATTGTTGGATGTTAACTCCCGCTTGTCCTAAAGCTGGTCCAATTGGTGGGGCCGGTGTTGCTTTTCCCCCTGGAATTTGGAGTTTTACAACTGTTTTAATTTCTTTAGCCACGAAAGACACCTCCTTATTTTCGTGATGTGGTTATTGGACTGACGTCCTCCCACTCCTGCGGCGACAATTCGCACGCTGAAATATTATACAATGCACTCCTTGTTTTTGTCAAGGTTTTTTTCTTGAAATCCAGTGCTTTTCTAGATATCGAATTTAACATTGATTTCTGCTGGTGTTTTTCTTAACAAACTCATGATTGGAATCATTCCAAACACGATGTTCACCGCATAAATCAGCACAATTCCCAATATGAACAGATAAAGAGGGAAGTAAAAAATTGAAGTGAAAGCGCCAAGTACTTTTTGGACCTGTCCAATGACATAGGTCATAAACAAGTATCCAGTAAGTGAACCGATGGTTGTAAATGCAAGAATTTCGGAGAAGAATATCTTGTAAATGTCCTTCTTCGATGCACCAATCGATCTATAAATTCCAATTTCATGGATTCTTCCAAGCATGCTTGAACGCATAATCAAGAAGATGTAAACAATGATTCCTGCAAGTGTAATCAGAATCGTTTGAATCCTCGTTGCGATTGCAGTCCGCATATTCGCCATGAATTCGCTTTTTTGTGCATCATAAGTGTCAACCGCTGCGAAGCCTAATGCTTCGATTTGGCTAATGGCCTGAGCGGGATCTTCAGAATAGAAATAGATGGCCGTTTCAGAAGTTGTATCTACCAACTTCGAAACGTTTAGTCTTAGGTAATCGTTATTGGAAAGAATGGGTGTGTAGAAGTATTCGGATTCATACTTCCCAACAATTGTATAACTTTCGCCAGAAACAGTGACGTCATCTCCTATATTTAAGAAGACGTTATTGACAAGAATTTCGCCCGCAGCTGCAATATCTCTTCCATCGGTAATTGTATAATCACCTTCGGCAGCACCTTGTGACACAAAACTGTTTGAATCGAGACTATTGAAATATTCAATGTTGTTATCAGTCAATACAACGATAGGAGAGTCAGTCTTTACGACTCCAACGATTTTAACTGTATACGGAAGTCCGTTTGAAGTAAAGTAGGCTCCAATCAAAGATTCATAATCAGTAACGCCAAGATCACTCACGACTTTATCTTTGATAATATTGTCCGCGACCCATTCGTCAACGGCGATTTCATATTTATTTTCAGGAAGTTTGCCAAAGGTCAAAGTGGATGCGTCAATCAGTGAAGAAGGCATTGGATACACATTCACATATGCACCCCAATTGCGATTTGAGCTACCCTGATATAGATCAGTATAAAGTACTGAGGTCATGTAAGGATGTGCATAAAGCATCAGCTGAACATCAGCTCCAGCCAAAATATCATCGACGTCATCCATCGAAAATGTCGATGTTTTTTCAACGGCAACCAAGTTTTTGGCAGTTGTCAAAAAATCAGCTTCATTAACTTTTGTCAGATTGCCAAATGTAGCGAGATTAAATACAACCAACGCTGAAATTGCAAAGTAGGCGACCAAGAAGAGTTTTCCAAAAAATTTTCTTCTTCCGAAAACTTTTCTGAATCCAGCAGCTAAAGCATCTCTAAACCGGATAAAGGATTTTCGAATTGCATTGTCGATTTTCCCAAATTGACTCAAGTCAAAGGTGTATTTGCTGGCATCGTCTGTTTCGGGTTTTTTATAATGTCCGTCAATCAATTGGATTTCAGATTCGCTTGTCAAGTATTTAACTTTTGTTTTCGAATCCACTTTGACAAACAGGGTGTTATTAAAATAGATCAGATTGATGGACGGATTGTCTTTCAGTTCTTTTTCATAATAAACATTAAGTCCGACTGGAGACTCCGATTTTTGAACATCCATATCCTGCAAATAGATATTTCTGTCATCAATGTGCTCTAAAGTTCTGTTTCCCTGATTTTCATAATCTTTTGTGACTTTACCGTCAGAAAGTTCGATGACTCTGTCTGCGTAGAAATCAACAAGTTCTTTTTCGTGACTGACTAAAATGACCAAACAAGTTTGGGAAATTTTCTTGATGATGGACATAACTTCAAAGGTATTGTTTGCATCAAGGTTCCCGGTCGGTTCATCTGCCAAAACCACTTTAGGATTTTTGGCGATGGCTCTAGCGATTGCAACACGTTGTTGCTGTCCTCCGGACAAAGCAAGCACGTTACGTTTCCGGTAATTGTACATTCCAACGCTTTTCAAAACGTAATTGATTCTTTCTTCGATTTTATCTTTGTTGTAAAGTCCAGCCATGTTAAGCGCAACTTCAACGTTTTCAAATACGGTTTTGTCTTGAATCAAGTTGTAATTTTGGAAGATATATCCTACGTATTGATTTCTAACGACATCCCATTCAGAAGGTTTGTAGCCTTTTAATACGGTTTGATCAAACTTAAATTCACCGGAATCAACTTTGTCAAGCCCTCCGATGACATTGAGCAATGTCGTTTTTCCGCATCCAGAAGGACCGGTGAGAGCGACCAACCCAACTTCAGGAAAAGTGAGAGATGTGTTGTCGATTACGTGAATCTCATTTAATTTGCCTTTATTGTAATACTTATCTAACTTAAATAGAGTAATCATCATTCACACCCCCTATTCTGCTTTAAGAACCCGATTAACGGATTCTTTAAAGATACGTCTGCAGTATTTTCTTGAAATAATGAGCGACATGACGAGTTGAAGAACGAACAAAACAAGATAATCGATGAAGGTATATCCTTTTAGAGAATAAAAGATTCCGCCAACATTGGATTGCGTATTCAGGAATATGGATAATCCAAGGAATAACACAAAACTGACCAATACAACAAACAGATTTTCAAGATAAATGAAATACTGAATCATGTTTTGGTTTGCGCCAATCGTTCGGAAGATAGCGTAGTCGTGAAGTTTTGTATTAATGATGGCTTTGAAAATGACGTACGTTATCAAAGTTGAACCAGTAACGGTCACTACGAGGAGCGCAATCATTCCGATGGTTTGAAGTAAAATCAAAAGTCCTGTAAAATCATCAGACGTGTTGGAATCATAAGGATAAAAGACTTTGTATTTCGCAGTCAAGATAGTCTTGTCGATTCTACTGATGTCGTTGACTAAGGTGTTAACGCCTAAATCGGTATTTGCAATAACGCTGACTTGATAAATATCATCATATACCATGTTCGCTAAAGTATCAGAATTGACTCTTAAAAATTGGCTCTTATAATCATAATTTTGCGTATTGTTGTAAAGACCATATCGAATTGTAAAATCTTGGATTTCAGTATCTTGGTAAAAATCCGAGTATGAGAGGGTTCCGGTTGCTTCACAAAAAGTTGCACTTTCGCATGATATTTCATAAAAATATTCCGGCATAATTATCATGTTGTCGGGTACTGTCTCGTCAACCATGATTTGATAGCTTCCGATTCCTATTGAAGAGATAACATCATTCGACTCCGTGTCCACTCCCACGAAAGTGGATTCATAAATATAATTAAAATAAGCCTGATAAGACTTTGATGTAAATGCATCGTCGTTAAAAAGCACATATGCGCCGCCGTAGCTGTTCGACAAATCCATATAGATATTCGCGACATCCACAATTCCTACAATGGTATAAGTAGGTTGGTCGGAAGAACTTTCGTCATAATAGTATCCTTCATAGAATATCTTATTCAAATAGTCATCCACATTTTCGACACGATCTGCACTGAGGGCTATCACGATTTCAGAATCCGTTTGCGGTAAACGTCCTGCAGAAAGTATTGTTTCGTCTTCCAAAACACTGATTGGAAGCATAAGACAGTTAAGATACATCGTATCATAGGGCAGGTCAGGATTATACTCAGACGACAATGTAATCGACTTGTCAAGCAGGTAATCAAAAGGAATAACTGTTTGAACCTTTCCTAGCGCCTCCAATTCATCAATATCCACTTGTGTGAATGATGTTTTGTCCGCTTTTCTAACAATCATTCTCGATACGCTGGTATTTTGGAAGTAATAATTATAATTATAGGAAACATCCGACATCGTCACATTAAATGAACCATATGAGAGTGCCACAAAGAATGCAAAGAAAGAAAACACCAAAATCATAAGCAAGGTCTTTTTTGGAACAGATACAAGATTTCTAATTGCCATTTTGACAAACTCGAAGAATTTGATTCGCTTCTCTTCGTCTGGAATGGTTGGAAGATTTTTCTTTTCAACCTTTACAAGGTCTTGATCTTCAACGATTTCACCATCGAAGATTCGAATCTTTCGGGTAGCGAACTCTTTGACCTGCTCGAAATCATGAGTAACCATGATAACTAATTTTTCTTTCGAGATTTCGTGAAGAAGTTCTAAAATTTGTCTAGCCGAAGCACTATCAAGGTTTCCAGTTGGTTCATCTGCGGCAATAATCGGGCAGTCTTTCGCAAGAGCTCTCGCAATGACAACTCTTTGTTTTTGCCCGCCTGATAATTTGGTTGCTTTATGGTGAATATGTTTTGTTAAACCTACTTTTTCAATAATCTCCAAAGCGCGGCCTCTAATCTTCTCTTTCGGAAATCCAGAAAGAATCAAAGGAGCTTCTACGTTTTGAAGGACAGTGTATGCATCGATAAGATTATAGCTTTGAAAAACAAATGCGATGTATTTCTTGCGATAGTTCTCCATTTCAACAACAGAAAAATACGAAGTTTCTTCTCCGTTGATATACATCTCGCCGTCTTCATAAGAGTCGATTCCGGAAATGACATTTAGTAATGTTGTTTTTCCGGATCCGCTTTCACCGACAATTGCGACGAACTCATTCACGTGCAATTCAAGGTTTACTTTTCTTAATCCGAGGGCAATGACATTATTGGAATTATAATATTTTGAGACATTAACAAGTTTTATCATAAATACCTCCATTAGGTCACCTAGATTATATCATATATGAAAAAATAAGAAAACAGATATCATTAGTCGTAAAAATCCGAAATAGGAAGAATCCAGTCGGGCTCTAAACAACTTCGCAAAAATAGTTAAATAAAAGAATTAAAGAGCTTATTTTTACATTAAAAATGATGTAAAGTTTCTCTCTTTTTGGTATCTAATCTATCGAATTTGCTTTCCAAAATTGAGAACCATTTATATCGTTTAAAACCTCACAATTTCTTCACATTCCAAGCGTAATATGAAATTGAGCTTATAAATAAACAAGCGTTTACTAATAAAATAAGGAGAGCAAATATGAAACGAATACTCATCTTTGTCGTTTTCGTCATCTCCGCTGTTATATCGGTGTTTTTGATGAATAACGTCAATGTCAACTACGATTTAAGCAAATATCTTCCAGACTCCTCTGAAAGCGCAGAAGCCATCGGTGTTTATGAAGATGTCTATGGAACCTCATCTCAGGCAGACTTAATGATTTCAATCGGCGATTATTCGGTTGATCAACTGATTGCGGTTGAACAACTTTTAGAGAATGTTGACGGCGTTCAATCCGTATCATTTCTAGATGACCAATTGAATCAGTCTTTTTATCAAATGATTCGTTTACAAGCAGATGCGCTGACCGGAGTGTATCTGGATCAATTGGAAACAGCAACCATCTCTGCGGGAGGATCTTACGCGTCACTTCTAATGGGACTCTATGCATCAAACCCAGCCCAGATGTCTGACATTGGAGCCATCATCAATCAATTTTGGCATGAGTCTTCAGGTGAAGCACTCATGAACATTTCATTTTCAGATACATCTGCTAGCGATGTCACTCAAAATGCTCTCGAAGATGTAAAAACGATTCTAGATAACGGAAATATCGATTATCGCATGGCAGGTGGCGCAGTTTCTACAGCATTCACTCGCGCAACGATTGTAAATGAAGTATCGAAAATTACATGGATTATTATTCCGTTGATTCTTCTGGTTTTACTGTGGATGACCCCTTCTTTCTTTGATTTAGTTTTATTCATCGTAACAGCGGGCATCGCAATCCTCATCAACCTTGGCACAAACTCTTTCCTTCCATCGATTTCTTTCATTACCCAATCGATGGCAATCGTACTTCAACTCGCTATTTCGCTTGACTATATGATTTTCGTGGTTCACAGATACCATCGAGAATTGGATAAGGGGCTTTCAGCTGAGGACGCGCTTGCGCAAACCAAAAAAAGGATTATCTCTCCCGTTCTTGCTTCTGCACTTACGACTGGTGTCAGTTTTCTAGCACTTGTATTCATGCGATTCTCCATAGGACTTGACATTGGAATCGTGTTCTTTAAAGCTGTTTCTATCAGTCTCTTATGCTCCATCTTTTTACTTCCTGAGTTAATTAAAACATTCTCGAAATCCATTGAAAAAACAAAGCACAAAACATTCTCACTCCGCTTTGGAAAAATGGCGAAACTTATCTACAAAGCACGTTATGTATTTTTAGGATTATTACTGCTATTAATCGTACCTGTAACTCTAATGCAATCAAACAATGATTTCATTTACGGTGACTCAGCAATATCCGCAAGCGAAGGAACAACTTACTACAATGACGAACTGGCTATTTCAGATGAATTCGGCAGACACAACCAAATTGTCGTCATGGGAAGTGCTGATGACGCTGTTGAAGCACAATTGATTCAAAGCCTTCTAACTTCAGACTTACCCATCACCAACATCCAAGCCGGAATTCTAATTAAGCAAAGTGTGAGTGATCCAGCAACACTTGCAGTGATTCTTCCCCAGTTCTATCAAGATTCCTGGACCAGAATCATCCTCACTCTCGATCTTCCGCCCGAATCTGACGAAACCGAAAATTCAGTCAATGAATTGAAACTCCTCGTATCAGATGCGGGGTTCGATTCTTCCTATTTGCTTGGGTCTTCAGTGGTCGCCTACGATATCAAAGATGTCATAAGGGTTGATTATCGTTTGGTCTCTATCATTGCGCTCGTCGGCGTCATGACGATTGTTTTCCTGACGTTCAAAAATTTATTACTACCAATCATATTGCCTTTAGTCATTGTCACAAGTGTGTTTTTGACAATGTCAATTCCATTTTTAGCAGGACAAACACTCGTCTTCCTTGCTTATTTGATTGTCTCTACGATTTTACTTGGAGCGACGATTGACTATGCAATTCTACTATCTAAAACTTATCTTGAACTTCGTGTTTCACGTCCGAAAGCAGAAGCAATCCATTATGCAATCGAAAGCAGTGCACCATCCATCTTTACTAGTGCAGTAATCTATATTATTGCGGGTGTCACAGTATTTCTCACTTCTTCAATATTGACTATTTCACAAATTGGACTTGTAATCGCAATAGGAGCCACTGTATCAATGCTGTTTGTTTTGGTCATGCTCCCACAACTTCTATTCATTCTTGACAAATTCATCGTAAAAGCCAATATCGACAATTTCAAATCTTAAG
>CAZNOO010000029.1:0-17342 GCA_964574705.1 uncultured Candidatus Izemoplasmatales bacterium
TGATTAATATGTTGCCATTACATTCTTTTTGTCTTCTTGATGTTTAGCATGTCTTGGATGGTAATGAGTATGGAGAAGGTGATGTGATTTTTCTCCAAGAGGTTTAACCAAGAACTCTTCATAAATTTTAGTGATGGATGGATTTTCGTGAGATTTGCGAATTGCCATCATACCATCGACTTCATAAAGAGCGTCGATTCTTTTTTGACGAACGGAAGTGTTTGTGCCATAAGGCGTTCCTCCACCACCGATACATCCGCCAGGGCAAGCCATGACTTCGATGAAAGCATAAGGAGAGGTTCCGTTTTTGATTTGTTCTGCAATGATTCTTGCATTTGCAAGAGTATGAACGACTGCGACTTTGACATCCATTCCGCCTAAGTTGACAGAAGTTTCTTTAAATCCGTCCAGTCCGCGAACATCATTGAAATTGATGTTGTCAAGCGGTTTTTTGTTTACAACTTCGTATACAGTACGTAGAGCGGCTTCCATAACACCACCTGTGTTTCCAAAAATGGCAGCGGCACCCGTTGTAATTCCGAATGGGTTGTCAAACTTGGTGTCTTCTAATGTCTTGAAGTCGATTCCCATTTGTTTGATCATCTTTCCAAGTTCTCTGACTGTAAGTACGACGTCAACGTCCTGATGTTTTCCGTCTACGGACATTTCAGGTCTTTGTGCTTCGTATTTCTTAGCAGTACAAGGCATGATAGAAACAACAAATAAGTCTTCTTTTTTAATTCCTATTTTTTCTGTGAAATAGGATTTTGCCAAAGCTCCGAACATTTGTTGAGGAGATTTGCAAGTTGAGATATTAGGAAGGATTTCTGGATAATTTTGTTCCGCGAAATTGATCCATCCTGGGCAGCAACTTGTAATCATCGGAAGTGTTCCTCCGGTCGTTACTCTTTGAATCAGTTCGTTGCCTTCTTCAATGATGGTAAGGTCGGCTGTGAAATCAGTGTCGAAAACATCGTCGAACCCAATCAGTTTAAGTGCGCTGACGATTTTTCCGGTTACGATTGATCCAGGAGCCATTCCAAGTTCTTCACCAAGAGAAACTCTGACGGCTGGAGCGATTTGAACGATAACGCGTTTGTCTTCGTTATTGATTGCGGACCATACTTTATCGGTTTCGTCTTTTTCCATGATTGCGCCAACAGGGCAAACGCTTGAGCATTGTCCGCAGAAGGTGCATTCTTCAGCTGATAGGAATTTTCCGTAAGCTGGTGTTACGGTAAGAGGATGACCTCTTCCCATAAATTCAAGAACATTGGTTGATTGGACTTCTTTACAAACGACGACGCAACGACCGCATTTGATGCAGCGATTCGGGTTTCTCATTAGAGATGGATTGCTTTCGTCGAGTGGAGCGATTTCCAATGTGGACTCAAATCTTGATTTGTCGATTCCAAGAACGCTGGATAGATTTTGCAATTCACAGTTCATGTTCTTTGCGCAGGCGTTGCAATTGGAATCATGATTCGCAAGAATCAGTTCAGTGATTGTTTTACGAGCGTTTAAAACGCGCGGTGAGTTTGTTTTGATGACCATTCCATCCCGTACCGGTGTGGAACAGGAAGTGACGAGTCCTTTTTTGCCTTCAATTTCGACGACGCAAATGCGGCATTCGGAATTGATGTGCAAATCAGGGTAGTTACAAAGCGTCGGAATGTTGATGTTGTATTTTTTCGCCGCATTGAGAATGGTTAAATTATCTTCGACTTCGATGTCGATGTTATTAATTCTTAATTTTGCCATGATGAGCCTCCCTTAGTTGGATGCCGGATGGTCAATCCGGTCCAGATATTCATCTCTGAAGTATCTGATGGTCGAGATGATTGAAGTCGGGGACGATTGTCCAAGACCGCAAAGTGACGTTTGATGCATGACCCGTGCCAAGGATTCCAAAGAATCTAAATCTTTGGATGAAGCTGTCCGTTTGACAAATTTGTCAATAATCTTCAGTAATTGAACATGTCCTTCTCTGCAAGGAACACATTTTCCACAAGATTCATGTTCAAAGAATAATACGGTGTTCATCAAAATGTCGAATATATCAGCGCGGTCGTCCATCACGATGATGGCTCCACTACCTGTTTTGGATTCGAATTCTTCAAAACGTTCGTAGTCGATAATCATGTCGATCATGTATTCGGGGATGATTGGTCCGCAAGATCCACCAAGTTGAACCATCTTGATTTTACGGTTGTTGGTAACGCCGCCACCAAGTTCATCGATAACGCTTCTGATGGTAACGCCGAAAGGAACTTCATAAACACCAGGGTTCTTGACATTTCCGGAAAGAGAAAGCAGTTTCGTTCCAGTCGAAGAAGCCGTACCGATTTTATGATATTCTTTTCCTGTAATTTCAATGATGAAAGGAATGTTTGCGAATGTTTCAACATTGCTAATCATTGTTGGTTGGTTGAATACACCTTTTTGAGTTGGGAATGGTGGTTTGATTCTCGTTCTTCCTGGTTTTCCTTCAATCGATTCGATTAAAGCGAATTCTTCGCCGCAAACATAAGAGCCTGCGCCGCTTCTGACTTCAAGCGTAAAATTGAATTTTTCACCAAGAATATTATTTCCCAGCAAGTTTTTTTCAGTTGCTGATTTGATGCATTGTTTCATGATTTTCAGGGCGTCAAGATATTCTCCACGAATATAGACGAATCCTTTTGTCGCTCCGGTTGCGTATGCGACAATCGTCATTCCTTCAATCACAGCATATGGATCTTTTTCAAGAACGGCTCTATCCTTGAAATTACCTGGTTCGCCTTCATCGGCGTTGCAGATGATGTATTTTGGTAGGCTAGTTTCTTTAGCGAGTCCCATCATTTTGATGTGCGTCGGGAACCCTGCACCACCACGGCCTCTTAAATAGGACGCTTCGACTTCTTCAATGATCGAAATGCGTTCCATTTTAATTGCTTTTTTTAGATTTACATAACCGTCTGTCTTGATATAGTCTTCGATGGATAACGGATTGACTTTGTCAAAGCGTTTCGAAATCACTTTCATCTCTTTCATTGGTTGTACACCCTATACTCGGCCAAAATCGCTTTGATTTTGTTTTCAGTCAAATTGGTATAGATCTTGTCGTCGACTCTCATAACCGGTGCTTTGTCGCACAGTCCCAGACAACTGGTATATTCCAATGTGAACTTTTTGTTCTCCGTGGTTTCTTCCACTTTGATTCCGAGTTCCTTTTCAATGATTTTTACGATGTTAATGTCCGCAGACACATGGCATGGCACTCCCCGACAGACTTGGATAATGTGCTGACCTTTTTGTTCCGTGCGAAAAAAAGTATAGAACGATATTACGCTACATACTTTGGCTTCGGAAATGTGTAGATAAGATGCGATTTGTTTTACTTCTGTTTCCGTAATAAAATGGCTACTTTTTGCATCTTGAAACTCAAGAAGAATTTCGATTAACGAATCTTCTTGGGCAGGATACTTGCTCAGTATCATGTCTAATAACATATGGTTCCCTCCTAGAGTAATTCATAGTTGTCCAAGTATAACCCCTAGAGTTTGAACGATTCAATTTTTAAATGAATTCGATAAAGTTCGTCTATGAATCTACCCAGACCGTTCTTTCTTGAATTCGGTAAAAAGCTATCACCGATATAAAATAATTCTGTAGCTTGTTAAGTTGAAATTGTCCTCCCATCCATTAAAAATTCACGCTATTTCCATTATAGGTTTAAAAGGCTAAAAAGTCAATGCTTGACGGGTCGTTTTTTTCTTGTTTTCTTGTAAATGGCTTCTTTATTTGATACAATAGAGGAGTAAAATTTAGGAGTGAAAATAATGGGACTGACAGCAGGAATCGTCGGATTGCCGAATGTAGGCAAATCGACTCTCTTTAATGCAATTACAAAATCTAAAGTGCTCGCCGCCAATTATCCTTTCGCGACCATTGATCCGAATGTCGGAGTAGTGGAAGTTCCGGATAAGAGAGTCGACGCTTTGGTAGAGATGTATCAACCGAAAAAAACGATTTACACGACATTTGAATTTACAGACGTTGCCGGACTGGTTAAAGGGGCTTCCAAAGGGGAAGGACTCGGAAACCAGTTTTTAAGTCATATAAGATCTTGTGATGCGATTTGCCAGGTTGTAAGATGTTTTGAAGACGACAATGTCGTACACGTAGAAGGATCGATTAATCCATTGCGCGATATTGAAACCATCAAGTTGGAACTCATTTTCGCTGACATTGATGTCATCGAAAAAAGAATCCCAAAGATTCGAAAAAGAGCAGAACTGAAAACAGATAAAGAAGCTGTAGAAGAGTACGAACTCCTCTCAAGGCTCAATCAGGCTTTGATTGATGAAATTCCAATCCGAGCATTGAAATTAGCGGATTCAGAATGGAAGATTATCAAGAATTTTTCTTTCCTGACGGCAAAACCAATGCTTTATGTATGTAATGTAAGCGAAGAAGAATTATTGGATTACGATGGTAATATTCATGTGAAAGCCGTCAGTGATTTAGCTCTCGTTGAAGGTGCAAGAAACTGTGTCATTTCCGCGAAGATTGAACAAGAACTGTCTGAGTTGAGCGATGAAGACAAGCAAATGTTTCTTGAAGACATGGGAATGAAGGAATCAGGACTGATTGACCTCATTAACAAGAGCTATGACATGCTGGGACTTCAAACATTTTTTACCGCAGGTGAAAAAGAAGTCCGTGCATGGACATTCAAAAGAGGTTCCAAGGCACCTGAGTGTGCAGGAATCATCCATACAGACTTTCAAAAAGGATTCATTCGAGCCGAAACGATTCATTTCGATGACTTGATGAGAGCCGGTTCAGAATCCAAAGCAAAAGAAATGGGCAAATTCCGTCTAGAAGGAAAAGAGTATGTTGCCGAAGACGGAGACATCTTTCATTTTAGATTCAGTGTGTAAGGAGTAACCTATGACAGTTGAAAAAGGGAAGGTATTCTTTGATGATACTTTTCAAGTATTTGGAGTCGGATTGCAGGAAATCCAAAAGTCTTTAGAAGGCCATTCTTTTAAACAAGTGGATTGGTTTGTAACTGATGACTCTGGTATCGTTGAGATTCGGATCAAATCGGGTCATTTGCGCGCTTTTAATCGCGTTAAAAAGCATATATTGGACGAATATTCCAAGTATTTATTGGTGGGTCCAAATCAAACTTACCCACAACTTTTAGTAGAGACGTTAATCAAACGTCGATTATTGATTTCCACTGCAGAATCAATGACCGGAGGGTTGATTTCAGCGCTCATTACTGGAATTGAAAACTCTTCTAAAGTTTTAAAAGAGAGTTATATTCTGTATTCAGACGATGCCAAGAAGAAGATACTCGGCATCAAAGAGGAAACGTTTGATAAATTTGGTGTGACTTCAAAAGAAGTCGCACTCGAAATGGTAGAAAATCTGTCGAAGATTACTTCTTCCGATGTTTGCGTTTCTGTAACCGGCGTTGCCGGTCCTGCATCGGATAACAGAAACACCGACATCGGAACTGTCTTTATTGGTCTCAAGATTTTAGGAGTGACTGAAGTGCTGTCCTGTTTCTTTACAGGCGACAGAGAAAAAATTCGCAATCAAGCGGCAATGACTGCAATTGCGACAATCTATAAAGTATTGACAGATTAGGAGAGCGCCATGAAAAAACTCAGTAAACCCGTCGCCTTATTATTCTTTTTGGTGGTATACATACTCGCTTTTTTAGGTGGGTATTTTGCGTCCACAATTCTTTTAGGGTCCAGTGCTCCTTTCTGGCAATTTGCGCTCATAATGGACGTTGTAGCAACACTCATAGTATGGGGCGTAGGACTCATCATTCGCAATCCAAGCATCTACGATCCTTATTGGAGCGTCGTACCGCCGGTATTGATCGCTTTCTGGATTTTTCACGATTCGCTTACACTATCGCTGATTAGTGGTATAATGTTTTTGTCGGTTCTTGTTTGGAGTATTAGACTGACCTATAATTTCATCATCAATTTCGACGGATTTGTCTATCAAGACTGGCGATACGTGATGTTAAAAAAGAAAAATCCTAAGGTTTGGTTTGTGACAAACCTCTTTGGCATCAACATGATGCCTACATTAATCGTCCTCATTCAGCTTTTCGCAGCGTATCAAATTCTTTCAGCTTCCGGTTCGTTATCTTTTCTTTTCTTATTAGGAGCGTTGGTGTCGATTCTTGCGGCTACGATTCAGTTCATCTCTGACAAGCAGATGAAAGAATTCCGAACAATGCATGAAAAAAACAAACAAGTAATGTCTGAAGGATTATGGAGTTATTCAAGGCATCCGAACTATTTTGGAGAAGTCTCTTTTTGGTGGGGACTATGGATTATGTACTTTGGCGTATTCTCAAAACTCGATTTATTTTTTGTGCCACCAGTATTAATGACGTTACTGTTTGTGTTTATCTCCGTTCCAATGATGGAAAACAAGATTTTGCTTTCCAGACCGGAATATAAGGAAGTTCAGGCAAGGATCAGCATGCTGATACCTTTGCCTCAAAGAAAATATAAAGAAGAAGGCAACAAGGAGACGACTTGATTATATATAGTTGTTGGGGGATTTTTTTAGATGAGAAAATGGTTATTGACGATTTTCGTTTTAGGACTCACTTTTTTTCTAGTCGGTTGTTTCAATTTAATCCAAATTAAATCCGATTTCGAGTCTATTGGATACGATCCCGTCAGTGGAACTGAAGGCATTATCGAAGATGTCATGACAGCTTTTGATGATGACGGAATTATGGTTCATTGCTCAGGATATTCAGATGGTGTGAACTATGCCATATTGCTTGAGTTTGATTCGAGAGCGACGCTTGATGAGCAACTTGACAGCAATGAAGCTTTACAATATGTTTTGTCTTCCTATGAAACGTCAGAATTGGTTGAACGCAATTTTTTGATGATTCCAGTGACGGGTAGTGAAGAAATTGCTGAAGTCATGATTTCTATTTTTCATGGAAGTTATGTGCCTGATTTAGAAGAATAATATTGTCTTGGAGTGTATATGCAGAAACTTTGGAATAAAAACTTTACGATCCTTTCCATTGGGTCCTTTGTATCTGCGCTTGGTAGCGCAGTAGCAGGGATTTCCTTTGGAATATTAATCTATTTAGAAACCCATTCGCCGCTATTATTAGCGGCGTTTACTATCACTAATATCGTTCCACGCGTCATTGCGAACTTTCTTGTAGGGCCTTTTGTAGACCGTCATTCGAGAGTTAAAATGATCTACATGCTTGATTTCTTCTATACCATTGTCTTTGGTGTGATTGCTTTGGTGCTCTTCACAGGCTATTTCAATGTGGTTGTATTCATGGGTGTTGCGGCTTTTCTCGGTGTTACGGACACCGTATATCAAACCGCATTCATGAGTTTATTCCCTGAAACCGTCCCACAAGGACAGCATTCGAAAGCTTATTCCATTTCAAGTTTGATTTGGCCGATATCGGCAGCATTGATGGCTCCGATTGCGACCTTCTTCATCCAAACGTTTCCATCGTTTGGTGTCGCCATTTTGATGTCTTTTAATGCAGTGACATTTTTGGTTACTGCCACGATGGAAACCTTCATTAAAGTCGACGAGAAATTGAATCAAAACCCAGTTGAAAAACTTCAGTTTTTAAAAGATTTGAAAGAAGGCGTCTCTTATTACAAAAAAGAAAAAGGAATCCTTGGAATCGGGATTCTGTTTATGTCTTTTTCTTTTGTTTACGCGGCGAGTGATTTACTCCGAATGCCATTTTTTCAAGAGAGTTCAATCTATAACTTGAACCATTTCGCCTTTTTGATTTCAGCAGGTTCGATTGGGCGTGTCATCGGTGGCGTCATCCACTATTCCTTTAAACTAAATAAGAACAATAAATTCAAAATTGCACTCGCCGTCTATTTTACCGTTGAAGTACTTGATGCCGTCTTGTTGTTCACTCCGTTTGTGATGATGGTCATCTTCAGCTTCATCGTTGGAGTTCTTTCCGTTACCTCTTTCAACATTCGAATGTCGGCGACCCAGACCTATATTCCTTCAGATAAACGAGGACGTGTCAATTCCGTTCAAAGTCTACTTTGGAACATTGGAGCGATTGTTGGGACCTTGGTGCTCGGAATTATCGCAGAATACACTGATATCGGATATCAGTATTTGATTTTAGGCACAGCCGTCGTATCGATTTCGACAATTTTCCTTGTTCCAGTCAGAATGAAGGAAGATTTCAAGAAAATCTACAACGTTGACGTATAATTTTATATGAATTGCCATCCTTTAATTGTGGACAAACTAGGGATGGTATGTTATAATGTTTTAGCGTGAGAAATCTCACCTACTTGCTGCAAAAGCAGCCAAAAGACCATAAGGAGGAACAGTATGAGAAAGTATGAAGTAATGTACATCATTCGTCCGACACTTGAAATCGAAGCCAAAAAAGCCCTGATTGCAGAATTAAACACAATCATGACGACACGAGGCACCGAAGAAGTGACAGTCAACGAATGGGGAACAAGAGATCTTGCTTATGAAATCAATGATTTCAAAAAAGGGTACTATGTAGTGTTAACATTCTTAGCAACCCCAGAAGCAACTTTTGAACTCGATCGTGTAATGAAGATCAAAGAAGACGTCATCCGTCACATGATCATCTCTAGAGAAGAAAAGTAAGACAATAGGAGGAAGAAACCATGTTAAACAAAGTCGTATTAATCGGTCGTCTGACCCGTGACCCGGAACTCAGATACACGACCAATCAAAATATTGCCGTGGTTACCTTCACACTTGCTGTCAACAGACCTTACTCAAGAGATCAACAAAGCGGCAATGACACAAACAACGCTGATTTCATTCAGTGTACTGCTTGGAGAAACCAAGCTGAAAACGTAAGTAAGTATATCACTAAGGGTTCCTTGGTCGCCGTAGACGGACGTCTACAGACCAGAGACTACATGGACAAGGACAACGTTAGAAGATATGTGACAGAAGTCGTATGCGACAGCGTCGTATTCCTTGAATCCAAAGGTCAAAGAGATGGAAGTTCTTCAGGAGAGACTTATTCACCAAGAAACAACGATCGATTCGAAAAAGAGTCTAAAGATGATGACAAAAGCAAAAGCATTAACATCATCGAAGACGATCTACCATTCTAAAAGGAGGAAAAACGCATGTACAACAAACCACAAGGCCAAGGCGGAAAACCTTTCAACAAGAACCGCAGAAGCCGTAAAAGATGCTATTTTACAGATAATAAAGTCACATACATTGATTTCAAAGACTTTGAATTGTTAAAGAAATTTATCTCTGACAGAGGCAAAATTCTTCCAAGAAGAGTTACAGGAACCAAAGCTTATTATCAAAAACATCTTGCTGTAGCGATTAAAAGAGCACGTTTCATGGCCCTTTTACCATTCGTAAAAGACTAGATAAAACAAAAAGACTCCGCGGAGTCTTTTTTTATAGGAATTCAACAACCATGATGATACCTAATGCAATCAGACTTAAAATGATCATCAACAGAATCTGAAACATTATCGGTTTGAATGCCCGGTAAGTGTATTTCTTGTTTTTTGTGAATAGCGTTATGACGTAAATGGTATTAAAAATGACATAGGTGCCAAAGATAACAGCTGGAACTGTAAAATATAGAACTGCTATATCAATCCGAAGGAAGTAAATCGCGAGATAATAAAATGGAATGAAAAGGATATAGGCAGTACCTACCATCGAGTAGGTTTTTTGAGAAAGTAGTTTCATATTATTGTCCCCTGAAAAACATCATGAAAAATAAGTAAATGGTATAAATTCCAGCTAAAGCAGGCAATAGCAGTAACAAACAAATCCTCAATAAAATAAGAATACCCACAGGTTCGTTTGCTTCTTTCTCTAAAGGGATGTTTTCTTCAACTTTTACAATATCTTCTACAATTTCTTTTTTACCTTCGTATTTAATGGCGTAAGAAGAAACAACCGCAAACACTAAAATCATCAGTCCGTCTAAAATCTTTGAAAACAACGAAATGAAATCCGTCTGAAGATAGTTCAATAAACTCAAAGTGGCAAGTATTCCGATTCCAAATGAGAAGATGGCTTGCAAGTGACCTCTCAGTTTTCGAGGTATTTTGACACTGAAAGTAAGGAACGGCATATTAAGCAAATAGAGAATCGAACATACAAGGAACATTCTGAAATACATCGAATAAGAATGATTTGACGTCAATTTTTCAGCCAATAATGTCGTATGAATAACCCATAAAAAGATGATACCATAATGAATGAAGTTTTGATCTATTATTTTAATGACTTTGTCTTTCGTTATCATATGTCGATTTCTCCTCTCATCATCAGGATGGGCAAGTCGACAAGCGGGATACTTCTGCGGAAGTAAAAGGTTTGAAGGTCAGATAAATCTGTTAAAAAATGTTCTTGATCAACTTCAAACAGAAAAGGTCTTTGTGAAAGAGCGGGATCTTTGATGACACCCGATATGTCATACCTAGCGTAATAAGTTTTCTGCTCGTGTAACATCGAGAAATTTACCAATTCAAGTTCGTATCGGTAAGACTTTCCGATATAAGTGTTTTCCTTGTTTAAAACACGGTAGACATTGTAATAATCTGAATAGGAATGGTCTTTGATTTGGTCTTCAAGGTAAGTGCTTTCTAATTGATTATCATAGATTTGATAAGGATTATAGGGTGAATAGTTAAACTTTGCATAGACGAATGACTCACCGCCGACAAATTGTCTCCAACCTGTTATCAGTTGGTCTTCAATCTGAATGATTGTGCCCGTTCCTTCGTAAGGATATATTTCATATTCTGCCGCACCCTGAAGCAGGATTCCTTCTCCAATCAAAGATTCTTCAGGATTTAAGTTATCTCTTCCGTGCATCGACATGGTAATGGTGAGCGATTTCGTTTCTGGATCGATTTCCTCTGAAAAATCTGAAATGTACGTCTTTTGCCATTCGTAGTTTTCAAAATCAAACGCTTTGGCTTCGGCTAGAGTCATTTGGTCGATTTGTTCGTAGTAAGTCTGATCGATTTGAACAGTTTGTTCTGTAAGTGTAATGGTTTGAATGATTTCACTTAAAACCGGAAGAATGGAAGACACACCAGGAAGGACGGAGGTTGAATAGGTTCTCTTGATGTATTGGGTCATAACCGGCCCATCATACGCTACATAAATCCATGTGTAATGATCAATTGGATGCGTAGTGCCTATGATTTCATGAAATTCAAGTGTCTGGGAATAAAATACCGCTTCATGATCGATAAACTCCCAGTTTTGGACGCGCTTTTCTATCGTGGGGCAAGTATCTGACCGGGAGACATAGATTAAATTGTCATATAAATCAAAATAGTCACAGGTGGCCATTTCAGGGACGGCATACACTTTGACAAGCTTGATTTCTCCTAAAAGAGTCACTCCAATCGTGATAATGAAAACCAGTTCAAATAAACCCTTGAAAACCACTTTTCTCATCTTCAGTTTCCTATAGAGATACCACGCAAGAATGGAGATAAAATATGCCATAAGAATGAAGAGTAGCGTATATTTCAAATAGAAAAGAAACTGCGAATCAAAGTAAGACGATGATGTCGCGAATGTCAGTATGATTAGCAAAAGAAATTCAGGAAACAAGAGCCATTTTGGATTTTTCATCGATTCAGCACTCCTTCATTTAGCAGATAAGGATTTGACAGTTTCTATTCTATCAAAAAGGCAACTTGATTACAATAATATTCACTATTTTATTGAATAATTCAAAAATGGAGGATTTGAAACAATATCAATCATTCTATGAATGACTTCAAGTTTCTTTTCTTCTTTAGTTGTGATATAATGTTCTTGATTTATTTTAATCAAACGAGGTGCATCTATGAAATTACGTTCCCTCATCTTGCTCCTGATTACGATGTTTTTGATACTCGTCGCAGGGGTCATCGGATTTTTTCAACTTGATCCTTCCACTGCCCTATGGGTTAAAATCGCATATGGCTTTTTAGTTGTACTCGCTCCTGTGATCATTGGAATCGCAATGATTTTGAGCAGAAGAAGAATTTCAAGAATTGCTTCCTTGGAAGAAAAAATCAAAGAGATGAATTTGTTAAACAAAAGATTAAAGAATTCAGAAGATATCGCATTAAATTACTTACCTGTCGGAATGGTCATCTATGACGACACTTTCACCATTTCGTGGGCAAACAACGCTGCGAAAGAATACTTCTCAAATGTACTGACCGGAAGAAAACTCGGCGTCGTTCACGACGAACTCTCCAAGCTCGTCGAGAAACGAGAAGGACGTTCAATTGTATCTATCTATGATCATGAATATGAAATGGTCCACTATCCGAAAAACAAATGCGTTTATTTGTTTGAAGTATCAGAACGGGAAGAAACCAAGAAACGTCTTCGTGAGAAGATGAACACGATTGGTGTCATGTCTTTGGACAATCTTTCTGAAGCGACTCAAAACATGGACTTCCAGGAAAAAACGGTTGTTCAAGGGAAGTTCTTGAATGCGATTGACAATTGGTGCAAGAAACATCATATCTATTTCATCAATTTGCGTCCAGAAAAAAGTGTTTTGCTTTTTTCAAGAAAGCAATTAGATGAACTAATCAAAGAAGATTTCAAACTGCTAGATGAAGTCAATGCCATCTCTACTTCTAATGACATCAGAGTCAGCATATCGCTAGGTATCGCATCGAGTGATGTTGATATTGACGATTTGGGAGACCAGGCTGAAGTTGCATTGAAACTCGCTCTAGGACGAGGCGGAGACCAAGTCGTCGTCAATATCCAGAATCAACCTTTGCGTTTCTTTGGAGGCAAAAGCAACACCGCTGAGAAGAGAACAAAGATTACGGCGAAGATCAATTCAAGGGCATTGTCAGAAATCATTCAAAAACATGAAAAAGTCTTTATCATGCCACATAAATCAACGGACATCGACGCTTTAGGCGGAAGTGTCGGTTTATTACAACTGGCTTTATCCGAAGGCAAAGACGCAAAAATCGTATTAGACTTTGACGATATTGACCAGACTTGTCAAAAAGTCGTCAATATGCTCAATCGAGAATACGTCAAACTGCTTTCATACTTCATTGATCCAGATGATGCATTGGGTGAAGTCAATTCCGATTCACTTGTTATCGTTATGGACCATCATTCCCCCGTTCAATCAAACGCGCCAAAACTGCTTGAAAGAACGAAATACATTATCGTCATTGACCATCACAGAAGGATTGACAATATCTTAAGTGAAGTATTGTTAAACTACGTTGAACCTTATGCTTCTAGTTCAGCAGAACTCGTGATTGAACTAATTGACTTATATCACCAAGAAATTCAAATCGATCCATTCGAGGCGACGATGATGCTCGCCGGAATGATGATCGATACCAATAATTTCACTTACCGGACCGGAGTCCGTACGTTTGAAGCGGCAGCGCTTTTAAAACAATACGGTGCCGATCCTTTCAAAGCAAGACTGATTTTGAGAGAATCTCTAGACGACATCAAGACAAAATCCAATCTTGTCAATCAAGCGAAAATCATCAACAATCACTTTGCAATTACAGCTCTCGCTACTGAGAGCAAAACCGATCGCGTTCAACTTGCAAAAACAGCAGACGAACTTTTGGAAATCGATAATATCATCGCTTCGTTCGCCCTTGGAAACATTGGCAACGATACGATTGCGATTTCCGCAAGAAGCATCGACAAATTCAACGTTCAACTGATCATGGAACAATTTGGCGGAGGTGGGCATTTAAACAATGCGGCAGCTCAAGTTCAAAATGAAACCATGGAACATCTGATTGGAAGGATCGAAACCATTATCGAATCAACGTTCAAGGAGGAATCATTGATGAAACTTATTTTAGTCAAAGACGTCAAAGGAAAAGGGAAAAAAGGTGAAGTCATCGAAGTCGCTAGCGGATTCGGAAACTATCTTCTTTCTTCCAAACAGGCGATTGAAGCCAGCAATGCTAATTTAAAATCCCTCGAAGACGCTAGAGAAACAGTTGAAAAAGAAGCTCAAGCCGAACTCGAATTTGCAAAGAAAATGAAAGATGAAGTTGAAAACGCACCGATTAAGCTTTATGTTAAAATCGGTGAAACTGGAAAATTATTTGGCGCAATCAATTCAAAACAAATTGCAGAAGAATTAAAAATCCAGTATAATATTGAGATAGACAAACGTAAAATCGTGATGGATGACAACATCCATTCACTCGGCTCTTACAAGATTCCTTTGAAGTTGCATAAAGAAGTGACTGCAGTCATCAATTTACAGGTATTGGAAGAGAAATAAAACCAGCAAGCGGAGGTCCTTATGGAACGAAAAGTCCCACAAAACATCGAAGCGGAACAAGCCGTTCTAGGCGCGGTCTTTTTTGACCAACAGGTGATGAAAACCATTCAGGATAAACTTACCGAAGAAGATTTCTACTCCCCGAATCACCAAGTGATTTTCAGGGTCATGAAGTCTTTATTTCAGGATGGAATCTCGATTGACTATACTACCCTTACCGACCGTTTGGAAAGTCAAAATAACCTTGTTAAATCCGGAGGCATTGAATACATCTCCGGTTTGATTGACGCTGTTCCATCGATTGCGAACTTACTCAATCACATCAATATCGTTAAGGACAAATCGATTGTCAGAAAAATCCAAGACTCCTGCAGAAGAATCATTGAAGATTCCTATGAGACAGAAAATACACCAGATTTCATCGATGATGTCGAGCGAGACATCATCGCCATCACCAAAGAGAAAAGAACTTCCGATTTCAAGCAAGTAGGAGAGATTGCTTCCCTGCAAGTTGAAAAGATTGCCGAACAAGCTCAAATTGGTGGTATGGTTACAGGTCTTGATACGAAATACCATGAACTCAATCGATATACCCTTGGACTTCAACCAAGTGATTTATTAATTGTCGCTGCACGTCCGTCCATGGGTAAAACCGCTTTTGCTTTAAATCTCGCATTAAATGTCGCAAGAAACCCTGACAAACCGCATGTTGCTTTCTTCAGTTTGGAAATGGGTGTAGACCAACTTTGTATGCGTCTTTTAGCTTGCCAAGCACAGGTCGACAACTTTAGAATGAGACAAGGAAACTTATCTTCTGGTGAATGGGAAAAAATCCATTTCGCCGTTGATGCGCTTTCTTCATTAAATATGTATTTTGACGACTCAGGTACGGTAAACGTCTTAGACTTAAGAAGTAAATGCCGTAAATTAAAACAAGAAGACAAACTTGATTTAATCATCGTCGACTACTTACAACTATTAAGTGGATCGAAACATAACCAAGCAAACCGTGTTCAGGAAGTTTCTGAAATCAGCCGTGTCTTGAAAGAAACGGCGAGAGAATTGAAAGTCCCTGTCGTTGCTTTGTCTCAGTTATCTCGTTCCATTGAAACAAGAAGTGACAAGACTCCGGTTATGGCCGACCTTCGTGAATCTGGATCCATTGAGCAGGATGCCGATATCATTATGTTCTTGTATCGCGCCGAAGTTTATGAACAAGAAACAACCAAGAAAAACCAAGTTGATATTTCAATCGCGAAGAACCGAAGCGGTACGATTGGCAACTTTGTTCTTCTATTCAATAAAAACATGTCAACCTTCAGCAATGTCCACACATCAACTTCAGGAGACGCGTTTGAACGCGATTCCTACAGTGGAGACATCTAGCAGTCAACCGACTGTTTTTTGTTTGATTTACCGCTGTAAAAAATATGTGAGGAGAAAATAAAATTATGTTAAGTGAAAGACTAGACCAAATAGAGGAAAGATACGACGAAATCAACAAAATGTTGATGGACCCGTCGAATTCTACCGATATCAAAAAACTAACGATGTTGTCAAAAGAACAAAGACAACTCGAAAAAACGGTACTCAAATACCGTGAATACAAACAATTGACTCAAGACTCAACGGATTTAAAAGAATTATTAAAAGATACCGACGATGAACTCAAAGAAATGATGGAAATGGAACTCAAAGAGATCCATGATAAACTTCCTTTGCTTGAAGAAGAGCTGCATTTGCTATTAATCCCGAAGGATCCAAACGATGAAAAAAACGTTATCGTTGAAATCCGTGGCGCTGCCGGAGGAGATGAAGCAAACATCTTTGCAGGAGATTTATTCCGGATGTACAATAAATTCGCTGAATCAAAAGGCTGGAAAGTTGAAATGCTTTATGCGGATCCGCAAGAAGCCGGTGGCTTCTCGCAGATTGAATTCCAAGTCAGTGGAGATTCGGTTTATTCGTATATGAAATATGAAAGTGGCGTTCATCGTGTCCAACGCGTTCCTTTAACGGAATCGGCAGGACGCATTCATACTTCAACCGCAACAGTTTTAGTTGTACCGGAAGCGGAAGAATTTGAGTATGACATCGATGTCGCCGATGTAAGAGTCGACACCTTCTGTTCCAGTGGACCTGGTGGACAATCTGTTAATACGACGAAGTCTGCCGTACGTTTGACGCATGAACCAACGGGAACTGTTGTACAATGCCAGGACGGAAAAAGCCAACATGAAAACAAGGCTTCCGCAATGAAAATCTTAAGAAGCCGTTTATATGACAGAATGCTTCAAGAAAAACTCGATAAAGAAGGCGACGAACGTCGCAGTAAAATCGGTACGGGTGACCGTAGCGAAAAGATTAGAACTTACAATTATCCACAAAACCGGATAACCGACCATCGAATCAATTTCACGATTCAACAACTTGACCGAATCATCGATGGAAGACTGGACCCCGTCATTGAAGCATTGATTGGTGAAGAGCAGAAGCGTAAGCTTCAGAAGCAAGAATAATGGCAAAGACTTTTCAAGAAGCTTTAAAAAAAGCAGAGCGAGACGCAAGACTCGCAAAGAAAGAAGCTTCTGCCGTAAAGAATCTTTTGCTTCATTTTTCTAGACTTGAACCCACAGAACTATATTTAAAATTTAATGAACCGATGAATCCTGATGCGTTAAAGGATTTTGAAGAAGCCGTTAAGAAATACATTGAAGAAAACATTCCTGTTCAATATTTGATTGGATATGTCTATTTTTATGGATATAAGTTTTCAGTTGATAATCATGTATTAATTCCTCGTTTTGAAACAGAAGAACTCGTTGCCAATATTTTAATGCAATATGATGACCAGTTTAATGGATTGCCAATTAAACTCGTCGATATTGGAACGGGATCAGGATGTCTTGCAATTGCGTTAAAATTAGAAGAACCTTCATTTGAAGTCAGTGCTACTGATATCTCTATAGAAGCATTGGAAGTCGCAAAGAAAAATGCATCCAATTTGGATGCA
>CAZNOO010000030.1:0-3158 GCA_964574705.1 uncultured Candidatus Izemoplasmatales bacterium
ATGATTCTAGCTCTGAAAGGAATTTCATTTCCACTGATTCCTTGCGGATATCCCGAGCCATCAAAATGTTCATGGTGGCTTAAGATATCAAGAGCGATATCAGTATACTCTGGGGAAGACGACAAGATTCGATACCCGATTTCAGAGTGTCGTTTAATCGCAGCCCATTCTTCTGCCGTAAGAGATCCTGGTTTATTCAATATCGAATCATCAATGGCGATTTTACCGATATCATGAAGGTTCCCAATGACTTTCAAAATATCAAGTTCGTCTTTTCTCATTCCAACAGCTTGTCCAATTTTGAAGCAATATTCGCTAACCCGTTTCGAATGAATCTCTTCTCGTGGATTTTTAACGTGTAAGGTATGTAAAACCGTTCTAATCGCTTCGTTTCTGTTTGAAGTCACTTCGAACAATTTGTGTTTATACATATCGTCTTCAGCGAATTTGATGACTTCAGCCATGGAGATATGATCATTTTTGATTTCATAGCCAAATGAAACTGAGGTCTTCATGCCATGAAGAATGTTTTCTTCGATTTCATGCTTTGCGGATTCAATGAGTTTCGTCGCAACCGACTTTGAAGTATTCTTCAGTAAGACAACGAATTCATCTCCACCAATTCTCGCGACTTCACCATAAGGGTCGAATACTTCTTTCAGATAATTCGATACAGCTTTCAACAGTTCGTCTCCAGCATCATGTCCGAATGCGTCATTCATGATTTTCAACCCATTGATATCGCCCATGATGACGGCGAGAGGATAATATTCTTCTTTGTCTAGTCTCATCAGTTCTTCCATGTAAAAACGTCGGTTGTAAAGACCCGTAAGCGGATCATGATAGGATAGATAAAGGATTGATTCTTCAAATTTCTTTCGATCGGTGATGTCTTGTGAAAACACGGTAATTCCGATGATTAACCCATCAGAATTACGAATAGGAGAGTAATGTTCTTCCAAAAACTTACCTTTCGTCGTTTCAACTTCCATAATTCTCGAGAAGGCTTCGCCTTCAAGTGCCATAAGAAGAAAAGATTTAAGTCTATATTTCATTTCGTCGTCTTCGATGAATGACAGGAAGTTCATACCAATCGATATCTCTTTTTGATAATACTTTTCCATGGATTGTTTATGGTACTGATTAAAAGACAAATAATTGAGTTGTCTGTCCAGCGCGTAAATTTCCATTGAGACTGCGGAATCAATAGAAGCTTCAAGCAACAGTTTTCCATTGATCAGTTCTTCGTGAGAAGTCAGCCTTTCAACTTGGTTTCGAACGGATATCGCTAAAACCATCGTGACAAGCGGGAACATTCCAAGGAAAGGCAGCGCAATGTTAGAAATCACATCAAAGGCTCCTGGCCAAGGTGTCGCAAGTTGACACAAGAGTGTGACGACATGGACGATAACTCCAAAAAGATAAAATTCAAGCCATGAGGGCATTTTTGGTAAAACTTTTCTGATATGTTTCCAAGAAAGACCAATCGATGACGTCGTTAAAATTGTCAGCACACCGGCATAAACGCCGATGCCTCCAACAATAATTCTATAAATGAGTGAAATGACAACGGAGATGAGCGTCGTAATCCATCCAAAGAACATTCCGGTAACACTTAACAATACGGATCTACTATCAAAAATAAGTCCGGGAGCGGAGGTCCATGGATTTAACATGACCAATACTGCAAAAGCACCAATGACTACACCAAGGAGGATTTTCTTTGTCAACGCTTTTTCTTTCGGCTTGAAGTTCGTCGCGCCGTAAACAAAAACCAGAGCAAACAAAAGCACTGAGTTTCGAATTAAATCGCTTAAATTATCTGCAATACTTGACAAAAAAGGCATATTCCACCTCCAAGTTCGTCCATATTCTATATAGGTTTATTGTATCACAATCATTAATATATCTCTATATATCTGTAGATATTATTATAATTTTTTACTAAATTATTACATTTTTTTTAATTTGAGACAGCTTTGATGCAGCACCGTGCCCAGGCATGCACAAGGTATCATTTGAAAAATGGTTATAGATTCCTTTGATGGATTCTCGAATCATTTTTGAACTTCCGGTCGCCAAATCCGTTCTGCCGATTCCATCTGAAAACAAGGTATCTCCGGTGAGTAAAGTTTTTCCGAACAGGAAGCAACTTGATCCTCCCGTATGACCGGGTGTGTGGTGAATTGAAAAAGATAGTTCGTCAATTGACAATTCTTCTTTTCCTTTAAACAGAATGATTTCAGTATTCTTCTTTAGTGAAAATCCACTTCCAAAGGCGGTTGAATAGTTGAGTGATGAATCAAATAGAAAGGATTTTTCAGACTCGTGAATGTAGACTGGAAAAGAAACATCACTCAAAAGCATTTTTAAATCACGGATATGATCAAAATGTCCATGTGTTAAGAGGCACGCTTTCAAGTGAAGTCCAGATTCCTTCAAGGTAGAAAGAATTTGTTCTCCGTTGAATCCTGGGTCGATGACGATTGCATTTTCCTTTTCAATCACAAGATAGCTATTTTGAGAAGCGACATTGTCACTATACGTTAGTATTTTCATGATTTGACGAGGCTCGCTGCACCATAGATTCCAGCATCGTTTCCAAGAACTGAAATCTTGATGTTCGTTTTTGTTACAAAGGGAAGAACATATGGATAGTATCTTTCCTCAATTAGTTTTATTAAAAAATCACCAGCAAGAGAAACACCTCCACCAATCACGAAAATATCAGGATTGATGGTATAAGTCATGTTCGCGAACATGACTGCGATATAGTCCGCAACTTCTCTCACTACTTCTAATGCAAGAGAATCTCCTTCTTTTGCATAATCGATGACTTTTTTGGCAGAGAATCCATTTGGATAATTTCGAAGTGCAGAGGGTGTTTTAGTATGTTCTAACTTGTAATGAGCAAGGCGGATGATTCCTGTCGCAGATGCGACGGTTTCAAGGCACCCTTTTTTTCCGCAGTTGCATGAAAAACCATACTTATGATCAACGATCATATGTCCAATTTCACCGGCAACGCCGTTGACGCCGTCGACGATGTGGCCGTGAGAAATGATTCCACCACCGATTCCAGTTCCAATCGTCATCATTGCGACATTGGTATGACCTTTCGCAATTCCGTGCTTATATTCTCCAAACGCTGCCGTATT
>CAZNOO010000030.1:3258-15323 GCA_964574705.1 uncultured Candidatus Izemoplasmatales bacterium
CATTGGTATGACCTTTCGCAATTCCGTGCTTATATTCTCCAAACGCTGCCGTATTGGCGTCGTTTGAAACATGGATGATTAAATCATCTCTATGAATAATGTTCAAAAACTCTTTCTTTAAGTCAACTCTATCCCAGCCAAGATTAACGCATTTTTGGATTATATCTCTAAACACCGGACCCGGCACGCCAAATCCAATTCCTTCGATTTCGTCAATGTTTGTCTTTTCGACAATTGACGCAGCAATTTCTTTTAATATCAAAGAACCGTTCGATGAAAGGTTCGTTGGAATACTCCATCGTTCTAAGAGATTAAACTCCATGTCAAAAAGGCCGAATTTAATCGACGTTCCACCGATATCGACACCGCATAAGTACTTTTTCATAGGCAACCTCGATTCAACAATTAGTATTTTTCAGCATAATAAGAAAAAAACCTCCAAATGGAAGTTATTTCTTTTCTTTATGCGCTGTGTGTTTTTGGCATTTAGGGCAATATTTTTGGACTTCCATCCTGTCAGGATGCGTTTTTTTATCCTTCGTGAGCGTATAGTTTTCTTCCTTACACACTGTACACTTTAACGTAAATTGTGTTCTCATTCAAAATCCTCCAATCAGTCACTTCTATATTCTATTATTTCTCGGTCAAAAAAGCAAGTAAAAAAAGTCCGTTTCCAATAAAATATTACTTTCTAGGAGGCAATGGGAAAAAGACACTGGTTTTTGCGGCGTATTCTAGATAGCCCGGCTTTTTCATTGCCTTCTTTTCAAGAAGCGGAATTCCACTTACGAACAAAAGTAACAATGTAATCAAGACAGGACTCAGTAAAGCTATAACAAACCACGGCATGAAAACGACCATGATGAAGATGCCCCACCATACGACAGTTTCACCAAAATAATTGGGATGTCTTGTATATTTCCAAAGACCTGACGTCATGATTTTACCTGGTTCGGTTCTTGTCTTTAAGAATCGTCTTAACTGAATGTCTCCAATCGATTCAAATCCAAGTCCGAAAAGGAATACAAAAGCTCCAATCAGTAGAAAAATCAAATTACCGTTACTGGGACTCATATAAACAAATATGAGGGTAGCTGATATGATCAGCATAAATAATCCTTGAATCATAAATACTTTAAAATAAGCCTGAAGTCCTGGATGGTTGTTTCCCCACTTCTTTCTCATTTCAACGTATCTGTAATCTTCGGGTTTTTTGAAATTGCGAACTGAGATATAAAGAAAGAGTCGTAACCCCCATAAGATCATCGCAAGACTCACAAAAAGTTGAGGCAAAGTGAGGACTCCATTTACAACCAATCCATAAACGATAGAATAAACACTAAGTAGTGCAAATCCAAGTCCCCATCCGATATCAACGATGGAATTGTTTTTCTTGATCTGGGCAATGATGAAAAAAACTGTAAAATAAAGCAGTAAAAGAATTAAAAGTCCATAGATATAATTCATCCTAGACCTCCTCTTTGAAGATGACACTGACCGCGACGGCACCAAGTCCTGCATTCATAGAAAGGACAGGTCCGATTTCGGTAATGTATTCCGGTTTCAATCCGGTCAGTTTTTCAATTTTATCCGTTAGTTTTAAGCATCTCTGTTCTGCCATTGAATGAACCATGGCATAAGATTCTATCTCACCTTTTTCCAAAAGCGCAAGAATCTTCTTCTCGTTGGAGCGTAGTCTTAATGCTTTCGCTTCAATGGTTCCTCCACCGTCTTTATCTAAAGAAATGACAGGTTTTAAATTCATGATTTTCGCTGCGAGTCCGGTCACTTTAGAAATGCGTCCTTGCTTGACCATGTATTTGAGTGTGTTGACGGACACATAAATCTTTGTGCGTTTCCTTTGGTCTTCAAGCGTTGAGACAATTTCTTCCAGAGACATGTTTTCTCGCGCCATGATCGCTGCATTGAGTACAAGCTGTCCCTCAGCACCCGAATTGAGTTTAGAATCGAATACGGTCACTTTTGGATGCGTTAATGCATATTGGTTAATCGCATTGTAAGTCCCTGATAGTTTTGAAGCGACGCTGATGAACAAAATTTGTTCATAGTGTTCGCCTAAAAAATCAAGCATTCGTTCAATCGTCGCTTTATCAGGTTGTGAGGATGAAAAATGTTTTGCTTGTGAAATCATATGATAGAACGTTTTTGTTGTGACGCTCACTTGGTCAAGATAGGAATAGTCATCGACCATTAAATATACTGGAATCATGTGGATATGGTACTTGTCTTTCACGGCAAGCGGAATGTCCGCAATCGAATCCGTAACAATCGCAACTTTGTAATCAAGATCTTCAATCGATTGTTTTTGTCTTAACATGTCATCAACCTTCTGGTTCGTGACAGTCGAGACGTTTCTCAGTTTCAAGAAAAAGACATCAGGTTGGTTGGTATGAATATGAATTCTCATATTGTCCTGGTTTCCAGAGACAATTAAAGAAGATCCGTCTTTTGAAAACAGAGAAATAATGCTGTCTTTTGAAATTTTAACATCTTTTAAGTGCGCTTCTGTGCAGAAACGTTCTTCAATAACCATTTCATGAACGCTAGCAAAAGCTTCGTCTTCTGCGACTTCAGTGTACGTAAACTCTGTATTACCAGTTTGAAGATACTGATTCACACCTTCAAGGAAGGCTGTAAATCCTTCTGCACCTGCATCAACGACGCCACTTTCTTTGAGGATTGGAAGTTCATTTGGGGTTTCAAGTAAAGACGATTTTGCGAGCGTTAAAGAAGTCTCAAAATAAGACTTCACGTCTTTGAAGTTTTGATGATTGAATGCTTTTCTTAAGACCGTCAAAATCGTTCCTTCGACGGGATTCATAATCGCATGGTAAGCTTTTTGAATCGCATGGGTCACCGCTTCATGAAACTCTTCGATTTTCGCACTTGCTTTTCCCTTAAGGGATTCAGCAAGTCCATTTAGGTATTCTGAAAAAATGATTCCAGAATTTCCACGAGAACCGTTCATTGCAGCATATGCGATGGAATCCATCGCAACGCTTAAATCGTCGTCAGGTTTTGCCTGATCGAGGATTGTCTGCATTAAATAAGCCATATTGCTGCCAGTATCGCCATCGGGAACTGGAAAGACATTGATTTTATTCAAGTGGGATTTGATATGGATGAGGTTTCTCGCACCCGTCATGAATGCATAATAAATATCGTTTCCCCTTAATACAAGTAAATCACTCATTTTAAGATGAGATAAGTGAGGGAAGACACAAGTCCTCCGAGGACAGTCCCCCATGCCAAATCGATGACGGTGATAACGACTGGCCAGTCTTTAAGAGTTGCTAGGTTTGTTAAATCATAAGTTGCATAGGTAATTAGGCCAAAGAACATGCCTGTGAACATTGCGGTTAAAAATGATTCTTTTGCAAGTGCCGGATTAATGACGAAGAATACTAGTCCAACAACAAACAATAGATAAAAGATAATGGCTGGAACCCATTTGACGTCTCCCATGAAAGAACCAAGGTATTGGCTGTAGATTTTTCTTGAAATCAAAGTCAACCAAATTAAATCAATCACAAAAAAGATGAGAAAAGCAATTCCGTATGTTTTTAAAAATTCCATAATATCACTCCTTACGATATTACTATATCACATATAGTACTTTAAGAAAAATATCTTGCACTAAAAAAGTTGTAAAAAAACAGAAAAAGCCCTTCTGCAAGTCTCACAAGACTTGAAAAGGGCTTTATGAATTATATTTTACGAACTTTGTAAACGCCTTTGATTTCTTTTAATTTCTGAATACAATCCGTTGGAACATCGTCATCAATATCGAAAATCGTGACTGCGACGTCTCCTTTGGCTTTGGTGATGATGTTCATCACCGGCTTATTGAAGAAAAGATTCATGAATTCGTTCATCAGTTCTTCGGCATGGTGTAAAACGACAATTCTTGTTTTTGTTTCTTTCTTCCCTGGATCAATAGCGGGATAGTTGACAGAATATTTGATGATTCCTTGTTCTGCATAATTCATCAGTTCATGGCTCGCCATCACTGCACAGTTGTCTTCGCTTTCTTCAGTAGACGCTCCGAGATGAGGTATCGCAATCACACCGTTCATAGAAGCGACTTTTGGATTAGGGAAGTCCGTTACGTATTTTCTGACGATGCCTTCTTCAATTGCTTTTTCAAGGTCATCATCGTGAACCAAGGCATCCCGGCTGAAGTTTAAAAGGATCAGTCCTTTTTTACATTTAGAGAATACTTCAGAGTTAATCATTCCTTTGGTAGAATCAAGTAAAGGAACATGAAGCGTAATGAAATCTGAGTTTTTATAGATGACTTCTAGTTCTTGGGTAATCGCTACACGCTCATCTAAACCACTTCTTAGTTCTTCAGAGAGGTAAGGGTCATATCCAATCACTTTAAGTCCTAAGGCGATGCATGCGTTCGCGACTTTTGATCCCACTTGACCGAGGCCAATCAGACCAATCGTCTTTCCAAGAATTTCATTTCCGCCAAAGGCACTTTTTGCTTTTTCAACGGTTTTAGAAATCTCTGGATCCGTCGCATTTTGTTTGACCCAGTTGACGCCACCTACGACGTCTCTAGATGCAATCAGCATTGCAGTAAGCACAAGTTCTTTGACCGCGTTTGCGTTCGCCCCAGGTGTATTGAATACTACGATTCCTTGTTTAGCATATTCTTCGGTTGGAATGTTATTTACACCTGCACCAGCTCTTGCAACGGCGATAAGATGTTTTGGGACGTCCATTTGATGCATGTTAAAACTTCTGACCAAGATTAGATTCGATTTATCGACTTCTTCGATGAGGTCATATTTCTTCGTAAATTCGTTAAGCCCAACACTTGAAATGTTGTTTAGGCAAGCGACTTTCATGAAGTGTGTCTTCTTTCAAAGTCTTGCATGAAATCAACAAGTGCTTTGACACCTTCATAAGGCATCGCATTATAGATTGAAGCTCGGATTCCACCGACGGAGCGGTGTCCCTTCAAATTGTCAAATCCTTGTTGAACGGATTCTTTGATGAAGGCTGAGTCGAGTTCTTCCGAAATCGTATGGAAAGTGACGTTCATTAGACTTCTATCTTTTTTCTCGACGTTGCCAATGAAGAGTTTAGAAGAATCAAGATAATCATAAAGCAAATTCGCTTTTTTTAGATTAATCTTCTTCATTTCTTCAAGTCCGCCAAGATTTAATAGCCATTTGAATACAAGGCCACAAATATAGATACCATAGGTTGGTGGAGTGTTGTATAAAGAGTTGTTGTCAGCGTGTATTTTGTAAGATAACATCGTTGGAACTGTAGGGTCCAAATCTTCTCTTAATAAATCTTCTCTGATGATGACAATCGTCGTTCCGGCAGGACCGATGTTTTTTTGCGCACCAGCATAGATGAGACCATACTTAGAAACATCAACGGGCTCGCTTAAAATGCAGCTTGACATGTCAGAAACCAAGATTTTGCCTTTGGTGTTTGGCAATTCATGGAACAAAGTACCAAAAATGGTGTTGTTCTCACAAATATAGACATAGTCTGCACCGCTGTTGATGTCTAGGTTTGAGCAATCAGGAATATAAGTAAATCCTTTGTCTTCACTTGAGGCAACGGCTCTGGGTTTACCATACTTTTTCGCTTCTTTGTAGGCTTTTTGAGCCCAAGCGCCTGTAATGATGTAGTCTGCAGTTCCTGATTTCATTAAATTCATTGGAACCATTGCAAATTGGGTATGTCCTCCACCTTGCACAAACAATATTTTGTAGTTGTCGGGGATGTTCATGAGTTTTTTGAGATCTTGAATCGCTTCGTCTAGTATTTTTTCAAAAGCTTTCGATCTGTGACTCATCTCCATGACCGACATGCCTGTGTTCTTGTAATCGAGCATTTCTTCCGCGGCTTGGAGAAGCACGGGTTCAGGCAATACGGCTGGACCTGCAGAAAAGTTATACACTCTTTTCATAAAATTCACTCCTATCTTTCCATTGCCAGAATCTTGTTCAATTCTTTCTGACAATAGTCTTTGTCTTCTTCTTTTTCTATCGTATGTAATGCTTCTTTCGCCTTTTGAATGAGTTTGTCTCGTTTTTCATCATCATGCTCTAGATGATAGATACGGACAAAACATTCATAGGCAAAGAATAAATCAAAATCTTTGAATCCTTCTCTTAAAGTCATTTCCAAGCAGTCTTTAGCATAAAGCAATGCCCCTTCCAGAATACCGGCCTCTGTCAAAGCCCTGGAAATCAACCAGTCAGCTCTGACGAGATTGAGTTTCGTTCCGACTTTCATCCAACTGTATTTGGATTTCATTGCGTAATCAATCATTTTCAGCGATTCAGATGGATTTCGATCGACATTGTCGATCAATTCCCATGTTTTGTTGAAATAATCGATGGCTATTTTTTTAACATCCATTTGGATACTCCTTCTTATTTCACAATTCTTCTGCATTCCATATAATATCTTTTTTCGATGGCTTCGCCAAGCGAAAATGATTTACGAGGTAATGCGCCGAATTTCTTTACGTAAGGGAAGAGTTCGTCTCGTTTCAGTTGGGGCATCATAATTCCAATTGCTTTTTTATTTTCTTTGATGATTTTCCCTAGAGAATCTTCTCCATGGACGTAATCAATTTTGCATCCCTTGTGCGTTTTTACATATTCATCTAGAAAATCTTGAATTTGTTTGATGGCAATGAAAGGATTGCTGGGAATATTTAAAAACTTTGCTTTGTTTCCTTCGAGATACTTTGTAAATTCTTGGCCAGTGATGGCCTTTTTGAATCTCTTAAGAAAATCTTTTCCCGAGTTAAAAAGAACTCGGTGAATCGGTTCGAAAGTAAGTCCTTCATCAAAGAGACTTACGACTTCAACTAAAGCATATCTTGCTGGATGAGTGTGATAATCCTTTTCTGTTATGGAGCCTTTTATCCGTTCCCAACAGACTTTCGCGGAGGCAAGTGAATGGTTCCCATCACCGACAACCATTTTAATGGTTTCGGCCGAAGCCATCAATTTGTGTATGATGTGATCTGTATCTGTAATTTTATAACCTTTTAGGTGTCCGCCTTCCATGTTTAGTTCAAAATCATAAAGGACGGGGTATTCTTTTTTCTCCCTGTATAAATGGCTGATGATTTCGCTTTTCTCATCATCGATAAGCACCATCACATGGGGTAGTTCGATGGGTGCTTTTTCCCTAATTTCGACTCGAGGCGGAATCCGTTCTGCGACGGTTTGCTCACTCGCGATGATTGGAGCGGTCTTTCCTTGTTCGTATTCATAAGATTCCAAATCAATCGCAAGA
Source organism: uncultured Candidatus Izemoplasmatales bacterium (assembly GCA_964574705.1). Taxonomy (GTDB): domain Bacteria; phylum Bacillota_I; class Bacilli_A; order Izemoplasmatales; family Hujiaoplasmataceae; genus JAHIVB01. The sequence continues at coordinate 10,564 of CAZNOO010000030.1, forward strand.
ACGAGTCCGAGTCTCCGTTCACAAAAAGGGGTTTTCCGCTCTACAAGGACCATGCATTCTTGTTCTGAGAAAATCTCCGATTGATAGTAGGTTTCCATCATTCGATTCGCCGTTTTAATTTTAACACGGTTATCGAGTTCCAAAAACACCTCTGGAAGTATCATATGAAGAGTTGATGGGCTTTCGCCCACCAACTTTTTAAGTTCACGCCAATATTCTGGCTCGCTTGTGAATTGATCGCAGGCGATGACTGCCCATAGATTTAAATTTGTGTCTTCTTTGGGCAATAGGATTTTCGGTGTGATGACAACTGGCATTCTATAAAACGCCCTGAGCTAGCATCGCTTGGTAGACTCTCATGAATCCGGCGATATTAGCACCAACAACCAAGTTTCTGTGGTCAGTATATTTTCTTGCCTGAGTATAAGCTTGTTTGAAGATTTCTGCCATAATCAATTCTAGTTTATCATCCACTTCATCATAGGTCCATGGATAATGCATTGCGTTTTGGCTCATTTCAAGTCCACTAACTGCAACGCCTCCAGCATTGGCTGCTTTTCCAGGAGCAAATAGGATGTCATGATGTTGTAAGTATTTTGTAGCTTCTAACGTGGTAGGCATGTTTGCGCCTTCAGCGACTAAGAAGCATCCATTTTCAACAAGCGCTTTAGCGCTTTCAATTTGAAGTTCGTTTTGGGTTGCGCAAGGAAGTGCGATATCACATGGAACTTTCCACATGTCGGCTGGATTTTCTCCATAGAGTGCATTGGCACGGTATTCAACGTATTTGTTCGTGAATTCACCCGTATCCGCCGTCAACATCTTCATGATCGAAAGATCAAGACCGTTTAGGTCATAAACGTATCCGTTGATGTCTGACATTGCGACAATCGTAGCACCGAGTTCATGTGCTTTAATCGCTGCATATTGTCCAACTTTACCAGATCCGGAAATAATTACTTTTTTGCCTTTAAAGTCATCATTACGATATACTCTGAGCATTTCTTGAACGAAGTAGCAAAGTCCAAAGCCGGTCGCTTCCGTACGGCCTAAAGAACCACCATAGGATAAGCCTTTACCTGTTAGAACACCTGTCACTTCATTTGTTATTTTCTTATACATTCCGTACATATAACCGATTTCTTTTCCGCCTACGCCGATATCTCCAGCTGGAACATCGGTATCCGGACCAATGTGACGATAAAGTTCAAGCATGAAATTTTGCGAGAAACGCATAATTTCTTCGTCGCTTTTTCCTCTAGGGTCAAAGTCGGACCCACCTTTACCGCCACCCATAGGAAGGCCGGTTAAGGCGTTTTTGAAAGTTTGTTCAAATCCTAAAAACTTCAAAATCGACTCATTCACAGAGTTATGGAACCGCAATCCACCTTTGAAAGGCCCTATTGCGGAGTTAAATTGAACACGGTACCCGCGGTTGACGATGATCTTGCCAGCGTCGTTTCTCCAAGTAACACGGAACTTTACAGAACGTTCTGGTTCAATCAAACGTTCCATGATGGCGTTTTTCTCGATGTTGGAATCACCCATTACGATGAAATCCATTGACTCGAAAAACTCTTCTACTGCTTGTAAATACTCTTTCTGAGAAGGATGCTTCTCAGAAATGTCTTTGAATATTTGATTCAAATACTCACTTTTAAACAATTTTGTCGCCTCACTTATATTGTATTTTTAATCAGTTGAAACTGATTTTTTTTCGTTTAGAGAATAAAAAAAAGCTGAAAATGGAAATTTTAGCTTAGTTTACAGGACGTAATTTACCCCCTCAAAGGTGTGTAGAAATCAAGCTTGGCTTCTACCGTATATATTATACAATGAAAGCGCTTTTAACTCAAGGATTAATTTTAGGTTTTTTTTAGGTGTAAATTTGATGTAGTTTCTTCTTGTTTTGTTAAAAACAAAGGACGTGATGGCACTGCCATTTGTCTTCATTTGAAACGTATAGGCGACCATCACGGTCGCCTATACAATTCGATAAAAAAGGATTCTTAGAAGACTAAGGTTTTGAAAACAACACTTCACCTGAATCATTGACAAAACAAGAGTATCTTGTATTGGAATATCTTAAATACGTATCGATGTAATTTCCTTGCAAGTCATAATAGACAATCTCGATATGATTTGGATAGTCGAGTTCACCAGGTTCTTTATAATACATGATTCCGATTGCTTCTTCTGTAATATGTATCATCAAAGGCAAATTGAAAACAGCGTCTTGTATCTTCGTGGAAGTATGGGTTGAAAGATCATAATAATAGATGTCATAGGATGAATCATCGTTTTGGAGCATATAAACTGCAGTACTTTCACTCATCACTGCATAATAGGAAAGGTTATCCAAAAGAACGGAACCATCCATACTGTAAAGTGCGCCTGAAATCAAGGGATACTCTAGGGTTTCAAATACAAGGTATTCATTGCCATAACTCGTATAGGATTGAGGCCATCCTTCAGGAGATGCAGGAACGTTCACAAGAACTGAATTGTCAGTTCTTGACACTTGAACAAAAGCGTTCTGTTGCGTGTATCCATAAAAGTAATCTTCTGTCACCTTTAAGAGATTCCAATAGGCAATAGAGGTTTCTCTAAAGTCGATTTCTTCAAGTGTCGGCAAGGTATAAGACCTCGTTGCAGGTAGGAGTTCATCAAAGGGCTGATTATAAGTGAATTGAATGTATCTGTAATAAACATTGACTTCACTAAGATTCTCATAATCTGGGATTTCTAGATAAGTTACATTACCGTCTGTATCAATGACGATGTAACGATCCCTTACGATCGTGTTTTCTAGATCATAAGTGTAGGTCTGTTCAAATACACCGAAATCCGCGCCATAACTTGAGGTGTGGTTACATACACCTTCAAGAGTAACTTCTGTTAAAAGTTCAGCGTTTAAAAACTGTTTAACATAGCAGGTTCCACCTACATTGTCATAGATTCCATAGTGTATTCCTTCAGAATCAAAGAATTGATAGGCTTTTTCAAACCCGTCATAAGTCGTCGTTTGGTTTGGGAAAAGTGTAACTCTCGTTGACTCTCCAAAAGCAACGTATCCTCCCGGAAACTTTGAGAGATTTGTAAGTGAACTTTCTAAGGTTCTGGAATCTTCCGTATCCAAATTGAATACTTTTATTGAATTCGTGTCTAAATAATAGATTTCGTTTTGTTCCAAGTCATAGTAATAAATGGTGTTGTAGATACTAATAGGGCTAGCGATGCTGGTAGATGAGGAATCGCTATGAACAAGATAGATTGTATTATCTACGATGAATACGACAAGTTCCTCATCATAGTATACGATACTGAAGTAATCGTGAGATAACACAAAATCTCTTGCGGCATCAAACGGGATATAATCTGTATTGATATATGGCAAATAGACATGATTTTCAGATAAGGATGAAGTATCTGACGTTGTCGACAGTATTGTCGTCGTTTGGTCTGAAGTGTCTCCACAGCCAATAAGTGCAAAGAACGTTAAAATGGTAAGGAATACTGTTAATTTTTTGAACATTCAATTGTCCTCCAAAAATAATAAATAGTCATCTCTTGAAATCGATTATATCATATAAGTGATTTTCTAGAAAGATAGATTTATGGTTTTCAATGAAACAATTCAATTCATTTGACTTCTGCTCTTTTGAAGCGTATATTTTGAAATAGATAGAAAAGAGATGCAGAATATGGCTGAATACACTAAAATCGGAAACGACATCGATACACACGCTCCGATTGACACTTTTTATGATTTGATTCCTTATTCAGAAGACAATGAGTCTTTTAAACACCGGTGGGTATCGGTCTCGATTAAAAACAGCAAGACGATGGAATTGATCGATGATGAAATCTTGACGAGGGAAGACGGTGCAGTGTCTTTCAGTCTTCCAAGCTCTTTCATAGGGACAGTCGAATTAACGGCAGATGAGTGGATAGGATCGATTGAGATTAAGAGCAATGAAGAAAGCGAAGACATCGCACAGATGATTTTCGTTGAAATGAAAAAGATTGGCGACCGTTTATAGTCGCCAATTTTTATTTATTGTTCTTTAAAGACTAAGTACCGAATCACAGCGATTGGAAAAAATACCAATATCAAGTTCCTGAAAAAATTAGCGAAAATATTCAAAAGTGTTGATAAGTGTGGCGAAAACGAAACGAACTGAAATGAATCAATGACAAACTCTACGATTTGAATGAGATAATTGAGTGAAAAAGCTAAGATAAAAATAATAATTAAGTTTTTTGTCCATTTCTTCAAGGTATCAATAGGATATTTAGTGTCATACACTTGAAGGAATAATAATCCAACGAATCCTATCATCAAATTCCTACTAAATAAGATCGCAACAATATAACCTAAAACGTCGTGAAAAAAATTCGGAATGTAAATTAAAACAAATGCAATTAAGTAACTTAAAAACCCTGAGATAGCATACCCCCAGAGTATTCCTTTCCTGAGCTTACTATTTTCTTTGTCAACAAACAAAAATACAAAAGTCGTTGCCAGTGCCATTGCATTAACTAATATTCTTAAAGCATCATAAATATCAAAATCCGTAAAAGTATGTCTTAATCCAAAATACATTGCTAGGAATACTGCTAAAAACAATAGAACACTTTTTGTGTTTGGCTTTACCATCGTTATCTCCAATCTATTGATGACTCTAAGATATATCATAGGAGATTTAAAAATATTTGTCAATACTTATATTTATTATTATTGTCTTAAAAGAAAAATT
>CAZNOO010000031.1:0-14356 GCA_964574705.1 uncultured Candidatus Izemoplasmatales bacterium
TGAACATGAAATCCACTTCCGGCTTCATTCCAAAAAGGTTTAGGCATGAAAGTAACTGTTTTTGAAGCTTTCTCAGCGGCAAGATTCAAAATGTTTTTCAGTTTCATCGAACGGTCTCCCATTTCTTTGATACCTGCAAAATTGACTTCAATCTCTACTTGTCCGGGTCCCCCGTTTTCTGAGTGATGATACTTGACCGGAATACCGACTTTTTCAGCTTCCAAAACAACCTTGGTGCGTAAATCGTAACTGGAATCAAAAGGAGAGTCCAAATGATACGCGCCATGATTAGGGACATGAATTCCCAGGTTCTGTGAATCGCTTTTGCCCATATTCCAATCAGCTTGTTCACTGTCGATTTTGACTTCAACATGTTGGTTTGTATTCTTGAATGAAATATGGTCTAGGACATAAAATTCAAATTCTGGACCGAGAAGACAAGTGTCTGCAATTCCTTCATTTCGCATATAATTTTCTGTTTTTTCCGCAATGTATCTGGGATCGTCAAGATAGCGCTGGATTTGATTGTTTTGAATTAAATATACATCGGAAATTACGACGATTGTTTTTTCTTCTTTATACGAATCAAGATAAGCAGTTGAAACGTCTGGAATCATAACCATATCGGATTTTTCAACGGTTAAAAATCCATAACTGGAGCCATCGAATCCAATTCCTTTTTCCATGATGTCTGCTGATAATTTTGGTTGAGTGATGCTGAGTCGATGCCATCTTCCTTTAAGATCCACGACTTTGAAATCAATGATTTTAACATCTTCAGTTTTGCAAAAGGCAATCATTTCCTGAATTGATTTAAACATTTGAATTCTCTCTTTCTGCTTAGTAAAGCGTTTTCAACAATCGTATTATATCATGTTTTTCAAAGAATGAAACCGATAATTTTCTGGATTTCAGTTTCTGAAAAAAGTTGCCATCAACCAAAAAAAACATTCCGATTTTTCGGAATGTTTTCATTAAGGTTTCACTTCTTCAGAAGGTTCAGGAAGCTCCTCTTTGAATTTTGTTTTTACATCGAATGCCTTGTATTCTTCAACGATTGTTTTGATGAAACGGAAGAAGTAGGGACGGAAGACATAGATGATGAAGAAGATGTATGGAGGCATGAATAACAAGGTTGGACCAAATAAAATCAACGTCGTCCAAGTCCATTTTGCCTCTCCTCTTCTTTTCAGATATCTGAAGACGAAGACATAAATCAAGAAATACCATAGTGCAAGGGCAGCGATTGCGAGTATTACGACAATAACGGCGCTTGAATCGATACCGATGATTCGTGCGAAAAACGCGGGAGTTGTCATGCCGTTACATGAAAAATAAGGTGTAACGCCCGCTTTGAACAAGTCAATCAAATATTCGACTGTTCTATAAAGCAAAAAACCAATTTGTTGAAACATTAAAACTGCGAAAATAATTGCGGCTGCGGTCTCGTAAGGCCTTTTGTTGTGTACGAGATCAGCTTTTTCTTTTTCGAATTCCTGTTTAAAACTCATGTAGTTATTCCCCCTTTTTCAACTATTTTACCAAACATTAAAATAACTTACAATAAACACATCGGAAATAGGCGTATTTTATGCCATTTTTCCTCAAAAAGAGGTGGAAGCAGTAGATATAAGTTCATCATTTTTGAAAAATTAATCCATCAGACCATGATATAATGATTATGAGTAAGAATCTATACAATGGATTCACATTACGAATCATTCAGGAGGAACATTATGTCTAACAATCGTGTTTTTTTAATTATACTTGTCTTGCTACTATCTTTGGCAGGGTGCTCGACAACGCAGTCTGAAACGACTCAAGCAACCTCAACCACGACTTCCCAAGTCACAACGACTTCAACTTTGGTTACAACTTCCGTTAGGGACTCCATTGATTCTGTTTTGGGACTCGACGATGCAGTCGTCATTACGGGGCATTATTTTAACCCATTAAAAGACGTTGTTGCGACCTCTACTTTAGGAGAAGACATTACTTCATTGATTCAAATTGAAGGAAGTGTTGATTACTCTACCGTAGGAACTTATGAGTTAAATTATAGTTTGCAGTATGTTGATGATGACTATGAAACGACTAGAACCATTTCGGTCGAAAACGGAACCTACGTTGCACCGACAGGTTCCAGACCCACGAGTGGATTAACCCAAATTGATTTAGGCCTTGGATCTTATAGAACCGGAAGCGCTCCTTCAATCAGCCATCCTGTCAATCCATCTTTTATTGAAGCGGACTTGCTTGACAGAGCCATTCCTTCAAATGGGTGGTGGACAAGTTTATTGGTTCAAAATTATGGTGGAGGGAATGGAATTTACATTAACCCATTAAGAACTTCTTTTGCAAATGAAGGAATTGAAATTACCCATTCAGGAGAAGGGTTTGTCCAATATTGGAATCCAGATGGATTGCAGACGATTGCACAATTTTCTCTATCTTTAAAGGATTTATACTTAAAAACAACAGATTTACAGTCGGGATATACGACAAAAGTCATCGACTACAGTGATTCCTCCGTCAAAGTTGCGATGAGAAACAATACCTCAACAATTGATTCAATGGTTGTGGATCTTGTTCAGGGCTCACCTTATGTTTTTGCCCAAGTGGCAAATAAGAATGCACCCTATATCGTTATGGATACAGCTGGAGTCAATGGATATGAGTATTATGATTTAGAAGGCAACTTAATTACCAATTCCACATATACTGGAGAAGGCATTATTCTAAAAATGATTCAACGTCATGTTGGATATAATTGCACTCCACCGGCAAACGTTGGACAACCGATGTATGCAGACAGGTATTTCTTAATCAATACACCGGCAAATACCCTATTCACAATCTCATCGACAAATCCCCCACTAGGCCTCTTGAATAAAGTCTCGATGTCACTTGGAGATGGAAATTACCTTTCCGTTGCGTCCATTAACAGTTTATCGGAAGCTTCCTTCTATCATAATCACGGCTATTCTTTTATTACAAATACCTCTATAGATTATATTGTTGATTATGAAGAAAGCATTGTAAATACAACCTATGCGGTCAACACTCAATTGATGAAAGAAGAAATGAATGCAACGCCAGTTTTGGCATTGCTTCCACATCAGTACAAACACTCTGATGTCCTCTTATCGTCCTATTCATTTCAAACAGTGCGTGGAGAACTGAAAGTCATGGAGGGGTCCTCTTTTCATACTCTTCTTCCTTTTAACGGCATCGTTCCTGGATTCACTTTACCGGATGACGCGACTTTCTCTTCAGCTTCAGCTGTTTCCTACCTCGAGAATTTGAGTCTGGAGACCTCAATTATAGACACTGAAAACTTCTTGAACGCAGATGCCCCTTACTGGAACAGCAAAGCGATTTACCCGCTTGCACAAGGCGTTATCATTGCAGACCAACTTGGAGAAACCGAACTTAGAGATGAATTTTTAGGCAAACTGATGTATGTACTCGAAGATTGGTATACCTATACTTCCTCAACTGATACGAAATTCTTATATTATAATGAAAAATGGGGTTCTGTCTATTACTCAGACGATGAATTTGGAACGGCCTCCGCATTGAGCGATCATTCATTCACGCATGGATACTTAATCTATGCCTCTGCCGTTCTTGCAATGTATATGCCAGATTTCGTCACGAATTACGGTGATATGGTAGACCTTCTCTTGAACGACTACATGTATCCAGTCAAAGACGACGCTACATTCCACTACCTTCGCTCTTTCGATCCTTGGGCAGGTCATTCATGGGCTCACGGATTTGGAACGTTTGCAGAAGGAAATAACTTGGAATCTTCTTCTGAAGCCATGAATTCCTGGGCTGGAGGATATCTATGGGCACTTGCGACGGGTGACGTTGCAAGAATGGACGCAGCCATTTATGGATTTGTGACTGAACTCAGCGCGATTAAAGAATACTGGTTTGATTATGATGAAGATAACTGGGACGATAAATATTCCAATTACACAGCTGTTGCTGGAATGATCTGGGGAGGCAAGTTTGACTATGCCACTTGGTTTGGAGCGAACCCGACTTTCATCTATGGAATTCAATGGTTGCCAACGGGAGAATTCTTGACCAATTATGCTTTAAACGATCAAGAATATGAAAGACTTACAACTGTATTTGATACTTACTTGAATGCAAAAGGTGGAGTGATTGATACCTGGTTTAGTAACATGTGGGCAATTGAAGCCATCTTGGATCCTGTTCAGGCATTATCTGATTTTGATTCAAGTTTGATTCTTAGTGATGACTATCCCGCAGAACTCTCTGGATCCTACTGGATGGTGCATGCACTCGCAACTCTCGAAAGAAGAACCACTGAAGTTTGGATGGAAGTGAATCCTTATGTCAGTTCTACGATTTACAAGCAAAGTGACGGAACCCTTGTCGCGATGGTTTGGAATCCAACAACTGAAAGTCGAGATGTCACGTTTAGTGACAGTGAAGGAATCATTTCGACCGAAACGGTTTCTGCAAATAGTTTTACACTCATTGAATTAGTACATTAATAAATACATTCGAAAAAGGCCGAAAGATTGATTTCAGCCTTTTTTTTCTGTATAATAGTAATGAAGTTTTTCGGAAGGGGCTTTTCGGCATGGATTACACGAAGTTGATAATTGAAACGAAAAGATTGAAACTGGTCCCGGTTTCTTTGGAATACGTTGACCAGATTTTCATTTATTTTGACGTTGAAGTGACGAAATACATGTATCCTGCTCCTGCGAAAGAACTCGCAGATTCTTTTCCCTTTATTCTATCATCTAATCAAAAGATGAAAGATGGGATAGACTTTACATATGTCATTCTCAAAAAAGACAACATGGAATTTTTGGGATGTGGAGGAGTGCATGGACTGAATCAGGAATACCCTGAATTCGGGATTTGGACGAAGATGTCTTCACATGGAAATCATTTTGGCTTTGAAGCCGTAGAAGGTAGTTTTCATCATTTCAAAAACCAATATAAAGGATTTATCTATCCAGTAGATAAAGACAATATTCCGAGTAAGAAGATTGCAATCAAACTTGGTGGGAAGCTTCACAAACATTATGCACATGAAAATATGTCAGGTGTAACTCTGAACATTGAAGAGTATCTGATTCTCTCGGAGTAAAGTCTGAGTTTGAAATATCTTTAAAATATGCTAAAATAATAGACGGAGAGTGATAACATGAAACCACTTGTAACAGTATCAAAAACAGTATTTAAAGGGATAGAAAAGAATCCTTCCTTACTCGGATTCGGATGCATGAGATTTCCAACCCTTTTTGAAGGAAAGCCAGACATTGATGAAGTAATGGCGCAAAAAATGATTGATTACGCTTATGATCATGGCGTAACGTATTTCGATACGGCTTATCCATATCATAACGGGTTGTCTGAATTGTTCGTTGGAAGAGCTCTGAAAAAGTACCCAAGAGGATCATTCAATTTAGCAACGAAGATGCCGACTTGGCTGATTCATTCCCTTGAAGATGCAAAACGTATTTTTCAAGAACAACTGAACAAACTTCAAGTCGAATATTTTGACTACTACCTTTGCCATGCCCTTAATCGTGATAACTACAAAGCGTATTTAATTCCAGGTGTTATGGAATTTCTTAAAGAAATGAAGACAGAAGGCAAAATTCGTCATTTAGGATTTTCATTCCACGATACACCGGATATTCTCGAAGAAATCATTCACAAATTCGAGTGGGACTTCGTCCAACTTCAAATCAATTACCTTGATTGGGATTTCATTGATGCAAAAAAGATGTATAAAACTGTTGAAAACTATGGCGTTCCACTCATCATCATGGAACCTGTTAGAGGCGGCACACTTGCTAATCTGAGTGAAGAAGCTAGAAAAATCTTCAAAGAAGCTTCTCCTGATAAATCCGTTGCTTCTTGGGCGATCCGTTACGCTGCCACCAAAAAGAATGTTCTAGTGGTATTGAGCGGAATGTCAAATGAAGAGCAAACCATCGATAACATCAATACAATGTCTGATTTTCATCCTATAACGGAAAAAGATCAACTTGTTATCGACAAGGCACTAGCAACCTATTTAGAGAGCCAAACCATCCCATGCACCGCTTGCGGTTATTGCATGCCCTGCCCACATGGCGTCGATATTCCGGGTGTCTTCAAAATCTACAATAATTATGCGATTTCGAAACAAAAATGGCAGTTTATGAGAGATATGGAAGCAATGGATGAAACAAAACTTTCCAGCAGTTGTATCCGTTGTGGAGACTGTTTGCCACTGTGTCCACAGCACATCGAGATTCCAGATCGGATGGAAGAAATCAACGAACTATATGAAAAGATGAAAGCAGAACAAAAGAAGTAATAATTCGATAACGAATGGCCAAGTTTCCAACTTAGAAACTTGGCCATTTTTCTTTCTTGGCAATTACAATCCTGTATTTACTCATGGCCACATTTAGTGTATAATGTTTTCATAGTCTTAAAAGGAAGAGGAACATTCATGCACGCCTATACACTAGCATTTATCAAAAGAAATGACGAAGTATTGCTTTTGAATCGTAACAAGTCTCCTTGGATGGGAGCGTGGAACGGTGTCGGTGGAAAAATCCATCAAGGTGAGACTCCACTTAAAGGAATCATTCGAGAAATCAAAGAAGAAACTTCTCTAGAACTTTCTGACAGTTCAGTTATTGAAAAAGGGATCTTAACCTGGGAACGGTTTGAAGCAATAGGCGGAGGATTATATCTTTATTTAGTCGAAGTCGATGAGGCTTTGAATTATCCGACGCCAATCAAGACGGATGAAGGTATATTGGACTGGAAAAAGATTTCATGGGCAACTGACTTTGCCAATGAAGGCATTGCAAAAAACATTCCTCATTTTCTTCCTGTCCTATTAAACGAAAAAACCAATTATCTATTTCACTGCAAGTTTGACAACGGTATTTTGACAAGTGTTGAAAAGAAATCCTTGAAAGGGGTTCAATAACATGAAAAAACTCTCAATCGTGGTACTCTTGTTTTTGCTACTAGGGCTTGTTTCCTGTGGAGGATCCACAGAAGGAGTTATCTACTCCGATGATGAACCATTTATCATCGATTTGCAAGGTGATTCTCTTAAAATTCTTCAACTCACTGATTTGCATTTACTTTATGGGATCGATGCTTATGACCGTAAAACCTTAAACGGAATCAAAACCTTAGTTGAAAGCGATACTTGGGACATGGTGGTTATTACAGGAGATATGGCGATGTCAATCTCCGCACCTAGTTTGTTCGCTAAACTCGTGAGATTCATGGAATCGCTAGAAACCCCTTGGACGTTCATCTTTGGAAACCACGAAACAGATTACAATGATTATCAGGATTTGCTTTCAAAAATCAAAGACACAGAGTATTTATATTTCAAGGTCGGACCCGAACTTGATGAAGGCGGCGTTGGAAATTTCAGAATCCAGTTCAATCATGCTGGAACCCCTTTTTATACGCTATATCTGATGGATTCACATGCTGAAAGAGAAGTTTATACAGAAGACGAAGGCGAGTATGACTATATTCACGCGTCTCAAGTTGAGTGGTATAATACTCATGTAAGTCAGGACACAACCAATTCGGTCATGTACATGCATATCCCGCTTCGAGAGTTCATGAATCCAGATGAATTACCGTACTGTGGTACGTTTGATGAAGATAAAGTCTATGCTCAAGGGATCAATACCGGATTATTCGATGCGATTGTTCTTAACGGAAAAACCAAAGGCGTATTTGTCGGACACGACCATCTAAATGATTTTTCATTTGAAATGGACGGAGTTCTCTTGGCATATGGACAAATTACAGGCTATAATGCTTATGGGGACTTAGAACGAGGAGGAAGAGTCGTCGAAGTGTCGTCTCTTGGAGTCATGACTTCTTATATCTTACTTGAAAAGGGGCTTGAATCATGAAACTGAAAGAACGAATATTGGTTACGCTCTCACTTTTCTTTTGGGGAACCCTGCTGTTTTGGTTTTTTGGAGGAATCTATTTCTATGTTCTTCCCATTCTTGGAATTGTTTTCATCGTGATTGGAGGGAAGAAACATGCTTAATATTTTAGTTGGCATCATGCTTTCATCCTTCTGGTTTTCTTTAATTGGTCTAGGAAGCACTTTGTTTCTCCTTAGACTTTATCGCGTTTTGAAAGACAAGCAAACACTAAAACAATCTTTGTTTATTCTCTTGATTCCTTGTTCGATTGGGTATTATCTAACCTATCAAGAAAAATCTAGATTTAAATTTTGGTATGAAGTCATTGTCATCATGGCGTTTTTCTTCATGCTTATCGGCACAGTCATGGTGATCTACGCTCATTATATGTAATCCAAAACAAATAGAAACGAAACGGTCAATGGCCGTTTCGTTTCACGAATAGGGCTTATTCAATTGTTTCAACTGAATTAATGAGCAATCATTCACTGTTTAGAAACTTCATTTCTGATCTGTCAATCGGTGCAGGGTATTGCTTTTCACAATTTTAGGAGGAATCATCATGAAAATCACACTACCGTCTCATTCAAAACTATCTTCCGCTTCTGTGGAAAGGCATTATTTTGAAGCATTAAAACAAGTGAAGGATTTTGCAAAAATCAACGGATTGCCATTTTTCTCCGATACGACTATCGTAGAAGAAATCGTCGTTTTCGACAAACACAGTGATTATGCTCAAATATTAAGCGATGCAAGAAGAATTCCAAGCGACCACATTAATGCTACTGAGTGCGCAACGATTATAGATTCTTCGTTATATTTGATGACAAGCGAATATTATGCTTTTATCTATCCGCAGGGAATTGAACCATTCTCCTATCAAAAACTGATAGCACATGAGCTTGCGCACCTACTCCACTTAAATTTTTTGAATAATGATTCAACCAAAACTGGTCCAACCTGGTTCTATGAAGGTTTTGCGTCTTTTGTCGCAAATCAATTTGAACATGCTGTTGGAGAACTGTCATATAAACATATCACTCAAATAATCAATTCCAAGACCCGCACTTACTATATGTATTTTCCAAAGGTGATTAAAGAATTAATAACGAAAACTTCATTGAGCAACATGCTCGAGAAAGCATCGAGTGATCAATTCGTCGAATGGGTAGAATCGCTTCTTGAAAAAGACGATTCAACCAAAGAAGAACAATCACTTGATATTCGTGAGAACATCCTTGAAATTCAATACATCGATAATACAAAACGAGATCTTGTCTTGATTCTTCCAGGTGGAGGGTACCAACATACTTCTCCAAGAGAATCAAAGCCCGTGGCTTCTGTTTTTCAAAAGAGAGGATATCACAGCGCAATCTATCAATATCGAAATCAACTTTTAAGACATCCCTTTTTGATGGAAGAAGGAATCAAAAAAGTATTGGAATTGAAGAAAGACCCATTGATTGATCAAATTATCATCATCGGTTTTTCTGCAGGAGGACATTTTGCCTTGCAATTGCTGGAAAAACTGCCTTCCTCATTCAAGGCAGGAATTCTTTGCTACCCTGTAGTCACAACGAATTCGAAATATATTCACACTTCCTCTTTTACAAACTTGTTTGGCAGAAAGTTATTAAGAGAAGAACTCAAAGAAGTCTCACTTGAACATTTCGTCTTTAAAGGAATGCCTCCTCTATTTATATGGCATACCATGGATGATCAAGTCGTAAAAGTCGAAAACGCCATATTATTGTTGAATGAACTAAGAAAAAATGATGTATTAGCTGAGATTCATTTGTTCCCTACCGGGCCTCATGGATTGTCTTTGGCGGATGAAACAACACCTTTTGATGGCGAAAATCCATTGGAATTTAAGCATAAGTACAGCCATGTATCAAGCTGGGTGAACCTCGCTAACACGTTCATAGATACATTATAATTAGAGATATTTACTGAAGCCATTTAATGATATTTTCTCAAAATGGCTCTTTTCTTTGACTTTATTGACACTATCAAACCCTACGTGATACAATTTGTATTACTACAATACATTGAAATTAAGAAATAGGTACTTAAAGAGGTGAAACCTATGAAAAAAGATATCATTTCTACTATTGTCAGTGGGGGAATCATTGCAATTATACGAGTCGATAGTCCGATTGCAGGTGAAAAGATTGCAACAGCTTGTGTCTCTGGTGGAATCAAGGCAATTGAAATTCAATACTCAACGCCTAACGCCATTACAATCATCGATGTATTATCGAAGAAATTCAAGTTGTCTGATTTGGTTTTAGGTGCAGGTTCGATTATGGATTCTGAAACTTGCAGATTGGCAATTCTTGCAGGAGCACAATTTGTCGTGGGTAATCATTTCGATGAAGAAATAGCCAAGTGTTGCAATAAATTTCAAGTTCCCTACATTCCAGGATGCATGACAATCACCGAAATGGTTCACGCGATGTCATTTGGGTCAGAAATCATAAAGCTGTTCCCCGGAACGGCATTTTCACCTGAATATGTCAAAACAATCAAACTTGCATTACCACAGATAAATATCATGTCTGCTGGTGGAATCAACCTTGAAAACGTTACTTCTTGGATTCGTTCTGGCTCATGCGCAGTTGGTGTCGGAGGCGATTTGACCTCCGCTGCGAAAGAAGAAAACTATGCTGAAGTCACCAAAAGAGCTCAATCGTATATTGCGTCAATTAAAGAGGCTAGAAAAGAAAGAGCCTAATAGAAAAAAACAGAATCTATAAATACAACGAAGAGGCACTATGGAAATATTACTGTTTGCATTGAACGCGGTTCTACCAATATTAACTTTGATCGGACTGGGGTACTTATTAAAAAGAGTCGGTTTCTTAAATGAAGAATTTCTACGTGTCGGAAATAAATTCGTTTTTCGAATTGCGCTTCCGGCACTACTTTATTATACGATTTATTCGATTTCAAGTTTTTCAACCATTAACTGGTCTGTCATCGTCTATTCGGTCATGGCAATACTCATTTTATTCACCTTAGGTCTTATGATTGCCAATCTGTTGATTCCAGATAAAAAACAAAAAGGTGTCATTATTCAAGCCATTTTCAGATCCAATTACGCCATCATTGGAATCCCCTTGGCGCAGGCATTGGGCGGGACGCCTGCGATTGCTGTTGTTGCACTGGTATCAGCGATTGCGGTTCCACTCATGAATGTCCTTGCGGTGATTGCATTGTCGCTTTACATCAAAGAAGACGATGCTAAACTTGAAATGGAAGATACGTTACTTAAAATTGTTAAGAATCCGTTGATTATCGGTGTCTTTCTTGGTTTAGTTACACTGGCCATACGTTCCTTTATACCGGTCGACCCAGAGACACTCATTCCTGTTTTCACGCTTGAACACAACCTCACATTTCTCTATACAGCAATTAAGTGGATGGGACAGATTGCTTCCCCGTTCGCGCTGATTATCTTGGGTGGAACATTTGAATTCTTTGTGATTAAATCACTTGGAAAACAAATTGCTATCGGTACATTGTCCAGAGTCATATTGGCACCTTTAATTACCTTATCTCTAGCTGTATATTTGTCTTCGAAGACATCTTTCTTTCATTTTACGTCTGTTGATTATCCAGCATTTATTGCTTTACTTGCTTCTCCAACCGCTGTTTCCAGTGCAATCATGGCGAAGGAAATGCAAAATGATGAGAAACTTGCTGTTCAACTCGTAGTATGGTCAACGATTTCATCGATTGTCTCTATTTTCATCATTGTCGTCATATTTAGGTCAGCAGGGTTATTATAAATAGTGAGGGTTACCTATGAAACTAATGATTTCAAAAACCAACCAGTTATTTTTGAATCAGTTCGGTCATCTTTTGAATGAGCATCCTGAAAGAACACAACTATTGTTTATGAATGCTGCAAAAGACTTGGACACGCCACTTTTGACGAACCAATTTAGAGGAGCGGTTGTTGATCAAGACAAAACGGTACTTATCTTTCTAAACGCATTTCCTTTTAATTTTCAATTGTATTCTATCAAGCATTCACCGGAAGCGATTCAACTTGTGGTCGAGTATCTTGTTTCCAACTTGATTGTAATAAATGGTGTGCAAGGGAATAAAAAGGATACAGACGTATTTAGGGCACTCTATACCAATCTAACTTTTTTGAATTTCAAATGTAGGCTTCAAATGGATATCATGAGGCTTAATCACTTACAGGAAGTTCCTTTAAAAGGACTGTTTCGGCTTGCCGATCTTCATGATATTAACCCGATGATTGAAATTGAAGAAGCTTTTTTTGAAGAAGCTCTTCATGAAACCCGCTCGAACTGCGATATTTATGAACGAGTCAGAAACCAACTAACTTTGAAACAACTTTATGTCCTCACGGACGAGGATGACCAAATATTGTCTGTCGCCATGACTTCAAGAACGTTGGAAAAGGGAAAAGCCATCAGTTTAGTATATACACCACCCAAATATCGAAACCTTGGTTATTCTAGGTCCTTGCTTTACCAACTTTGCAGTGTGCTATTCAAACAAGGATTTGAATTCGTCACCTTGTTTGTAGATAAGACAAACCCGGTATCCAATCGTGTATATCTGAAATTAGGATTTGAAATTGTTGAAGACAATTATGACTTTGTTATCGAAAAAATTAAGTAATCGATATCGAAAAAAAGACACGGTATTTTACCGTGTCAATATGAATTGAAGAACATCTTGTTAATGATTTGTATGCTTGATATCTAAGTAAAGAGAATTCTTGTCTAAATCATGGATAAGATATCCTTCTAAGGTTTCTTTAATTTCGCGATTATCAGCTTTTAATTGTTCCAAAGCATGAATCAATTTTTCACAGGTGGGGTATTCGATTGAGAATGATTTCATCCCCACGGTATCGTCAGTATGAGAAAGATATTTACCTGTCATCCAAGAGTTTAAGGCGATATGATGATGATAATGTTCATCAGACATAAAAACTGCACCTTGAAAATCCTTTGAAGTAATTTGAAATCCGAGGTCTTTTTCATAAAAGTTGGAAGAAGAAGGCAAATCTTTGACTTGAAGGTGTAAATGACCGATGATGGTATCTTTTGGAAGATACTTAAAAGACTCTCCCTCATCGGAAGTTTCATAATATACACCTGTGTAATCGAATGGCATCGTGCCCATTGGAACAGATTGCTTTTCAATGTTCCAGAATTCTTGGTCGCGATCGGATGTAATCTCAATGCCGATTCCGTCAGGGTCAAGGAGATAAATGGCTTCGCTAACAAGATGATCGGCTGCGCCAGTAATTGGTATTTGTTTTGAAATACAATGTTTTAAAAATCGGCTCAGTTCTTTTCTGCTTGGTAGCAAAATTGCAAAGTGATAGATTCCCAAAGTCTTGTCAATCGGCCTAGCGTCTTTGTTTTCGTATAGTCGAATGATTTCTTCTCCATTTACGCCTATTGAGACAAAACGGTCCGTTTCGTCAATAATTTGAAATCCAAGTTGAGTTGTATAAAAATCAAGACTCTGCTTCAAATCTTTAACAATCAACTCTATTTTGCGCACATGAATTGCGTTTTTATGGAATAATTTCTCCAAATGAATCACCTCTAAGTTAATTCTATTATACCCAATTTTCAGATTTCAATGGGTCAATATGCTCAAAGACGCTCAGATGGACTGGTTTAGAAAATTATAGTAAAAATAAGTTGCTTTTTAAACTGAATTTTGTTAATATATACATTGGCCTTTTATTTCGGATATGCATTTTTATATCGGTGTTGCAAGCAATATCCATATCAGGACCCCACCGATGCGCTCATAGCTCAATTGGATAGAGCATTTGACTACGGATCAAAAGGTTTCGGGTTCGACTCCTGATGGGCGCGCCATTATAACGGGAAGTAGCTTAGCTTGGTAGAGCGCCTGGTTTGGGACCAGGAGGTCGCAGGTTCAAATCCTGTCTTCCCGACCATGCATATACTTAAGAGTAAGGGAACTTACTCTTTTCATTTCATTGGACCCATAGCCAAGCGGTAAGGTACGGGACTGCAACTCCCCCACCACCGGTTCGAATCCGGTTGGGTCCTCCATGAATTTAATACGGAGTTTATTTCTAAAACCGCTTAAAACATGCATTTTATGCGTATTATTGTCAGGTTTTATTGAAATAAACAACTTTTTCGATATTAGATTTAAATTAAAAGACTAACTTGAATTCTAAAAGATGATTTTAGAAATGTAGTTTGTCTTTTTTTTCGTTTGATGTGGGAAATTACTCAACCGGATTTGAACTACCTGTATAAGCGGATTCGAACTGGTTTTAAAAAAATATAACACCATGCTCAGCATTATAATCCGTCTTTCTGATTCGGTATGAAATTGAACCAGAG
>CAZNOO010000032.1:0-4082 GCA_964574705.1 uncultured Candidatus Izemoplasmatales bacterium
ATGGTGCGGTTGATGGGACTTGAACCCACACGTCACTAGGACACTACCGCCTGAAGATAGCGCGTCTGCCATTTCGCCACAACCGCAAATAGCAAATTAATTATATCAAATTAAATTAAGATAGTCACGTTTTTTCTTCTTTTTTTCATTTGTTATCTATAGCTTCTAACGATCAATTGTTAAGTGACAATTCAACCAAAAATCACAAGAAAAAATAAAGAAATCACATCATTTTATGTTGAAAAATGTTGTTTTTATGTTATTATTCGTATTGCATATTCATTACGCTCACGAAAGGTGGTTATAGTACATTGAAAGAAGACCGTCAGTTAAAAACACCGTTTTTTACAAAACTAAAAGAATATGGTCAACTCAACACGACCCCGTTTGATGTCCCGGGACATAAACTGGGCAGAATTGAAAATGACCTCCTTGATTATATAGGTACTGAAACTTACTTGCTTGATAGCAACGCTCCGATGGGTCTAGACACATTAAGCAGACCGACGGGAGTTATCAGAGAAGCAGAAAAGTTGATGGCAGAAGCTTGTCTCGCCGACAAAGCATACTTTCTAACCAACGGAACCACTGTTGGAATTATATCCATGATCATGGCGACTTGTAAAGCAAAAGAAAAGATTATCCTACCCAGAAATGTTCATAAATCTGTGATTAGCGCTCTGATTTTATCTGGAGCCATGCCTATATTCATCCGTCCTGACATTGATCTAGAATTGGGGATTGCGAATGGCATCAGCTACGAAAACGTGGCAGAGGCGATTAAACAGCATCCAGATGCCAAAGCCATTTTCATCATTAACCCAACGTATTTTGGTGTTACAAGTGATTTAGAAAGAATCACGAAGCTAGCTCACGACAATGGAATGCTGGTCCTCGTTGACGAAGCACATGGTGCACAGTTTTACTTCAACGAAAGAATGCCCTTTACGGCCATGGAAGCGTCCGCTGACATTTGTGCTTCTTCGTTTCATAAAACAGCGGGTTCCTTTACTCAAAGCTCTGTAATCTTGACAAAAGGCCGAAGAATCGATCATGTTAGACTTCGCTCGACGATTAACATGCTACAAAGCACTTCTCCTTCAGCGCTACTCCTCGCATCCCTTGATGTTGCAAGAAAGACGATGTACTTCCAAGGCGCGAAACGGATTGATAAACTACTCAAAATGGCTGAAGATGCAAGAGATACTTTAAGAACAGTCCCTGGCATCAAAGTGATTGACAAAGACTACATTCTATCCAAAGGCGGATTCGACTTTGATGAGACTAAAGTCGTCATTAAAGTATCTGACCTTGGAATCACCGGATTTGAAGTCTACAACATAATGAGAAAGAAATATAATATTCAACTAGAACTTGCTGAGTCACATATTATCCTTGCGGTATTAACAATAGGTACTACGAAAGAAGATTTGGATAACCTTGTTTATGCGTTCAAATCCTTATCCAAGAAATACTATAAGCTTCGCAACAAATTACCAAAAATCAAATTCGATTATCAATTTCCAGAAACGTATACAAGACCTCGTGATGCCTACCACGCACCTAGAATTAGTGTTGAACTTCATGAAGCCTACGATGAGATTTCTGCCGAATCCATTATGATTTACCCCCCGGGAATCCCACTTGTGATTCCGGGTGAAATCATCACACAAGAAGTCATTGATGATATTGACTTTTATGTTAAAAAAGGATCCATTGTCCATAGCGATTTGGATAACGGATATGTTAAAATCATTGATAAAGAACATTGGTCCCACTGGGAAGGTGAAGAAGATGACCTTTAATAAAGTTGATTTATCATTTCAAAGTTGCACTGCAGAATATAAGGACGCAACCGTTGTCATTTTTAGTTCTCCAATGGACGCAACAACGTCCTTTAGACCTGGAACTCGGTTTGCGGGAAACGCAATCCGCGTCGACTCCTTTGGCGTTGAATGGTATTCCCCTTATCGCAATCGCGATTTGAAGGACTACCTTACATCAGACATTGGAGACTTAGACCTCCCTATCGGAGATGTAGAAGGCTCACTCGCTGTGATATACAAGACTGCAAAGCAAATTTTGAAAGACGGTAAGAAACCGATGATGGTCGGTGGTGAGCATTTGGTCACTTATCCTGTCATCCAAGCAATGACGGAAAAATATCCGGACCTTCACATCATTCATCTTGATGCCCACACTGATTTGCGTGATGAGTTCTTCGGACGAAAACTCTCTCACGCAACCGTTTTGAGACGTTGTCACGACCTTGTCGGAGATGGAAAAATCTTCCAATTCGGTATCCGTAGTGGCGATCGCTCTGAATTCGAATGGGCTGCAAGCGGCCATACACACTTGCGTAAATTCGATTTTGAAGGCCTCGAAGAGGCAGTTCAAAAGATTAAAAACAAACCTGTCTATATTACCATCGATTTAGATGTGCTCGATCCATCCGTATTTCCAGGAACCGGAACCCCGGAACCTGGCGGAATGCAATATAAAGATCTTTTAAAAGCTTTCGATGCTTTCGAACAGTTAAACAATATCGTGGGTGGGGACATCGTAGAACTCGCTCCGATGATTGACCCCTCCGGTGCTTCTACTGCCGTTGCGGCCAAATCTTTAAGAGAAATGATTTTATTGCTACAAAAGTAGAAAAAAATAGAACCGAATTCGACAGAATTGGTTCTTTATTTTTAGGATTGGGTTTCGACAAGTTTCTTTTCTTGGACTATCTTGTGATCCATAAATACAAACAAGAAAGAGAGTCCTACGACAAAAGCAGAAATCACAATAACAAAAACAATGACAAGCCACCACCCAATCAAGTCAGGATTGATGAAAAAATAGGGATATCTTGAGACGGAATCTTCATAAGTGAATGTTCCGCCTACAAGTGCATAAAAATTAGCATAAACGAAATACCCAAGCGGAATCATTACCCAATAAACGATATCACGATATCGAAGGATTCCCTTTTTGTCAAAAAGGAAATAGTCCAATAAAACCAACAGAGGGGTATATGTATGACCAAAAAAACTATTCCAAAATGAAAGTGAACCCGATAATGTTGGCGCGAGTAACACATGGAACACGATGAAAGTCACCATAATGGACACGGTAATGGCGGCTTTTATGCTACGCTCTTTTTCATTCAATTCGCCTTTTTTAAATAAAATGTATGTGAATAATACAAATACTAAAATGTTACTGATAATCGTAAAGTAACTCAAAGTCTCAATCACAGATCCACCATCAAATACATTGAGACAAATCCCAGTTAAATTTCCAATAAGCAAAAGAATAACATATCCTTTTCGCCACTTGAGTCGATTTTTCATGATTTAATCCTTCCTATGAAAAAGACAAGTGTTAGCTTGTCTTTATTTATTAGCGACAATGACTAAATGAAAGCTTTTCTTGATTGAGAACGGTTTCTCTGAATATCCATCTTTTGCTTGGATTTTCTTGAACCCTACACTTTTTAAAATATCAGTAAGTTGATTGTATCGAATGGGGGTAAGTTCGGTGTTTTCTTCTTCGACAATATCTTTGACTTTGAGTCTCGTCAAGAAGTTGATTTTTTCACCTACATATTCATAATTTCGTTCAAATGTGACTCCATTGTTTTCGATGGTGGGTAAGGATTTAATCTCTTGGTCTAAGATTCTGTCATAATTAACAATTGAAATAATAAATGTCCCATTCGGTTTCAAAGAATCATAGACATGAAGAATCGATTTTTCCATTTCTTCAATCGACTCAAGGTGTACTAGGGTGTTTCCAATGCAAAACACGTTGTTAAACTGATTCTTATAAACAACGTCCTTGAAATTCCCTTTTAAAAATCTTGAAAGAAGAGAGAGTCTTTTGTTCTTCTCCAATGCGATTGAGATCATATTGGAATCGATGTCGATTCCAAGGGTGTCATACCCCATTCTCGAAAGTCCTAATGAGTATTCTCCAGTGGCACATCCTAAATCAAGCGTCTTTCCCTTTTCGAAATGGTCTGCAAGAAATGACAGTGTCTCTTTCTTCAAAGGAAAGATATCATCATAATGAGTCGCAAATTTTTCATACAG
>CAZNOO010000032.1:4182-12868 GCA_964574705.1 uncultured Candidatus Izemoplasmatales bacterium
GGAAATACGATTCCAGAGACGAAAACACCTTCAGCAAGCAATGCTTTTGAAAACTGCATGGTCTTTGCTTCGTCCCCAATCATGACAGGCGTAATCGGCGTTTCTGAATGGCCGATATCAAATCCAAGTTCTTTCATTCCTTTTTTGAAATATTTGGCGTTGTCCCAAAGTTTCTTTGTATACTCTTCACTTTCCATCAGCATCGTGACGCTTTCAATCGTTGCGGCAATCGCACTGGGGGGAAGTGCAGTTGAAAACAGAAGCGGTCTTGCTCTGTGCAATAACCATTCCTTGACGATTTTCTTGCTAGCGACATATCCTCCAATAACGCCAATGGCTTTGCTTAGAGTTCCAATGATAAAATCAATTTCTCCATGAAGACCAAAATGATCTACGGTTCCTCTTCCTGAGTGTCCTAATACGCCACTTCCGTGTGCATCATCCACATAAGTAAGGCAATCATATTTTTTCGCTAGTTTGACGATTTCAGGAAGTTTTGCCAAATCTCCGTCCATCGAGAAAACACCATCTGTGATAATAAGAACGTTCTGATACTCTTTTCTTTTTTCACTCAACACTTTTTCTAAGTCTTCCATGTTTGAGTGTTGAAAGACAGCTCTGTCAGCTTTGGAAAGTCTTGTTCCATCGATGATTGAAGCATGATTTAAACTATCGCTCACGATCAAATCGCCTTTTTGAGTAATGGCTTGAATAACGCCGATATTGCAGTTGAGACCGGATTGGAAACAAGTGACGGCTTCTTCTTGTTTAAACTCCGCCAACAATTCTTCTAGTCTTTCAAGAAGGTCTCCGTTTCCGACAATGGTTCTGACACTGCCTGCGCCAACACCATATTTTTCAATGGCTTTAATGGCAGCTTCTTTAACTCTCGGATGACTCGCAAGTCCCAAATAGTTATTAGAGGACATGTTGATGACTTCTTTGTGATTCAAGTCAACAACGTTTGAACAAGCACTGTATATAATAGGCAGTTTTCGATAAACGCCTGCTTTTTTTAAATCATCGACCTGTTGATAAAACGTATCCAATTTAGACATGATCAATATCCTCCGGAATTAAGATGATTTTTCCGCAATTACGTTCTCCCATGATTTCCGCAGCGATATTGATCTGGGAAAGTGGAAATTCGTGCGTAATGATTTTATCCAAATGTAATTTACCTGAATGGATTAATTCTTTCACTTTAACCCAAGTGCCGTAGATTCTTCTTCCAACAACGCCGTAGATGTTGATGCCTTTAAACACAACATCATTTCCAAAGTCAATTTCAATCGTTTTAGATGGAATTCCTAACATTGAAATTCCTCCACCTGGTTTTATATACTTGAAGCATTGTTCAATTGCTGTTTTGTTGCCAGAGAATTCTCCAATCACATCGACCCCAGCACCATCCGTCAGTTCCTTCACTCTGGCGATCACATCTTCAGTCATTGGATTAATCGTGTAGTCCGCGCCAATTTCATGTGCAAGATTCCGTCTAAAATCATTTACTTCAATCGCAATGACCATTTTTGCGCCCATTGCTTTCGCAACATCGACACCCATGATTCCGATGGGTCCGCACCCTAAAACAACGACGGTTTTATCATAAATGTCAAAATGAGTCATAGTATGAACCGCATTTCCCAGCGGTTCCTGAACAGATAAATGATGCATGTTCATGCTTTTATCGTTTACAAAACAATTCGCTTCGGGAATCTTGACGTAACGTGCAAAGCATCCGTCGGTATCAACACCGATAATCTTTGTGTTTTTGCAAATGTGTCCTTCTCCCCGTAAGCAAAACTCACAAGTTCCGCAGATAATATGAGTCTCTGCACTTACGATATCTCCTAGTTTAACACGTGTAACTTGTTTACCGATTTTTATAATTTCGCCACTGAATTCATGTCCAACGGTTAATGGTAATTTTAATCTTTTTTGGCTCCACTCATCCCATGAGTAGATGTGATAGTCGGTTCCGCAAAAAGAGGCGGTTAAGACTTTAATCAATACTTCATGAGGCTCTAGTTTTGTTGAAATTTGTTTCTTGACCCAAGAAAATCCTCGCTCGGGCTTGTCTTTTAAAACTGCCATGGTTTCTAAAAATTCGGTTGTTTCGTTTAAATACGTCATTTCTTCGTTGCTCCTTTGTCATATGGAATAAAAACGCTTACACCCACTAGACATTATATCATATCCTGTAAATCAAAGCGCTGTTTTTTTTATGAAAGTTTTTCATTTTAATCTTTCATTTGTTATAAAATGACATCCTTTTCACAGAGATTT
The DNA here is from genome assembly GCA_964574705.1 of uncultured Candidatus Izemoplasmatales bacterium. Taxonomy (GTDB): domain Bacteria; phylum Bacillota_I; class Bacilli_A; order Izemoplasmatales; family Hujiaoplasmataceae; genus JAHIVB01. Next base: position 6,472 of record CAZNOO010000032.1, read on the forward strand.
TTATAAACTTGTATTTTATCATTTTCACTTATGTTATAATCGTGTCGGTGATAAAAATGATAAACGAATCAGCAATTAGAAAAATGGACTTGTTTTATAAGTTTTCGAACATATCTTCTACTCTTATTCGTAACCAAAAAATAGCCTATTGTACTTATGACCTAGAATCTGTAGAGAAGTTAGGAATCTTTGATAAAATCATGGAATTGAAATTATCTACTGATTCAGTTCAACTCATTACTTATAATTCTCTCGAATGTTACGGTATATTCAAATATTTAAACGGAACCCAAGAACATATTACAGTTGTGGGTCCTGTGCTGACCGTAAGGCCTCTTTCCAAAGAGAACTATGGATATCTTTCGTTTTGTCATCTTTATGATGAAGAAACTGTAAAAAACTTTATCCATTTGATTCCTTTAATGCCTCTTGGAGAATTTGCAAATGCCTTGAGTATGTTTTTCTATCAAATGAATGAAGTCTATTACTCCGCTGATCGAATTCAATCTGAAAAAATTGATTTTCATGAGTTTATCGATGGTGACGAATTTTCCCAAATAGTTCCTATGGACTCTCCAAACAGTAATCATAAGGACCATATTCTTAAAGATATCGAACGGTATCTAGATGTTATTAAGACTGGTAATATTAAAAAACTTGAAGATCTTTTTAAAGACCGTGTCTTATTTTACAGTTTTACAGATGGCACTCCAAAGTTAAAACTTTATACTATCATTTCCCTATCAACAATGTTTGGACTTGCATCCATTGAAGGTGGCCTCGATTTTTTTGAAGCCTCTTCTCTGGGGAACACGTTTATCACTCTTGCGGAATCGTTTGAAAATTCAAATGATTTTATTGCAACATTTAAAAAAATGACAAAAGGATTTGTCACTCAAGTTCATGAATCTCAAAGCAAGTATAAATACTCTAAATCAATCAAGAAAGCCATGTCTTATATTGACAGGCACATTCATTTCCCTCTCTCTTTAGAGACCGTCAGTCAATCCGTCGGACTTTCTAGGCCTTATTTGTCCCAATTGTTCTCAAAAGAAGTTGGAAAGTCCTTACAAACATACATTCAACTTAAAAAAATGGAAGAGGCTGAAAAATTAGTTCGTTTCACAAAGATGTCCATGTCCGATATCGCTTCATCACTTTCCTTTTGCTCTCAAAGTTATTTTACTGAAGTCTTTAAAAAGTATAGCTCAATTACACCGGTTCAATACAGAAAAAAACATCTAAAGTAATCAAAAAGGTCTTCAGCGAAGACCTTTTTTTATGAGATTTGTTCCAAAATGTAATTCATCCGTTTTTTCATGCTTTCTTTCACAATATTAGAATGCATGACGACGTCATACCCATGTACTGCTCCATGAACATCATTTAATACCACTTGATTGCCATTTTTCTTCAAGAGTTCTGCGTATTTGACCCCTTCGTCATGAAGAGGATCGAATTCACAAACTTCGATATAAGAGTTTGGCTGCAATTTATCTAGAGGGTGGACACATGGAAATGCATATCTCTCCATTCCAAAGAATCCGTTTTTATAATAATATTTTCCGATGAAGCTGAACAATGAGGAATAGATCATTGGTGTATCTGTATACTGTAAACGAGATTTTGAAGAACCATCTTTATCTAAAGCGGGATAGAATAGCATTTGAAATTTCGGGATTTTTTTATTACGATCTGCACAATGCAATGATAATGCGGCTGCTAAGTTGCCTCCTGCAGAGTCACCACATAATCCAATGTTGTTTACAACAATATCATAGTATTCATGATGTTCAGTCAAATGATTATAGATGTCTACAGCATCTAGAAACGGGGTTGGAAAAGCCCATTTTGGAGCAAGACGATAGTGTACCATAAACGCTTGGCCACCCAATTCGCTCACGAGTGAAGAAAGTATTTTCTTATGTGAGTGGGTCGCGTTCATCATAAACCCTCCGCCATGAAAGTGAATCAGGGTTAAATTAGAAGTTTTCTGTTTAGCAACAAACTGGTCAACTTTGATTAATTTGCCATCTCGTGCTTTGACCAAGAAGCGCTTTTGAATTACGCCTTTATGAGGCCTTTGGAGTGTATAAAGAAGTCTCAGCACTTGATTGGAAATCCAAATTCTAAATAGACTTTTCGGCATCTTCATCAGTCGTAATATTCTGAGTTGTTTGTCAATCTCATACTTTTTTTTCATGATTCCTCCACTAAATTTAGATTACATTTCTTGAATTTCTTTGATGGAAGTGTCTGTTTCTTTTAATAAATATCTCCAGAAAAGAAAGACTCCAATGGCTGTAAAAAGGAAGCTAAACAAAACATCTTGGAGAACGACTGCTACGCCAGCACCATAACTCAATAGAACCGAAAGGGTTGTACCAGCAGCGATGCATTCAAGATGCCATCTGTAAAGGACCATCATGAAAACGACAGTCAAAGACATCGAAATGACAACCCAAATTGTATATTTTCTTTTCGGAGCCCGCCCAAGCAAGTACCCTCCAAACCCAACGAAAGGAACAATCGCGTATAGGAGTGGGAAATACCAGTTTACGGCAAATAACAGAACGATCAGCGGAATCAATCCGAGGATGGATCCAATTAAAGTTAAGACTATCGAAAAAGGCATTCTTGCAATTTTGACGTTATCATTATCGAGTTCTTTTAAAACCTCGTCTTTATGTTTGTTCGAACACGTTGTGTGGACATTTACAACTGTATTTCCCCATAGTTTCTCTTCTAATGATTCTTTCGTTTCAAGCCTACAGATGACACAACGTTCTTCTTGATGCATTCCTCTTTCTGAAAAATAGTTGATAAGAGGAGTCAATGTATTTTCCCAGTACTCTTTTTCGGACAATACTTTATTTTTCTTGTGGGTTGGAAACATGAACATCAATTGATCATTCTTATGTAAAAAAGTAGATAGAAGCGGGACGAGCTTCAATTTTGTCTTGAGTTCTTTTTTGATGATGGGATCGACGGAATGCTCAAACGAGAAAGTAACAGTATCATAAAAACCAAATCCGATTTTCATTGTCGTAATCGAAAAACGGTATTCTCCCATGGTTCCTATGCTTGATTGATTCATTCGTTTTAAAGTCAAGTTTAAGCTTAGTTGTTCCATCTGTTTTCCTCTTTCGCTCATGTTCCATAATACTCAATTATGACAACTTCTATTTTTAGTAAGCTATCTCTTATTACAATTATTATATCATATCAAAGGCTTTGATTCACTCATTCTTTTCTTCCCATAAAAGCAAAAAAAAGTCAGGATAATATTCCTGACGATGTTTTATAATTTGCTTTTATCAAACGGAGAGTGCCATTTGTCTTTTGAATGCTTCAAAATACTCTTGCTTGAGTGTCGAAATCAAATCCTTTACAGATATGATTGCCTTCGCTAAATAAGCATTGGTCCCTGCAAAAGCAAACCCGTTTTTCATCTTACCTTTTTTTGCGTTATAAAGTGCGAGAGAAATACAATATGGAGCCAATTCTTTTTTACAAGTAGAGATACAATTGAACGGGCAGGAAAAAGGATGGCGCAATCCATCGTAGACTTCTGTCAGAAACGGATTTTTGACTGCTCTTCCGGGAAGACCAACAGGACTGTCGATGATGACAATGTCTTCTTCTTTTGCATCGATGTAAGACTGCTTAAACGCAACGGATGCATCACACTCGTAAGTTGTCACAAAACGGGTTGCCATCTGAACGGCAGACGCTCCATGGCTTAAGTAATAATAAATATCTTCACCTGTGTAAATACCTCCTCCAACGATAATCGGAATCTTTTTGGAATACTTTTCTTCAAATGGCTTAATCGCATCCAATACTTGGGGCAACAACTTCTCAAGATCGTATTCAGAGTCTTCTATCTGGTCTCTTTTGAATCCGAGATGTCCTCCAGCTTTTGGACCTTCCAAAACGAAACCATCTGGAACATAACCATATTTTCCAACCCACTTTTGAATAATGAGCTTCGCTGCTCTTCCTGAAGAAATGATTGGAACGAGTTTGGTTGTGGAACCCTCAACTAATAAACTGGGAAGGTCAAGCGGTAATCCGGCACCAGCGAAGATGATATCGATCCCTTCATCAATCGAAGCCTTTGCCAAATCATGAAAATTGCTTAAAGCCACTAGAATGTTTACGCCTAAGATTCCTTTGGTCAGCGATCTGGCTTTCTTGATTTCTTCTTTCAAAGCAATAACGTATTTATCTTCACCAACACTAGTTTTTTCAAACAATCCGACGCCGGCAGCAGAAATCACTCCGATGCCTCCTTCGTTTGCGACGGCCGAAGCTAGACCAGATAATGAAATTCCAATGCCCATGCCACCTTGGATGATTGGCAGATCTGCAACCTTATCTCCAAGAACAAAATGATTCAATGCTTCTATTTTCATTTTCATTCCTCCTTTGTTTCTTCAAACAATTGAAATTACTATATCACGCATAGTACTTTTATACAATCATTCTTTACAAATTCTACAGAATTCTTACAAAAAAAAGACAATCTCATTTCGAAATTGTCTTTTATTCTCAAATGGAGCAAGCGAGGGGAATCGAACCCCCATTCTCTGCATGGCAAGCAGACGTTTTACCATTAAACTACACCTGCGTTTTCTTTAGCAATATATATTGTATATGAAGAAGGCAACTTTTTCAACTCTTTTTTACTGAAAAGGAGAACTTTTTTTTATGGCTATCTTCAAGAAAACGACACTTTGTCAAAAAAAGAAATCCAAGTAATCAGTACATGTACCCAGGCATGGAGGTCCAGAGGATAATCAGAAGCATTCCAAGCAAAGACGTTCCGACCAATATGATCGAAATAATCCATCTCGTCCGTTTTGTGAATGGCTGAAAGACCCACATCATTAAAAGTCCAACTGGAAATGCAAGAATCAGAAAAAGCAAAGTGACAATCTCATATGGATTCACTGAATTGGGTTTTTCAGAACTCATTGATTGCATAGAAAGAGGTTCAATGGCTTTACCACAATTCCAGCAAAAAGCATCTTCTTCTTTTATCCATTGATTACAGGTTGCACACTTTCTCATCAATTGTCAACTCCTACTCATTAATATCATATCAAAAAAAACTTTCATATACAATCGTTTCTTTCATTGATTGAACCCAATTGACTTCGCTCTATTGTCTCAAATTCTTTTGAATGTTATAATATAATATATTTTATTAAGGCCCGGTGATATTATGAAGAAAACAAGACTAGATATCCAACAAGATCTTTTGATGTTTTTATTAAGACCCCTCGTCTTCATTTGGATGTTCTTTGACGCCAAAAGAAAAGTGATTCGCGATCCAGCGTTCTCTTTTTTGCGAAAAGAACCTTACGTTCTACTTGCAAATCACACTTACATGTTTGATGTCGTCCATGTTCCTTTACGGCTATGGAAAGTCCCATTTATCATTGCTTCTCAAACATTGTTCACGAGACAACCGACTAAATTCTTAGTTAGTCAAGTTGCTCATGTCATTTCGAAATCGAAAGGAAGAAGCGACGCAGCCGCTATCATGAGTATCTTCTCTACAGTTAAGAGAGGATATCCAATCTTGATCTTCCCAGAAGGAGACACTACTTTCTACGGAGAAACTGGTTATATCGAAGAATCAACGATGAAACTGATTAAAAAATTAAAACTTGATGTGATTACCTGCAACACTCGCGGAGCCTATTTATCAAGACCGCGTTGGGGAACAGGTAAACGATCTAGACATTATGTTGAGCTCTATTACCATAAAGCCATTTCAAAAGAAGACCTTCAAGATATGTCACTTGAAGAAATGAATGAAATTGTCAAAAAAGAGTTATATCAAAACGCATATGACTACCAAAGAACTGCAATGATTCCTCATAAGGGAAAGCAACTCGCCGAAGGAATCGAAAATGCAGTATACGTCTGTCCTCATTGCCAAGCCATTAATTCGATTGAATCGCATGGGAATACTTTTCATTGCAGATCATGTAAAAAAGAAGGATCCATTGATAAATACGGGTTCATTCATGACTTCGTCTATGATAATTTGGTAGATTGGAACCATTACCAACTCGGTTTCTCTGAAAAGTTAAGAAATACCAAGGTTGAAAGTACTGGAATGCTTTATTTTCTAAACTTTGAGACCTTAGAACAAATTGAAGTCGGTAAAGTCTTCCTAAAATACGAAGAAGGAAAAGTGATTTTTTCTGGGGCGCACGACAAAGTCATCCCTCTCGAAGAACTCTTAAACCCAACGCTTACACTCAGAAGAGATTTCGGTTTTATCCACGAAGACCATCACTACCTCGTCAAACTTGATCGTTTGGGTTCAGCATTCCTCAGAGTCGTTCAAAACAAATATTAAAAAAAGCCATTAATTTTG
>CAZNOO010000033.1:0-6818 GCA_964574705.1 uncultured Candidatus Izemoplasmatales bacterium
GGTATATTTAACTAGCACAATAGGCTATGGCGTAATTCTTGTAGCATTGTCCAACAAACCGAATAAAGCAACAACGTTTGAGTCTGTGTTTGGGACTGTAAAAGAATATTTTGGGCTTCCAGATATAATCGTTATTCCATCTTCTTCTGGGAAGTCTGCGTGTGCTGGTAAATACGTCACCACTACACTATATTCATCTTCACTAAGTAAGATAAACCGAATTATAATTGTTGACTGGTCAGCAGTTTCTAATTCGACAATGTAATGTGTTTCGGTTGTCCATGGGTAAGAACCTATCATCGTGTAATTTTTATCATAATCGACGACTTGATGGTTATAGTTGTTCAATACGTTGAGGATATTATCTTCTATATTTGTATAAGTGAGATCAAGATCTCTTTCAAAAACAGATCTTGATACTACATCAAGATTGATAGAGACTACTATTCTTTCGTATTGTATATTTGTCATGGTTACGTCAGTCAAGTCCATTTCTAAAACTCCCATCGATAGTTCTTCATATGAAATATCTTGAATGACGGTGTGGTTATAGATTACTTTTTCAAGGATTGAAAAAGCAATCATGAAAACAATTGTGATAAAGAGAGAAATTTTGATAAATAGATTTAAATCCATCAGTGGGTTCTTACTTGTCAATTCATCCGTTAAGGAATGATTAATTCTTCTTTGATAGAAGAACCGATAAGTGTAAATTGAAACAAGAAATAAAGTAATCAAAATCGATATTGTAGTCACAATAATCCAAATGTCAAATTGAGGTATCGAAATGGTAGGGAAAGATTCCTGTTCATAATAGGTTGGTCTACTTGCAAAATACTCAAATGAAAAAGTATGGATTGTATTATCACTAAACGTAATTTCAACTGTAATCGTATCATTATCAATGCATTTTCCGACAAATGTATTCGATGAAATCGATTGGGTTAAATCTTTATATAAAAATACGCGCACTTTGTCTGAAAATATGACTTCATCATCAGGGGCCTTAAAGACTATACTCACATCTTTATTTGTTTTTACTTGATATCCATAAGTATAATCTTGCATCGACTCGTTGTTGGGGACATATAACCGGAAGACCCGGAAATAGATATCATCATCATAAGTTAAGATATTGGTATAGCTGATATCTTCATTGATGTTTACTACTCCAGGAGCGACGCAACTTGTCAAGGAGAACACGAGAGCAATGACGAGAATCAATAATGTTTTTTTCATATTTCCACCTACATTCTCAAATATTCTTTAAAGGAGTCATAATAGGAACGAGAGACTTCAATTCGATCCTTGTTTTTCATTACAAGCGTAAATTTTCGGTTAAATTGAGGAATGATGACATGAATCATATGGATATTTACGACATATGACTTATGAATCCTTAAAAAACCATAGGGTTCAAATAGAGACGATATACTGTATAACTTCTCTTTTATGAAATACTCATGAGCCATTGTATGAGCGATTACATTATTGCCAAGTGATTCGATATAGACAATATCTTGATGGTTCAATACATGAAATGTTTGATCCGTTTTTCCGACGATTGTTTCGGCGTCATGAGAAGCTTTTTTTAGAACGTATTCTTCGTCTTCATAGACAAAATCAACCTCATTTTTGCTGAGTTTTGCTTGGATTTCCAATAATTCATCAGAACGACCCAGATACTTGATTCTCATATCATCACCCATCAACATTTTATCATAATGAATTCATTTTTCAATCACTGTGTGGCAACTTACACAATATGAGATGTATGATGTATATTTTTGGAGTCTTTAACACACGCATTGGAGATGGGGGCAAAAACGCAGGGCTCAGGGTAAATTGCAAAAAGGGCCAAAAAATGGTATAATATTTACGCAAACAATTGATATTTTTGAAGGAGATGACGCATATTCATAAAATAACGTATATCAATGATAAGAAATTTGAATACAATAAAGAATTAATCAAATCACTGCATACCTATAACAAATCTCAAACTGGCTATAGAGAGAAAGATAGCCGAGACTTTTATGTTTTTGAGAATGAGCTATTAGTTGGCGCTTGCCATACCTTACAAGCATCCGACTGGTGTAAAGTAAAAGGTATTTACTATAAAGATATCGATGCTCTTAAAGCATTAATGAATGATGTTAGAAAGTTTTACCGTGGAAATGTAGAAGGAATTCAGTTTAATTCGGTACATGAACAAAGAGTACTCGATTTTAAGAACATCGGATTTAGCATTCACGGTGAATTGGAAGACATGCCAAGTGGCAACACAAATTTCTTCTTGCTTGACAAGAACCTAGAAAGTCTTGAAATTGACAAAGATTATCAAATGAAATCTTCCAGCGAGCCAATTCCATCCTATGATACGTTATTAAAAGCGGAAATTAAAAAAACGAGAGAAGATCTTGATTTTTCTACCGAAGTAGTTGACTTGCAGTATGTAGTGCTTGACAATGATCAATTTGTCGGAGGAATCTATGGTAATTTTCAATTTGAGTACTTGTTTATAAATGTATTGTTTGTTGACAAGTTATACAGAGGGAAAAGAATCGCTTCAAAACTGATGCATATGATCGAATCTGAAGCACTTGCGCGAAAAGTAGTAAACATCTATTTGACAACATTTGAGTTTCAAGCATTGGATTTCTATAAAAAAAATGGATATGAAGTCATAATGACGATAGAAGACTTTCCAAAAGATTTCGCGGAATATACACTTTATAAAAAATTAGAAACTTTATCAAAATAAAAACATAAACAAAGGGGTGAGGTAACAATTATGACACTTATGAAGAACTATACTGTTTTCTTGGATGAAAAATCAAGTAAATGGATTGTAAGAAGACACGGCTCGATCAAGAAATCTGATACTTTTGATACTCAAGCAGAAGCGGTTGAAAGAGCAAAAGACTTGGCAAATAAAACGGGTGGGAAAGTTAACATAATGAATAAAGAAGGAAAAGTAAGAGCTCAGGCTTTAAAATCAAACCAAAAATAAGAATGATTAAAATGTTGGTGAACAAGACTTCATTACTAACAATTAAAATAGTTAAGAATTTCTATAAGGTAACTTCATAAAATAAAGAGAATTAGCTAACTGCCAATTCTTTTTTTTGCTCCATTGACAAATTGCGTTTTATAAACTATGATAATATTTGTGTGTATTTGAGTTCATTTTTATACATTATGGCTAGTATCTAAAATAAATAAGTAGATTCGACCTAAATGGGATGACAAAGTAATTGATTCTATCAACATTGATGTTTAGACAGGGGAATCCTAAATGAAGAAATTTATCACATTAGCACTTTTTATATTGGTATCTTTTAGTCTTTTTGGCTGTGATTTATTCGCGCGGACAGAAAGCACCGATTCACTAACAACAGCATCGACAAGTGAAGCGGTGACTTCAACAACGACGACATCTACTCCCTTTTCTGGGTACATTGGATATGCAACGAATCTTCAAATTGAACAAACGATTATGCCATTGGCACAAAGGCTTCCTGAGCAGTTTTTCTATGCCAGATATACTGAAGTCAAATTCAATCCCGTCACAAAGGATTTATGCTTTCATGTCCTTATAGGTGATACCGAATACATCGGAGCCAATTATTATTTAGTTGGAAGAGTTGTGGGTTCTACATTGAACGAAGATAGAACCGTATTTCGAATTGCAAGTTCCACCGCAGATAAGAGCTTTTGCTTAAACAATATTGACCTTTCAGAGGATTATGAAGTCTTGATTGCAAAGTCCGATCAGGACGACTTAAATTCATCTTCCACAATCTTTTCTGTATCTACATTGACATTATATGACCCCGCTCATGAAAGCAGAGGAAGAGTCGTTTTAGATGAAATTGTGGATAACAGTCCAAATTATCTCTTAACTTCAGAATTACCTTATATCGATCTTTCGATTCAATATGAGGACGTTCATCGGTGTATTGAACACATTGAAATTGTATTGTTCGCTGATTTTAACAAAGAAGCAGTTAGAAGCATTAAACTTGATATTGATGAAAGTTACTATACTGGAGATATTCTCAATTTGACTCAGGTCCTATTTGAGGAGTTGTCGCCGAATATGGACTATTTGATTCAGTTGTTCATCAGCGGAAATGACGGCGTCGATGATTTCACCGACGTCACTTTAGATACTTTTGCGATTACTTCCTCGACCTATGAAAATGTTGAAATTGAAGATAGTTATAATAATCTGTATGCGGCGATTACTGGAACCGAAGTTGTTGGAGACCAAGTTGTATTTTCTTACAATGCAGTCAATGATGGATCATATATCTATAAAGATACACAAGTTCAAATTTCAATGTTGGTATCGATATACAACGGTAGTGAAATAACCTTATATAATTCATATAGTCTTGATATGGAAAGCCATTCATTTTCTGTTCCAATCGATGAACTGATGAATGGTGCGATTATTCAAATAACAGATTTACGACATCAATACGTGTTCTCGAATTTGGTTATATCCCCCAATACCATTCCGTTTATAATCTATTACACCTCTTCAAACGGTCTGATTCATTTGGAAATTGGAGATTATTCTTTTACACCCCCCTCGGAGTTGAAACTTGACATAGTTGACTCAAATGGAAACATTATTGAAACCTTCAATCATATTTCAAGCATTACGGGTCCATATGACTTTTCGCCGACTGCCAATGTAAGTGCATATTCAAGTTATCATGCGGTGATTTCATATCAAGTAGATACCTTGATTGGCGTATTCGATCGTGAATTTGAGTCAGATTTAATTCCTTAAGCAAAAGATTATTAAATTCTGCAACCAATGAAAGGAACCCCTATGAAAATGAATCGCTTTATGCATCGCTATCTTTCCATAGCTTTGATCGTTATTTCAGCAATGTACATCATCATCAGAATCGTGTTTCAGATTCCGTATTTATTCCCACTGGCAATTTTTTCTCCGGAATTCTTGATATTGATTCTTTCTACTACATTTCTCATCATGAGCGAAGTAAAGAAGAAGGATGGAAATTCGGAAGAATTCCTGAATCGATTGAATCGATTCAGCCTCCTCGTTATCATCATTGCTTTCTTATTGTCTCTAACCTTGTATGCATCAGCGATTAATCTATATGCTTATTTGGACACTTCAACAACCTTCACACTCTATTGTTATGCACTCTTAATTTCATTCATTGTTGTTTACGCCTTATTCAGAAACAAAACCAATTACTGGGTTTTCGACTTTGAAACGAGCAGCCGAAAAAGAGATATCTTCTTCAAATTGGTAAAGATGCTATCGAAAATCTCATTGTGGTTTTTAATTTCATTGATTCTGAGCTTATTTATCGGAGGTTTTTTGGATACTGATTTTATTTTTGGAAACTATATGGTTGCATATCTATTGATTCTGATTCCAATTGCACTCATCCTAACCTCTATTTCAATCTTTGAGTTTGTAATAACGACCCAGTCGAAGGTAATTCTTGAAACTGTGCCGTTCCTTTCAAAAACTGCACTCATATTGATTATCATTGCATTTGTCTTGAGGTTATTTAATACCTATATCACCGATGCAAACCTAATAAATCAAATGCACTCGATAATGTATCTTCCAACACCCGTTCCATCAATGAATTATTATATTTTAGCTTATTCATTTGCGATATTCTTTGAAATCATGATATTTCTATTTGTCTATCTGTCGATAAGAAAGTGGTTGTCCAACAAAGGGCTTATGACTCTTTTACTTGTAATATATTCTACAGTGCGAGTTGCATTTCAGTCCGTAATGCTATCCATCTATGTTTCTTTTGTCAGAACTTACCAATATAATATTTCGGTGGATGCCGTAACGACCATTCAGTATATCTTCTTTTCTATCATGAGCGCATTGTTCCTAGGATTGTTATACTACTTTTACAAAAACAAGCTACCAGGTATTCTCGAACTAATGTTTATACTAATCGCTAAACTATACAAGTATGCTTTTTTAAGACTGTTCCAAGACTATGTATATGACATATCGATTTCCTATTTTACGATTATTCTCACCGAAGCTATAAGTACAGTATTAATCATCATTATTGGATTAAAACTTCACCGCCTTAAAATGAGTAATGTTTCCAAAGAACTCTCGATAAAAGAAGATACAATCAAGGGTTCTGTTCCCCAATCAAATTAAAGAAGACTGAATTCTAAGATACAAAGAAAGATGCAAAAAATGCATCTTTCTTTATGTTTTTCGAAGGATTGTATATAATGGAGTTATCTTCTTATACGGTGGTAAAAGTAATGAATCAATCAAATATACAAGTAAATCAATTTCTTTCCAATGCCGTGAAGTGGAAAGAAGAGCTAAAAATGATACGACGGCTCTTAAACGAGACAGATCTCAAAGAGGAATTCAAATGGTATGCCCCTTGCTATACTTATAATAATGCTAACGTTGCTATATTAGGCGGATTCAAGGATTACTTTGTTCTATCTTTTTTCAAAGGTGCCCTATTAAAGGATTCTATGAACATTCTATTGAAACCTGGAGAAAATACACAATCCGCAAGAATAATAAAAATGCATAGCCTTGAAGAAGTGATGAATTTGACTACAACCATCAAAGAATACGTTATCGAGGCTATTGAAATTGAGAAGGCGGGATTAAAAGTCGATTTTGAGCGACATTCAAAGTTAAATTATCCAGAAGAACTCTCAAAAAAACTAGAAGAATCCTCAAACTTGAAAATTGCGTTTGAAAATTTGACGCCTGGCAGACAAAATGCTTACATCTTATTTTTTTCTGGGGCAAAGCA
>CAZNOO010000033.1:6918-10245 GCA_964574705.1 uncultured Candidatus Izemoplasmatales bacterium
TACTCATCCATGGATTCAAGGACTATTGCGCGATTCTTTTCGTGAAAGGATCATTACTCAAGGATCCAAAGAACTTATTGATCCAACAGACTGAGTATGTTCAAGCAGCACGGCAGATACGTTTTAAATCCGTAGATGAAATCAATCAATTGGCTCCTTCAATCAAGGAATACATTCTTCAGGCCATTGAAATTGAAAAGGCAGGGCTTAAAGTCGCATTTAAAACCGTCAAGGAGACGGAGTTCTGTGAAGAATTCCAAACTAAACTAGATGAAAGCCCAGAATTGAAAACTGCTTTTGAGAAGTTGACGCCTGGAAGAAGAAAGGCATACAATTATTATTTTTCTTCCGCAAAGCAATCTCTTACAAGGATCTCAAGAGTTGAAAAGTACATTCCAAAGATACTCGAAGGCAAAGGGATGGACGATTAATCCTTCCGAATAAATATAGTCATTAAAAAGGATTAGCCTGCTGCGCTAATCCTTTTTTCATAACTCAATTTTAGTCTGAAGACAATCTGATAATTTCAGTCTTGACCCCTACAAGTGCATTCAAACTATCTTGTAAATTCTGAATCTCAACCTCGGATCCTCCGAGTTGAAGAATAATGAGTCCATCCTCAGAACACACGTTGGAAATCTCATGAAGTCCAAGTCTCATTTTAATATTACAACCGAACTTCGTCAAAAGATCTTGAACAGTTTTCGCGTTTGCAGTTCTGTTGCTAATGAGCACCGCCATGATGATATATACTTTCATATTATCGCCTCCTAAATTATGATTTCATTATATCACTTTCCAATTCGCTTTTTATCCATCCACAGAAAAAATATATTGAAGAATTATTGAATAGAGCTTTCCTTGTCCTCTTGTATTTCTATCGATTCGGTGCTATTATTATATGTACTAGGAACTTTTCATTTACATAGAGCCCAAAAATTACGAAATCTACTTTTTAATCAACATTTATCAGATCAAGAGAGGAGCAATATGATGAAAATTGAAAAAAGAACCGAGCATCTACGAAGTGTAAGAGAATTAAACAAAGTACCAGGTGTCCTTTATGGGAAAACCATTCAATCCGTTTCAGTTCAAATGGATGAAAAAGAACTTCAAGACCTTTTGAACAAATACGGAAGGACTCAAACTTTCACCGTAAAACTTGAAAAGGAAAGTTATCAAGTCTACATCAAAGATATCCAAAAAGATATTATAAACAAAAATCACATTTTGAGTTTTGACTTTCAAAAAGTTGAAAGCGGCGATATGATTTCAGCTAAAGTGCCACTTCATATCAGTGGAAGAACCATCGTTCAAGATAAAGGGTTCTTGGTTCAGGTCGTTTACGATGCAATTGAAGTTGAATATCAAGCAGGGAAGAAAATATCCCATATTGATGTTGATATCAGCCAGATGGCCCTCCATGAGGTGCTTCACGTTGGAGACATCGTATTACCAGCCGGCGTCAAATTGAATGATGATGAGAACAAAGTCGTTGTCCATGTTGCCGAAAGAAAACAGATTATTGAGACTGTTGAAGAAGAAGTAATTTCCACTGAAGTGAAAGAAGAAACAGATTCTAAAGAAGAATAATTTTATCATTATCAAGCTGTGCTTCGTGAAAACGCAAGCACAGCTTTTTATTAACCAAAAATCAAATATTATATTGCTATTATAGGTCTTTTTTACTTCACTTGTTTACCACAGAGGGTGACTATAGTATAATTCAGACATGAAATGAATTGTTTGAAAGGGGGAATTATGATGAAAAAGGGATTTATTGCTCTATTTTTGGCTATTTTTATTCTTGGATGTTCTAAAGCCCCAAGAGACATCTATAATACTCTAAACAATGTTTATTCGATGGACCTTTATTTGGATACCTCTGAGGATTCACTTGAAGTGGAAGGAGAGTTGTTCTACAAGAACGATGATTTTGATTTGGATGAGCTCTATCTGACCATCTATCCAAACGCATCCAACCCTCGTGGAGCCGGAAACAATATCGTATTTGAATACTTTCAAATTGACGGCGTTGATACAACTTACGATGTGTCAGGAACCGACAACACGTCTTTACATGTTGATTTATCAACTACATTATTGAAAGGTGAAAGAATAACAATTTCCTACAAATATACATTTTTATATTGGAACGAAGACC
Organism: uncultured Candidatus Izemoplasmatales bacterium; assembly: GCA_964574705.1. Taxonomy (GTDB): domain Bacteria; phylum Bacillota_I; class Bacilli_A; order Izemoplasmatales; family Hujiaoplasmataceae; genus JAHIVB01. Next base: position 9,083 of record CAZNOO010000033.1, read on the forward strand.
GAATTGCGAATTATGGTTCTTATTATCTCACAATGTTTTTCTATCCCTTTGTGAATATTTATGATGATGAAGGTTGGAACATTGAACCTTATTCCTTCCGAGGAGAGACCTATTATAACAACTTAGGCGACTATTACGTTTCTTTGAATGTTCCATCTGATTATGAAGTTGCCTGTGGCGGAGGATTATGGGACGACTCCAAATCAGGTGGAAGAAGAATGCTGGAGTATGTTCTTAAAGATGCCAGGGACTTTTCTTTTAGCGCGTCGAACAGTTATTACATTTATGAAAGAACCATTGAAGACATTGATTTTCAAATCTATTCGACGAGAGTGCTTGCTGATTATGAGATTGATAATTCATTCGGATACCTCGAAACAACCTTAATGGTTATGGAAAGAGAAATCGGAGAATATTATTATGACCACTTTACGTTGGAATATGGACATTTTTATGGAATGGAGAGCACAGCAGTCATCTATTGTTCGATGGAAATTCAAGAGGGTACCGTTGTCCACGAAATGATCCATCAATGGTTTTATTCGATGATTGGAAATGACCAAGCAGATGAGTCCTTCGTCGATGAAGCCTTGACGACTTATGCAACGGCTTTTTATTACTATGAACTTTATGGAGTCGATGGGTACAATGGATATCTAGATTACAGAACAAGTTTGAAAGTAGAGTTCGTTGATCGTTATCAAGCTAATCTTGGTGTTAGTCTTTTGAGACAAGTCGATGAATATGGCGAATATTACGGATATTTAATCTATTATCACGGCCCCGCCATGTTCCGGTATTACGTTGACGTATTTTTAGATGGAGACATTGAAAAGATGGAAGACATTCTTGGAGTCTATTATCAAACTTATGCTAAAAAAATAGCGACCTTGGATGAGTTGCTTGATTTAATTGAAGATCAAAGCGGAGTAGAGATAACCAAAGAATGGTTTTATTTACAACTCAATGAATTTCAAGATTTTGACAATCGGCCTTAGAAACAAAATAAAGAACTGAATGAAACAGAAGATTTCACATCTTTTGAATTCATTCAGTTTTTTATTGAAATTTAAATATATTAGGAGCTATGTTTTTTTTAAAAGAATGCTATAATAATTCTATATTATGTTTTACCGGAGGTATGAATGAAAAAACTGATGATT
>CAZNOO010000034.1:0-9719 GCA_964574705.1 uncultured Candidatus Izemoplasmatales bacterium
TCCGTCGCGACGTTTGACTATGCTGGTCAAGCAATTACAGTTACAATTACAATTGAAGTCAAGCAAGCTGGCGATGTTACATGGTCAGATCTTACCGACTATAATTTTTCAACGGGTTATCCTAATTAGATAATGAATAAGAGGTGGTAGAATGCTCAAAAAAATACTAAAAATTGTATTACAAATACTACCCTTCTTATTTTTCGCATTTGCTTTATTTTTAATCTTACAGGTTGTCATTGCTCTTAAAAATGACAGAACACCTTCTGTCTTTGGATATTCCATCTTCTTGATTTTAACTCCTTCAATGGAAGATACCATTATGACAGGAGACTTGATATTCGTCGATATCAATACGACAGAATATGAAGTTGGAGACATCATTACGTTTTACAATCCTGAAAATCCTGCCATGACAATCACTCACCGTATTATTACCATTTTAGATGATAATGGCACATTATTATATACGACGCAAGGTGACAACAATAACTCTTCAGGTTCTTTTGAAACCGAATTTACGAGCGACTACATCATCGGTAAATATGTTTCGAAATCCGCATTCTTCGGTCATGTGTATCAATTCATCTTTACTGGAGGAATCAATTTAATCTATGGAACGGTTGTCGGAGTGTTCGTCTTAATCGGACTCACTGAAGTCTCCCATTTGATTAAGACCTTAGGTCAACACAGGAAAGAATTATTGGAAAAGGAAAAAGAAAAGTTAATTGAAGAAGAAAAATCAAGACTACGAAAAGAATACGATAATGAGAAACAAAACGAAGAGTGACCCTCTTCGTTTTTTTAATGATAATAATCTCAATGGTTTTTGTAAATATCGGTTATAATAGAGAAGGAGTGAGTACATGAAAATACATATTTTAGCGAGCGGTTCCAAAGGGAACTGCACTTACATTGAAATCGGGAATCACAAAATTCTGATTGACGCCGGCCTTTCAATGAAACAATTTCACTTGAGGCTTGCAGAAAAAGGAATTGAAATCGACCGTCTTGACGCGGTCTTTATTACCCATGAACATTCAGATCATATTGGTGGACTCGCAACCCTTTATCGCAAATATAATATGCCCATTTATTTATCGCAAGGAACTTGCAAAAACCTTGGAAGAGCAACTCTTGAAAAAATCAACCCTTCCGGCTTTCGTTATACCGAATTTGGAGTTCCGATTCTTTTAGAAGGGTACTCCGTTCTTCCTTTCATGACTTATCATGACGCACTTGAGCCTTCCGGGTACCGGTTCACAGAAGCATCCAAATCACTTGTTTACATGACAGACACCGGTTATTTTCCTGAAAACCGATTTGATTTATTACGAAACGCAGATCTTTATATCATCGAAAGCAACCATGATCCAGATCTGTTGTTAGACAGCGAACGTCCTTGGATTCTCAAAAGAAGAATTCTTGACGACCAAGGTCATCTTTCGAACGAAGACAGTGCATATTTGATGATGAATGTCTTGGGTGAAAACACAAAACAAATCATCTTGGCTCATCTTTCTGAAGAATGCAATACAGAAGAAGATGCGCTTTCGACTTACCGCAAAATATTCGATAAACAAGGATTGGTTTGGGATGATTTCAAGATCATTTGTGCAAAACAAAATCAATCGATGGACGAAATCGTTTTATAGTCATCTAAAAGTCGCATCGCTACTGAATGTAAGCGTGTTTTTAGAAGGAAAGAATTGTCAACAAACCACATTTGATGTATAATAACATAGTGAACGAAATGAGTTATTTAATATATAGGAGGTTATGTCTTTATGTCAACAAAAAAAGTGTTTCAATCAATGGATGGAAACCAAGCTGCCGCTTATTGTGCTTACGCCTTTACTGAAGTCGCAGGAATCTATCCGATTACTCCATCGACTCCCATGCCAGAGTATACGGACCTTTGGGCGTCACAAGGCAAGAAGAATTTATTCGGAATGCCTGTGAAACTTGTTGAAATGCAATCGGAAGCCGGAGCTGCTGGTACAGTCCACGGATCTTTGATTTCCGGTGCACTTACGACCACTTTCACCGCTTCTCAAGGATTACTTTTAAAAATTCCAAACATGTACAAAATCGCCGGAGAATTGCTTCCAGGCGTTATCCATGTCGCAGCACGTTCTCTTGCAGCACAATCTCTTTCGATTTTCGGTGACCATCAAGACGTAATGGCCGCTAGACAAACCGGATTTGCTATGCTCGCTTCAGGATCTGTTCAAGAGACTATGGACTTAGCAGGTGTTGCTCACCTTGCCGCCATCAAGACAAGCATTCCATTCCTTCATTTCTTTGACGGATTTAGAACAAGCCATGAAGTCAACAAAATCGAAATGATGGATTATGCAGTTTACGACAAACTGCTTGACAGAGACGCCATAAAAGCCTTCCGTGCTAGAGCCCTCAATTCCAGTCATCCGGTCACCAAAGGAACTGCTCAAAACGACGACGTCTACTTCCAAGCAAAAGAAGTCCAAGAAAAATACTACACTCCAATTCCTGACGTTGTCGCTTCTTATTTAGATGAGATTTCAAAAGTTACAGGACGCGATTACAAACCTTTCACTTATTATGGTGCTGAAGACGCAGAAGAAGTCATCATCGCAATGGGTAGCGTTACTGAAACAATGAGAGAAGTCGTAGACTTCAAAACATCCCAAGGCGAAAAAGTCGGAATGATTGCAGTTCATCTATACCGTCCGTTCTCTGAAAAATACTTCTTCAACGTTATGCCGAAAACAGTCAAGAAAATCGCTGTTCTCGACCGTACAAAAGAAGCAGGTTCCGTTGGAGAACCTTTATACCTTGATGTTAAATCAATCTACTACGGAAAAGAAAACGCGCCAGTCATCGTTGGTGGTCGTTATGGACTTTCCTCAAAAGATACAGACCCCGCTCAAATTTTCGCAGTTTATGAAAACTTGAGAGGACAATTGAAAGACCGTTTCACCATCGGAATCGTCGATGATGTAAACCATTCAAGTCTTCCAGTTGAAGAGACACCAGACGTTACCGATCCAAACACCACAGAACTCTTGTTCTTCGGACTTGGTGGAGACGGAATGGTTGGAGCTGTCAAGAACATTTCTAAGGTCATCGGAGATTACACGGATCTTTATGGACAAGCTTATGCTTCCTACGATTCAAAGAAATCCGGTGGTGTTACCAGAATGCATCTTCGATTCGGTAAAAACCCAATTCATTCAACATACCTTGTTAACCATCCACATTTTGTAGCTTGTTCACAAGAAAGCTACTTAGAACGTTTCGAACTCATCAGAGGAATCAGAAAAGGCGGTATCTTCTTACTGGCTACGACACATAATCCTGATGAAATCGATACCCTTCTTCCAAATGATATTAAAAAGATTTTGGCAAGAAAACAAGCAAAATTATTCGTTATTGATGCCTATAAACTTGCAAAAGATATCGGAGAACCCAAATTGGTTTCCACGATTATGCAAAGTGCATTCTTTAAACTGAATGAACAAATCATGCCTTATGCGAAAGCACAAGACGCGATGAAATCCTACGCTAAGAAATCCTTTGAAAGAAAAGGCGAAGAAATCGTCGAAATGAACTATCAAGCCATTGACCGTGGCGCCGGCGAAATTGTCGAAGTCAAAGTCAATCCTGATTGGGCAAAACTTGAACTCGAAACTGTCATTGATTCCAAACGTCCAGATTTCGTCAAAAACATTGCGGACAAAGTCAATGCAATTGAAGGTTATGATCTACCGACTTCAGCTTTCTTAGGCTATGAAGACGGAATGATTCCAAACGGTACCGCTGCATATGAAAAACGTGGAGTCGCAGAAGAAGTATCAACTTGGCTCGCAGATAACTGTATTCAATGTAACCAATGCTCTTATGCATGTCCTCATGCTTGTATCCGCCCTATTCTCGCAACCGCTGAAGAAGCTGCCGCTTCTCCAGAAGGAACGATTTGGAAAGACGCTGTAGGCAAAGGCCTTGAAGGCATGAAATACAGAATCCAAGTTTCTATCTTGGATTGCACAGGATGTACAGTTTGCGTCAATACTTGCCCAGCAAAGACCAAAGCTTTGGAAATGAATCCTATTCAAACCCAAATCGAAGACAAACAACACCTGAAAGCAGAATATTGCTATAACGAAGTTACAAGCAAAGCAAGCCTCGTTGGCAAAAACACTTATAAGAACGTACAGTTTGAAACACCGCTCTTTGAATTCTCTGGCGCATGCGCTGGTTGCGGCGAGACACCATACATCAAATTCGCTACCCAACTCTTCGGAGAAAGAATGGTTATTGCGAATGCAACTGGATGCTCTTCTATTTATGGAGCGAGCTTCCCAGCAAGTCCTTACACGAAGAACAAAGAAGGAAGAGGTCCTGCTTGGGCAAACTCCTTATTTGAAGACAACGCAGAATTTGGATTTGGAATGCAAATCGCACAAGAAACCCTACGCGACAGAATTCAAAACACGATTTTTGAAAAAGAAAAAGAGTTCAAATCCGAAGAATTGAAAGCCCTTCTCAAAGAATGGGTTGAAAATCGTCAAGACGGAGACAAGACACTAGAACTTTCTAGAAAGATCATTCCGCTTCTCGTCAGCGACAAATCATCCGCTGCAAAAGATATTCTTGAACTTGAACAATTCCTTGTAAAACAATCCAACTGGATTATTGGTGGAGACGGATGGGCTTATGACATCGGATACGGTGGACTTGACCATGTTATCGCCAACAACGAAGACGTCAATATTTTGGTTCTTGACACCGAAGTTTATTCCAACACCGGTGGACAATCCTCGAAATCCGCTCGTGCGGGATCGATTGCAAAATTCACCGCTGCCGGAAAACCAGGAAAGAAGAAAGACCTTGCGGCTCTTGCCATCTCTTATGAAAGCGTCTATGTCGCTACCATCAGCCATGGTGCAAACGCAACTCAACTTCTAAAAGCAATGAAAGAAGCAGAATCTTATCCAGGACCATCCTTAATCATCGCTTACTCTCCATGTATTGCTCACGGAATCAACGGCGGTCTTGGAAACTCACATCGTCAAGCAAAACTCGCTACGGAATGCGGCTACTGGCCAATCTTCCGTTACGACCCACGTTTAATCGAAGAAGGCAAGAATCCATTCATGCTTGATTCAAGAGAACCACAATGGGAAAAATATCATGACTTCTTACTGAGTGAGAACCGTTACCAACAACTCATTCAAACCAATCCAACGGAAGCAGAAGCCTTATTGCATCATAATCTCAAAGACGCAAAACGTCGTTGGGCGATGTACAAACGCTATGCAGCTATGGATTACGCAACAGTCATCGAATAAATTCAGATTTAGAGCGACTTCTCCAAGTCGCTCTTTTTTTTGATTTCTCACAAATTCAGCACTTTTCTCTGATATACTGCTTCTGCAAATAGTATAAAAAAATGTTTTTAAAAAAGACCAGTTTGTTATATAATAGAATAAAGTGTCCACACTACTAAAGGAGTTTGAATAGAATGCAATTGATGACAAAAAGAGCCCTAACCTTATTGCTAGGAGTTGTTGCAGCAATCACGATGATTGGCTGTAATGAAAAAACAACGACAACAACACAGTTATTCGAAGGAGTGACACCAGCGTTATCGAATCCCGATGATGTTTTTTATCAAAACGGTGACTTTACGCTAACCTATGGTGAAATATTTGATGAATTCAAAATCAATGACGGCATAAACCGTCTTCTTTATATGGTTGACCTTGAATTGCTTTCGAATTATCTTACAAATGTGACAAGTGACGATATCGCCGAAAAAATCAAGTATTTAACTTACGGCACGGCAGATGACGCTGAAATCGCTGATATTCCAGCGGATGATAAAGCGACATATGAACAAAACTATAATGAAAACATGGCTTTACTTGGTTATTCAGGAAATGAAGAATCTTATGTTCGAATGGTTTGTGCAAAAGAAGATTACGCAATTGATGCAATGAGCTTTGAATCCAATTCTGAAGAAGCCTGGTATGACGGACCTTCTACCATTGCAAGTTATTACAATACAACTTATTATGAAGACATTAGCGCCATCAAGATTCGTTTTTACAGCGAAACCGATGCCAAAAATGTTTTGAAACACTTTAATTTGGTTTCAATGTCAGGCGCTTTAAGATTGTACACAGGAACAAAACCATTAGATGAAGTCCCATCATCCAGTCTCAACGATACAAATACAGTCGCTTTGACCTCCGATGAATTGATTGACTATTTTATCCAAATGTACAATTATGTCTATTCTGGATTTAGAACCGCACTTTCAACAGATGACACTTTAGCTGAACTGATTGCAAATGAAGACCTTAAAGTAAATTATCTGGACACGTTTGCTACATCAGGCACTTTATCCACCTTTATCTTCAGAACACTAGGCAACTTAACTGATTTTCAAGCTGGAACAAACACAAAAACTTACTACTCTTACACTCCAGTTAAATATTATGGTACCATTGATACTTCCTACTACATGATACTGAACCTTGAAAGCCCTGCAAAAGCCGACGTTAGCGCTTTTGATGGAACTGAGAGTGAATTGGTCGCATTGATTGGGCAAGACGTCTACGACGAAATTTTCGATATCATACAAACGAAATATTTAACCACTTCCGGATTCATTGCGGAAAGAGTTGCTGATCTTCGTTCAGAAAACGACTTAGTGATTTATGACTATTATCTTGGAATCGATTACCAGTCGATTGATGCTAACTACATCTTAGATGAAGAAGGCAATGCTTCAGTTATTGCAAGCTTCACAGGACACGAAATTACCGCGGATGAAATGTTTGCATTTGCGATGAATATCAATGCCGGACTCTATGCGCTTTACACTGCACAACTTGGGGTATCGATGGACGAATATTTCGCCCAAGCCTACTGTGATGATACAACAGTCCCCTGTGAATATGACGTTGCACTCAACACTTCTTCTAAAATGGAAGAGCATCGTTTAGCCTTAGATGATTTGAAAACAAGTTTTGAAGGCAGTTATTACATTTACTACTACACATTTGAAGAATACATGTATTTAGCATATGGTGCAAAGTCGAATGACGACATGCTTGCTAAATATTACGTAAAATCTACTCTACAACCATATATGGTCTATGAACAACTTCAACAAAACAACTGGGAACTCATTACCGGATATCTTTATGATTTGGTTCAAGAATATTATGAGAACTACTTCAGTCTGAATGTTGATCATTTATTGATCTACGTTGATCGTAATGAAGATGGAAAACAAGATAACTACGATGATTTCTTAGCGGGTCTTGAAGATAGAGCAGCTTATGATACCTTGCTTTCAAACTTTGAAAGTGACATTAGAACTTACCTAGACGTTGATGGAAACTCTTTCGCCACCTTGATTACAGATTATGCGAAAGCAAAAAGAACGGACGCCGTTTGGGGACCTTACAAAGCTTATGGATTCTATATCATGACAGAAGATCTATCAACATCAGGTTCATTAACTTATATGACTTCAGTTGATTCTTTGGAAAAATCATTTGTGGATGCCTTGATTGCGACTTATGAACAATATCAGTCGCCTTCCAATGTGTCAAGCGCTTCGATATATTATGATGGAGAAGTTCAAACAACCTATGGAGCGCATATGATTTATGCGACCAAAGGAACTGATTTTGTCAAACCATCCGCCAAATTCGAAATGACTTACGATTCTCAAGGAATCGAGAACTATACACTTGGAATTGAAAATGATTCTGATATGATTTCAGTTCAACAAATGATTATCTATGCAGAATACCGCTTTGATCAAATCGTTTATGGCGCGGACGCGGATGCAGAAGAGACTTACGGATTCGTAATGCCTTTGATTCCAACAAGCGTTTTAAATGCGATGGACGTCTATTTTAAAGACCTTCACGATTCGATGTATGTCATTGGATACATCAATGTCATCGTCGCTGAGAAGTTGTCTGCAGGCACATTTGTGAATGAAAACAGTAGCTATTGCAACTGGACAGACGCTGAAGTTAAGGCTAGTCTTTCAGCCATTTCAGACATTTATTTCAATCAACTTTTTGAACCAACAACTTAGAATTTAGACTTTTCAAAAATGCGGGGTTCGTCCCCGCTTTCATTTGAGGGGAAATTATGAACGAAAAAGCAGAATCGGCCATCATTGTAAAGACTTCGATTAAAATCATGGTCATGAATGGCTTCTTGGCAGTCATCAAAGTCATCGCCGGAATCCTAGGAAATTCCATGGCAATTATTTCTGATGCCATCAACTCGATAAGCGATGTCTTGACGAACATCGTCGTCATTATCAGCGGGAAGTTTTCCCGAAAAGGAATGGATCGAGACCATCCATACGGACATGAAAAGTATGAAAGCATGGTGTCAATGCTTCTGGGTGTCGCGATTATCGTCACTGCGTTTGAAATCGGTAGAGAAGCCATCTCTGTTCTCTATCAGTATTTCGCTTTAGGAACGGATATTACACAGCCTAAACTAGTCGCTTTGATTGTAGCTGGGATGACCATTGTCATCAAAGAATTTATGTTTCACTTTACAAAGAAAAATGCTAAACTCTCACATTCTTCCGCCTTATTTGCTCAAGCGCTTGACCATAGAAGCGATGAACTCGCAAGTTTCGGAGCGTTGCTGGGAATCGGTGGATCGATGCTAGGGTATGTCTTTTTAGAACCCATAGCCTCATTAGTAATTTGTCTATTCGTAGGTAGAATTGGATTTAAAATCATTAAATCTGGAATTTCTCAAGTTGTAGATGAATCTGCTCCAGATGAGATTGTAAAAGAAATCAAAGATATCATTCGTTCAAACAAAGAAGTTCTATCCATCGATGAATTGAAGACAAGACAATTTGGAATGAAAATCTATGTTGACCTAGAGATTTCACTCGATGAAGTATTATCGCTACAAGACGCCCATGAAATTGCAGAGAGGGTGCATGATCAGATTGAAGAAAATATGGAAGACGTCATCCATTGCATGATTCATGTAAACCCCGGAAAATCTAAGTAAATCTATGTAACAAAATTGACAATGTGTAAACAGTATCACATTGTCAATTTTTTTTATGGCTAAAATTATTTTTTACTGATTAATTCTATTGAAATCGCTAACATGTTTTGATATAATGAATGAGTAAACGGTTACGGCCAATAACATAGGAGGAAAAAATGAAAAAGAAAAGTTTTATATTTTTGCTAATACTGCTTTTCAGTTTCGGTCTTGTTGCTTGTCAAACGACGTCAGCTACCACGACTACAACGACGACAAGCAGTAGCACCACAACCACAACAACGACTACTTCTCAGACTACACAAAGCACTACAGCTTTTGTTATTACACTAGCGGGTCTTGGTGATGCTGGGTATACAGACGAAGACAAAATCTACACCGGAGAACAATTTGATTTGATGGCAGGCGTAACAGCTTTTGCTACAGATGGTGTTGATTATGCAGCAAATACGTCTGTTGATACAGATAATGATGCATGTACCATCACTGGAAATATGCTCGTTTCTAACAGCGTAGGGACTTGTGTTGTCACATACACAGTCGTTGTAGGAACAAAATACGATAGAGCAAACCGCAATATCAAAATATCCGCAGCTCCAGTCGTAATGGAATTCACAGAAACAGATTTATTTGATAACGACGCAGTGTTTGGAACAGACTAT
>CAZNOO010000035.1:0-9576 GCA_964574705.1 uncultured Candidatus Izemoplasmatales bacterium
GCATTTCTAAAGATTTCAAGTCCCTTGGTCGTGAGTGGATGTTCAATCATCTGCAACAACACTTTATAAGGGATGGTTGCGACATCGCTACCTGACAGTGCAGCTTGAGTCACGTGTTCGGTATGCCTGATTGAAGCGGCAATAATCATCGTTTCATATCCGAAATTATCAAAGGCAATTCGAATGTCTTCCAAAAGTTCATATCCTGCAGTATTTGAGCCAGTGGCGTCATCAAGTCTTCCCATAAATGGGGAGACATAAGTCGCACCTGCTTTTGCGGCCATCAATGCTTGACTTACAGAAAACACAAGCGTGACGTTTGTCTTTATATTGTAGGAAGTCAGAACTTTTGTCGCTTTGATGCCTTCAAAAGTCATAGGAATTTTGATAACGATATTCGGATGAATTCTAGCAAACTTAAACGCTTCTTCAACCATTTCTTCAGCCGAAGCTTCTTGAACTTCAGCACTGATTGGGCCATCGATGAGTCCGGTAATCTCTTTAATGACTTCAACGAGATTTTTTCCTTCTCTTGCGATTAGTGAGGGGTTTGTCGTGACACCATCAATGATTCCCCACGTGCTTGCGGTTTTGATTTCTTCAATATTAGCTGTATCGATAAAAAATTGCATCATAGAACCTCCTTCTATTTTCGATTTAATTATAACACAGAACGATCTAAATAAGTATGTACATGCAAAAGGAACTTTGTCTTCAGTTCCGACATTTCATTCATAAAATTGTGAATATCTTGAAGGTAATTTTTAACAAGTTGTTCGTCAGTTAATCCAGGCAAGTTAATCTTCATGTTCAAAACAGCGCCTTCGATTCCGGAGCACATCATCAAGACACCTACCCCAATATCAGAGATGGCTGACTTGTTTCCATATAATACAAGGAACTCTAGTTCTCGAAGACATGCAAGAGAGTGCATGCAGACCGCTCTTGGTACTTCAATTCCATGAATGGTTGCTATTTGAATTGCACGGTCTCTATCTTTGGCTTGAGATTCAGAATCTTTCGGTAACTTGTATGCATCCATCATTTGATTAAACGCCCAAGTATCTTCATCCACTAATTGAAGCAGAGCGTCTTTTTCTCTTAATAGAACATTCATTTGTAAAGGAAAAAGCATTTGAGTATTATCATCTAACTTCGTAAAAGCCTTTTTTGACATGGTAAGATGACCGACCATTCGTGTCAAAGATACTCCAAGTGTTGAAGCAAGTGCGCTGACCGATCCACCACCCGGCGCTGGTTTCTTTGAATCGACTTCTTCAATGAAGTCAACTACTCTTTCTTCCATGAGTTTCATCGTTTATTCCTGGTTGGTTTTGTTATAAACCAACTTTCCTTTCTTATAGACTTGCTTTACAGGATTGACTGCAAAATGAATCAGTGCATATTCAAAGCTAGGAGCTTCCATTAAAATAAGGTCCGCTTGCTTTCCTTTTTCAAGAGAGCCCACTATTTCACTGCACCCCAAATGAAATGCTGGGTTAATGCTAGAAGCGGTGATGATTTCACTTGGAAGCATCTTCATCTTGTTGAAAGCGAGTTGCAATGCGAATTGATAATTTTCTGATGGTGCAGATCCTGGATTATAATCGCTTGAGATTGAAACGGCAACACCGTTATCAATTAGTTTTCTTGCTGGAGCATATGCTTTGTTTAGAAAGAATGATGTTGCTGGTAATAGATTGGCAATTGTATTTGAATCTTTAAGTAAAGCAATGTCGTTATCAGTTATTGCCATCAAGTGATCAACACTGGCCGCGCCCATTTCAATACCGAGTCCGGCTCCCCCAAGTGAAGTGATTTCGTCTGCGTGCAAATGAAGCTTCAATCCAAGTCTTTTTGCTTCTGTTAAAATTCTTTTGGTTTCATCATAATCGAAGACACTCGTCTCCATGAATACATCAACTGCATCAGCTAAATTTTCTTGCTTAACAATGGAAAGTGATTGAAGAATCAGTTCAATGTAACCTTCTCTGTTGTCTTTGAATTCGGGTGGAATTGCATGCGCACCCAAGTAAGTGGAAAAGAGCTCAATCGGGTGTTTTTTGTTCAATTCTTTTGTAACTGCTAGCTGTTTCATTTCAGTCTCTTGATTGAGCCCATATCCCGATTTAGCTTCAAGGGTTGTAACGCCAAAGGATAACATGTTGTTAAGCGTTGTATACGCTTTCTGATACAGTTCTTTATGTGTTGCATTTCTAGTTTCTCTTACGGTTGAAAGAATTCCCCCGCCTTGTTTCAAAATTTCGAGATAAGGAACACCTTGCGCAAGTTGAAGTGCTTCTTTTTCTCTTGAACCATAATGAACCAAATGTGTATGAGAATCCACAAACCCCGGAACGATAATGCATCTGGAAGAATCAATGACTAACGTGTGAGTATCAATCATGGAAGAAAGATCTTTTGTTGATATGTCTAAAATCAAACCGTCTTTGACAGCCATAGAACAATGTTCCAATGTCAAAATATCTCTCATCAATTGGCCCTTAACGGGTGGCTTGTGAAAAGGCGTATATAGTTTTTCAATGTTGATAAACAGAAGATCTGCGAACATTGATACTCCTCCTTTATAGATAGGTTTCAATTACCTTATTTTCATCAAAGTCCCTCAATAATAAGTATTTTCTGGAATAGGATACAAGTTCCTGAATGCTGATGTTTTTTTCAGGAGAGGGGAGTCCATCACATTGCAAATAGTATTCAATCGATTTGTAAAGCGCATTCTTTGGAATTAATCCAATAATCTCCGCGCTAGTAATATTGATTTGAAATCTTTTTGCTTCCGATTTAACTGTTTCGAAGATTCGGTACATTGGATTCTTTTTGTAGTTGAGAATATTCATTGTAACTTGAGTATGACCTCTTGCTTCAAGCGTGGCTGGGCCCGATTGAACAAACTGGAATCCTCCACTTGATTTTCGTATTGCTTTTGCAATTTCGTTTGGAATCGATTCATCCATTGTCTTAATATCAATGTTGTAGGCAACTAAAAACTCTCTTGCACCGACTGCGACCGCACCGAAAGTGGGGTGAATCTCAGGGGCGCCAAAATCTGGTGCCCAGTTGGATTCTTTGATTTTATCTTTCATTCCCTCGAATTCGCCTTTACGAATACTCGGAAGAGATTCTCTGTCTTCTTTTCTTGCAGCTTCTGCATACAAAAACACAGGAACGCTGAAGGTGCTCGCAAGTTTCTCTCCAAGAACATTTGCATAGTCAATGCAATCTTTCATTTTAACGCCTTCAAGAGGAATGAAAGGAATCACGTCTACTGCGCCCATTCTTGGATGCTGACCGGATTGAACGTTCATATCAATGGTTTCGATGCATCTCTTCGTAAACTCCATCAAAGATTCAATGATGGCGTCTCCGTCTCCAATTAAAGTGACGACGGTTCTATTGTAGTCAGAGTCGCTTTCGACACTTACAAGTTTTACTTTCTCGTTGTTTAAAAATGCGGATGTAATATATGCAATCTTTTGTTGGTCTCTGCCCTCACTAAAATTAGGAACGCATTCCACAATTTTGTTCATCTTATTTTGCCTCGGTTTCGAGATATTTTTTGATCTTTTGTTGGATGGATTGCTCGTCTGGTAAAAATGGCATCGTTACACAGGAATCATTGTCCATCAGATTGAACTCATTTGCGGTTTCAATCGCGTTCTCATTTCTCGCCCAAGCTCTTCTGGACACGCCTGCCATTACATCGAATATCATCGCTTTTTTTAGAATTTCATCAACTCTTAAAGACCCGTCAAGAACCATCCCATATCCACCGTTTATGGCTTTTCCGATTCCAACGCCTCCGCCATTATGAAGGCTGACAAGGCTCATTCCGCGTGCAGCGTTTCCTAAGGCAACATGAGTAGCCATGTCAGCCATAATGTTAGATCCATCCTTAATGTTCGCGGTTTCCCTAAATGGAGAGTCTGTTCCACCCGTATCATGATGATCTCTTCCGAGCATTACTGGGCCAATTTCTTTATTTCGAACCATCTCGTTGAATTTGAGTGCGATTTTCAATCTGCCGTAAGCGTCTTGATAGAGGATTCTTGCTAACGTGCCAACGACGAGTTGATTCTTCTTCGCATTTTTGATCCATAGATAATTGTCATAATCCTGGAATCTTCTATTGGGGTCAATCGAGTCCATGGCAGCTTTATCAGTCAAATCCAAATCAGATTCTTTACCTGACAAACAGACCCACCTAAATGGGCCATAACCATAGTCAAATAACATTGGTCCCATCAAATCCTCGACATAACTTGGAAAGACAAATCCATCCAAATCATTTATTCCATTTTTGCAAATTTCTTGAACGCCTGAATCGTAGATTGCTTTTAAAAAGGAGTTTCCATAATCAAAGAAATAGGTTCCTTGCTTCACAATCTTTTTGATTAATTCATAATGACGATGTAAGGACAAATTAATCAGTTCTTTAAATAAGTCTTTATTGTTTTCAAGTAACGCTGTTCTTTCTTCGAAAGTGATTCCTTGAGGAGTGTACCCACCATCATAGACAGCGTGACAACTGGTTTGATCACTTAACAAATCAATGTGAATTTTGTTTTCAGCAGCATATTCAAGTAAATCAACGATATTGCCATGAAAGGCAATTGCGATTGCAATCTTTTGTTTTTGTGCTTCTTCGGCTTTTTGAAAAGCTTCTTTAATCGAATCCGTCACGAAAGAAATCCAGCCTTGGTTGTATCTGGTTTCAATTCGAGATTGATCGACTTCAGCAATGATACCGACACCTCCACTGATAATAATGGCTTTCCCTTGCGCGCCACTCATCCCTCCGAGTCCTGAAGAAACGAATAATTTTCCTTTTAGGTCCTCATTCATCGGAATACCAAGCTTGCTTCTGCCTGCATTGAGAAGCGTTGAATACGTTCCATGAACAATTCCTTGAGGGCCAATGTACATCCATCCACCGGCGGTCATTTGACCGTAGGAAGCAACACCAAGTGCTGAGACACGGTTAAACTGATGGATGTTATCAAACTCTCCTATCATTAATCCGTTCGTCAGGATGACTCTCGGACTCATTTCATGTGATGCAAAGAGTCCTAAAGGATGTCCTGACATCACGACTAATGTTTGATTGTTTTCAATCAAGGTAAGATATTTCATTACAAGGAGGTACTGCATCCAATTTTGCATCACGGATCCGGTTTCACCGTACGTAACAAGTTCATAGGGATAAAGAGCGATTTCGAAATCAAGATTATTTTGAATCATGACTTGAAATGCTTTGCCTTCTATACAGTTTCCAGAGTATTCATCGATGGGCTTGCCAAAAATCCTACCAACGGGTCTAAAACGGTAACCATAGATTTTGCCTTTGGTCATGAGTTCTTCAAGAAATTCTTCTTCAAGTTCCTTTTGCCACTCATTGGGGATGTATCTCATCGCATTTTTCATCGCAAGAAGAATTTCTTCTTCGCTGAGGTTGGCTTCTCTTTTTGGGGCTCGTCTTATACCCTTTTCAAAAGCAGGTTTGGGTGGGAGGTCTTTGAATAGTTCTCGAAGACTGATTGATTTGATTTTTTCCATGGCGTCCTCCTTATTTGTTAAATTGATTTGTCTTAATTAAATCTTCCAATTTATGAATGTGTGGATACATAATTTCATCGTTTTCGATGAATGGTATGTATTTTCGTATGATAAAATAGGTTTTTTGTGTTGCTGTAGACATTTTCGATTTTCCTCGAAAATCAATCGCTTGCGCGGATGCGAAAAGTTCCATTGCGATCACTTTTCTAACGTTATCAAGAATCATTCCTGCTTTTCTAGCTGAAATAGAACCCATTGAAACATGATCTTCTTGATTCGCTGAAGATGGTATTGAATCTACGCTTGCAGGGTGTGAAAGAACTTTGTTTTCACTTACAAGGGAAGCTGCGCTGTATTGAACAATCATGAAGCCTGAATTGATTCCAGGTTTGGCGACAAGAAATGGAGGCAACCCATTCGATAAACTAGGATTGACCATTCTTTCAATTCTTCTTTCAGCAATGTTTGCCATTTCAGAGAGCGCAATGCCAAGATAGTCTAATGCAAACGCCAATGGCTCTCCATGGAAATTACCCGCACTGATGGCTTCTTCGCTTTCTGCGAAGACGATTGGGTTGTCTGTAACGGCATTCATTTCCGTTTCAATCGTGTTTCTTACAAATTCAAGCGTATCGATGATTGCTCCGCTCACTTGCGGTGCACATCGAATCGAATAGGCGTCTTGAATTCTCATTTCACCTTGTTTGGTTGTCAAATGACTATCTTTTAATAGATTTACAACTTTTCTCGAGAACTCGATTTGTCCTTTATGTCCTCTTAGAAGATGGATTCGTTCATCGAATGCATCTGTTATCGCATTCAAAGCTTCCATAGTCATTGCTAGCGCGATTGCTGAGACGTCCATCAATTGATAGCTGTCATAAAGTGTAAGTGCGCCTACAGAGGTCATAGCTTGCGTCCCGTTGATTAAACAAAGGCCTTCTTTGGCTTCAAGCGATTCGAGTGGTGCGATTCCCGCCTCTTTTAGTCCTTCTAAAGCCGACATTCTTTTTCCATTATAAAATACTTCCCCAAGTCCGATCAATGGAAGACTCATGTGGGACAATGGAGCTAAGTCTCCGCTTGCACCTAAACTTCCTTTTTCGAACACAACAGGGATTACATTATTATTTAATAGCTCAATGAGCTTTTCAAGTGTGATTAACCGGATGCCACTATACCCTTTGACGAGCGCATTAATCCTTAAAAGCATCATTCCTCTAACGACTTCCAAAGAATAAGGTTCTCCTACGCCACATGCATGCGACATGAGGAGGTTTTTCTGAAGCTTTGAGGTATCGCACTTATTGATGGTCACATCGGATAGCTTTCCAAAACCGGTGTTAATTCCATATACTGGTTTTTCGCTTTCAATCACTTCGTCAATGAATTTTCTGGATAGAAGAACTTTCCTTTTTCCTTCGTCAGATAATTCAACAAGTTCATGTTCTCTCACTACTGCGATGAACTGTTCTAAAGTACAATTATTTCCGTCTAAAATTATCATAATATCACCTTGTCCTTTCCTTCATTATACTCCATCAATTTCTAAAAAGATAGAGTGAATGGAAAATAAAGAAATGGCGTGATTTAGCGCTTTATCACAATAAAATAGTGAAGTGATGTGTGGTGTGAAACAATGAAGCATTCTTTTTAAAAAGAAAACTTGCGTCCTATTTTCAAAAGTGTTAAAATGAATGTTGGCAGGAGGGATCAAATATGAATTTGTCCAAACGTGTTATTGCAATGCAAGCCTCACCTATTCGAAAATTAATACCCATGGCTCAACAAGCCAAAAAAAGAGGAATTCATGTGTATCACTTGAATATCGGTCAACCAGATATTGAAACACCAAAGGTATTCTTTGACGCAATTACCCATGAAAACATCAAAGTATTGAAATATGCTTTGTCTCAAGGTGAGCCAGAGTTAATTCATTCCATTCAAAATTACTTTATGAAAGACGGAATCCACTTTGACGACGATGAAATTATCGTAACTAATGGAGGTTCTGAAGCTTTGATTTTTGCACTCACTGCCATTTGTGACGTTGGCGATGAAATTCTAGTCCCAGAACCATTTTACACTAATTATAATAGTTTTGTCCAACAGACTGGAGTTATCGCTAGGCCTATCACCACTTCACCCAGTACGGGTTTTCATCTTCCGTCCTACGAAGACATCGTGTCGAGGATTACACCAAAGACTAAATTGATTCTCTTCTCCAATCCAGGAAACCCTACAGGCACAGTTTACACTATGGCAGAACTGGAAATGTTGAAAAGAATCGCTCTAGAAAAAGATTTGTTCTTAATCAGTGACGAAGTCTATCGTAAACTGGTATTTGATGGAGAGGTCGCTCCTTCTCTTGGAATGATAAAGGGAATTGAAGATAGATCCGTCATTATCGAAAGTGTATCAAAGAGATATTCTTCTTGCGGAGCAAGAATCGGTAGCGTTCAATCCAAGAATAAGGATTTGATGAAAAGCATTTTGAAGTTAGCCCAAGCAAGACTTAGTGTTTCAACCATTAACCAAATCGGCGCAACTCAACTTTATCTTCTTGATGACGACAATGTTGCGGCGACAAGAGATGAATATCAGAAACGGCGAGACATCGTCTTATCTGAATTGAGACAAATCCCTGGACTTAAATTTGAAACGCCAAAAGGCGCATTCTATATCATCGTTACTTTACCGGTCAAAGACGCTGAAGAGTATGTAAAATGGATGTTAAGCGAATATAATTATGAAAACGAAACGGTTATGCTCGCTCCAGCAGAGGACTTCTATGTCAACAAGTCTCTTGGAAAGAGTCAAGTTCGGATTGCTTACGTTCTAGAGTCCGTACAATTGAAAAGGGCAATGCAAATTGTTAAATACAGTTTGATTGAATACGCAAAAATAGAAAAAAACAGCTAAAATTAGCTGTTTTATTTTTGGAACAAGAACAACCTGTAATTTTTATTCAAACAAATCTTTAATAGCGCTTGAAAGTGAGTCCAAGATATCATCTTGGGACAAGGGTTCAGTCCCCTCTGTTTCAGAAGTTGTAGCTGAAGAGGAGATTGTAGTTGTATCTGAAGAAGAAAGAGTCGTTGTTTCTGAACTTACTCCAGTACACGATACCAATACGATTGATAAGAATAAAACCATCAAAGATATAAATAGTTTTTTCATGTTATTCCCCCGTTCCAGAGTATGCCGAGATGACGATAGATAATCCGGTTTCACTCGCATAGGTTCCTGGCATTGCAAGCATTTCGGTTCCTTCATCATCGGAGAAAGACCATGCGTCATTTATCAAATCGTGCACTACGACAAATTCCTGAAGTCCAGCATCTAATAAAGACAAATCCTTAAAAACCCCTACTTCTGGATCAATAAGGATATGCGATGCAAATCCATAGGATTGTAATATTCCTTCTTGATACAAATAGTTATTAATAAGGAACTGGAACAAATCATTCCCTTCAGAATCAGATACAATAATGACTTGAGAAGAACCAGATGCAGGTACACCGTCCAACACGAATTCCAAAGTTCCAACATAGATTGAAATAACTTCACCTTCTGTCACCTGGCCAAACAACAAAGAATCTGATGTGATTGTACTGGGGATTGTCACATCGAATGTGTAAGCTTCTACAATTGTAATTGAGTCAAAAGGATAAGAAAGTGTATCAGCGTTTAATTGGTTCAAAAAAGAGTAAGAAAAAGATAAAAATGCCAGTAAAGTGAATACCATTATTTTTTTCATATAATTACCTCCACACCATTAATGATACATCTAGTGAATGATGAAAGCAAATGGCTAATTGATAATATGTAATTATTTCGTTTTTTTCCTATAATTCGTTGTTTTCAATATGAGTCATAATTTATTACAATATCCCATCACTTCAATGGCCGGTAAAATAAGGAATACCACAATTTGTATAGATTTATTAAACCAATCAGTAAAAAAACCGAACAAAATTGTTCGGTTTATTTCAAATG
>CAZNOO010000036.1:0-9459 GCA_964574705.1 uncultured Candidatus Izemoplasmatales bacterium
GCCTTGAGAGGGCGGTGAGTTAACCGTTTCTCCAACGGGCCGAGATTCAGCCTTTATAGAAGGCTGATTACTTTTTCAATTCTTGCTTTAATTTTTGCTTCTCCCATGATCTTTAACACATAGTAGAAATTTGGTGTTGATTTTCTAGCTGATACTGCAATTCGAATAATCTCTGCGAAGTCTCCGATATGACCAAGGTATTGCTCTGGATTCTTCTTATAGTCTTTAGGACGTTCTGCATAATTTAAAGTGCTTGCAATTGTTTTTAAATTTGCAAACCATTCTTCTTCTGAAAGATTCAACCCCGGATTTTTAAGAAAGGCATTAAGAACATTCTTGATGTCTTGTGGTGTGAACCTTTCGTTAAAAGGCAAAGTTTCTTTCAATGAAACATTATAATACTCATCATACATAAAGTCAATGATTGGAAAAATGTCAGAGAATTTTTCGTAATCTTTTCTCGGCTTTTCTCCACCACGTTCAATGTTTAGAAGTGCTTCAAATTGGTCAAAGTTAGATTCAATTGCCTTTTGGAAAGAGGAATCATAGACTTTCGCCCATTCATAAGCATTTGTTGCAATAGTGTTGGCATCCATATTTCCAAGCGTTTCTTTTGAAATAGATCTGATTTTTTCAAGATCAAACAAAGCTCCATCTAAACTCATTTTGTCGAATGACAAATGAAAATCAAAAATATCTGCAACTGGATTTTGCAGTCTCCATTCCTCAAAATTCGTGTTTGCGATGGTCATCAAGTATTCAAGGAATCCTTCAATTGGATATCCTTTTTCCAAGAAATATTTAACACTTGCCTCTTCATCTTTTCTTTTGGATAACTTTCTTCTCTTGCCGTCATCCATTTTCATGATTACGGGCAAATGTGCAAATTCAGGCCTTTTCCATCCTACAGTGTCAAACAGTTGCAAGTGAATGGGAACTGATGGCATCCATTCTTCTCCTCTGGTTACGTGAGTCGTTCTCATAAAGTGATCATCAACCAAATGAGCAAAATGATAGGTGGGAAGCTTATCGCCTTTCATGATGACGATGTCTTGAACGTTTTCAGGGAATTCAATGTGTCCGCGGATGCAGTCATCAAACCCGATACGGTTTGTTTCGTCTCCAGGAGATTTAAAACGAATGACATAGTCTTGATTGCTTTCAACTTTTTGAATCATTTCTTCTACAGATAATTTCCGACAGACTGCATACTCTCCATAATATCCAGGATTCAATTTCAACGCTTCTTGTTTATTACGAATCTCATCCAACTCTTCATGAGTACAGAAGCAAGGATATGCGATTCCTCTAATGATCAAATCTTTGATGACGATATCATAGATCCATTTGCGTTCGCTTTGAACATAAGGCCCATATGCGCCACCTACTATAAAACTTTCATTAGGTGTCACGCCGAAGATGCTTAGTTCTTGAAGAACCTTGTCTCCAGAACCTTCGATTTCTCTTTTTTGATCAGTATCTTCAATTCTGACAAAAAAGACGCCTTCAGATTGCTTCGCGAAGCGCCAAGATACCATCGAGGCAAAAAGAGAACCTGTATGTAAGAACCCTGTAGGTGATGGCGCAAACCGTGTTACCATCGCTCCAACTTTTAAATTTCTTTCAGGAAACATCTTTTCCAAATCTACAATTGTCTGAGTCACTTTTGGAAAGATTAAACGAGCTAATTTTTCTAAGTTTTGCATGGGTAATACCTCATTTCAATTCATTAACATCATATCATAAATATAGATATTTTTCCATATAAAAATGCTGAAAAAGAATGAGATTGACAAAGCGAGAATTCTCGAATAAAATGGTACTATCAAGTATGTGAGGTGGACGAATGCACTTGCTCAAGAAAAACAAAAGTTTTGCGCTTCTCTTTTTCGGAAGTTTAGTATCCGAAATCGGAAACGTTCTTTACGGATTTGCAATTGCACTCTATATCTTAAGCGTGACTGGGTCCGCAGGGTCCATGGCTGTTTTTATGGCAGTAAGCACAGCGGTCAGAGTCCTATCAAGCCCGCTTGCAGGTGTATTGGTAGATAAGTTAGATAGAATCAAGATTGTGTACATGACGGATTTCATCAGAGCGGGTCTATTTTTAACCGGTGGATTGTTAATGGCAAGTAACTGGGGATCTTCTCAAATCATCATCATGCTTTATGTCATGTCGATTCTTTCGAGTTTTAACGGTTCTTTCTTCGGTACAGCAGTAACTGCTGCCGTTCCTGAAATCGTTGGTCTAGAGAACTTACAAGCCGCAAATAGCGCACAGTCCGTTGTTGGAAGTTTTCAAACGATTATCGGTGTTTTGCTTGGCGCGATCGTCTATTCTTTCTTTGGATTGATGTGGGTTCTCATCATCAATGGATTCACTTTCCTTTTATCGGCAATTTCCGAAATGTTCATTAAAACACCCTATAAAGAAGAGGCTCATTCGAACCTAGTTCATCATGAGGACGATAAATCTTTTAAAGCGGGCGTCAAGTACTTGCTAACACAAAAAGGGCTTCCTACATTACTTATTTTCATACTTTTCATCAATTTTGCTATCACTCCACTTTTCAATGTTGGAATTCCTTATTACTTCAATACTTTAATGGAAAGAGATCCGATTGAACTTGCTCTTGTCGATGTCGTATTCGCTGTCGCAATGTTGGTTGCGGGTGTCATCATCGGTATGATAAAAATAAAATCTTCAAATCGAGTCATCAAAATCTCAATGTCATTCTTGACTCTCTTATTTGTAGGCATTGCCTTATTGATTTATATCCAACAAAAAGGCGTAATCTCATACTGGTTATTCTACGGGCTTCTTCTATTTATTAATGGGCTAATTGGAATTAATATCATTTTCGTCAACGTTCCTGTCAATACCGGAATGGTGAAAGCCGTCGATGCAAATTACAGAGGAAGGGTCTTCGCAATCACTGGTGCTATTTCGCAAATCGCAATTCCATTTGCTCAAATCATTGGCGGTCTTATCATTGACTCCTATGGAATTATCATGCTTGGATTGTTTTGTTCAGTCATGATTTTGATTCCATCTATCGCATTTGTCTTTAGCAAGAACTTGACAAAGTTCTTTGACAATCTCGATAAAGTAGGAGCTTCTACATCACAAGATTCAGAGTCACAAATGAATGAAGCCACTTCGTAAGAAAGTTTGACGGTTTACTAGAACAAACAGATTATTTTTGATATACTATATCATGAGAAATGATTCAACTCATAAAAGGAGTACAAATGGACACAAAAAAGATGGTACTTGCAAATGCCTTAAAACAGAAAAACCCTGCAACAAAAAAGATGGTCGTGGGATTCGATGGATTCATCGACGAAATCATTCATGCAGTTGATAAACGACTTGATTCAGAGACCTTTAGTCGAATTGAGACCATTGAAAGCCTTGCGAAAAGGATCGAGAGAGCCAGTGGGCTTTCAACTAATATTGAACTCGTTCCAATTACAAAGAAAATCGGTGGAAACGGCCCGATTATGTGTAATGCTCTTGCAAAACACGACGCTTCAATTACATATCTTGGTGCCCTTGGAACCCCAGTAATTGACGAGGTGTTTCATGCAATGCCTAGTAATGTCAAACTCGTTTCCTTCGCAAATAGCGGACATACAGATGCACTTGAATTTGACGATGGAAAATTATTACTTGGAAAAATGGTTTCCTTAAATGAAGTCAATTATGAGAACCTCATTTCAACTTATGGAATAGACGAATTGGTAAAACTTCTTTCTGAAACAGACTTGTTCGCAACCGTCAACTGGTCGATGCTTCCGCATATGACTGAGTTATGGAAAAAGTTGCTTTCAGATATCCTTCCAAAGATGCCAATAAAAAAAGAACTGCCAGTCTTGTTTGTTGACATCGCCGATCCGGAAAAAAGAGAAGACGATGAAATCATTGAAGCTTTGGATTTGTTAAAACAATTTAAATCTCGTTTTAAAGTCGTTTTAGGTTTAAACAAGAAAGAAGCTTATGACGTTGCAAATGTTCTTGATTTATTTGACGATGAGTCTTTAGAACATATGCAGGTGTCTCTTGAAGATTTGACCCAGGCTCTCTATCAATATTTAAAGATTGACGCTGTTGTTGTTCATCCAGTGGACAGATCTTGTACTGTAATTGATTCTGTCTATTATGAAGAAACGGGACCTTATGTTAAAAAACCAAAACTTACAACAGGAGCCGGTGATAACTTTAATGCAGGATATGTCCTAGGACTTATGCTTGGACTTACTCCTGATCAAGCACTTTTAACCGGAATGTCTACAAGTGGATATTATGTGCGTAACGCAAGTAGCCCAAAATTCAACGAATTGATTCAATTCATTGAAGACTGGGCAAATGACTTGGTATAAAAAATAGAGAGAGGTGTAGAAATGGATAGTTATGTTAGTTTGATTGATGGATTTCCATTATGGCTTAGAGTAGTACTCGCAATACCTGGAATTAACAATCTGGTATACGGTATCTACAGAATTGCAAAAGGAAGATTGATTATCGGTATTCTTTGGATTATTTTCGGAGGATGGATTCTCAGTTTAATCGACATTTACACATTACTTACAAAAGGCAAAATTACATTTTTAGTTTAGTTACACGAAAAGCGTGAGTCGATTGGACTCACGCATTTTTATTATTCTTTGACTACTTCGATCTTTTTCTTCTTCCAATTGGAATGAAGAATGAGATTCAATATGATTCCAACCAGTGCAGCCAAACTCATTCCACTTAAAGATACAGAGTCATTCAGTTGAATAGAAGCGCCACCCAGACCGATGACCAGCATCGCTCCAACGATAATCAAGTTCTTCATTTCTTCCATGTTGACCTTGGCTTCCACAAGCACTTTAACTCCATTGGCAGCAATCAATCCGTATAGTACAATCGTAATTCCGCCCAGAACGCCATTTGGTATGCTTAAGATAAAGGCTTGTATATAACCAAAGAATCCAAGCATGATTGCAAAAACAGCAGCAAGCCCTGTAACCCAGACACTCGCAATTCTTGTCATCGCAACAACACCTGTATTTTCACCATAAGTCGTATTTGCAGGTCCACCAAGTGCAGCACTGACAAAAGTCGCAACTCCGTCACCAAACAATGTATTATCAAGCCCTGGATCTTGTAATAAGTCTCTGCCTATAATCTGGCTTAACACAGTATGATTGCCGATATGTTCCGCAATCGTCACAAATGCAATAGGGCTAAACATCAATACTGCCGTAAAATTGGCCTGATAAGTTCCAACAACACGGAAATCCGGAAGTGTAAAGAATGATACGCCAGAGAATACAGAACTGAAATTGACAACACCTAAAGCTAAAGAAGCGACATATCCAACAAGGATTGCTATCAAGAAGGGAATGATTTTTAACAGTCCTTTTGTGTAAATACTAATGACGATAACCGTCACAAATGTAATCAGTGCAATCAAGGGAGCCTCAAAGCCTGAACTTCCATTTAATCCAGCACTGTTGATTGCAACAGGCGCTAGTACAAGTCCAATAATCATAATCATTGGTCCAACGACAACGGGAGGAAGAATTTTTTTAATCCATTCTTTTCCTGCAAACTTAATGATAATTCCGACGATAACATAAATGATACCAACGGCCATCAACCCAAAATAAGCTGCACTAAAGTCTTTTGTTCCATCCAAGTTTGTAACTGTGGATGCCTGTATTGCGATAATGAATGCAAAACTGCTTCCTAAAAACACAGGAGCTTTTGCTTTCGTAAAGAATATGTAGATTAGAGTTCCGATTCCGCTCGCGATAAGCGTTACACCAACAGGAAGTCCAGTTAAAATTGGAACCAACACGGTTGCGCTAAACATCGCAAACACATGTTGCAAACTCAAGAAAATCCATGTAGATATTTTTTTCGGCCTTTCGTGTACATCCAGTATAAGTCGATCGTTCATTCAAATCCTCCAATGTAAGTATCATTTTAAAAGTGACGTATTTCAATTATACTATATTTGTCGATAGGAATAAAGTGCAATATTGTAAAATGAAGTCCCCGAAAGGACTTCATAAGTTAATTTTTTTTACATTAATCCGAATAGGCCAAGTACGCCAGACGTTATTGCAAAGAATCCAACGCCAATATATAAAAGATAGAACCCTTTTTTCCCAATCAATTGTATATATTCATTATCTGGATATTTCTTGAATAAAATATTCGTCAGTATTGGAGATAGTCCAATACAAATGATTCCAAATGCCAAGAATATAACTGAAGACGCTACTGACTGTGATGACTCGGGATGATAGAATTCAATGAGGTGAAGGGCTACCAAAGCCCCTATTGAAACAAAGACGACTCCAAACAAAAAGATGATGACTTTTAAAATCAGCTCCAATGAACTAGATTCATATTTCATCGCAATCAACTTCGCAAAAGTCTGAGATATCGTAATGATAAATAACCCCACTAGCATCAATAAAATACCTTGTCCCATCATTGGTTCTCCTTAATACAGTCTTCCATTAAAGTATATCATCGTAAAACGAATTTTGAAAGTATAACCCTATTTCTATTTGAATAATCAGTAAAAGCATCCAATTTGGATGCTTTTATATCAATATGCAATAAAGTGCATGATGATTAAAACTACATAACCATCAACGAAACTAACTGTTTTGTTCTGGCGTAATGTTTTTTGTTTTCAAAATAATTTTACGTGCTTTCTTTTTGCGATAAATTACCAATACGATGAAGACGATAACCCCTATCAACAATGCAAATGGAAATATTGTCGCAATGACAATGAACATACCGTCGAAAAAGGAAATGAGACCATTCCATCCATCCAAAAATGCATTTCCAAGTCGGTTAAAGAATGGAGAATTAGACACAATCGTACTGCCATAGAATTTCAAGACTACTTCGCTATATTCAGCTAAACTGTCAAATTCATTCAATGTGCCGTTCAATTCTTGCAGTTCTACTTCTATGTTCGATATCTCTCTGTTAATGGTAATCATTTCTGAAAGTGAAGCTTGATCATATAATTCAATTAACCGAGCAAGTTGCGCTTCCAAAGCCAATATCCTATTTGATGCATCCTGATATTGAAGTGAAATGTCCGTTCCAACTTTTTGATAGGATCTTAAGGTGAATTCGTTTTCAAGACTATCAATAAATTCATCCAAACGTTCTGTTTTAATCCTGATAACATAGGATTGAAAACTTGAATTGATGATTTCTTCATCGAACCATTCATCTGAATTCATCAGGCTTTTCAATGTAGCAGATGCAGTGTCGAGACTCCTTACATCAAATGAAATGTCCACTTTATAAACGATTTTTCTTTCCGGTGTTGTTTCCTCTTCGTCAAGAATGGCCAAACTGTAAGAGCTGTATTCATTGTACCCAGACCCTGTACTCTCATAGACTGTTGAGAGTGATTGTTGAGCACAGCCAGTAAAAAAGAGCAAACTAATGATAATGAACCCTGAAACTAAAACTTTCTTTAACATATAATACCCCTCCAAATGTGAATAGTCCTATATTGATATACAATAAGAATAACTCCTAGTTTTGACAAAGATGTGACACAAATAGAATTTTATTCATTATTTGTTGAATTAGTATTTAAACAAAAAAAACATCCATTTCTGGATGCTTTTAGTTTGTTATTTTGGTGACTCGTGCGGGGTTCGAACCTGCGAATGCATGCGTGAAAGGGATGTGAGAACACTATCATAAAAAGCCAGTTTTAGCGCTAATTAATGAAAGGAAAAATGTGGATGATTCTTATTTTACCCCTAAACAAAAAATACGCTGCCTTTCTACTAGATAAATTACAATTGTGTCAATACAATAACATGACTGGATAATCTCATGTTCTCTTAGATAACGAATGAGTCTATAACATCTAATATTTCTTTTGAAAAGTAGACAACGTTCCTTTTTGAATCGTTCATTTTCGATAATATGTTCTGATTTAGTAATATATCTACATTGTTTCTCGCTGCTTGATCATTCATATTGAATTTTTGAACCAAATAAGAAATATCAATGACCGGTTGAGCAATGATTTCATCAATTATTTTCCATATGAAAGAATCGCTTCTTGTATTGATTTTTTGAATCCAAGATACCTTTATATTCTGTATTTCATTTAAAGCGTGATATACTTTTGGAACTACGTTCAAGGCTGCTTGGCATATTTGAATGATAATTTCATTATAATTGCCCTCTCTAAAAACATTCAAAGCATTTACATAGTTGTTTGGGTTTTTAACGAGTCCTACCGAGATCGGAATGGTCACGTAATCCAAGAATCCTGAATGATGTAAAATCATTTGAATTAATACTCTTCCAGTTCTACCGTTGCCATCAGAAAAGGGATGAATCGATTCAAAATAAGCATGAGCAAATGACGCAACCACAAGCGGATGTAAGTCTGTTCTTTGAACGAATTGAAATAGTTGTTTCAAATTGAGTTCTAGATAGGTAGGATATGGAGGAACGTAATCTGCCTCCTGTGGTGAAACTTGTGATTGTCCAATCCAATTTGGCACATCTCGTATCTTCCCGGCTTCTTCAGGATTGGAATCAAATAATAGTGAGTGATGAACTTTTAAAATAGACTCGAGACTGATTGTTTCTGTTTGATATAACGACTGAATCAAAGCATTGAGATTTGCAGAAATGATGTTTGCTTGTTTATTTTTATGATGATGAAGTTGTGCTAATGCAATGTTGCGATTGCTAGAGTTATAATGTTCAATTTGCGAGCTCGATAACGCTTCTGTTCTGAGAAGGAGCATTGGAAAAAATAATCCCTTGTCTTTTAGGAATCCATCTAGTTTTGATAGTTCTTCAATTGTATCTTGTAATAGCCTCTGTGTTTCAGTATCCAAATGAATAGTTACGTCGGATAAGTCGCTAATTACAGCACTTAAGTATTTTTCCTTGGTGTAAGTTCTTTTACTTCTAGCAACATAATAGATTCCCTCTTGAGGAATCCATTCTCTTTCCTCATAAGTCACAAATTTTTTCATATTTATGCTCCTACATTAGATTAATGGTATTATTTATTCTATGATATCACATTATCGTAGAATAAGCAATAGAATTATTCTATACTATATTTGCGAACTTGGTGTTTAGTAGACAAGAAGTCTAATATATCAACAATTTTGGGAATTAATTCCTATTATTGCTTTAAGGATTGAAACTGATGCTTTGTATAGTTATGGTATCATAACTTCAATTTACATCCATTCCAATCAGAGTTTTCTGCTGAAATTTATCCCAAAAAATCTGACCCTTAATATTAATCATTTTGAGCAATTCATTGAAATTTAAGGGTCAATTTTATTAAAAAAAAAGTTAGCGATAACCGCTAACTTTCTATCTTAACTATTGGTGACTCGTGCGGGGTTCGAACCCGCGAATGCATGCGTGAAAGGCATGTG
>CAZNOO010000037.1:0-8937 GCA_964574705.1 uncultured Candidatus Izemoplasmatales bacterium
TAAGGATTCTTTGACTTTGTCAATGAATAGAATTCCTTGTAAATGGTCATATTCATGTTGAAATACAATTCCAGGATAACTTGATAGTTTTAACAAGACTTCGCTTGCTTCTCCGTTGTCCAAATCGATTAAGAAGGCTTTCGCTTTGATTCTTTGAGGACGTGGGACCAATCCAT
The DNA here is from genome assembly GCA_964574705.1 of uncultured Candidatus Izemoplasmatales bacterium. Taxonomy (GTDB): domain Bacteria; phylum Bacillota_I; class Bacilli_A; order Izemoplasmatales; family Hujiaoplasmataceae; genus JAHIVB01. Next base: position 177 of record CAZNOO010000037.1, read on the forward strand.
TCTTTTCTTCATCTACCGAGAGACATCCTTCACCACCAGGCAAATAAGTTTTCTCTTCGGATTGAGATATGATTTTTGGATTGACAACGGCATAGGAATGAAGGTATTCTCCCAATTCGTCAGTGGTGTGCATGCAAAACATTTTCTTTGACACTCCAATTTGCGGTGCAGCGATACCGACACTAGGACGAAGACCATATTTCTCAACCTTTTCGGGATCTTGAGAATTTTTGACATATTCCATCATTTTTTTAATTGTTCTGAAGTCAACTTCTGTAAGCGGTAAGGTTACATCAACGGCTCTTTTTCTTAATATTGGGTTTCCTTCTTGAATAATATCTTTCATTAACAACATAATTATCACCAGTTATATTATATCATGTTTCTTTCGAAAGTTTCAAACAAAGCGTCTTGAATATGATAAAATAGAGTCAGGTTAAAAGTGAGGAATTCTCTATGAATGAAGCCAAAAAAACCTTGAAGAAATCTTTTCTTCCAGGACATGATGAATGGGTATTAAGTAATGGAATCGGTGGATATTCCAGTCTTTCTTCAACAGGAGAGTGTGAACGAAAACATCATGCTCTGTTGGTTGCCTCCAAGCTACCTCCGACAAATAGAATCGTCTTGTTGCAAAACATTCGCGAAAGTGTAGAGGGGGTAAATATTATTGATTCATTGATTGAATTTTCAATGAACCGAATCCCTGAATATTGTTATCGTTCAAAGATGTATTCCATCGTCAAGAAAGTCTCACCTCGATTTGGACACAACACCGTTGCAATCACTTATGAAATTGAAGCCTTTTCGAATTTCAAGTTCGAATTGACGCCCCTATTTAATAACCGAACTCACTCTGATGTTTCTCACATTGAAAATTTGCTATTTTCAACTAAATTAGATAGTCACACGATTAAATTAACTTCTAAAGAAGAGATGGTTACTTACTTCAAATTTAGTGAAGGGTTGATTGAAACTAGAAAGCAATTGTATACCGATGCTTTGAAGTTTGTCAAAGACAACGCAACAGGTGATGACAGACTAGACTTTGCATATCAGCCTTATGATATCATTATTGAGTTTCACAAAGGTGAAAAGAAGACAATTGAACTTCTTTGCTCTGACGAAGACTTGGGAGATCTCAAAGCACAAAACATTATGGAAGAGACCTTGAAAAGACAAAAAGGATTGATTGAACAAGCCTCTCTTTCTTCAAATGATTTGTTTTTCAATCGCTCAATTCAAAGATTGGTCGTTTCATCATCAGAATTTGTCGTTTACAGACAATCAACATCCGCTATGACGATCCTCGCAGGGTTCCCTTGGTTTACAGACTGGGGAAGAGACACGATGATTTCATTTGAAGGGTTACTATTGGTCACCAAGCGATTCAAGGAAGCTTTGGAAGTCTTAAAGTCCTTTGCAAAATATGAGAAGAATGGATTAATTCCAAATATGTTTCCGGACCAAGGATCAGATCCGCTCTATAATACAGTTGATGCTTCTTTATGGTACATCCATGCCATCTATTTGTATTATAAATACACATCCGACCTTTCATCAATACAAGAATTGTTCTATCCGGTGATGGAGTCGATCATCAAACATTACAAATTAGGAACGGACAATTTCATTTTTATGGACAAGGACAGCTTGATTCATGCAGGCTCTGGGCTGGATCAAGTGACTTGGATGGATGTTCGGATCAACGGAGAAGTTATTACGCCTCGACACGGAAAACCAGTCGAAATCAATGCATTGTGGTACAATGCACTTCAAATCATGGATCATTTTGAATCTTTAAAACCATCTCAAAATATGGAATATTCCAAACTAGCAAAACTTGTGAAAATGAGTTTCATTTCAAAATTTTGGAATCCATCTACTAACTGTCTTTATGATGTGATTGACCCCTTGGACTCTTCTATAAGACCGAATCAAATCTATGCCATCTCGTTGCCCTTCTCAATGCTTGAGAAATCACAATCAGAACAAATATTAAAAGTTGTAAAAGAGGAACTCGTGGATGTTTATGGAATCAGAACGCTTTCAATCAACGACCCTAGGTTCATCAAAGAATATTCTGGCGATATCATAAGCCGAGACCATGCTTACCATATGGGAACCAGTTGGGGCTTTTTGATGGGAACATATCTATATGCAGTTCTTCATCTTCACAACTTCTCAAAACATGCAGTAGAGGAAGTAACGATAAAACTTCGCCAAGTCTTAAATACACTTGATGAAGGATGCATCAACAGCATAGCCGAAGTGTTTGACGGATTCGAAGGATATGGGTCGAAAGGCTGTTACGCACAAGCCTGGTCCGTCGCTGAAATCTTGAGAGTTTTGGCTGAACTTTCTAAGGAGGAATCACATGAGAATCGATAAATTTCTATCGAATTTAAAATTTGGCACAAGAAAAGAAGTCAAAGAATTCATCAAGAAAGGGCGCGTCTTGGTGAACGGAATCCCGGTCACAGACGCTTCTGAAAACATTTTTCCACATAAAGACGAAGTGTCTTTTGACAAAGAAATCGTTTATTACAAGGACCCAATCACTTTAATGATGAATAAACCTGCAGGTGTCGTTTCTGCTAATTCAGACTTAATTGATACAACCGTCATCGATTTATTGCCCGAAAAATATCAAAGGTTCGACTTCAAAATATCAGGAAGACTTGATAAGGATACGGAAGGACTATTGATACTTACAACAGATGGTGCATTGATGCATCAAATCATCAGCCCAAACAATGAAGTGTATAAATCTTACTTTGTGAAATGTAGCAGCCCGATTATTTCACTCAAAAAACTGGAAGAGGGCATTCAAATCAATGATGGAAAAGAACAACCCTATATGACAAAACCAGCAATCTATGAGCAAATCGACGAGACCACTTGCATTCTAAAAATCTCAGAAGGTAAATTTCATCAGGTCAAACGGATGTTTGAAGCCATTTCTTTGGAAGTTGTCTATCTCAAACGAGTTCAAATAGGCGGGTTGCCTCTCGATTCAGCCCTTTATCCGGGTGAAGTCAAAGAACTGTCACAGAAAGATATCCTAAAATTATTTGAAGGAATATGATATAATAGAACTAGGTGATTTTATGTATGAAACAGATTTGATTCTCGACGCTTTTGAAATATCAGACGAGTTGAAGCAGTCTCCAATGTTTCAGGATGTTCTGAAGTCAATAGATCGTCTTTTAAAACAGGATGAGACGCACTCCTTGATTGACAATTTCAATAGAGAAAAAGCCAAATACGATGAAGCGCTTCCTCATAAGAATTATCATCGGGATTTCAAAGCGATTTCACAGAGATTCATTGAAGCAAAAACAGTTCTTTACACTCATAAAGATTACATCGATTATCAACAGAAACTTCAAGCATTCAATCAAACACTTGAAGCATTCTCAAATAATCTAAATGAGATTTTAAAAAGTTGCTACATCGATACACTGCATTCCTGCAAGAAAGTGTGAACACATGGTTAAAAGAAAAGGATTTATCATCTACTTTAAAAGCAAAAAAATATTGAAAGACATCAAGAAATTCCACGTGAATATCACTTATGTCAACGACAAAGGAAACTATGCCGTAGGTTTTGTCGACGATCCATATTATGAGAGTACGAAGGCTAGATTGCTTCAAAATAAAGCAATCAAAAAAGTCGAAGAATCGCTGATTGACATGGATCATTTAGAGTTCGAAGAATAAATATTCAACTGTCAAGAAAAAAACATTGACAGTTCTTTGTTTTTTTGATACAATATTCACGATTTTTGATAAACAGGAGGAAACGAACATGGTGAAAATTAGACTTCAACGATTTGGAACAACAAAACGCCCATTCTATCGCATTGTAGCTGCAGAGGCTAAAAAAGCGAGAGACGGAAAATACTTGGAAATCATCGGCCAATATGATCCAACCAAAGAACCGGCATTTGTCCAAATCAACTCTGAATTAGCATTGAAATGGCTAGGCAACGGTGCTCAACCAACCGATACAGTTAAAAACCTATTCACTAAAGCTGGCGTAAACGCGGCTTTCCTTGCATCAAAGAAATCGAAGTAAGGATCCCCTTTATATGGCAGTTAATTTTGAAAAGTTAGTTCTCGACTTGGTTACGCCGCTTGTAATCCACCCCGAAGATTTATTGGTGAAGAAATTTTCGGAAGATGAAGCTTCCATTACGATTCAAGTGCTTGTTAACAAAGAAGATTTAGGTCGCGTCATCGGAAAAGGTGGCAAGATTGCGAACGCAATCAGAACGATATCTTACGCAGCAGCATCCAGAATTGGCAAACGAATTAATATTGACATTGACTCGTTTGAGTAAAATGTAAAGAGGGGTACTATGGAACAAGTAATTGCGGTCAGTGCCTGCTTGCTCGGGTTTCACTGCAGATATGATGGTGCATCCAATATGGATGTCAACCTGATTAAAAAACTAAAAGGAAAAAGAGTCATTCCGATTTGTCCAGAACAACTCGGAGGCTTATCGACGCCTCGCATCCCTTCTGAAATCATGGAAGACGGAGAAACCGTCTATGACAAAGAAGGACACGATGTCACGGCCTATTTCGAACGCGGAAAAAAAGCGACGCTTGTCATTCTTCAAAGCGAAGGATGCAAACACGCTATTTTAAAGGACGGCTCTCCGTCCTGCGGGTACAAAACCATTCATGATGGTAGTTTTACCGGCAAACTCATTCCTGGCGAAGGCATTACTTGTAAGTATCTCAAAGCAAATGGAATTTCTATCATTGATGTTACAGAAGAAGGAGAGCTGTAGTGCTCCCTTTTTTTTGTGACAAAATTCTCCTCAAAAATCACAAAAATTATGTTATAATAACTTGTCAGTATGGCAGAAAGAAGAAACTATGGATATAAGAAAAGAAATCGAAAAAGCAATTGAAGAAATGGGGTTTGTAGAATTTACAGACATCCAAAAACAGACCATCCCACTACTGTTGGAAGGACATGACGTCATCGGACATTCTCATACCGGAACCGGTAAAACCGCAGCGTTTGGAATTCCGATTCTGGATAAACTTGACTTTAACGAAAACGTCGTTCAAGCGTTGATACTTGCTCCTACGAGAGAACTCGCGGTCCAAATTCACGATGAATTGATGAGAATGGCAAAATACGTTGACAATTGCAAAATTGTCACAGTTTTCGGCGGAGACCCGATTACTAGACAGATCTATTCACTCAAGCAAAAACCTCAAATCATCGTCGGAACGCCAGGGCGTACACTTGACCACTTAAGAAGAAAAACCTTAAGGCTTGAAAATGTCAAGTTTATGGTATTAGACGAAGCGGATGAAATGCTTAAAATGGGCTTCCAAGAAGACATTGAAACTGTTTTTCAAGCCCTTCCAGTCGAAAGACAAACCTTGATGTTCTCCGCAACGATGCCAAGGCAGATTTTGCAACTTGCGAAAAGTTACATGATTGAACCCGTTCATGTTCGCGTCATTGGAGAAGAATCAACCAATACCGATGTCGTTCAGCAATACTATAAAGTCAAACGCGAAAATAAGACAGAAGCCCTCTATAGACTGCTTAATATCTATCGTCCGAAACTCGCTCTCGTTTTTTGCAATACCAAAGTGAAAGTGGACGAACTGACACAAGAACTGATTGAAAGAGGAATCAACTGCGATAAAATCCATGGAGATCTTCCTCAAACAACTCGACTCGACGTCTTAAAGAAATTCCACACCGGAATGGTTGAAGTCTTGGTTGCGACAGACGTTGCAGCAAGAGGTCTCGACATCAAAGCCGTTGAGGCCGTATTCAACTACGACGTACCTGAAAAAGCAGACTATTATGTTCACCGAATCGGACGAACCGGAAGAATCGGAAACATCGGTTATTCCTTTACCTTGGTTTCCAAGGGTGAAATGAAACAAATCGAAGAAATTGAAAGAATCATTAACTCAAAAATTAAAAAAAGAAACATTCCAACCTATGACAAAGTTCAAGATGTCAAAAATGACAAATTGATTGAAGAAATCACAAGAACGTTTGAAACAAATACTTTTGAAGAAGAATTTGAGATCTTGAATAAAGCGATTAGCACAAAACTGTCTGAAGATCAAATCATCGTTGCTTTACTCAAAATGATTAAACGCGAAAACAATGCCGCAATCAACAGTGCAGACATCAACGAGGAATTCGAATTCAAAACAAAGAAATTTGATAGAGACTCTTCAAAATCAGCAAGATTCCATTTAAATCTTGGAAAGAACTTCGATTTAGTGGTTTCCGACATTCTCGATTTCGTCAGTTCAAAAGTACGAATTGAAAGTAGGGAGATTCAAGACATCGCGATTTTGACTGAATTCTCATTCTTTTCTGTGCCACCAAAATACGCAGATGAAATCATGGCGAAATGCAACTTTACAAAACTAAAAGGCAAAAAAGCCGTATTATCGATTTCAAAGAAGCCAAGAAAACCCTCAAATTACAAGAGATAAGACAATAATCGAGGCGAATATTGACAAATTCCATGAAGCAGATATAATGAAATCATAAAGTATGTGAGGAGAATTGTTTATGAAAAAGTTAGGCGTTTTAGTATGCACCAACTCTGCAATTGATTACATTCCCCATGATTATGACATTCGCGTCATCCGATCCACGATTTTGATGGGCGGAAAAGAGTATGTCGATTTTGAAGAACTCACCGCAAACAAATTTTATGAAATGATTGAAAGCGACCCTTCTCTCTTTCCGAGAACCGCCATGGCATCCACAGGAACCATGTTGGAAGCTTATGAATTATTAAGGGATGAAGGTTGCGATGAAGCGATATTTATCACGATTTCCTCTAAAATGAGCGGGATCTATGAAAATGCAATGATCGCACGAAACATGGTTGAAGGAATCAAAGTCACCGTCTTCGACTCAAAAACTGTCGGATACCTGCAATGCAAAATGGCATTCCTTGCTCATGACCTTGCCAAAGAGGGAAAATCAATGAATGAAATTCTTGATGCCCTATCCTTTATCAGAGACAATAACCATATTTATTTCGCAGTCAAAGACCTCAAATTTTTGGTTAAAAACGGACGTTTGTCCAACGCTGCAGGCTTTGTCGCTGACGTATTGAAGATTAAACCGTTATTGGAGATAGATAAGACCGGAGCTGTGGTTACTGTCGAAAAAATCAGAACGTTCTCAAAAGCTGTTGATCGCGTTTTAGAGAAATTCTTGGATGATACCAAAGGAAAAGATATTGAACCTTTTATCATCCACGCAAACAATCCTGAAGTCGCGCAATCTTTAAGAGAACAAGTACTGGCAGCGAAACCGGAACTCAAAGAAATCAAAGATTATCTATTAACGCCCGCCGTTGGAGCGCATTGCGGTCCAAAGGCGATTACGATTGGATATGTACTAAACCATTAGGGGTGATTCCATGATTCACAGTGATGTCATTAGAGGCCATATTGATACCATCATATTGAAACTTTTGATGGAAAAAGATATGTACGGATATGAAATAGCAAATGAAATCAAAGATCGAACCAATAACAAATTCAACATCAAGGAAGCGACGCTTTACAGCGTGGTAGGCAGACTCGAGACAAGAGAGCTGATTGTCTCCTATACCGGCGAAAAGACACATGGCGGAAAAAGAAGATATTACCGTGTTACTTCACTTGGAAAAGCTTATTACAAAGAGATGATTGAAGAATGGAAGCTGCTCCGAGAAATCATGAAAGACATGTTGGGAAGTGATGTTGGATGAACAAAATAAAACACTTTGTATCGAAACTATTAAAAGATTATTTCAATGAAGACGACAAAAAAGAATTGATTGAAATCCTAACGTTAAGTTTGGAAGAAAAAGTAGAAGACTTGGTAGAACAGGGAACACCCGTAGACGAAGCCATTGAAAAATCAATTCAGGAATTTGGAAACACGGACGACATCTTGAATGCTTATCCCGAAAAACAGAAAAAACAAAAAGTTCTTCTTCAAGCAAGAAGAAGTCAGTTTTTCTTTTCCTTGTTTGGATACATTCTAATTGTTGGACTTGCCGTTTTCTTTAATTTGACCTTTTTCGATTTCTTCGGCCAAAAATATTGGTTCGTGGTAGTCGCCATCGGAGTCTTCTTTTGGCCCCTCGTTATGCTTTACCATTTAATCAGACAGTCAAAATAGACGGAACCCGTCTATTTTTCTTAAGATTGGAAGAACGCCTATGAATCTTAAAAAAATTGTATTTCTTGGAATCATGATTTCTGCAAGCGTTGTTTTGAGCATTGTCGAATCAATGATTTCTGTTACTTTATTCATCATACCTGGAGTGAAACTGGGTCTCGCGAATATCATCACACTTGTGATTCTTTACATTTATGGAAAGAAAGAAGCTTTGATTGTCGTTATCATTAGAATCTTAGTCGTTGCGCTGGTTTCACCCGTCTCAACGATTCTCAGTTTTTCACTTTCCTTGAGCGGAGGGCTCTTCGCAATCCTGGCCATGATGTTGCTGAAAAACATAAAAAGCCTATCGATTATGAGTGTTTCCGTCGTTGGAGCTCTGATGCATATGATTGGGCAAATTCTCATGGCAATCCTTATTTTGGATACACCAACATTGATTTATTATCTGCCATACATGATACTGCTTTCGATTCCAACCGGGATCTTTACGGGGTTTATTGGAAAGAAATTGATCGATTTGTTTCACAATCAACTATCTGTTCCGCAAATATAAAAAAAACAGGAATTTTC
>CAZNOO010000038.1:0-8741 GCA_964574705.1 uncultured Candidatus Izemoplasmatales bacterium
CGATAATCGATGAGATTCGAGGTGCAGATGATGAGTAAAATTAAAAAATGGATTAACTTTTTTCAATCCAAATATAACGAACAAGAAGGTAGAAGAGCTTTAATTCTTCTTTATTTTCAAATCGTATTAATTTTAATTTTAATAACACTTTCAATTATGGTAGTGGTCTTACAAAACGAAAACGAACTTATGTATTTCATTTTAGTCATTTCGTTGCTTATCATTCAATTAGTAGCGCTAAAATTAAACACGGTAAGTAAATACAATATTTCCGCTTTACTAACAATGATCAGCGCAATTATAGGCCCATGGGTCTCTATCTTTTTTGATGCGTCTATACGAATGGGCGATGTAATTCCAATTGTATACATTGTCCTCATTATTCATTTAAGTTCGATCTTTTTATCTTTAAAAACAACAATATTACTTACAGTAATCCAGTTCATTGCATTAATTGTTCTTTGTGTAACCAGTCCAGCATTGTTAGAGTTAAACATGGCAAGTTTATTCTCTTTTTTCATTATCGCTTCAGTACTGGTTGGTTTGGCGAGTTACATCAATAAATTGCAAATTGAGCAAATTGAAAATCAAAACCAAAAATATATAGAAAAGGATAAAGAAATGCGCGAGTTACTCATTCATGACAGTATGACTGGGCTTTTTAATCGTGCTTATATCAACGAAATCATCAAAACGCCTAATTTTCTTCATAAATATAGCATATTTATGTTTGATATCGACGGATTAAAAGAGGCGAATGACAAGTTTGGGCACTTGGAAGGAGATCAATTAATCGTCAACACTGCGAAAGTAATTAAAAAATGTTTTAGAGAAAACGATATAGTAGCCAGAATGGGCGGAGATGAATTTATTGCCATTTTGCCTGATACCAATGCACAAACAGCCGAGACTATCAGATTAGAGATTGATAAATACGTTCAAATTTATAATAAAGAATGTTTAAAGAAACATTTGTGTTTGAATTTGTCGTATGGATATGCAAGTTCAGAAAATAAAAATTCTAAAATTGAAGATTTAATGAAAATTGCTGATGATCAAATGTACGCTCATAAGAATTCAAAATCATAATGCAGTATTTATTCCGGAAATTTAATTAAGTTTATTTCTTTAAAGAAGTAAACTTTTTTATTTTTAAAATTCACATAACATATTTCATTTTTGTCAGATTAAATATATAATGATTTTAGTTATATAAAACCGTCTGTTTTGAAAGTGATATTGATAAACATGAGACCTATTTCTAAAATCACACTTTTATTTTCATTCATGATGATTGTATTATTGTCATCCTTCAAAGTATCTGCTTGGGCAACCATTAATCGAGAGATTAACGTTACAGTATTTGCGACCAGCGAATCTTTTTTAGTTGAGGTGTTAATGCCGGTTGAAACCGCGCCAATACTCTCCGATTCACAAATGAATGCTTTGATAGATAGCGAATATGAAAGCGCTAGTTTTAAAGACGCAATGAATGGGTATAGGGACGAAGAAGGGTATGCATCTTCACAACTATATAGTGGTATTACAATCTTGACATCACAAAGCAACGAACATGTATTCTTTTTTGGCTTGGATTATGAGGCGGATTTAACCTATAAAATAGCCGTTATTTTTGAAGATGGCTCAATGATTACATCTTCAGCCATTACTCAAACCTTGTACTCTGGAAATGTTACATTTGATATGAACACCATTACGATTCAAGAAGCGAATTGGGTTCCGACTAGCTTGCCATTTGAAGAGCCCGGATGGCAATATTATGCCTTTAAAATCATATTTTCAATCGTCACCGCACTTTTGATTCTCGGTATCGAATTATTCATATGTTATTACTTTGGATATAGAACGAAGTTGTTTTACTGGTTTGCTGGAATGCTTTCAATCATTCTATACTTCATTATGAATGTTTTTATGTGGATTCGTGATGAGACGATGTATATTGACTTTTCATTTTTCTGGCCCTACATCATGATTCTATTCTTCGCCATTCTCATTGTAATAGCCGCAAAAGTCGTCGCGGTCAAATTCCCACAGAAGAATCCACTAATTGCTTTGTTATACGTGATTATTGCACACGCAATTATAATAATAATTACGGCATATTCTTATGGTATGGCAGGATTTTTCTTCTAGGTCACACTTGATTGGCGTAACTTATTTCAACATTTTATTCTATTAATGTTTTGTTTCATTTATACGAATGGCTCAACAGAGCCATTTTTAAATTCTAACAACCATATTTCAGTTTTTTTTATAAGCAATCAAAACCAGAATACATCTCGTTCTATTTTTGAAATGAACTACAACTTACCTCCTTGATATTGTATAATAAAAGTATATGCAATTGAGAGTGCAAAACACGAGACCTTTGATACCATTTGTTATTTAAAGAACGATTATGAATCAATTCAAAATTACCGGAGGAAAGGATACTATTTTGGAAAACGACAATAAGAATAAGACGAACAACACAAATTTAATGAATTCAAATCGGAGTCAAGAAGAGAACAGAATGAAAGTCGAAAACACTGTTGATGACTCTTTTTTAACGATATCTGAACAAAATGAAATTCTTCAAAAAGAGCAATATTTAAAATACCACGATTCGTTCACAGGCCTTCATAATCGTTTATACTTCATGGAAGAACTTCCGAAGCTCGACATTCAAGAGAACTTGCCCTTGACCATAGTGCTTTGCGATGTAAACAAACTGAAACTGGTCAACGATTCTTTGGGATGTCGTGTTGGGGACAAACTCTTAAAATCATTTTCATCCATTTTTCAGAGGGCTTGTCATAAAGGGGATCTTCTAGCGAGAATCGAAAACGACGAATTCGCATGTATTCTCTTAAATACAGACCCCTCTAAGGCGTTACAAAAAATAGAGAAAATCAAAAGTCAAATCTTCCATCTTCCGAGCAATACCCTCGAAATTTCTGTTTCATTTGGATACAATACAAAAACAGACCAAAGTGAAGATATCTTTGACATCATGAAAGATGCTGAAGAAATGCTTGAACATGAGAAGCAAACTGAAAAGCGCGATTTGGTAAAAAAGACGGTTATATTGATTTTGAAAACAATGTTTGACAAGTATCGAAACGAAAAAGAACATTCAAAAAGGGTGGGATCCTTATGCGAGCAGATGGGAAAATATCTTGGCTTGCCTCCCAAAGAAATTCACAAGTTGAAGATTGCAGGTGCGATGCATGATATTGGCAAAATAGCCGTCGATGAAAAAGTATTGTATAAAAAAGGAAAACTGACTAGAAGAGAATGGATTCAGGTAAAGAGTCACGCAGAAGCAGGATATAGGATTTTAAATTCTTCACAAGCCTTTTCCGCGATTGCCCCAACCGTATTGCAACATCATGAAAAATGGGATGGTACAGGATATCCGAAAGGATTAAAGGGGGAAGAAATTCTTCTAAGCGCTAGAGTGATTGCCATTGTAGAAGCCTACGATGCCTTGACAGCATTCAAGACATACCGAAAACAACTGTCCAAAGACGAGGCTTTCGAGGAAATTATAAGATGTTCAGGCACTCAGTTCGATCCTGAAATCGTGAAAGTATTCGTGAAATTCTTTAAGGACTAAGAGCAAAACTTCTATAATATAGAACATTTCTCAATCTTAAAATAAACAATATTAGTCAATTGGTTTCACACTACAATGAATTACCGAGGGAGCAAACATGAAAGATAAAAAACACTTATTTTCAATCTTACTTGCCTTATTTGTTACTTTTTTATGGTCAACCTCTTGGGTGTTGGTTAAAGAAGGCTTAGCTAATATGCCTCCCCTTACCTTTGCAGGATTACGATACACCTTGGCAGCTATTATCTTATTTCTCTATTTATTGATTACAAAAAGAGTTCATGAGCTTCGTAATATTGACAAGAAACATTGGATAAAATTGATATTGCTAGCTTTTACAATGTATTTTCTAACTCAAGGAGCCCAATTCTTGGGACTATACTATTTGCCTGCAATACAAGTTTCTCTCATTCTAAACTTTACACCAGTTTTAGTGTTGTTATTTGCGACGAAGTATATCAATGAAAGTCCAACAAAAAACAATATTTGTGGAATGGTTATTTTTCTCTTAGGTGTTGTACTCTACTTTTTCCCAATGGATACAGAATGGGGGAGCACCATAGGATATATTGTAATGTTTGTAGGTTTGTTCTCGAATGCAATCGCCACGGTTTTGGGTAGAAACATTAATAAAACGAAAACCGTTTCACCGACTGTAGTTACTTCCGTCAGCATGGGAATCGGTGGACTGTTGTTATTGATGACTGGTGTCGCTTCAGAACCCTTCCCTGTGTTAACTTCAACTTCGATTTATTTAATTGTTTGGTTAGCCATTGTGAATACGGCAATTGCCTTCACGATTTGGAACAAAACAATGCAAGTATTGTCATCGATTGAAACGAGTATCATTAATAATACGATGTTAATCCAAATTGCAATCCTTGCTTGGATTTTCCTGGATGAAACTGTGACAGTCAAGGCGGTTGTGAGCCTCTTGATTATTACATTTGGAGCTTTTCTTGTGCAGTATCGAAAGAAAAAGAGAGTTTTACCAATTGAATAAATATCTGTTTTGAGTTTTATTCTTTTGCATCAATTTCAATCCATTTTATGTTAAACTATACTTGGTAGGATTTATCTTTTAAAACAATGAAATTACTGAACTGAGGTGTTATTTTGAATAATCCATCTGAATACACAATTCCATTATTGAAAATGGAACATTTGGAAAATGAGTATTATTGCTTCGATTTTAAGAAACCTGAAGGCTTTTCATTCGTGGAAGGTCAGTTTGGCGTTTTTGGAATCGTTGGCAAAGAAATTGAAGGAAGAAAACTACGTGCTTTCAGTATCGCTTCCACATCTGACGAAGAAGTCATAAAGATGGCAACTAGAATCATTGAAGCTCCGAGCTCCTATAAAGAAAAACTCCTTGCTTTACAGCCCGGAGAATTGGTGACGATGAATGCTCCTAGAGGAGAGTTTGTATTAGACCTATCAAGAGACGCGATTTTTATTGCAGGAGGAATCGGAATTACCCCCATCAGAAGCATGATTCTTTCGAAGAGCAGAAACGTTAAAACTCGAAAAGATGTATTGATCTATTCTGAGCTTCAAGCGTCCTATCCGTTCAAAGAAGAACTTGAGAACTTAAGCAATCTTGAAATTCATTATGCAGCAGATATTGAACCCACTCAAAAAGCGATTATAGAAGTGGCTGCAATGCATCTCAATGATTCTTATTATTACTTATCCGGAAGTCCCGGCTTTGTCAAAGGACTTACAGGGCTGCTGACAGAACATGGAATTGTGACTGAAAACATTAAATTTGATGTGTTTACAGGATATTAGAAATTAAAAAGAGCCTAGGAAAAATTCCTGGGCTCTTGTTTTATTCTTTTTTACAAGCGATCTTTTCCGATATAAAACAGTGCCATTGTGCCAACGCCGGAATGACTTCCAATCACTGGACCAATAGGGTTAATTAAAATTTGACTTTCCTTTACAGGTAATCTGGATAATATCAATCCCTTTAAAAAGACAGCATCGTCTAAAGCATCTCCGTGAGAAATGTAAACGAGTGAATTTTCATCTCCTTGATAGGTCTCTTCCATGCGGGTAACAAGAGAATGAAGTGATTTGATTCTTCCTCTGCCTTTTCCGTACACGACGAGTTTTCCTTCTCCTGAAACATGGAGAAGAGGTTTGACGTTCAATAAATTACCGAGAAGTTCTTTTCCTGCGGACAATCTTCCGCCTCTACGTAAATGACCCAAGTCATCAACTGTAAACAAATGAGATACTTTCATTTTATTGCTTTCGACAAATTCTTTGTTTTCTTGTAACGAAGCTCCTGCAAGTCTGTTTCTGCCTGCCATGGTTAATAGTAAGCCTTGACCCATGGAAGCACACAATGAATCAATACATTCAATTTTTGCTTCAGGGTAAGTATCTAACAACTCTTTTTGAGCAATCAAAGAAGAGTTATAAGTTCCTGAAAGAGCAGAGGAAAAAGAAATTGAAAGAATGTCTTTACCTGATTTCAAAATCGGGGTGAAGACATCCAAAAACTCTTGAGGTGTGGCTTGTGCTGTCGTTGTCTTAATATGGCTTCTCAGTAATTGATAGAATTCCTTCGATTTGATTTCTCTTTCATCTAAATAATTCTGGTATTCTTTTCCTTCGGCACTCACTTTCAGCGGTAAAATGACAAGTTCCAGTTCTTTCGCGAGCGAATCGGGGATGTCAACACAGGAATCGGTAACGATGATGTATTCTTTCATGGCGGTCCTCCCAAAAAATATTGTCTTCATTATAACAAAATTTTTAATATTTTTGAGCAATTTTTCTAAATTTTCATATTATGGTATAATGAATCTCAGGAGGGATGTGATTCCATGGAAAACAAACTGATTTGCTTAGGTGAATTGCTAATTGATTTTACCGCTAAGGAAAAAGGCCTCATCAAAGATGTTTCAACCTTTCAAAAGAATCCTGGAGGCGCTCCAGGAAACGTATCTGTTTGCGTCGCTAGACTTGGAAAACCCTCTTTAATGATCTCAAAACTCGGAAATGATGGATTCGGCGATTTCTTAGAGCAAACGCTTTTAAATTACAAAGTTGATATCTCTCAAATCAAACGAACTGAATTATATAATACACCGCTCGCGTTTGTATCTTTAAAGGATAATGGTGAGCGTGACTTTACATTTTATCGAAACCCCTCAAGCGATTTATATTTGGATTCAGAAGAAATCAATCCTGACGTTTTTAATACGGGAGACATCCTTCATTTCGGAAGCGTTGATCTTGTCGATTTCCCTGTTCGTTATGCACACCGAAAAGCAATTCAGATAGCAAACGAAAAGAAG
Organism: uncultured Candidatus Izemoplasmatales bacterium; assembly: GCA_964574705.1. Taxonomy (GTDB): domain Bacteria; phylum Bacillota_I; class Bacilli_A; order Izemoplasmatales; family Hujiaoplasmataceae; genus JAHIVB01. The sequence continues at coordinate 6,931 of CAZNOO010000038.1, forward strand.
ATATTGATTAGTTTCGACCCCAATCTGAGATTTTCTTTGTGGCCTGACACTGATACTCTCAAAGAAACAGTTTGGAGATATATTCCCCTTGCTCACATCTTAAAACTCAGTGTTGAAGAGCTCACTTACTTATGTGATGGTCTTCCTGAAGAAAAGGCAGTGAAAGACTGTTTTATCGGAAGTGTCCACCTGATTTTCATTACCAAAGGAGAGCATGGAGCGACTTGCTACCTGAAAAGCGGAGACGTGTTCAATCATCCAGGATATAAAGTTACTGCCATTGACACAACCGGTGCAGGAGATGCATTTATTGGTGCGATACTTTATCAATTGCTACAAGAGAATAAGAATCCCAGCAATCTATTATCCAATCCGCAGTCCTATCTAAAATATCTGGAATTTGCAAATAAGGTTTCATCAATCGTTGTTTCAAAAGTCGGCGCGATGAATTCCATGCCATCACTTACTGAATTAGGTGTTTATTAATTCAAACGTTTTCAAGGGAGAATATAATCATATTCTTTGAGATAATCTGCCCTTTCAAGTATAATAGAGTCGAGGTGTATAACAATGCAAAAAAACACATTTAAACTGACCGAAGGCATCTATTGGGTTGGTGTCAACGATCCCACGTTAAGAGTATTCGACATTACGATGTATACTCAGTTCGGATCTACATACAATGCTTATCTTTTGATTGGTAGCGAGAAAAGTGCAATTATCGATACTGCAAAAGAGAACTACTCTGATGATTTCATCACAAAAGTGGAATCCTTAATTGACATTTCAAAAATCGATTATTTGATATTGAACCATACAGAACCCGATCACTCTGGAAGTGTGGTCAAGATTTTAGAAAAAAACCCAAACATTACAGTGATTGCTTCCGCTCCCGGATTATCGAATTTAAAGGAAATCGTCAACGTTCCATTTCAATCGATTCGGGCAAAAGATGATTTGAAAATATCCTTAGGCGACAAGACCCTGTCTTTTATGATTCAACCAAATCTTCATTGGCCTGACACGATGTTTACCTACGCGGAAGAAGATGAAGTTCTTTTTACTTGTGATTACTTCGGAGCACATTATTCTTTTGAAGGTGTCTTATCAAAATACATGATAGATAGAGAAGAATATGTTGCGTCGATGAAATATTATTTTGAATGCATCATGGAACCTTTCAAACATGACGTTTTAAGAGCACTTAATCTGATTGAAAGTCTGAAAATCAAATACGTCGCTACGAGCCACGGTGCCGTCGTTGACGAAACATTTTTGGAACATGCAAAAGAACTTTACCGAAGATGGGGAGAACTTGAAACGAAGAATGTTGTTCCTTTGATTGTCATACCATACACAAGCGTCTACGGATATACCAGAAAAATGGTCCCTGCCATCGTTGAAGGCATCAAAAAGGCGTTTGATGGCAAAGTCCATGTCGAAGTCTACGACCTTGTGGAAACACCTGCGAGCGAGGCTGCAATGCGTATACGCAAGGCAGATGGATTCTTAATTGGTTCAACGACGATTCTAGGAGATGCCGTAAAGCCTGCATGGGACGTATTATCGCTTTTGAATCCACAGATTGAAGGCGGGAAATTCGCTTCTGCATTCGGATCTTATGGATGGAGCGGAGAAGCCGTTAAATTCATGATGGAACGATTAAAACAATTAAAAATGAAGACCATTGATGGTCTTCGAATAAGGTTTAATCCTTCGAACTCTCAACTTGAAGATTGCATCTCTTTCGGGTTTGAATTTGGAGAATTGATTAAAACGGCAAGAGAATAAATTTAAGGCATTCGCAGATT
>CAZNOO010000039.1:0-8656 GCA_964574705.1 uncultured Candidatus Izemoplasmatales bacterium
CGTGAGGGAAAGGTGAAAAGAACCCCGGGAGGGGAGTGAAAGAGAACCTGAAACCATATGCTTACAACAAGTCAGAGCCCGTTAATGGGTGATGGCGTGCCTTTTGTAGAATGAACCGGCGAGTTATGATATTGTGCAAGGTTAAGACTGAAGGGTCGGAGCCGAAGCGAAAGCGAGTCTGAATAGGGCGGCAAAGTACAATGTTGTAGACCCGAAACCGTGCGAGCTAGACATGAGCAGGTTGAAGTTGGGGTAACACCCAATGGAGGACCGAACCGCAGTCCGTTGAAAAGGGCCCGGATGACTTGTGTCTAGGGGAGAAATTCCAATCGAGCTCGGAGATAGCTGGTTCTCACCGAAATAGCTTTAGGGCTAGCGTCGGAGTCAAGTTTGTTGGGGGTAAAGCACTGAATGTCTGATGGCCTCATCTAGGGGTACTGAATACAATCAAACTCTGAATACCAACAAACATATCCGGCAGTCAGACTACGGGTGATAAGGTTCGTGGTCAAGAGGGAAACAGCCCAGATCGCCAGTTAAGGTCCCAAAATTTATGCTAAGTGGGAAAGGATGTGGATCCGTCCAGACAGCTAGGAGGTTGGCTCAGAAGCAGCCATCCTTTAAAGAGTGCGTAACAGCTCACTAGTCGAATAGGTCCGCGCCGAAAATGTACCGGGGCTAAGCATAATACCGAAACTGCGGAATTCATATTAATATGGATTGGTAGGTGAGCGTTCCAAGGGCAATGAAGGTAGATCGTGAGGACTACTGGAGCGCTTGGAAGTGAGAATGCCGGTATGAGTAACGAAAAGATGGGTGAGAATCCCATCCGTCAAAAGTCCAAGGTTTCCAGGGGAAGGTTCGTCCGCCCTGGGTTAGTCAGGTCCTAAGGTGAGGCTGAAGAGCGTAGCTGATGGACAACAGGTTGATATTCCTGTACTACTTGCTAGACTGATGGAGTGACAAAGGAAGATAACCAGAGCCCATTAATGGATTTGGGTTTAAGGCTGCTAGGGAGTGATGTAGGCAAATCCGCATCACACATATCCTGAGCACTGATGACGCAAGTCTGGTGAATCTAGACTTTCAAGAAAAACTTCTAGGGATAATCTAACAAGTACCTGTACCGCAAACCGACACAGGTGGACGAGGAGAGAATCTAAAGACGCGCGAGATAACCCTTGTTAAGGAACTCGGCAAATTGACCCCGTAAGTTCGCGAGAAGGGGAGCTTTTAGAAATAAAAGCCGCAGAGAAGCGGCCCAAGCAACTGTTTACCAAAAACACAGGTTTCTGCTAAATCGTAAGATGAAGTATAGGAGCTGACACCTGCCCAGTGCTGGAAGGTTAAGAGGAGAGGTTAGCGCAAGCGAAGCTTTGAATTGAAGCCCCAGTGAACGGCGGCCGTAACTATAACGGTCCTAAGGTAGCGAAATTCCTTGACAGGTAAGTTCTGTCCCGCACGAATGGTGTAATGACTTGGGCACTGTCTCAACAAGGGACTCGGTGAAATTTTAGTACCTGTGAAGATGCAGGTTACCCGCGACTAGACGGAAAGACCCCATGGAGCTTTACTGTAGCTTGATATTGACATTCGGTACTTGATGTACAGGATAGGTGGGAGACTGTGAAGCCGGAACGTTAGTTTCGGTGGAGTCAACGTTGGGATACCACCCTTTAATTATTGAATGTCTAACCTGCGGATGTGTAATCCGGGGGACAGTGTCTGGTGGTCAGTTTGACTGGGGCGGTCGCCTCCCAAAGAGTAACGGAGGCGCACAAAGGTTGGTTCAGAATGGTTGGGAATCATTCGTAGAGTGTAATGGCATAAACCAGCTTGACTGCGAGACGAACATGTCGAGCAGAGACGAAAGTCGGTCATAGTGAACTGGCGGTCCCGAATGGAAGGGCCGTCAATCAACGGATAAAAGTTACCCTGGGGATAACAGGCTGATAACTTCCAAGAGTACACATCGACGAAGTTGTTTGGCACCTCGATGTCGGCTCATCGCATCCTGGAGGTGGAGTCGCTTCCAAGGGTTGGGCTGTTCGCCCATTAAAGCGGTACGTGAGCTGGGTTCAGAACGTCGTGAGACAGTTCGGTCCCTATCTGTCGCGGGCGTTGGAAATTTGAAGGGAGCTGTCCTTAGTACGAGAGGACCGGGATGGACGCTCCAATGGTGCACCAGTTGGCCTGCCAAGGCCATAGCTGGGTAGCTAAGAGCGGAAGGGATAAACGCTGAAAGCATCTAAGCGTGAAGCCCCCCCTAAGATGAGATTTCCCATTCGTAAGAAGTAAGACCCCTTAGAGATGATGAGGTTGATAGGCCAGAGGTGTACGCACGGTGACGTGTTTAGCTGACTGGTACTAATAGGTCGAGGACTTAACTTTGCATTATTACAGTATATCCAGTTTTGAAAGAAGAGTCTGGTGACGATGGCGAAGTGGACACACCTGTTCCCATACCGAACACAGTAGTTAAGCACTTCAGCGCCGATGGTAGTACGTTTGTGCAAGAGTAGGACGTTGCCAGGCTTCTTTCTAAAAAAGAAAACCGTAGAGGAATCTGCGGTTTTTTTGATTTTCATGTTGTGAATTTGAATTCAATAATTTATAATGAATGAAGAGTCTATCTATAGTTATTATTTCATTTGGAGGAGCGACAATGAAGAAATTAATACTTCTATTCCTATTATTATTGTTAGGCGGATGCCAAACCGCGAACATATCTGAAAAAACGACGACTACCACTTCATCTTCATCAACATCAACAACAATATCTTCAGAAGAATTTGTCCCCAGCAGAGAACATTTTGTCGAAACCTATAATCAAACTGTCACAAAACTTGAATCTTTGACGGAAGAAGAAGTTAGCGAGGAAGCTGTTAGTCTTTGCAACTTTCAAAAACCAGTCATGAATTTAAGTTACACACCGGATGATGTCTATTATCCAGAAGATTATGCGGACACTTATAACCAACAGGAAAGTTGGCTTGGCGGAAAAGGTGATTTATCATTTGCCTTTGAATACGCATATCTGCTGAATGGAATTAAGAACTCCATTGATTTTGAAACCATTGAGTTTAATGTTGTTCTAGACATTGAAATTGAGGTCTTTTCTTTCGAACCTATGCATATCATTTTCTATGATTTATCCGACGGCTACGCTTTGCTTCATTATTTTTCAGATGATAGAGGAGAATATTTAAAGTTTGGCTTTGATGAATTTGAACATTTCTCTTTTGTGAGCTTCAATGGCGGAACTTACGAAGAACTTGCTGGATTTAATTACTTGGAGTTTGTTGAGTATGATCATCAGACGTTAATCAACTATAGTTCAGACGGCTACATTGATTATCAATTTATTGGGTTTGTAGACCATGGATTTACAAGATTTTCAGGAAGGCCTACAGGAGAATTTTTGATTGGATGGTATGACGCTGTAGATAATATTGAATATACAATATCCGAAGGAATAGAAGCCACATTCGTCTTCATTTCATTCTTCAATACCAAAGGTGTCTATTTTTCTTATGATAAAGGATTGTTTTCTCCAGACTCGATTGGCTTGACTTGGGAGCTCCTGGAAGCGACTGGATGGGATTACTCCGTTGTTCAATTGATGGAAGTCTACAATACCGTTGAAGGCGATGGGGTTTTCGTTGATGATACGAACATCTTTGAGTGGGGTCAAGACCGGCTAAACGCTTATATCAATCCCATGTTTGCGCATCTTGGACTTCGGAAAGAATATGCGATAGGCACAATCACAGACAACATCATCAACTTGAGTGAATATGGAATGGACTTCAATCATCCAGAGATGACACTTGAGTACCTTGAAACATTGGAGACAAATGCTTATCTGGATATGGACGAGAAACTTGTTTACAATACTTTGGATTTCAAATCCGAAAATATTTATGAGCAGTTCTTAACCGTGATGGACAGTGACATTCGTGATGTTTGGCTATCGATTATAGATGTTCCGGCAACACTTCCAAATACCTAGAACCAAAGAATCGGGAATATTTCCGATTCTTTTTCTTTCTTGAATGAATAAAATTACCTGTTTTTGAAAAAACAAAGAGGTATTTTATTTCAAGAGTTTCCTTTTTTAATATTCTGTGGTATGTTAAAGTGAAGAGTATTTTGAGGTGTGTTTATGAAGATAATTACCTGTATCAAACAAGTCCCTGCTTCATCAAAAGTCAACGTTGATCCTGTAACCGGCGTATTGATTCGCGATGGTAACAACGTCAAGATGAATCCGTATGATTTATACGCTTTGGAGACCGCTTTTTTAGTCAAAGAAAAAAATATGAATTGGGAAATCCATGCGATAACCATGGGACCTCCTTCCGCAAAAAAGGTGTTAGAAGAAGCATTGCATATGGGCGCAGACAAAGCCTCACTTTTGACCGACAAGGTCTTTGCTGGAGCGGATGTTTTAGCAACGTCTTACACGATTAGTCAGCTGATTCAGCTTATTGGAAATTATGATTTAATTATATGTGGAAAACAAACAACGGATGGAGACACAGCACAGGTTGGTCCTGAAATAGCGGAATTTCTTTCCATTCCCCATGTGACCTACGTCAAAGAAATCCTTGAAATCAAAGATCACTCCATCATTGTTAAGTCATCCTATGACGAATTTGATGAAATTATAGAGATGAAACTTCCAGCACTCATTACCATTGAAAAAGGATTTAACGTCCCAAGGTTACCCTCATTCAAGCGTAAGATGGCAATGGAGAAAGTTACAATAAACGTCGTTACCTTCAAAGATTTGAAGGATCAAAATAAAGACCATTATGGATTGAAAGGTTCGCCAACGCAAGTAGATGAAATCTTTCCACCCATCAAAAATAATCAATCGGTCTTGCTGAGGTGTTCCCCTGAAGAACAAGCAAGCAGAATTAGAGACCTATTAAAAGACAAAAGATATCTTTAGGAGTCGCTATGAGCCAAATCAAAATCAACCAAGAAAAAGTCAATCCTCAAATTGCACAAGCGTTAATCGAATTGTGTCCTTTTCAGGCATTTGATTATTATGGTAATGTATTGTCGATTAACGCTGCATGCAAAGTATGCAAAATCTGTGTCAATAAAGGCCCTGCAGGTGTTTGTGAATTCTTGGATTCTCCGGTAATCACCATTGATAAAAGTCAATATTCAGGAATAGCAGTGTACGTTGAACATCGTAAAAATACGATACATAGAGTTTCTTTTGAATTGATTGGAAAAGCAAAAGAGTTGGCACAAGTCACAGGTGAAACAGTATCTGCAATCTTAATTGGATCGAATACAGGATCAATGTCTGAAGAAATATTGAAAAGAGGCGTAGATAAAATATACGTCTATGATGACAAGCGTTTCGACGAATTCAATGTTGAAACTTACACTTCAGTCATGGAAAACTTCTTTCAAAATCATAAAGTAAATGTAATCTTGTTTGGTGGCACCGCACGTGGAAGAAGTTTCGCCCCAAGGGTCGCAGCTCGATTAAAAACAGGATTAACAGCGGATTGTACAAAATTGGAAATGACACCCGTTGGTGACCTCATGCAAATTCGTCCTGCGTTTGGCGGAAACATTATGGCTAAGATTAAGACCCTCAATCACCGTCCACAACTTGCGACGGTAAGATATAAAATGTTTTCGGAACCTGCACTTGAAACCCCTCATGGGGTAGTTCAAAAAGAGGATACCAAAAGTATTGGAATCACTGAAAACATTATTGTTCTTAATGTTGAGGAAAAGCCCCAAGCCAGCGATATCAGTGAAGCCGAAACCATCATTGTCGTAGGTAGAGCTTTTAGAAAACAAAAGGACTTGGAACTTGTAGAACCACTTCGAAAAAAACTGAATGCAGAAATTGCATGCACAAGGCCTTTAATCGAAAATGGTTGGATTGACGCCCGAAGACAAGTTGGGTTAAGTGGCCGCACCGTTAAGCCAAAACTGTTGATTGCACTCGGTGTGAGCGGCTCGGTTCAATTCATTGAAGGCATGAAAGAATCTGAATTCATCATTTCCGTCAACAATGACCCACATAATAAATTATTTGAAATCAGTCATTATTCCATCCTAGGAGACATTTATGAAATCCTTCCAAAATTGACTGAATTGATTGATGAAATCCGGCAGGTGTAAAGATGAAATATAAAACGATGACTCAAACAGATTTTGTATTTTTAGAATCCATTGTCGGAATCGACAATCTTTTTGTCTTGGATGAAATTGAAGCAGATTTTTCTCACGACGAACTTGGTACCATTCAGCACGCTCCTGAAGCGCACGTGTATATTACAAATAAAGATCAAGTTTCCAAAATAATGAAATACGCCAACCTTAACCTAATTCCAGTAACTGTCAGAGGGACGGGTACCGGACTTGTAGGTGCTTGCGTTCCAATTTATGGAGGAATCCTTATGGATACTTCTAAGATGAATCATATTCTTGAACTGGATGAAGTCAATATGACTTTGCGGGTTGAACCCGGTGTATTACTTTTTGAAATCTATGAATACGTTGAAAAACAACATTTTTTCTATGGGCCCGATCCCGGTGAGAAAAGTGCGACCATCGGAGGAAACATTTCGACCAACGCTGGAGGAATGAGAGCAGTCAAGTATGGAGTAACCAGAGACTGGATTAGAGGACTGGAAGTCGTACTTCCAAGTGGGGAATTCATCAAGACTGGTGGCAAGGTTGTTAAAAATTCGACAGGATATTCGATTAAGGATTTAATCATTGGAAGTGAAGGAACGCTTGGAATCATTGTTGAAGCGACATTGAAATTAATTCCACTCCCCAAACAATCCCTTAGCCTTTTGGTTCCTTTCAAAAATCGAATTGAAGCCATCGAAGCAGTTCCTAAAGTGATTTCATTACAGTCACTTCCAACGGCTGTCGAATTCATGGATAAACAAGCGCTTAAATATAGTGAAGAATATCTCGGGAAAAAGATTCCAAATGCAAACTTCGAAGCGTATCTGCTCATCAGTTTTGACGGCAATTCAAAAGTTCAAACTGAACAAGACATAGAAGAAGTTAGTCGCGCTTGCATCGAACAATTCAATGCACTCGATGCTTTCTTAATTGATACAGACGAAAGAAAGAGCAGCGTATGGAGTGCGAGAGGTGCTTTCCTAGAAGCCATCAAAGCGAGTACAACGCAAATTGATGAGTGTGACGTAGTTCTTCCTCGAAGCGAAATAACCGAATTCCTTTCTTTCACAAGAGAAGTAAGTGACAAGTTAAATGTCAGAATCCCCTATTTTGGACATGCAGGGGATGGAAACCTTCACATCTATTTCTGCAAAGACGAGATGATAGATCAAGACTGGAAAAGTGTCCTTCAACAAGGCTTTCAATTGCTCTATCAAAAAGCATTTGAAATGGGCGGTCTCGTATCTGGCGAGCACGGAATCGGATATGCAAAAAAGGAATATCTAGAACAACAGGTGGGTCATTCACAAATAAAGTTGATGAGAGGAATCAAACAAGTCTTTGACCCCAATCAGATTTTAAACCCAGGAAAAATCATTTAATACTAAAAATCAGCCCATTTGAAAGACAAACGTGTAAACCTCATTTGTCTTTCTTTCTTTGAAAGAACAATGAAAACACCACTGAAAAAAACTATTCAATTCATCTATCTTTTTTTCGGGTGGAGTGATATAATTGGATTAGATTCTAAACGGAAAAACCGAGAAAAAATGAGGTGATACTATTAGTATCATGTTGAATATGCTCAAGTACAAAGAAGAACTGAGCATGTCTGAAAAAGTAGTCTTGGATTATCTAATTGAAAACAAAGCAGTTTTAAAAGATTTCAATGTTGAAAAAATCGCAGAAGCTGCGTATACGTCACCCGCTTCAGTTGTGCGGATGTGTAAAAAGCTGGGGTATAAAGGCTTCAAGGATTTTAAAATTGATTTTATTTTGGCAAATGCTAAAGTCGAAATTCCTGAAAACTTTGAATATACAGATGTAATTTTGGCGAAAGACTCCAATTATGGAAAATCAGTCATCGAAAACAATATTCGAATCTTAGAAGAGACATTGAAGCTCCATGATGAAAAAGCGTTGAACACCGCTGCCAGAATCATTATGAGCGCTCATAAAGTCCTGATTTTTGGAAAAGGATCTTCTTTCCTAGTTTGTAAAGACTTGGAAATGAAACTTCGCAGAATCAACAAGTTCTGTATTGCCCAAGGCGAGTCGCACGAACAGTTGGTCGATGCCAGTTTCATTGGCCCGAACGATGTTGTCGTCTGCATCTCGAATTCTGGAAAGACAAAAGAAATCATCAGCGCCGCTCTCTTAGCACGTGACAAAAAGGCAAAAATCATCAGTATTGTCAAACTGGGATCATCTCTGTTATCTGAACTTTCCGATATTGTACTTTTCACGTCTTCGCTAGAAGGGGAATTCAGAAGTGCAGCTATGACTTCTCGTATTTCACAGTTAAGCGTTGTCGATGCACTCTTTACACATTGTGCTTACATCGACATCGATAGAAGTGTTAGGATGCTTGAAATGACCTACGAAACATTTAAAAAATATAGACGATAAAAAGACACTCATCGCATTGATATGATACCTCTAAAGTAGACACTATAAAAAAAGAAAGTAATCCTTTAAG
>CAZNOO010000040.1:0-8525 GCA_964574705.1 uncultured Candidatus Izemoplasmatales bacterium
TCCAAGATTTTAGGCATCACTCAGGTGAATGTAGATTTCTTCGAAGGCTCTACGTTTACAAAGAATGGTGGAGCCAGTATCTTTTCTCCAGAAAAGTACTTAATCACATTTAACCTTGACTGGATTTCTAATGCTGAAATGACAGAGGTATTATCTATCGCATTTCATGAGACAAGACATGCATATCAGAAACTAAATACTGATTTTCATCCAGGATTAAAATACACCGAAAAAAAAGAAACAGTAGATTCATGGAGAAAAGATTTTTTATCTTACAAAAACCCTGGAGTTGAAATGGCTTCAGAATATCTCCATCAATCCATTGAAATAGATGCAATTGCATTTTCTCACTACTTACTCAATGAATTGTTTCATTCACAGACACTGATTCCAGATGAAATCAAAGAAGAAGTAGATTCCATTATTAAAGGCTATCAATATATCATTCCAAACGAGAGGTAATAGAATTGAAGAAATCTGATTTAAAGTTACCATTTCAGGAACGCCTAGAACAATTGTCTTATGCGGACAAGCATCCTTTTCTTGTTCCATTTTTTGTGGTGGCTGAACTGAAAGAAGAGACTTATATCAGTCAGTGGGGAGAAGATATGATTATTTCAACCCTCTTCCCTTTATACGGATTTCTCCCCAATCAAGAAATCAAGTTCTTAGAGCTTTATGAATTATTTCGAAACCTTGAGGGTGAAGAAAAGAACTTGATTGAACAGCATTTCTTTAATGTCAAAAGCCCTTATGTTCAATTCTTTATTGACGCCATAGGATCAAAATCCACACTTGAAATGATTCCTGAAGACATCCCTGATGAATTCTTCTTAGGCGAATGGCATAGGCTTGTTTATAAAGAACTTTATGATGAAGAAATGCAAGAATATGCAAACTTGATAGATGGTCTTCTTGAAAAAGACAATGTCCACATGTTCAAAGCTTTACATGAACAAGGGGACATTGAAACGTCCTTACTCACAAACATGGATGAAACGCTTCTTCATTTCGCTGCGAGATACAATGCAGTTAAAATTATGAGTTATCTGTTGTCGATTGGACTTCCAATCGACGAAAAAGATGGATATGGAAACACGGCATTATTTTTATCCGCTGCGTTTGGCAAGGAAGATTGCTTTTTTGTTTTGATGAATAAAGGCGCTGATTATCATATTGCCAACAATCAAGGGATTCTTCCTGCAGAAATCATTCCTTATGGAGAAAGCGAGATTTTGATTGACTTCGCTGTTGTCAAAATTGTGAAAGACCCCATAGAAATGGTTAAAATCGGTCCTTTTAAGATGATGATTGAAATGAATTTGGTTAAAGGGATTAAGTATTTGCTTTTCAAGAAATTTATCGATGTCAATTATGTTTTTCCGAATGGACAAAGTTTGTTTTCTGTAGCTTTGGAGACGAAAAACACCATGTTCGCTTCCTATTTGCTTCATAAGGAAAATTTTAATAAAGAAGTCGTTGATGCTTTTGGATATTCAATCGCGCATAATGCGATTGAATATGATAATTTAGAGATTCTAAAAGAAATCGAAGAGCTTGAGATTGATATCTTCAAACCGGCTGAAGATGGGTATACAGTAATCGAGATTGCGACAGTGTATCATTCAAATGACTGTTACGATTATTTTATTTCTGAGGGTCATTTGGAATATCAAGATAAGATGAAACTGGTGAGGCTTGCATTCTCCGAATCGAACCAACACGTCATCGAACAATTAGAAAGCGTTGGAGTGAACTTCAATACACTCATTGACAATGATTCAACGCCTTACTTGCTACTGATGAGAAAGTATTCCTCTAAAATGATCAAAGAACTCATTCCTGGAATTGATATCGAGTTTCACAATAAATACAAGATTCCTTTATTGATAGACCCAGCATTTCACAATGACCTTGAAGTGATGAAACTTCTTTTGGAACGCGGCGCAGATCCAAACATCCCTGTAAAATTCAAGAAAAGCCGTTTCTATCCGATTATGAATGCCATCTATCATCGCAACCTGGAAATGGTGAAGTTGTTGATACAATATCACGCCAATGTCAATGTTAGTACAGAAACCTTTAATACCCCGCTTTCCTATGCGTATTCCAGAAGAGCATGGAAGTCTGGAATCGTCTCTGTTTTAAGAGCGAATGGAGCGAAAATACATTTCATGAGGTTATTATACTTAATCATGACTGGAATCGCTTTAATTGCCTTAGCATTCATCCTCACCTTATAAACCATTTGACAGGATTCTCTGAATCCTGTTATTTTTTTGAAAAAAATTAATATTATTTTATTGACAATAGTGTATGACATACAGTATAATAATATTGAAGGTGAGATAAATGAATGAAACGTTGGTTCAAAATCTAAAAAACGAGCTTCGAAGAGGGACGCAGATTCTTGCAGTGTTGTCCCAACTCGACAAGATGCAATACGGCTACTCGCTCTTGCAAGACCTAAATGACCTAAACGTCAATATAGAAGCAGGGACGTTGTATCCGCTTCTAAGAAGACTGGATACTCAGAATCTTCTTGAAAGTGTCTGGGATACGACGGAGTCAAGACCGAGGAAATATTACAAACTAAGCAAAGAAGGAATTGAAGCGTATCAAGTTTTAAAAGAAGAATGGTTATTAATCGTCAGAGAAATGGAAGAATTGTTCCGGGGGGAAACGAAATGAAAAAAATGATAGAACGTTATGTATATGATGTCACAAGAAGATTACCAGAAAATCAAAAAGAAGAAGTCGCAAAAGAATTAACAGCGAACATCGATGATATGCTCGGCGGAAGTACAAATGAAGCCGACATTGAAAAAGTATTATTAAGTCTTGGTGAACCAAGAACACTTGCGAATGAATACAGAGAAAAGAAAAGATATTTAATCTCTCCAAAGTGGATGGATGATTATTTAAGAGTCTTAAAGATTGTCATCATCATATTTGTCTCTCTATCCGTTATTTTCGGATTAATCGACAATATCATGAATATAGAATCTTCAAATGCATTTGGGATTTTTGCAGAAGTGCTTGGGAAAACAATCTCTGAAGCATTCCAATCTGCCTTTCAAGCTTTTGCGGTTGTTACACTCGTATTTGTTTTAATTGAAGCTTATGAATTCTCTCCTAAAAAGAAAGAATGGACTGTCGATCGCTTACCTGAACTGCCAAATGAAAAACTGCCAAAGGTTTCAAGAACAGGTTCCATTGTTGGATTAATGTTCATGATCATCTTTGGAACGACATGGATCTATTTGTTATACAACCACGAGACGTATCTTGGCTGGATGGTTGAAGCCAATGGTTGGACAGTATCCATTCCATTGTTTAACGACCCTGCACTTTCAGTTTATATTCCTTTATTTATTGTTTCACTTGCAATCGGTGTGATTGCAGTAATAATTAAAATCTATTATGGAAGAATGAATTACAGAGTTGCGATCGCACATACCATTGATAAAGTATTTTCACTCGCCTTACTTGCTTTCTTCTTGACAATGCCAAGTCTAATCAACGGAGTCTTTATTTTAAATGCGGCAAACTTCTTTAATACTTCAACAGCGGTTGTTTGGGATGGTATTCGGGGAACTGCAATTGGTATCATTTCACTTGTAGGAATTGCGACTTGTATTGATTTGATCAAAACGTGGATTCAAACTTTAAGAGGAACCAAATTAAGTAAGAAATTATAAATTCTATTGTGGAACGAATTTTCAAAAATTCGTTCCACTTTTCATATTATTGTTTCATTTACAAAGATTTAGATGAATATTTGCAAGTTGATATTGAATATTACCAATAACCTGTTTTGCTCAAAATGTAGCCCTTTAATAATAAAAATCAAACACTCTTTTTTGAAAGATAGGAATGAAAACATTTTCATTCCATAATCTTTCATCTTTTTTTCATTGCCTTGTTGCTAATATCTATCTCATGTAGTACTATACTCCCAATATTTAAACGAGGGAGAAAAAATCTTATGAAGAAATTTGCATTATTAATGGTTGTTTTTGTATTAGGTTTCGCACTTTCCGCTTGTCAATCTGAATCGGATACAGTGAAATTTGGAGTCATTGGACCCCTAACGGGAGATTACGTATTTTATGGATCGTCTGTTGAAAATGGAGCTCGCCTAGCCGCTTCTGAAATCAACGCTGCAGGTGGTGTGTTAGGTAAAGATTTAGAAATTATCGCATATGACAGTAAAGGTGAATTAACTGATGGTGTCAATGCTTATAATCGTTTGGTTCAAGAAGATAATGTCGACGCTATCATTGGTGGAACATTCAGTGGTGTGACAATCGCATTTAAGGAATTAGCAGTTCAAGATGGCATTCCAGTATTGACACCGACTGCAACAAACCCGACAGTGACGCTTGATGCCCCTAACGTGTTCCGTGCTTGTTTTTCGGATACGTATCAAGGACAAATGATTGCCGCATTTGCAATTGAAGATTTGGATTCTGTTAAAGCCGCAGTATACTACAATATCGACGATGCATATTCTGAAGGACTTGCATTGGCATTTGTCGCAGCTTATGAAGATGCCGGACTTACCGTTGATGAATATACATTCGGAGCAGGTACCGATGATTATAGTGCTACCCTTACTTCAATTAAGAATGAAGGGTATGACGTTGTATTCGTTCCCGCCTATTCAACAGAAGTTGGAGCTATCTTGACGCAAGCGGATTCGCTTGACTTTGGAGATACCGTCTTCCTTGGTGGAGATGGATGGGATGGAATTGAAGAAAATTACGCAGATGTCGCAGAAGGTTATTACTTTGCAAATCACTATGCAAAAACAGATCCAGCTGCGAATGTACAAGATTTTGTAGCGAACTATACAGCAGTTTATGGAAACGCACCAAGTGCATTAGCTGCCCTGGCATATGACGCAGTCTATGCAATGGCTCTAGCGATGGAAAATGCAGGTAGTACAGACAATGCAGACGTTGTCGCAGCATTGCAAGCATTGGAATATAACGACGCAGTCACAGGCGCAATTAAGTTTGACGCTAATGGAGACCCAGTCAAACCAATTACAATTATTCAAGTTGTTGATGGGGAACACGTTGTAATCAAAAAAGTCCAAGGCGAATAAATACTACATTTACTATAGTAAAGAATAGGGGAGACCTCTCCCCTATTCCTTCATACTAGGGGTGCACATATGAGTGAATTTTTAGAACAAGTAATCAATGCACTGAATACGGGGAGTATTTATGCATTGGTCGCAATCGGATATACCATGGTTTATGGGATTATCCGTTTAATCAATTTTGCGCACGGAGACATTATGATGTTCGGTGCGTATTTCGCTTTTATTTTTGCGACTGTTTTTCCATTTCAACTTCCTGTGATTTTGATTATTGTCATCTCAATGGCGCTCGCTGCTTTGATGGGTGTCTTGATTGAAAAAGTCGCTTACAAAAAACTTAGAAAAGCACCGAGAATCTCAGCTTTGATTACGGCGATTGGAATGAGCTTGTTTTTACAGAATCTTGCGCTTTTAATCTTTAAACCCGAACCGAGAGTTATGCCTGTATTGATTTCAAAGACACATGTTAATATCTTTGGACTAAGCATTCCAATCTTGACGCTTGTGACGATTGGTGTTTCTGTTGGATTCATGATTTTGCTTACGTTGTTTATCAAAAAGACAAAACAAGGAAAAGCGATGAGAGCTGTTTCTCAAGATCAAGAAGCTGCCAAATTGATGGGAATCAATGTGAATAGTGTCATTTCACTGACATTTGCAATCGGAAGTGGTTTAGGCGCTCTTGGTGGAATCTTTTATAGTATTGCTTACTCACAGGTCTATCCAATGCTTGGTGTCATGCCGGGGTTAAAAGCATTCGTTGCGGCGGTCCTTGGTGGAATTGGAAATATCGGCGGAGCGATGCTCGGCGGATATTTGATCGGAGCGATTGAGACCTTCACGAATGGATACATTTCTACAAGATGGGTCGACGCAATTGTCTTCTCAATTTTGGTTTTTGTTTTGCTTGTAAAACCTTCTGGTATTTTAGGCAAACATACGAAAGAGAAGGTGTAGCCGATGAACTTTCTAAAGAAAAAAGAGAATCTAGAAAATAGACCCAAGAAACCTTTTGGCAAAGTCTTGCTCGACAAGACCTTGCCAATGGTTGTGATGATTCTCGTAATCTTTTTGATCTTAAATACGTTGATTGTTACTGGAGTACTGTCCAGATATTATTCCACCATACTTGTATTGATTTTGGTGGCGATTATCATGGCGACGTCTTTAAACCTGGCAACGGGATTTTTAGGTCAACTTGTTTTGGGCCATGCTGGATTTATGGCGCTTGGCGCCTATAGTGCAGCGCTCACTGCAATTTGGTTGAGATCGTATATTCCAAGTAACTTATTGTTGTTTGTGGTTTCTGCCATCGTAGCGATGATTGTGGCAATGCTTGCCGGTGTGATTGTTGGAACACCTGCATTAAGACTGAGGGGAGATTACCTCGGAATCATGACACTTGGATTTGGTGAAATCGTCAAAGTCGTTCTCACCAATCTTGATGTGACCAATGGTGCACAAGGATTGACAGGGATTCCAAGAATCATGTCTTTCCCACTGGCTTATTTTACAATGATCATTGTTGTAGCCGTGATTGCTTTATTTATGAATTCAAGACACGGGAGAGCAATGATTTCAATCAGGGAAGATGAAATTGCAAGTGAAAGCGTCGGTATCAACATCACTAAATACAAAATCATTGGATTCCTCATGGCTTCGATGTTTGGAGGACTTGGAGGCGCTGTATTTGCTTTTCAAATTGGAGTCTTAACACCGACAAATTTCAATTTCGTCAAGTCAATTGATATTTTCGTGATTGTCGTACTTGGTGGAATGGGCAGTTTGTCCGGATCGATTATTGCGGCGATTGTTCTTACTTTCTTACCGGAAGCCTTAAGAGAGTTCGCAACCTACCGGTTGCTTATCTATTCAGCCCTCTTAATACTCACGATGCTTTTCAGACCGCAAGGGCTAATGGGCACGAGAGAATTTTCAGTGACGTCTTCAGGCATAAAAAACAATTATTTAAAAACCAAAGCTTGGTTTCTCAAAGTAAAGACTAAAGGTTCAAAAAGGGGTGACGACCATGTCAATCCTTGAGGTTAAAGACCTAACGATTCTATTTGGAGGACTCAAAGCCGTTGATTCGTTTGAAATCACAATTCATGGAAATGAACTTGTTGGTTTGATTGGACCGAATGGTGCAGGCAAAACAACAATCTTTAATCTGTTGACAGGTGTATACAAACCAACCCATGGATCGATTAAAATCAACGGAACGGTTACAAAGACAATGAAACCGAATGAGATTGTCATGCTTGGAAGTTCAAGAACATTTCAAAACATTCGATTGTTTCAGAATATGACAGTATTAGATAATATTAGAGTTGCCTATCACAATCGAATGACCTATGGTTTTCTTTCGGGCATTCTAAAAAACAAAAAATACAGAGATGAAGAAGCAGGTGCGACGGAAGTGGCACTTTCCTTACTTGAAGTCTTTGGAATGAAGAGTTATCAAAATGATTTAGCAAAGAATCTTCCTTATGGGAAGCAAAGAAAACTTGAAATTGCGAGAGCACTCGCAACCAGTCCAAAACTTTTATTGCTTGATGAACCTGCGGCTGGTATGAATCCACAGGAAACAGAAGAACTGATGCATACGATTCGTCTCATAAAAGATAAATTTGGTGTCTCTATTCTACTCATTGAACACGACATGAAACTCGTCATGGGAATTTGTGAAAGAATTGTTGTCGTCGACTATGGAAAAATCATTGCGACTGGCATTCCTGAAGAGATCAGAAAGAACAAGGCTGTCATTAAAGCCTATCTGGGTGAGTAATATGTTAAAAGTAGAGAATTTGCATGTATACTATGGCATCATTCACGCCATTAAAGGTGTCTCCTTTGAAGTTAAAAAAGGAACGATTGTTTCATTGATTGGCTCCAATGGAGCCGGTAAATCAACCATCCTTAAGACCATTTCGAATTTGTTAGACATCGCTGAAGGCGACATCTTGTTTTTTGGTGAATCAACCAAAAAACTGGAAGCGCATAAAATCGTTGAAATGGGTATATCTCATGTGCCGGAAGGCAGAAGAGTCTTTTCTGGCCTTACGGTTCTTGAAAACCTTCAAATGGGTGCTTATACCAGAAAAGATAAAGTAGAGATTGAAAAAGACTTACAAAAAGTCTTTCATCACTTTCCAAGGCTGTTAGAACGCAAAAATCAGCTTGCAGGGACACTTTCCGGTGGGGAGCAACAAATGCTTGCGATGGGAAGAGCGTTGATGAGCAGACCTAAAATCATGCTTCTGGATGAACCTTCGATGGGACTCGCTCCATTACTTGTGGATGAAATCTTTAAGATTATTGAAGAAATCAATAAATCAGGGACAACTATCCTATTGGTAGAACAAAATGCGAATAGAGCTTTACATATTTCTAACTATGGATATGTTTTAGAAAC
>CAZNOO010000041.1:0-7171 GCA_964574705.1 uncultured Candidatus Izemoplasmatales bacterium
TGTTGCTGAAAACCAAATCCAAGGATGAACAATGCAAAAATACTTACTAAACTTAATAGTCTTTTCATATGTCCGCCCCCCTAAAATAATTCTTCCGAGCAAATTGTTCCTGAACCAAAATCACCGCTAAGTGCAATACTGTCTTCCAGAGTAAATTCGATGATCTCAATTTCAGGTTTCTCGTAAGAATCCTTTCTCATTGTTTCTTGTTTCATTCAAAAACCCCCTTGTATTTCATTAGTTAGAAACATTGATACTTCTATTACATGAGCAAGACCAGCGATGGTGGGTCATTGGTCAGCTCTATAATCCCAATTTTTGATACAGGTCTTCTACTTTCTTTACAGATTCATCATCTACGTTTAACATTTTGATTTTTTGTACTGTACTTTTTGTTTTTTTGAACATCAATCTAAATGCCCTTTGTAGCCACGCTATTGGTAGGAAAATTGGGCACTTGTCTAAGTAGTGATACATCCCCTTCATCGTCCTATAGGGCGGGAAAAACGTTTTTAAAAGGTATTTCTTCTTTCCAGATTCCAAGTTCTGTTCTTTCAGTGCACTTTTGGACATTCCTGATAGATAAGGATTGTGTTCTTTTCCAGATCCATGTACGCCAGAAACAACAATAAAACGAGTGATCTCTTCATAAAATTCGGAATCCATTTGGAAAGAATCAAAATAAGAATCGTTGATTTGAAGTCCAAAATACATTTTTGATAAATATAGAACGTTTTGGAAAAACTTCTTTAGGTGATATCCTTCAAGAACTTCAAGTAAGGGTGTTGCTTGATTCTCTGACTGAATGGATTGTATGTAAAGTCCAATATCGAGAATGTTGCGAATCCCGATTCCGGATGTCGATAAGTGCTTAATCATGTGATAAAGCAAATATGCCAACTGAAACTGGGGTTCAAATTCAGAACTTCCGTTATTTGTCATGACGTGTTCCCATGTGCCTTCAAGCATAGGGGAATATAAGTCATCGATTTCAGAGTCTAGTTTCGGATGAATTTCAAGAAATAAATCTTCTCCCTTTTGAAAGCAGTCGTGCGCTGCTGAATTTAACCAGTTTGAAAATCCGTTTTCAGGTAATATCTTATGAACCCATTCCATGCTTTCAGGGTGAACTAAGATGTCAATGTCACCCATTGAACGCATATAGGTTTCAGGATATTTGTGCTTTAAAAAAGAGCCTTTCAAGAACACATGTTCAATCCCGTTATCTTTAAAGAGTTGATGAACTTCTTCGATTGCATTTAATTGTAAGGTATCTCTTTTCAGATACTCATAATAATCAGATTGAAGTCTTGCGTAAACTTTCGGTTCAATCAACTCTTTATCAAGAATCGGGTAAAACATCCCTGATAAGCCATTTTCCATTGCATGGGCGTACGTTTCTCTGCTGACGGGTTCTGTGTATTTTGTTTTAGTTAGCGCTGATTGAACAAGTTCAAATAGCGCTTCAACGTTTCTTTCCACGAGAATCTACCCTCCTAATTATCCCAAGGAGAATTCTCCTGAATGGCTTTAAGAGATACCATAAACGAACTCGAAATAAATAACTTCGTTTGGTTTCTTTGGTCCACTTCTTTGTCTTATGACTAAGCACTAGAGCGAAAATTGAATCAACTTCAATATGTTCAAATTCTTTGAGTGAATCCCCGCAAGTGACCAAATGATCTTTTTCAATCTTGCGAATTCGGTGCATTACGACGCCAATGGACGTGTGATAGAAAACGACTTGATTTTTTTTATAAGGGGCTTTTGCCTTTCCCAAAACAACAGAAGTAAGACCGTCCACATAAAAAGGATACATCGAACTTCCTTTAACCGTAAGTTCAGCAGTGGAACCGTGATTCAGTTTTTCAATGATAAGAGGTTCGATGGCTTCAAAAGAAACAGTCTTTTTCATTAAAGCATCAATCCTTTTTCTTTCAATCGGTTCACAAATTCAAATACATCGTTTGTAGCGGTCAGTTTATCAATTTCAAAACGATCTGTCAAAAGTTCAACCATTTCTTCTAGTTCCGTTTCTTTTTAAAGTGCTTCAAACAAAACTTTCCCAGTTTTGTTTAAAGTCATGATTCCATTGAAACGAATGGCTTCTTCTCCGGTTGGAACCACAATCGTTTCGCCGGCTATCGATCTGACGATATACCCAGGTTTTAATTTCATTTGTTCACTCCTCCAAGATAGTCTTGAATTGTAATGGCGGCTGATGAATCATTTAAAAAAGCATATTTCATCATTGATGCGTTTTCGATCAATGAAGAAAGGGTATCACTCGCGAGATTTACTTGAGATTCTTCTCTCGGTCTGTAGATGTTTCTAAATAACTCGTTAATCTTTTCTTTTTTTGATAAAGGAATCAATTTGTTTTCAAGGCCTTGTTCCAAAAAGAAAATCGTATGAAGCATGACTTTGGAATTGGAATTAAATACGTCTTTACCGCTCCAAGGAGAGCCGTAAACATAAAAATGTCCGCCTTCTTGCTTGATCAACGGCTTATCATCGTTAATGATGAAAGCATCTGTGTACATCTTCAAAAAATAGTTTGTTAACGTTGATTTCCCAGTTTGGGATGGGGCGGAAAAGAGCAATGCTTGCTCATGATAACTTATCGCGGAAGCATGGAGGGTGATAAGTCCTTCCTTCAGTGCGATTTCATAGAAAAAGACTCCACTAAGCAAATATTCGAGTTCGGGTAACTTGTCACCAAGGAGCGGATTCAAGACTATGATGATCTCTGTAAAATCAGAATTGTAACTGATTAAATGAGAAAAAGCATTCAATTCTTCCTTGAATACGGTAATGACAGTTTTTGATTTCAAATAATAGATATTTCTATTTTTATAGATGACGGAAGGATTGACAGTAGGGATTAAAAAGTCCTCCCTAATTTGAACTTCCATCTTATATTTCGGCGGTAAATTTGAACTGTATCTCTCAATTCTTTGATCAAAGAATTCTGAATATTGATATGTAAAATCGATGACGATTCCTGCAATCTCATAAACACTTCTCATGAACGAGTCCTTTTCGTAGCCGCCCTCACAAGGTAATCCGTGCATGTGACAGAGGGGCTTTCGAGCATCTTTCTTGCCTTACATGCAATGCAACCCTTTGAGAAGGAACAATTTGAGCACTCGGTAAAATCGAGTTCATCCCAGATTTTTCCGAGTTCAAGGAACGTTTCAAGCAACTTTCCCTTTTCAACCTTTTTAACCGGTTTGATTGCTAATGCACAAGCTTTCATTTCCATTGTTGAAGAGATATAATAACTGTTTTTAAGTGCTGTGCAGGATTCAAAGCTATCAAATTGCTTTAGTTCTCCAAACTCAGAGAATGAAGTTCTGATTTTCTCTTCAAACATCAGCAATTCCTTTGGAGATAATCTCCAAGGCAGTTGAGAAGACTTGAGTTCATAGGTGGGGCTGACATATAAGAAATAACCTAAGACAAGCTTTAAGTCCTTCACAACATTAATTAATGAATCAAGTCGGTCAAATATCGGTTTTAAGGGAATGGTGCGTACAGCAACCAAAATATTCGCTTCCATCAATTTTGTTATATTTTCCTTGACGGTTTCAAACCCTCTTCTACCGGTGATCATTTCATAAGTATCATCGTTATCCCCGTAGAGGGTAACCGCAACCATTTCAGGCGGTCTTTTTTGAAGCGTATTCAATATTTCTTCTGTTAAGATGGACCCATTGGTATAGATGGTTATCTTGATTCCCATATCATAAACACTATTGTATATTTTACAAAAATCAGGATGCATGAAGACTTCTCCGCCGGTAAATAACGCATAGAGTAGTCCTTCATTTCTGGCCTCAAAAAAAAGAGTCATCCATTCTTCGTAGGATAAACTTTTCTTTTCAAAAGTGCCTCCCAAGTAACACATTCTGCAATTGAAATTGCATCGAGAAGTCAGTTCAAATTCTCCAACAAGTGGAATGTGGTTTTTGGCTCCGACCTTTAGAATTTCTTTCTTAATTGTTTGGTAATTATTCATAAAGTCACCTTGAAAATTATTGTATCATTTTTTGCGTCATGATGAAACCTAATTTATAAAAAAAAATAAAAAAAATAGTAAAAAAACAGTAAAAGAAAAGACGAAAACAATCATTTTCGTCTATATAACCTTTCGTTTATTTTGAACCCGTCTCTTTCCAAAGGAAAGAAAGGTTGAAACCTAGGTATTACTGTTCTATATTCATTGGTGAAGACTTATCTTCAACCGTCTTCAAAACAATCATTTTTGACTTCATCTCTTTATATAATCGATAAGCAAAGAATACGGTAACCAAAGTCAAGATTAAAATAACAGTTTCTGTCAAATAGACATTGGTAAATTCCATTAAAATAACGGCCATGAAATCAACGAATGCATGGATTAAAATTGCAATGAAAATCAAGTAGTTCTTTCCCTTGTTTTTGACACCTACAAAAACAATCACTGAGAGTGCAATTTGGAGTGTGATTGCAATCATTCTTTCGATTCCTGCAATCAGATTGTAAATTGCAGGCGACGACGAAAGTGGCTCGAGTGTATCCAAAATATCCTGTGAGAGTGCACCGCTTCCAGGATTGGAATTGAAGATGACTGCATAAACGCCAATGATAGTCAGTTGAAGTCCAACGAGAATGATGGCTTCAATCCCACCATGTCCGACCCCATACATCAATGAGTCGTCTGGATTGGTTGCTTTTTTAAGAATCAACTTAAATGCAATAAATCGTCCCACTTCTTCGAAAATTCCGGCAGCAAGACCTGCATAAGCCCCGTATAACCAAACATTATGCAAGATGTCTTGTCCAAAAGGACTAGAATTAGAAAGAACCAATTTGTTAATGGTTGCTTCTAAGATAAGTGCAAATACCACAAATGTTGCAGCACCAATCAAAAGTGTACTGATTTTTTGTTTTTTCTTTCGAAATAGATAGATTGCAAGAACAATAGGAACAATGATGGAAATCAATCCAGATAGGAACATGAAAATAATGCTTACAGTAGGAATCGCAAACATAGCTAGCATATGCTTACTCCTTATTTTATGACTTCTTCAATCGATACTATTTTACCACTTCTTTTTATAAAAAACAAAAAATGGGGATTTCAATAAAAAAACACGATTTTCATCGTGTTTTTTGAATATTTACTTAATTCGGAATAACTACTTGTGCTGATTCTTGAGGCATAATTGAACTAACCAATTCCATCAAGTCTTGAACACTTGTCATGAAGTTTTGAAGATCAGTCAATTGTCCAGCTGTTAAATTAGATGCATCAAGTCCGTTGAGTAGAGCAGCTTGAGTCATAACAGAATCAATTGCATTTGAAACAGAAAGTTTCAATGCATCTCTTTCAACGGTATTAGGATCAAACATTGTATTTCCGTCATATATCGTATCGATTGCATATCCTGCAAGTAATGATAAATCTAAAGAGTCATCTCCAAGAACAACTGTAATCACTGTAGCGATTGCGACAGCCTGTTCATTTTGCGTCGCTATGCCAGAATTCATTAAAGTAGCAAAATCCATGATTGCATTCACTTTGGCAACGGATACAGCATCCATAAAGGACATTAATTCATCAAGGATGTTTCCAACTCTTTCAAAGTACGTAACGATTTCAGTATTGATTAGAGTAATTAGCGCTGCTTCTTCCGTTGGATCCATTCCAAGGGTTGAAACATACATTGCGGCGATATCTTGTGAGAATTGAGTTAGATTAGCGATGTCTGCTTCACTGAAGGAATCGCTAACGAGTGTCAAGACATCACTGACTTGCGTAACTAGACCCACGATTTCAAGCGCTGACATGGCACTCATGTCCATAGACATTTCGCCTGTTGCAAGTCCCAATACGAAATCAAATGTCGTTTGAGAGACGTTTGTAGCAATGTAATCTAAAGTATCATACATCATAGACATCATCGCTGTCGTCGTTGCTAAGCCTTCTGTGGTGTTCAAGTATTCATCGAACATTTCAGCAACTTGAATCATCATTAACTGTGAGTTGAGATCATTAATTTGAGAATTAAGGTCTTCGATGTCCCATTGCAGATAATCACTTTCCCAAATCAAATCCTGATAGTCATAAAAAGCATAATATACTACCGAAGATGCATAGTCTAAATTACTATCCATGACACTACTAATGGAATCAATCACAGCGTAAGTAACAGAATATTGTCCTTCTTGATACGTTTGATACGCCGTGAGGATTGGCATGAACAAATCATAGTTGTCTTGACTTAAAGTAGACAATAGACTTGTGTAAGCTGCCAAGTAAGTTTGAGGATCATCGCTTCCAGTTTCGATATAAGTATAATAAAGATAGTTATATAAGTCATCTTCCAATTGATTATAAAGGTCATAATCTGCATCGTCAATATCATAGACTGCTGAGTACAAATCATAATAATAATTTTGAGCTTGATAATCGATCACCAAGCGATCATACATATTGATAACTTGAGCATCTACAGGTGAACTGAATTGAGATGCATAAGTTACAATTTCATCTCTAACTGCAGCCGCATCCGATTGGTAGCTCGCCATGGCAGCATATGTATCCTGAATTTCTAATTCAAGAGCTACCATTTCACTTTCAATATCTCCAAGTGACATTGAATTTGCCTGTGCTAGCACCATTGTAAGTGCATTCATCATCGTCGAAGTCATCATTGCTTCATTGAAGCCTAGGAATTTCGCTCCAACATACCAAGTTTGGAATGTTGAAAGTGAATCGACATCCATAAATCCAGTCATTAACAGTTGAACATTCGTCAACATCTGATATAGTTCAGCTTCACTGCTGTATCCAAAGACTTGCATCAACATGTCGATGTCATTTTCAGCTTCCTCTGACCCTGGTTCATAGTCATTCATTGTTTCAATCAATCCAACCAAATCTGCTCTGTCAAATGGAACAGTCGTTGTAGTTGTTGTTCCACCGGTCGTTGTAGTGGTCGTCACTTGACCACTTGAAGTGGTAGATGTCGTAACGTTATTAACTGTAGTTGTTGTCGTTTGAGAAGATTCCGTCGTTTTAACAGTGGTTCCACCGAAATCGCAACCGACAAGCAAGAAAACAAATAAACTCATAAATGTAATCAGTAAGAGCTTTTTCTTCATATAATAATCTCCCTTTAAA
>CAZNOO010000042.1:0-4783 GCA_964574705.1 uncultured Candidatus Izemoplasmatales bacterium
GCTCTTTGTGCTTGACCTCCAGATACATTCTTTGGTAATTTGTTCACTTGGTCCCCCAAGTGAAGCAATTCCAAGTATTTTTGAGCAGTTGCACTAGCGTCTTCTTTTGTAAAGTCTCTAGTTTTTTCTAGTATTAAAGAAATATTTCTTTTCAAAGTCAAATGTGGAAACAGGTTATGAGATTGAAATACAAACCCAACATGTCTTCTATATTCTTCTTCCTTCACACTCATTCCATTGATAAAGACTTCGCCGGTTGTGGGTTGCTCCAAACCGGACATCATCCGAATCAAAGTCGATTTTCCTGATCCAGATACTCCAATAATCGCAATAGATTTATATTGCTCTAAATCCAAATTAATATTCTTAATGACTTCCACATCATAAGTATGTGAAAGATTCTTAATCTCTATTCTCATATTGCCCACTTCCTTTCAATCCATTTAGTCAACTGAGACAAAGGAATCGTAATCAATAGATAGAGTCCCCATAAAATAATATATCCTTCAACAAATGCAAAGGTTTGAGATTGAGCAACCCGAATAGCGTAATAGAGTTCAGTATAACTCAATACATTTAACAAAGCACTTCCCTTGATGATCAACGAAAAGTTGTTCATCATCGGAGGCATCAATATTCTTACAACTTGTGGAATAATGATATACCTGTATCTTTGAAAAGGTGTAAACCGAAATAAATCCATTGCCATATATTGTTCTCTTGAAATACTAGAAAAGGCAGATTTATATACATTCTTCATATAAGGCGTCATATAGACAATCAAAGCAATAACTCCTAACAGATTCCGATTATAAGAACCAAAAGCAGGTCCAATCAAAAAAGCCATTACAATAATTAAAACCAATAATGGCGTTCCGTATATAATTTCAGTAAATACATCTACCAAAGCAATAAAATACTTCATCTTTGAAATTGACAACAAGTAAAAAATGAAGCCCATAACCAAACTTCCAAGCAAAGATATAACAGAAACAAGAATCGTGTTTTTGATTCCTGTTGTGATTAAATAACCATAGGAATCAAAAGCACCTATGTTAAAATCACTTGTTTGTCTTAATACAATAAAAACAATGAATGCGGCTATTGTCAAAATAGCCGCAACATATGATAGTTTCTTACTCATGGATAAAGAAGTCTAATCCGTATCTTCCAAGATCCGCAATAATCACTGCATCCCAGTTATCTGAAAGAACACTATAAAGGCCTCCAGCATCATTGAAAGTATCAATGAATGCATTTGCTTGTGCTAATAACTCTGTATTTCCTTCAGCGACTGCCATTCCAATCGGACTCGATTGGAATGCATCCCATAACACGATTGTATCACTAGGGTTTGCATTATATCCATCGACTACTGGATTCGCACTCATCAATAAGATATCAGCCGTTCCTTGTGCCACAGATTCGACTGCGGTTCCTAAATCGGTCGCTTCTATTACGGTTTTTCCATAGGATTGTGGAATCGAAACAGATACTTGAGATGCAAGACCTATATAGGTAACATCTTCTATTGCCAGAACATCTTCTACAGTTGAATCTTCGGTGATGCTATTGGCATCAGCGAAGTCCTTGTTCACAAGAGAAATGATCTTGAAATAAAAATATGGATTTGTAAAGTCTACAGATAATTCTCTATCTTCTGTAATACTCATAGAAGCAATGACAATGTCAATTTCTCCTGAATTTAAAGCTGGAATCAATGAACTAAATTCTGTATTGACAATTTCTACTTCTCTTCCTAGATATACGCCAAATGCTTTGGCGATATCTACAGAAATGCCTTCTGGTTCATTGAGTGTTGTTACGGTCTCAAAAGGTGGATAACTTAAATCCATACCTACTCTTAAAACATCCCCTTTTGAATTACATGCAGTAAGCATTATCAAAGATATTGCAATGGATAGTACAATTAATATTCTTTTCACAAAATTCAACTCCTTATAATAAGAGATGAGGAACTTGTCTATTCACTTAAGAAAATACACATGATTCCTCAATCTTGATTTTATTATAATATAGATTAAACAAAAAACGGTTTGATTTGATAATATTTCTTGTACATAATTCAAAATCATTAACACAATGGAATTCAATTAGATAAAGAAAAAGCAATCCTACGATTGCTTTTTCAGATTTCAATTTCGTCTTAAGAGAAGATTACTAATCGCCAGAACACTTTGTATACACTTTATATTCTGATGGTTCGATATCAAAGTTTGAGTCGATTCTTCCTTGAAATTTATAAAACTTAGGTGAATGATCATTAACATAATATACCCTGTAAATCCAGTATTTATTGCCTTTGTTTATTGAAGTTTCTAATTCATTGCTTGTAATATTGAAAGGTGTTGTTTTCATTAACTTCGTCCCTTTCACTTCTATATACTTCTCATTACCCCACTCATCATA
This sequence comes from uncultured Candidatus Izemoplasmatales bacterium, assembly GCA_964574705.1. Taxonomy (GTDB): domain Bacteria; phylum Bacillota_I; class Bacilli_A; order Izemoplasmatales; family Hujiaoplasmataceae; genus JAHIVB01. Next base: position 2,431 of record CAZNOO010000042.1, read on the forward strand.
CGATAATACATCATAGCCATACCCATCTGCTTCTTTGGCCATCCACCGAACTTTATCCGCGAGGTCTTGTCTTCCAAGATTAATTAATACTGACCTTTCATAATCTCTGACCAGAATTTCTGCTTTAATCCCAGTTTTCTGATCTTCTTCTGCTTTTTTGATAAAGTCTGTCTTTTTGCCATATACCCTTGTAACCTTGGTTTTTGGCTTATTACTTATCGAAGGTGGAGCATCTTCGATAAGGATGATTTCCCCTTCTTCAATACCAGATTCTTCATATATATCGTGTATCATCTCTGATTCATCGAGTGAAATAGACATAATGTTCGATTCTTCGTATTTCTGGTAAGTATCACTAACCAAGTTATCAAGCAATTCTCCAAGAGGATTATTTATCGGAAAAAGATATCCTTGATTACCTCTTCCATTTCTAAGATTGAACGGAGAATATTTTTCAGGTAAAAGGGGTCTGATCATTTCAAACTCATCAGATATCTTTATTTCATTGATCGAAAAGGAGTAATTTACTTTCACAAGCCAGCCTTCGGTAGTCCACAACTCTCCTGCAAGAGGATTTATTAAATCTGTTGCTGCTGCTTCAACAATGCTTCTAGCTCTAATAATGTTGTTTGTAATACTAAAGACAACGTCACCAGGTCTACATAGTAACATTGACTTCCAATGAAACTTTGCTTCATTCCCAGCCCGATCGGTTTTTGGGGCCCATAAAATCCCTTGTCTAAATTCTTCTTTGAATGATTGATTTTGAAATACAATAAAGTATCGCATACATTCACAACCTTTCATGAATCTATAAAACGAATAGAATATTAGAATCTTTGAGTAAAGCTTGTTTGGAAATCAACGCTTTCTAGTGTTATATTCAATATCAGCTAATAAGCATATAATCTTTCCAAATATAAGCAGGAATAGCCCTGCACCCAATACAAAAGGCATCAAGGCCTCTAATAATATCAGTGATTCAAATGGTACGCTAGATTGAATGGAATCATAAATGGATGAAAAGAATGGAGTATCAATAAATGCTGGCAAAATGTAAATCAAACCTATAGCGAATGCAGCCAATCCAACTAATTCTAAAATCCAACCAAGTACTTTCTTTTTCATCGTTAATTCTCCAAATAATCATAAATTTCATTCTTAATTTATTATATCATAAATTTTTCCTTGAAGATGTCGATTTTTAGAAAAATACAATTGTGGAAACTTCGAAAAAATAAGCAAGTTCGTATTTCTAATGATTTATGCATGATATAATGATTTTGGAAACATAATATTTATAGGGGGTAACACAATGGAACAAACTGTTCTAAATAAACTAAGAAGATTTAACATGATTATGGGGGCATTGCATTTAGTACAAGGAATCTTGATGCTTTTTCTTGCTTCTACAGTGATTCAAAAAATCGGTGAATTCAAACCGATGATTACACAAAACTATTTATTCTTCAATACTACAACTCAATCACTTGAATTAACAAGTTCAAACTTATTTGAACTGCCATTCGGAGTCTTGGTTGCTGTATTCTTACTACTATCCGCTGTTGCTCATGCTTTAATCTCATTACCGAAGAAACTCAACAACAAATACAACGCAGATCTACAAAAAGGAATCAATCAATTTAGATGGTTTGAATATGCATTAAGTTCTTCTGTTATGATTGTATTGATTGCGACTTTATTTGGAATCTATGACATTGCTTCTTTAATCTTAATCTTTGTTGTGAATGCTTCCATGAATCTATTTGGTCTTGTCATGGAACAACTGAATGCAAGAAGAAAAGAAAATGAAAAAGTATTATGGGGCCCATTCATTTGGGGTTCCCTTGCAGGAATCGCTCCATGGGTTGCTATATTACTTTACATGTTTGGAACAGGTAACTTAAGTTCTGTTCCATGGTTCGTATGGGCAATTATTGGAACGTACTTTGTAGCTTTCAATACATTCCCAATAAACATGGTATTACAATACAAGAAAGTTGGAAAATGGAAAGATTATCTCTATGGTGAAAGAACTTATATCGTATTAAGTTTAGTCGCAAAATCAATCCTTGCATGGCTCGTATTATTTGGAGCAATGCAACCATAAAACAAATTGAACTAAAAAATGCTAGTCTACGCTAGCATTTTTCATTTGGAGGATGAATCCATGTACTTAAATAAAATTAAAAGTCCAGAATTATTTCAAGGAAACAAAAAGAAGGATCATTATTTTGAAGGATGGTATTTCAAAGCGGTGAGTTCGAATGAACTCTATAGTGTTGCATGCATTCCAGGCATTAGTGTCAACAAGAAAGATCCTCATGCATTCATCCAAGTATTCATTTCAAAA
>CAZNOO010000042.1:4883-6980 GCA_964574705.1 uncultured Candidatus Izemoplasmatales bacterium
TTTCCTAAACAATACATTTGGATTCAATCCAATCATTTCAAAGATTCAAAAACTTCATTCATGTTTTCCTATGCAACAATTCCATTTGGAATTCTATCCTTCAAGGGATTGATTGCGAATCTTCTATACAATGGAAAAGAAATACGGTTCGCAACCTATAATTTTTCCAAGATTAAGTTAACGGACCTAAAAGAAAATGAAGTAAAGTTCCGATTGAAAAAAGGGAAGTATCTTTTGCTTGCTCATGCCAAATCCGAAAAACAGATTGATCTAAAATCACCGAACAAGGGAATGATGATTGATCAAATAAAAGAAGGATTATCAGGATGGATTCAAATTGAACTATACATCAAGAAGAAACTAGTATACAAAGATATAGGATACCACGCTGGAATTGAGATTATGATGTAACAAAATGGTTGAAGCCTCGGCTTCAACCATTTTTTCTTTATTCAGTCTTTTTTAGTTTGTATCCTAGAAATAGTCCTCCAGCCGTCAACATCGGAACTTCTACAATTAAAGCGGTAAGCCATCTATATTCGTCGTCTCCAAATAAATCATAAAGTCTAAACAAGAAGAATAACCCGACCGCTCCTGCAAGGATCAAGATTCCAAGAATCAATTCTTTCTTCCAAAGCAAGATTGTCAATGCGATTAATACAATACCGGGTAAGGAATTCATTAGAAATTCCAATATCATATTCCAGAAAGAGTCCGTGCCATCAAATGAATCAAAAGACATCATAATGAAGAAACCTCCAAGTAACAGCATGAAGATTTTACATATTTTAACTGCTATTTTCATAAAGACACCCCCTTCAGCTTCATTTTAATCCGATTAATACGAAAATGCAAGCGGGGGTGTCTTGTTTTTTTATTTAGAAAAAAGATTTATTCTTTATTCGGCTCTTCTTCTTCAACAGGAACTTCTTCAATATTTTCTTCTTTGTCTACTGATTCTACTGATGCAACAGGTTCTACGGATTCAGTTTCTTCTACTGATTCTATTGGTTCAATTTCAGGAACAATCAGTGAGAGTCTATAATCAATTGATACCTTTGACCAGAATATTATAAATAACATTAGAGATACAACTGCGATTACATAGGTCATTGACATCAATGGATTGAAGTTCCAAAGTCCATGTATCATTGCCATTAACAAATACCAGAAAAAGAATACTGGATTTCTTAAGTCTCTCATCTTTAAATGTCCTGTTTTACTAATCATAACAACGACACCAGCAAGGATTCCGGTCCAGAAGTGATGACCTACACCAATTAAATCATAAAAGGATCTAACCAGAATAAGCCAAATCATATCAAACATATTTAGATTTGTCAGTAATTCATTCATTCCATACATTGTCGTCTCAAATGCTGTAAACCCAGCTCCGACTGCAAACCCGATCAAGACGCCTTCCAAAGGATTCTTGATCAGTTTTTTTCTGACCAAGAAAATAACTGTCATAATCTTTGCCAGTTCTTCAATTAATCCTGTTAGTAAATCTCCAACAATTGGAAAAGGCATATAGCCAGTAAAGCTTCGAATGAACAAAACAATGATGATTGAAATAAGTCCACCATATAGAAAATACTTAATGAGTTCAAAGCCTCTTATGATTCTTGGATGATGTGCTTCAAACAAGAACCACATGAATCCAAGTGGAACAACCATACTTAAGGCAAAGTTAGAAATGACAACACTATCAGCAAGGTAAGCAAGTCCAGCTACGCCCAGCAGCAACAAACTAATTCTTAGAAAAACGAACGGACTTGAAGTATTCTCTTCCAAACTAAACAATTGGTTCTCTATAAGATTTGTATTAACTTCTCTCTTCTTTTTCTTTACCGCACCAAACATGGATTTCAAGAAATCCCAGAAAAAGCGAAGTGGCGTAAATTTGGCTTTAAAAGAAAGTGGCGCAAAAATGTTTCTTGGTATTTTCTTATCAAGAGGAACATCAATTCCAATAAAATAGGGATCAAACTCCAATACTTCTGCTAGCTTTAATCCAAAGTTGAGTGGAATGTATTTTCTCTTGGTTTCAAAGTCAATTAGAATCTGAGAATCGACTTCCAATACTTGTGCCAAATC
>CAZNOO010000043.1:0-6287 GCA_964574705.1 uncultured Candidatus Izemoplasmatales bacterium
CACCCCTAGCAGAATTTACGCACCCTTACTGGAAAAATGCACATTTGCATAATCTACTTAAAGTTCATCTTATTATATCTATCCAATATGCTTGATATATATCGGCATTTGATCATCCGGATCTATTTTCTTACTATCTTCGAAACCTAACGCATTCCAAAATGGAATACCTGAAACTGTCTCTACATACCCAAGTTGCTGCTAGTTTTCGTTATTAGATACCCAAGTTGCTGTAGGTTTACATACCCAAGTTGCTTTTTGGAATCCATGTGTATGCATATGACTTTATTTTACTCTGTTCTATTTCCATACCAATCCAGTTAACTTTCTTGAGGCATTTCTTTCAATTCTTATACAGGAAAAACTGAGTAATTTCAACCAAAAAAACTCATCAGACAAGTGAAACGAAATGAATCAGTACAACCAAAAAGGAATGCCCTGCTCTTTTGCTTTGTTTACAGCATCGGGAACATCTACCGACCAATTGTACGTATAATATCTGCTTGGCATATTCTCTAGTTTGACGTTTCTTCTGACAATGAAACTAGAGACAACGCATTCGTATTCGAATTGGTCAAGCTCAAGTGAATACAGGTATGCTGTAAACTCCGAAAGGATATCTGCTATTGAAGAAACGAACAATTCCTCAAAATTTGAAAAATAAACATCATAGTGACTCTCAAGGAACGAAATCATAATCTCTTCAGTTACCTGATTCGATGAATAGCCCAGTTCGTCTTGAATATCAGAGCTAATTTGGTTTTGAAACGATTCGTCACTCAATAAAACAAGATAAAAATACTTGTCGGAATTGAGAGAGTTTTCACTTAAGAAATCCTGAAATGCGCTTTGCGTGCTCTCTTTTGTAATCAGGAATTTTCTGATCTGCACTTCAACGGTTTCCTTATCAATCTCTCCAGCAAGGATTACTTCTTTTCCATTTAAGTCAATAATTCCATTCCACCCATCTGTATCGTCCCAATATATTGAGCCCTCAATAAACTCGGAATAATCCTGAAAATCAGCAATCAAGTCGGGGTTGTCGGATGCGGCAATCAAATAATTGAGGACAGGCACGTATCCATATCCTGCATAATCAAATATTAAATCAGCCTTCGTAAGGTTTGTTTTTTCAGTATAATATTTTTCGTTTTCTATCATAAGCAAATAGTAAAAATCCAACTCTTTTTGTACGGATAATGATTTTGCGTTCGAAACAGCAACAAAATCGTTGTAGATTTGCTTTTGCCTAATGTCCTCTCTAAAAATCGGAACAAGAATCATTGCAAGAATAGATAGAATGAATACTGTAGCAGCTATTATGATTTTAATGCGGCTTTTCAAGATTAACATCTCCATTATTCATTGATATCTCTCCATCTTTGATCAAAAAGACTTGATTGCAAAGAAAATCGATGTCTTCTTTGTAATGACTAGTTAGTACGATTGTCTTGCCGGCTTGTTTGAGTGATAACAGGAGTTCCCGCACTTGCTTGACGCTTTCAACATCCAATCCGTTGAACGGCTCATCGAGAATCAAAAGCTGAGGGTTGCCCATAATCGCCTGCGCGATCCTGAGCTTTTGCTTCATACCAGTAGAAAAATGACGATATCTCTTTTTGCTTTCAGTCCGGAGCCCCACTGTTTCCAACGCCTTGAATAGATCATAATCATCCAGTTCTTTATCTATATTCGCAATAATGCGCAGATTTTCATGTGCGGTTAAGTTCGGTAAAAAATCATATTCAAAAAGGATACCGACATTTTTCGGAAAATCCGTGTCAATTCCAATAGTTTCTCCATCGATCACAACATTTCCTAGAGAAGGTTTCAAGAGACCTGCAATGATTTTCAGCAAGACTGTCTTACCGGACCCGTTTCTGCCGATGAATCCGGTAATTTGGTTTCTTGGAATTTTCAAATTGACGTTTTTCAAGACCTCGTGGTCCTTGAACTTCTTACAAACGTCATTGATCTCGATGATTGTATTCATAGTGCATCTCCTAAATAATTTCGTGAATGCCAAAATAGTCCCTTAAAATTTTTACAAACCCCAAGTTGATAGCAATGATCATCAATAAAAAAAGGATTGAAGATAGGACGGTCTGACTTACTACGAGATTGAAATATACGAAAATAGAAAGGTTGAGAAAAGCGTAAACTAAAATCGACATCAACAAGGAATAGAGGACATTCCTTTGCATAATCATAGTCATCATAAATACCGTCATACTACTAGTAATAATGAAGAACCTAATGAAAAAGGATAAAATTGAAATGAAACTGAAGTAATTGCTTTCGATGACTAGGGTCAATATCATAAAAACCGTGAGAACTGAAAAAAGGAGTGCTAGTGTCTTTTTTGCCAAAAACAACAGAAACCGTTTTTTCCCCAGTTTTGTTATGATAACAGGTCCCAGTTTTTCAATGTAGCGGGAATATATCAAAATGATGCCGAAAACCGAAATTGAATAAAAAAGGAGTTCAGTGAAAATGATATCAACTATGACTTCCAAACAATAATACTTTTCCATCACAAAGATGAAATCTGAATAACTTAACTGCGGAAGCGAATCAATCAGAAAGAGATACCGAAAATAGGGAAGTTTGTCAAGAAACAAAAACACGACCCCCGAGACTCCTATAGCCAGAAAAGCATTTATAAAGTAACGACTACGCATTTGCCGATTTCCTCAATTTCCAGACAAGCAAGAAAAAGGCAATCAAAATCGCAATGAAATACTCAGCCGCCCCCCTAAAAAGATGGTCGAAACCTACATAACTCGCTTCATGAAATAGCGAAAACCCATACAGCCAAGGAGTCATTGTGAAAATCTTTGATTGGTCATCTGTCAGGAAAAAGCTTCCAATACCCAGTACTGATTGTAAAACAACAACCAACAGAAATGTCCCATAACTGAGCACTCTTGATTGAGAGACCGAAACAATGAAAAGACTCAGGAGACTGAAAAGTGTGGAATATACCAATAGCAATAGGAAGTCATACAGAATGAACAGATACGGTTGTATAGGAAAGGTGGAGAAACTGAACATTGAATCCAGCAAATGAGAGTACTCGAGATTTATAAAGGTATAACCGTTCGGAAAGAACAATAAGCACAAAATGAAGAAAAATAATCTTGGCAGCATGCATAGTGAAATCCCAATTGCCCAAGAAGAGAAAACCGTTCCTGATATGTATTTGTTTCTTCCGCTTTTCATCATTAGAACATCTGAAAGCCCAGAATGGAATTCGCTGTAGAATGATTGATTGATCAGATGGAAGATGAGAATCGGCTGCAGATAGAATAAAATCAAGAAAATGGCATTCGCGAATCCCAAAGTGTACACCATCGCAGATGAAATCAAATATGAGCATTCATCTACAGCAAAAAAATTGAATGTTCCCTCTACTACCAGATTGTTTACATTTCCATCAAGAAACGTTTGGGAAAACCAGTATAGATAATGGATAAAATACCTTGCATTTTCGTAAAATAATGAACTTTTCAACAACAAAAAACTCCCCACGTATACAAGGGTGGAGATTAAGATGAGATATAACAAAGTTTGATTTTGTTTGTACTGGAATTTTCCCATAATAACCTCAGTTGAGCAAAAGGAACCGTATTGGTCATTTATTCATATCCGTAGAAAATACCCTCAACAGTAAAAGAAAATAATAGATTATTGTTTTTCATCTTGATTCTGTATGACTCCCCTTCAAGCATGCAATTATAGGAAGAAGTATTTGAGCCACTACAGACTTCTTCTTTGTCGCCCCATCCAAGAAATCCCATTGCTGGATGAAATTGGAAATCATATTCGTTGTTGTTATTTTGAATCGCTCCAATATCCACCCAGCTAGAACTATAGTAGGTTTGGTAAATCACATTGTATCGTGCGGATCCGGAATAGTTTGTCACCTCTACTAGAGAAAAAGCAATATCCTCATCAGGTGAAATAGATCCAGTAGCGCCATACGATAATGGCCCAATCGTAAAATCAAAGGACTTGGTCTCTGTAGATGGGGTCAAAGCAAACACGGAAGCTAGTGCAAAATTCATAAAACTTAAAAACAAAAGAACTAAGAACAAAAGTTTCTCTTTTTTCATACATCGCTCCATTTAAGGTTTACGGTTCCTTTTGCTGACGATGATTATATCGTTTCAACAACCATGCTTACATATATCCATATGGCTGGGAAAGCTAGTAATTAAATGGAGTAGATTCTTCTAGAGTATTTAGGTGGCTTTAAGGTTAAATTCAATATTTCTTGCTGAAGGAAATAAATCATGATAGGCCAAAAATAAGAAAAAAAATGATCAATCTATACAAAAAAATGTGTGGCCACTATGAGATTCATTTTCAACTTTAATGTATCACATAAAAATGAATTACGCAAGTGGTTTGTCATTCTTTCTTCGACTTTTTAATTATATATTATACATCGTCCTCTTAAGAGGGGGGAAGTGTGTCCAGCTTTTTCATAGCAGTCCAGCATATATGTTGTAAGCGTCAAATCAAGAGTACCTACAAAAGTATGATGATTATAAATAGTAAAATGCCTTCAAATAAAAAATTCGGAGGTAAAATAAAGAAAGCAGATCCAATTTATCAAGCAATATGGCAAAAACAAGTCAAACAATATAAAACAAGCAATCAAAACATGAAACAATTTTCATATGAAAATAATGTCAAAGTATATCAACTACAATACTGGCTCAAAAAATATTGAATAAGAGCGATTGAAGAACCAAGTCAGATTATTGTCTCTACATACCCAAGTTGCTTTTTGAAATCCACGTGTATGCATATAACTTTGATCAATTTCCTTACCAATCCACTTTTGGCAAATTTATTATCTAAAAATCACTTTTATTGTCCCTTAATTATTCTTGTTTACGTTATCAGTTACTCAAACTGTTTTATGTCCGAAAATATAGGAGAAACTCAATATTTAATCATTGTTTTGAATAAAGGTAATCTCAAGGGACTCGTCGAAAACTTTCAATTCTCGGATTCTATTCCTAGCGATGTGCTGATCGTATTGCACCATCTGAAGTGCTTCTGTAATATATCGAAACAGATCTTGTTCTTTGATTGTTCTATTCAGTCGGCAATTTTCCTTGTTGCTCTCAACATGGCTGGCGCATCTCCAGGCATAATAGTTTCCACTAACTCTGCGTTCGAGTATTCTTCGAAACGAACTTCCGCATTCCGAACAAAGCATGACATTCGTCAGATAGTTCTTGGTTTGTTTCCTCCCAACAGACATATTACCGATTGAATGAATCGGGGCCCTGGCTTTTAGAAGTTCTTGGACCTGTTGGAATTTTTCTTTGCTGATGATGGCGGGATGATGGTTTTCAACCAAATACTGACGTTTTTGCTGCTGATCGATAGCTTCTCGTTTGCTATAAATATCCTTTTTGTAACTCTTTGGCATTAACATATCTCCGGTATAGGTTCGGTTTTTCAATATATAGAGAATGGTCGACTTACTCCATTTCTTCTTTCCCGAAACCGTAGATGCTTCCATATCCTCCAACTCAGAACAAATCTGCTCAAAACTGGTATTCATCAAATACCGCTCAAAGATGTAGCCGATAATCTTTGCGGAATGCTCATGAATGGCAAATTCGTCTTGCTCATTTAAGTAGTAACCTAAAATACGATGACTCATGTTCGGTTGTACTCCTATCTTGTACCGGGATTCTAGTCCCCAGCAAATGTTTTGACTCAAATTACGGATTTCTTGCGCATGCATTGCCAAGAAAATACTCAGAACAAATTCATCGTTTTCACCCAGAGATACAAAGACGTCTGGAATCTCAAAATTGATCATCGTTCCTTGACTTCGGAGAAACCGGATGGCCGTCAACCCATCCAGGACATTGCGTGAAAACCTGCTAAGTGACTTGATGAGAATCAAATCCAATTGGTGATCTTTGGACATTTGGAGCAAATGGCTTAGACTGGTCTGCTTGTTCATGTGCAAACCACTGGTCCGATCAAAAAACATGCCTACATTCACCCAATTTGGATATCTTTTTATTATCATTTCATAATATTCAATTTGATTTTTTAAACTGAAACTTTGCGTATCCAATTGTGAGGATACTCTTGCATACCCCGCAACTCGTAAGGGCTCAAACCAATAGTCTTCAAGCTGTTTTCTTCGATAATATTCCACCATTATATTATACCATATGATGTCACCAAAAATGAAAAAGAACCTGTAGTAAATGTCAATGACATCCACTCAGGTTCGTTCAATAACCATG
>CAZNOO010000044.1:0-4768 GCA_964574705.1 uncultured Candidatus Izemoplasmatales bacterium
TAATATTGGTAGCCCGTACGGGGTTCGAACCCGTGAATGCCGCCTTGAGAGGGCGGTGAAGCGTTTGCCTATAAACGTCCATTTTTGGAGATAAAATGGCTATTGAATACCAACCATACCCCTAAGCGTACCCCTACAGAAATTCACCTAAAATGTCCAAGTTCAAACGCCTTCGCTACTAGATAATCAATAAGAGAAGCCCTAATTTTTTGAGGCAATTTTGAATAACTAATTGGATATCATCAAGATATTCCAAAACAACAGTCCAAAACTCAAATGATTTCATTTATAGCAAAACAACAAAACCTCTTCAAAGTCCAAAGAAACGCCAAGTCCCCTGCACAAGGCCGCGAGATCACTATCGTCATCCGCATTGTTCCATGAGCCCAATATATGTTTCTCTATTTGTTTAAAACCAAGTTTACTACATTCTTTAACAATGTCTTTGAAAACTGCTGGGTGTTCCCTGAGAATCATTTCTCTTTGCTCTAAAGTCAAATATTGGATTGATTTTTCGGAGAGTCGAAATTCGCAAAGAACCATGCACCCGTCGTTTTTCAATACACGATATGCTTCCTCCATCCCATCTTCATATGAGCCTGATTCTTTGGCGATGTTTATCAACGCGTATCTACCTGACACAACATCGATAGTCTCAGAAAGGAAAGGCAAGTTGCAGATATTCATCGCCATTGCACCTGAATTTGAGAAACCCGATTCCTGGAGTATACTAGACCACTTCTTCATCAATGTTCTACTTATATCTGAAACGATTACTTGGGAGTTCGGATTCCTAACCAAATACCCTGAGGAGAACCCTCCCGTTGGCCCAGCAGCGATTTCGACAAAAATCCCTGAATATTCCTGCACAAGTCGAGAAACCAACAAGAATGCCTTTTTGGAATTCAGATAGATATTGTTTTCGTCGCTCATTAACCATTTTGTATCTTGAAATCGTGAGCTACAAATTTCATCTTCGATATTCGATTCTGTCCAATCATCAAAAAAAGTATCACCTACTGAATCAAGGAACCCACTTTCATCTATATGTACTTTTTCAAGTGAAATAATGGAGGCGATTTTGGAAATCATCATATATTCTCCTACCCATCGGATTAAGGCTTCAAAGAAGCAATATTCACAACATAGATTCCATCTTCACGTTGATATGAATATCCATCACCGGTCAAAACCATTAAGAAGGAAGGCCGGCTCATTTTGTCAGTATCCACTTTTTTGGTCAACTCATTCAAAGTACGGGCTCCGTCCTCAACAAGATGCTCTGCAAGTTTCACTTCGATTGCACCCCAATTGCCGTTTTCAAGATGAATTATTGCATCGCATTCAAGGCCGGCACTGTCTCGATAATGGAAAACCTGTCCTTGAATAGCATCCGCATATACCCTTAAGTCACGAATGCAAAGCGATTCAAAGAGGAGACCGAATGTACGAAAATCGCGTAACAGATCGCTTGGTGATATTCCTAGGGCGGCGGTAGCGATCGAAGGATCGACAAAATGTCGGGTCGGACTGGTCCTGATTGAAGAGCGACTTCTTAAGTTTGGGTTCCATGCCTCAAGGTCGTCGACCACATGAATTTTCTTCAAAGCCGTCAAGTAACTAGCAATTGTTACGTCAGACATCGATGAATCATTATATACTAGATCTGATATTAGCGTAGGAATGGATGCTTGGGAGGCGAGATTTCTGGCGAGTGATTTCATCAAAGCCTTCACCTTCAAGGAATCTCTTGCTACCCCATCCACTCGGGAAATGTCGGATTCGGTCACGGCTTTGTAATAATTTTTAGCCTGTTGAAGGGCTGCTCGCTCTTCCAAATCAACCGCAAGAGGCCACCCTCCACGACAAATGGAATATGCCAATTTCTGAATGGTCAAATCGTTTTTGCATGGAGAGATCTTTTCCTTCGAGAAGAGGACGCTCAACGAAACAAGGCCGTTCGATTCCAGCGACTCGAACATGCTCATCGGCCGCATCTTTAAAGTGGTGATTCTCCCAGTTCCGCTATGGATCATCTCATCACGATCTGCTGGAACTGAGGATCCGGTTAGAATGAATTGCCCCATCTTTTGTCTTTTGTCCGCTTCATGACGGATTGCGTCCCATAATATCGGGGCGACCTGCCATTCATCAATCAATCTTGGTGAGTCCCCGTCAAGAATGATTTCAGGAGCGGTTTTCGCGAAGTTGATATTGCTAAGTCTATTTTTCGGTTCATCCATTTCAATGAGGCTTTTTGCAACCTGCTTAGCACTTGTGGTTTTTCCACACCACTTTGGTCCTTCAATTAAAACTGCACACGATGCCGTCAGCATGAATTTCAGCTGATCATCGATGATTCTTTTCTTGTATTCCATATCATCATCTCCAAAAACAGTATACATCACTTTGCTATTTGTTGCAATATCATTTTGCTATTTGTTGATATTTTGCTTTGCTATTTGTTGTTTTTTCACTCTGCTTTTTATTGTGAAAAACTCAAAAAAAGAAAAAGAACTGACGTTTTATCGCCAGCTCTGGTGCTTTTGGATGGTAGCCCGTACGGGGTTCGAACCCGTGAATGCCGCCTTGAGAGGGCGATGAGAAGAAAGTTCATAAATGTCCATTTCTGGCGATAAAACGACTGCCTAAAATGACCCATACCCCTAATCGTACCCCTACAGAAAATCGCTAAAATGCACATATTTCAATGCCTTTGCTACTAGATCATTAAAGAAAAAACAGCCTCCTGAACGAAAAGGCCATTTTTCTATGTCTTACTTATATGCATGACTATAACAGGTCAACTCTTACTATCAAAAAATCAAGCAAACTGCATTGGAAATAAGAAAGTTACGACATTTATGACGTAACTTTCTTGTATTTATTTGTGACAATTAAATGGATAAATAATCTCATAAAGTATTATTCATTGTAATACGGTTCCTTGAATTGATTAATTCAGACACATGGATTTTCAGTCGTTTCATGCAAGAATAATCCTATAATTATAACATGTGGTCCCCAAGCTCGTTCACACATGATTTTGCTTTTTCTAGTTCTAGTACTTTTTCAGTATGCAACTTAGCAGTTCTTTTTTTATGCTTTGATATGTAATTGTCAAGTATATTAACTAGATTTTTAGGATCTTTGTTTTCTGAACTGAATACGCGAAGAAACTTACGAGATATCATTCTATTATAAACAAAATTAAACAATAAAATAAACAATATTATAGCGGCAAGACTACCGATCAGAAGCAAATACTTTACGGTTTCTGATAGTTGAGAATTATACACAAAATAGACCCCTGGAATCTCCAATATCGCAAACCATTCACTAGACAAACCTTCTCTATTTCTGTAACCCACTTTATTCAATTTGATATACTTTTTTATATGTATGTCATATCCGTATTTATTCATAAAATATTCTCCATATTGTATCTAGTGTTTTCCAACACACGGATTTTCAGTCGATTACTCTCAATGCATATTGTGGTATGACTGGAGTATTGGCACAATATGCACATGGCATCAAAACCCACTGTTCAATTTCCATACCAATCCAATAATCAAATTCTGCAAAAATGGATTCTCCGCCGTTACATGCACCGAGATTCAAATAAATTGATTCTATGTATCAAATCGAATGTAATACAAAGTGTAATTTAGAGGGTCATATAATGCAACGGTGAAGTTGAAGGAATATACCTCAAACAATGAATCTTGATCAAGTGGTCCTTCAGCCTGGGTATTTCTGTTTTCGAAAAAATAGTATCCATATGGAATCGGTGGCAAACAAAAGTTGTCCTGTTCGCAATTGTCGAGCAAAGAACTGCGATTTCCACCCATGATTGATCCCCCATACAAAGCGGTATGCAAAGTGGATGACATCGGTAGTTCCTGCCAGACAGTACCTTCGATAATCTGTTCAAGAATCAATTCTCCATCCTCTTCTGAGAAATGCAATTCTACGAATGTTAATCCGTCTCCAAGAAACCCTTCGTGCGTGTCAATGTCTTGAACCAATTCCCCGGTATTAACATTGACTTCCACATCGTCTGAGATAAGTCCCTGTATACTATCTTGAGGGAAAAGCCATCGAACTAATGAGATAATGGCAAAGATTCCAAATACAATAAGGAAACCATATATGGTTATTTTTCGCATTTGAATACCTCCAAAAAAACTACTTGTTTGAATCGAGTTGGTAGATAAAGAAATAATATTTTCTATTTCCATCGGTCTTTGTAACTAAGTGAAGGAATATATTATTGTAGCCTAAAGTAAGATACATGTTCATCATTGACGTTAAGAACATTTTTGCTTGCATGAGTTGTTCTTCTGAATACTTTAGGTAAGTCATTGTGATAAAAGAGATATTCATATATAGATGGCTGGGCTAGGTGCTTTTTAAACAGTATTTAATAATAAACTCATATATACACAAATCATATCATTTGTACGAAGTTTCAGCAAGCCCCTTTAGGAATTCTCTCTCCAGAAAATATATCTTATTCTATCTCACCGCCATACGAAGGAAAAGAAGCTGCGTTTCAGATGCCCAGAAATGGAGAAATATTGGATCAATGCTGCTATTGTACCCCTATCCATACCCCTATTGATATATACAATTGCGCAAATATCTTATCACGATTTCATTAAGCAAAAGAAAACAGAACTAACGATTTACCGCCAGTTCTGGTGCTTTTTATTGGTAGCCCGTACGGGGTTCGAACCCGTGAATGCCGCCTTGAGAGGGCGGT
>CAZNOO010000045.1:0-4075 GCA_964574705.1 uncultured Candidatus Izemoplasmatales bacterium
TTCTTAAAGAGTCCTACAGGATTTTTCTTATTCATAGTACTTCCATGTTTTGGTTTCTTAGTATATCAAATTGTTAAATTCATCGGTTTGATGTCCGATTTCAAAACCCAAAAAGCAATTGGAGATCGTGTCAGTATTGAAGAAGAGGCTATCGCCATTGCGAGAGCTCAAATCGAAGCTGAAATGAGAGCTAAAGCCGGAAAGGAAGAAGTAGTTAAAAAACAGAAGAAAGAAGAATAATCCGTCAACGAACTGAATAATCTTCTACTAACAAGAAGGGGGATTAGACAAGTGAATCAATTCTCGAGATTTTTTGTTGAGTTGTTCCGTTATATATGGCAAGACGTCATTTTCTTTTTTAAAGAAGCCATTTGGAACGACATAATTGTTAAGCTTTATGAGAACATTCGTTCTTATTTTGACTTATTAATTCAAGAGATGTTTGATTTCACGGTCATATCCTGGACCATGGTCGCTTTGACCGGAGTCATCTTCTTGTTTTTTGTTGTCTTAGTAATCGCCCAAATTGTTATTTGGGTTAATAAATATGCATCTTTCAGAGCGATTGAAATCGAAAAGAATGAACTGATTGAAGAAATCGCGAAATTGAATGATAGAGTCATCTCCTTGGCAGATGAGAAAAATCAGATTATGGCTATGAAGGTATCTCAACTTGGTATTAACGCTACAACAGGTCAACCAGCAGAGCAAATCGTTACCGGTCCTTTAGGATATGGTGGCAATCGCATGAGTCCTGCTTATGAAGGTGTTGTTGTGGGTGGCGGTGGACGCTACACACAAACCGGTGGGGGTCAAATTAGCGGTATGCAAGGTGGACAAGCTGATTCTATTGAAAAAAGGCCTCAACAACCCGTTGGTCCTTCTCGTTTCGTTAAATTGATTCAAGTCGACAAGGAATACGCTGGTAAAGATACATCCATTTATATGGAGGAATCCGATTATCTATCTTTAGCTGAACTTGTCACCCAATTTGTTAATTTTGCATCTTCACAATTAAAACTATACTATACACCTAAAATGATTTCGTTGTTCTTTGCCGGAATGGCAGCTTCAAAAGTCATTATCCTTGAAGGTATTTCCGGAACCGGAAAAACATCGTTACCATATGCTATGGCTAAATTCTTTGGAAACTCCGCTTCAATTATTTCTGTTCAACCGTCATGGCGTGATCGCGCTGAAATCATTGGTTATCTAAATGAGTTCACGAAACGCTTTAATGAAACAGATTTCTTAAAAGCATTGTATGAAGCCATCTACAGAAAAGACATTAACCTAATTGTTCTGGATGAGTTGAATCTTGCGAGAATTGAGTATTATTTCGCTGAGTTCTTATCCATCATGGAAATGCCTGATCCTTCAGAATGGAAAATCGACTTGGTTCCTGACTCTAAACCAGCAGATCCTTTAAAAGTCGTCAATGGTAAAATTACTGTTCCATCAAACGTATGGTTTGTAGGAACCGCCAATAAGGATGATTCCACTTACACGATTACAGATAAAGTGTATGACCGTGCCATCGCACTTGAATTCGAATCTAAAGGAGAATATTTCCAAGCTCCTGAAACCAAAAATGTTCATATGTCTTATACTTACCTTCAAGAATTATTTGAAGAAGCATTCTATAAGTACCCCGTATCCGAAGAACTCTTAAGTAAGTTTTCCATCCTTGACAAATATGTTCAAGTAAACTTCAAGATTGCATTCGGTAACCGTATCATGACCCAAGTTCATAAATTCGTTCCAGTTTATGTTGCGACTGGCGGATCCGAAGATGATGGACTGGATTATATTTTCGCCAACAAAGTATTGCGTAAATTCGAAAGTTTGAATTTAGCCTTTCTTCAAGATGAACTTCATACTTTGGTTGCACAAATTAAGAAAATATTCGGTAAAAACAACTTTGAAGAATCTATTAAGTTTATCCAAAACTTAATGAAGATGATGTAGGAGGCGTCCCTATGAGTGAAAATGATGCCAAACGCTATTTCAAGAAAATTAACACGACGTTTAGCGGATTAAACAAACAAGACAATTTTGCCCAGATGTTCATCAATATTTTAGAAAGCGGGAATACGACTCTATACCAAAAAGAGCGTCGTGAGCGTCGAATTTTCGATGATTCATGGATGACCTCGGTAGAAGAAGCGATTCCCGTCATTGATAAATTGACTCGCAACCCACGAGAATATCTGAAAAAAGTTCAAATGGTCGTTCCTGTGGAACGGGCAAAAAAAGTTGATAAAGACATGGTCAGACACTTGGCCGCAAACACACAATTTATCAAAGAAGTTATGGCGGATGGTTCAGTTACTCCTACCAAAGTGCTTTCTTCTTACTCAGATACGGATTTAGGGACTTACGAGAATCGTTTTATACGTTCTTTAGTTGACAATCTCTACATCTTTATTGAAAAGAGATATGACCTGATTATCAAAAAGATGCATACAGAGTATGTAAACTTTTTGAATGTCAAGTCAACTTTGGACTGGAATGGCGCGACAATTGATTATGATATTACTTTAAAAATCAATCAACAAATGGAAGAAGACGAAATTGATAAAAAGAACCAAATGCTTTTGGATCGTATTACTAGTTTAAGAACTTCCATCACAAACTATAAATTATCAAAATTCATGATTGACATGAAGGAATTTCCTCCAGTCAAACCTCCTATCATGCAGACCAATGTCATTGCGAAAAACTTTGAATATCGCAAGTGCTATGACTTGTGGCTGATGATTGAACAAGTCGATCGAATTGGATTCGATGTCGAAGTATTCGACAGAGATGTTCAATTTGATGATGAATACATGAGTCATATAGAGAATACTTTAATGCTTCTCTATACCACGGTCGCGAACAACCAAATCGAAGAATTTCAACTTGCACAAAATGTGCCGTTTGAATATCGGAAAACAAAACGTCCGAAAGTCCAAAAAGCAAATGCTAAAGATATGTATATCGCTCCTGGACATTATCAACTCGAAAACTATCAGTTAAGCCAATTCTATTTAGATCAGATTCGCAATGCGAACTTCTCCAGGTTAAAAACATTGACAGATGCCGGGATTACAGTTCACGAATCCGTCGATATTATCTTCCAACAAGTATCTTCCATCGCAGACGCAGTATATGAAGATTACATTCAGTCTACATTTAATGTAGAGGAAGCGACGTCACTTGAAGACAAAGCCAAAATACAGTCTCAAATCGTCGATATGTATCGGAAGGTTGAAGGCATCAAAAGAGAAGGCGTTAAGAACCTCACGACCAGCAAAGCAATTGCTTTATTGAATTTAAGAAATACGCAAGATGAAATCAAGAAAATCAAAGCTGAGGCACTCGCTGAACAAAAACTTCTTGAAGATGAACAACGCGCTGTTAAAGAAGCACAAAAGAAAGCTGAAGACGCTGAAATGAAGCGACTTCAACAAAAAATAAATGCAGCTCAAAAAGTCTTGGACGATGCAAAGAAAAAGATGAAAGAAAGAGCGAAAAAGCGAAAACTTGCAGAAGCCGCAAAAGCGAAGAAAGAGAAAGGTCAGACGGGTAAGGAGAAAAAGACAAGCACGACTAAAACGAAGACTCCAAAACTAACGACTTTAAAATCTTCTTCCACAAAGCCGAAAGCAACAACGCCTAAAAAGACAACGGCTGGAACGAAAGCTGTTAAAGCGTCAGACACTCAACCAAAGGCAGTAAAACCCAAAGTTGTGCAACCTGTCGTTGAGAAATCTTCTGCTTATAAACCAACAACATCCAAAGTGGCTGCTTCAAAGCCAGCTACTACAAAGGCTTCTGTGCAAAAGCCTACAACTCCAAAAACAAACGCAACTAAAACTACTACTACAAAATCTCCAGCAACAAAAACCACCACTTCTAAGTCTTCTGCAAAACCAAAATCTGAAGTGGCCACCACTTCCAAAGAAAAGAAGTCAACTCCTAAGACATAGAAAAATGAGGTGAGAACATGTCGAAGAAACGTATGACCTTATCATTAATCGTATTGATAAGCTCCGTTTTTCTGTTTGTTTTTACCTCTTTTGCTTGGTTT
>CAZNOO010000046.1:0-3077 GCA_964574705.1 uncultured Candidatus Izemoplasmatales bacterium
TTCTACTTCCTGAGTTTGTTGCTTAGGAGGTTGCATTCAACTATTTTATCATCTTATCTCTCAGTGCCAAAAATATTCTTTCATCATTTCTTACATCTTTAAAAGAAGATTTGTCATAATAAGGAGCACCAGATATAATAAAGGATTTTTCATCATTGTTGGCCGAGAAATCTACAACTTGAGGTGTATTAGAACGCCAAGAAGAAAAAGAAGAATAAAACGAACAAAGATAAATTCTTTGGTCATTGGCAACAATGATAAAAGGTTTACCAAAATATTCTGAAAATATTGTTAACGAATCCGAACCAAAATAATTCGACAGTTTTTCATTTAGATACACCTTGTGAGTCTCCATATTATATCCAACGATATCATCATACGAAATAAAGGGTCTATTATTAAGTTCTAACCCTACTAACTCTAATCCTTCAACATCTTTGGTCGTTAGTGTGTCACTTTGTAATAGATACATAGCAAATCTATTCTGCGCATCAGGTGAAACCGGACTATTACAGGATACCAAGACGGTAACAAGCAATAAGTGAATGAATAAGATTCTCATATTTACCCCAATCTAAGATTGAATGCAACCTAACGTTAAGGATTTCATCCGCACATCAACAAAACTATATTGGAACATCTCATACGTAGCCTGTGCGGATAAAATTCGGTTGAGCTAAGCCGCTTCTTGCATTATCGAATCTCCTGGAATTGCCTCACTCCGTATCTCAATGTGCCAATAATGTAACGAATGATGGTGGAAAATCAAATTTGAAGCGATGGAAGTAGTATCCTTCTCCAGCCACCTCAAACAAAATTTATACGATTCGTTTTTCAATAAATAAGAAGTCCTGTCATCGTTGGAACTATTTCTTTTCCCTCTCTGTTGTTGACGGAATACTCCTTCACTTCTTAAAAGGATTTCCATAATGAAGAAGGCTCTCTTTATTCTTGCTCCTTTCGTGCTCTTTTTATGTATAACCGCATTCACTTCATCCAGTTGGTCCAGACAATCACCACTTGACGGGAGTTGGACTGGTGAATTTACGGGAAATGCAGGGGCGGAACCGTTTGAAACACATTTCTGGTCAGAAATCGATGAGTTAAAAGGAACCATTGATTTCCCTCAGGAAAAGGCTTTTGGACTAGAATTGTCGTGGATTATCATAGAATCCTCAGCAATCCATTTTGAAGTGACGCGGAATTCCAGAACTCTTGTTTTCGAAGGAAAACTGATTAACAATAAACTCATCGGAGAGTTTAAGGAAAAAAATGAACATGGAACATTTGATCTGACACGAAACTAGTGATTGGCGATAATTAGAATTCACCTCGCTGCGGACTATCGAGATGGTAAAATGATCATCTACACTGATCCAAAAGCTTCCGAGGGACACTATAACCGAGATCTATCGTTTTCATAAAGTCGGCAAGTGCTTTACTCTTTTGGCCAAGCCCCAAGTAGGCGTTTCCTCTGCTGTAGAATACGTCTGAATAATCTGGTTTCAAATCGATGGCTTTCGTAAAGTCCGCAACCGCTCCTTGATAATCTTGAAGGGAAGACTTTGCAAGCCCTCTGCCATAGTAGGCATCGGTATGATTCGGTTCGAGGTCGATTGCCTTCGTATGGTCGGCAACAGCTCCCTGGAAGTCTCCACGTTCGCACTTCGTCGTTGCACTTTTAAACCAATCGGTCGCGCTATTCTTTGTTTGAGACATTGGTCTTTCCCCTCTTGACTACAATCCTTCTCCTTTTATTCAAATCTATCACTCGAGCATACGCACTATCTCCATTCGCATACTCTTTTTTCAGCAGAATGTAATCAGATCCCAATGATGTAGTCGAATAAGAATATTCTCCAGATTTCTTGTGCCGAAATATTTTATAGGAAGCATTCGGTTTGCCCGGATTTATGTTCCCTTTACCGCTAAGTTTAATAGAATCCATTTAGATTCCTTCACGGCTCATACGAATCATCGCCGCTTTTCATAGCTGCTGCTTCCAAAACCAGTAACTGAGGAAGTCTCGCGACTAATGATCTTCAACTGATCATAACGCTTTTGATTTATCCTCATCAACCTTTTGTAGAACAGCATATTTCCACAACCCGTAAACAAACGTTATACAAGCCATAATTACAAGCACAATCCAATAAATAGCTACGGCCCCCATTCCGAAGGACTTGTAAAGGCGATCAGAAAAAACAACGATTAGCGATAGGAAAACGATCATTGCGAAAAAAGAGATCCAGAGCTGTTTCCCATATTTGAGGTTGCGCAATAACACACCACAATGTTGACACCTCAATTGTCCTTTGAATGACTGCACCAAGGTGACTCCCTGCAAAGAGAAGGAATTACGTAGCCACGTCGATGCCAATTGGTTACACGATGGACATTTCATTGATCCTCCCTTGTTTTATGATTGAAGAGTTGCGCGGTGTGAACAAAGAAACTGAGAGTAGCCATCCCAATAAGTCCCTTTTGTATGATCCAATGTAGTCAACAACGGTATGATCTACAACAAAAAAGCTCCGACGCACTACCAGACGCCGGAGCTAGGGAGGCTAACTAATGCCCCGTCGGGGAGACGGGACACCGCAATACTAGCGAATGACTGGATGAATGTCAAGGTGAATTTCTTTCCAACTTCAATCGGAGTAGAAGAAAAAATCCCAGAATAGAGCAAACTGTTCTGGGACTGATTCATGCTCTCTGCATATGATATATTTATTAGGCCTGCATAGCAGAGTATGTTACCCGTTTTGCGGGATTGGTAGTAATATGTTATGGGTCTCCACGGTCAGATGCAAGCGTTTTAAACACCTATTCGGTAGATGGTGTTATTATAGGGTGGTATAAATCCTCTATGATTTTGTCAACTTCCTGCACTCTTCATCAAGCCGATCAATAGGAGTTTCATCAACAATCTTCTCTACTCCCAACCGCACCGATTCCCATATCTCAAAATGAGTTGGTTCCATCTCCAAGTAGCACTTCCGACAATGCATCTTTACCGGTGTAATAGCGGGGTAAAGCTTTAAATCATCGCGAGACTTAAATCTATGATCAGAAAG
>CAZNOO010000047.1:0-2611 GCA_964574705.1 uncultured Candidatus Izemoplasmatales bacterium
TTATTAAACCAATCAGTAAAAAAACCGAACAAAATTGTTCGGTTTATTTCAAATGATGTGCCATCACGGACTCGAACCGGGGACCCAATGATTAAGAGTCATAGGGCTACAAATTATTCGAGGCCTATATCTGGCGGTAAATTGGCGCTGTTGTATCGCTCTGACCCCTGTTCTGACCCCTGCAATGCTTCGCTACTAGATTCGTTCTATAGGATATGCGACAAGATTATCTGCAAGATATGTTCGGCTCTTTGTAAGGCATAGAATTGTTTCGTTTGAGATTTGAAATCCCAATGCCTTGTAGAGGAGTTTGAATTGTTTGGCCATGCTTGGATTAGGGTTCATAGATTTCTTGATTTCAATTGGGTAAAGTGTCCCATCATAATTGATAATCACATCAATCTCTTTCATATCTTTGTCCCTATAGAAAGTGATTGGAGGGTCAATGAACCCATTATTACGAAACGATTTCAGGATTTCAGAAACAGCATATGTTTCTAAAATAGGGCCACTCATTGCGCCGTTCTGCAATGTCTCTTTTGTATACCATCTCAGTAGATAGCTGACCAAGCCGGTATCCAGAAAATAAATCATAGGGGTATGTACAACCCTATTCAAAGCATTGTTTGAGAAAGGCGAAATAATCGCAACAAGCCCTGAAGATTCCAATACCTTGGTCCAACTTTGCACGGTTTTTAGGTCCACTCCAATCTCACTAGAGATATTCGCATAATTGATCAGTTGTCCCGTCCTTGCTGCCAGGCTCACCAAGAACCTGGCAAACACATCCAAATTCTTAACATTCAATAAACTGCGGACATCCCTTTCAAGATAGGTCCTCACATAAGACGCATAATAAGCTTGCCATTCAGTGTCGGGTTTCTTGTACAATTCCGGCATGCTTCCACGATGGACCACTCGCCAAAGGTCTTCTTCTTTTTCCTGATGGCGAAGATGATTTAGATAAGCATCGTTTGGAATGAACGGATTCGAAAATTGGTCTCCAGTGATTTCCCGATAGGAAAGACCGGAAAATTCTATTATTCCAACTCTACCGGCAAGCGTCTCAGTAACGTTCTGCATCAAATGGAATGTTTGAGAACCGGTCAAAATGATTTGTCCGTACTCATCCATCTGATCCACTAATCTTTTTATCTCACTGAAAATGTTCGGGCTCAGCTGAACTTCATCAATGATTATAGGGAACGCATGACTTCGGAAAAAGAGTTTTGGATCATTATTTGCGATCGCCTTTTCATTGATATCATCAAGAGTTACATATTGATAAGTTTCTCCAAACATATGTTTTAAGGTCGTCGTTTTTCCAACTTGTCTAGGGCCGGTAATCAAAAGGACTTTAAACATCTCTTTCATTTTTAAAATCCGTGTTTCAATATGCCTGTAAATATACATTTCTTCACTCTCCGATTCGTCTAATATGGACTTCAATTCCATTATAGACGATTTATGCGAGCTTGTCAATACCAAAGTCAAACAAGCTTGAGACCTCGATTATAAAATGTAAAAAGCCAATGAAATACCTAAAAGCAAAGCAAATGAAAAGCCCTCGAAAGGGCTTCATAGAACCTTTATCTAGATTTTGAGACACACGGATTTTCAGTAGTTTATTTAGAATAATTTTAAATATTTTCTTTTGAAAGCAAAAGTTTCCCCTGAATGAGTTCAAAAAGTTTAGTCTGTTGTTGTACAGAAAATGCGTTTATAAGCATATACAAATACTCTTCATTAGTCAATCTTAGTTGGAATACAGGGATATCAGATTCAATTTTGTCATTTAATACAGTTATTGAAGACCATTCTACGTTAATTATATCTGTAAAGCGGATTTCTCTCCTTTTTTCTGAAGTATTCCTCTTCGCATAATTATAAGGCAATATACCACAAAGCGAAATCATTGAATTCTCTTTTATGATAATTGGCTTAAACATTAAAATAATAATACTTACAAAAATTAAAAGAGCAAATATCAATACAAGTCCAACTATAAAATATATTTCACCTTGAGATGCCTCGGTATAATATTCGCAAAGAAAAAGACAGAATGCGATGAAAAGTGATATTAATGCAATCACCAGCAACTTCTTTGCTGCATATGTGGGAAAAACGACTTTTGTTTTCATAAAATTTGCTCCTTGTATTTCTAAATAAATGAAACTTGGTAAGTTCTTATGGATACCCACTCGAATTCGAATAGATCACAAATGGATTTCCATCCGTTTCATGCAAGTACACAAGCATATTGATATAACACTGGAGTAATTGCACAATATGCTAATGAAATCAATGTTATATCAATGCCAATTATATCACATGATTATCAGCAAGTAAATTTCCTCTCATGTTTTTTTATGAATAAGATGAGGGATCCAAACCAAATGAGCAGAAATCATTTGCTGTTTAAATCCAAGACGCCTAGTTTTCGCCATTTTTCATCCTCGAAAAATGATTTGACACCCATTTGACTCCCTTTAATTTTCCTAAATGTATTTAAAAAAAGGAAGCAACTTTTAAGCTGCTTCCCCAGAACTGGGCAAAAAATGGTGCGCCATCACGGATTCGAACCGGGGACCCAATGATTAAGAGTCATTTG
>CAZNOO010000048.1:0-2187 GCA_964574705.1 uncultured Candidatus Izemoplasmatales bacterium
GAGTGGTCCAGCTTCCGTCTACATATTCCGTGTAAAAAATGCGATTAATCCCTTGTTCATTTCTTCTTGTGAAGAAGTAGTAATTGAAATCAGGTGAAAAAGTTCCTGCAAATTCTTTCGTTGATGGCGTTGAAATCATCTCTGGAGCAAATATCTCTGGAGTCAAAGGGGCTTCAACGAGCCCAAAAAGATTAATGGTGTTTTCAGTAGTCGAAGTTGAAGTTACAGTGTAGTCTGTAGATTCGGTTACATTTGAGCATCCAATAAGTAAAAAAACGATAACGATCAAGACTGTTTTTTTAATCATTTAATCACTCCATACTTTTTAAGGAAAGTTAAGAACTCTGCTAAATTTCAACTCATTATAGCATTTCAAATTGTATTTTTCTATAACTGTAGTAAAATGCATGGCTGTAGCAATTACTTCCAAGCAATAAATAGGCTTCAGCGATGATTGATTAGGGAGAAAAAGTGATTTTCATATGAAAACAAGTTTATATATTTTTCTTAATTTTGTCTATCTTTTATAGCATCATCGAATTTTAGACTTATCAACGAATGGATTGATTTCATCAGTTCAATATCTATTTTCAGAACTTTTCTATCATAAGTTAAAAACCCGTTGACTTCATCCTCTACATCAGATAACTGCGTATAGACCAAAACACTCAGTCCTTTTGATAGTTCAGGGATTACCTGGGTCAAATACAAGTTTTTGATTGCCTCTTCTAGATTAGTTGTCGTTTCAAATTTCTGATACCCAAACACTTTTTCTGGATTGAAACTATGGCCTTTTATCATCAGGCTATATCCGCCAAATTCAGTAAGTGCATTAATTCTTTTTGAAGCATTTTTAATCTTAAACTTTATTTTACTGAAATAGATATGACGACTATGATAATCTCCAACTTTTTGGTCTGACCAGCCGCTTGCATGATCAATTAGACGAGATGAATCGATTCTTTTGATATGCTTTTCAACTTTGATTGAATCGAATTGTCCCCAAGCCTCATTAAAAGGAACCCACGTCGAAATGCAAGTAACGTTTTTCAAATGTTGGAGCGTTTCATCTAGCTCACTCAAAAATTGTAATCGGCTCTCTTTATTCTCTCTTCCGAAGAGGCGGTACCATTTATCATTCAAATGGATATTTGCCATCGCTAAAGCGCCATGAAAGAAGATATCTTTTCGAGAAGATCCGCTCACCATATCTTGCCATACAATCATCCCTAAGAGATCGCAATGGTAGTACCATCTTAACGGTTCAATTTTGATGTGTTTTCTGAGGAGGTTGAAACCCAAATCTTTCATTGACTGAATATCAAAAATCATCGCATCGTCACTTGGGCAGGTCAAAAGTCCATCCGGATAATAACCTTGATCTAGAACCCCGGATGAAAAATAAGGCTTATTGTTTAAGTAAAAACGCATGATGCCCGAGTCATCAGCTTTTCTCTCGAACTTGCGTATACCAAAGTAACCTTGAACGTTATCTTCTCCATAACTAATTTCAAATTCATAAAGGTTGGGTGCTTCTGGAGACCAATCTTTTCTGTCTTCGATAAAGAGTTCAACCGTATTAGATTGAAAGTTTTTTTCTGAAATCAGCATTTGCTTGAATAACAGTCTAATCCTAGCGGGTTGTGTCGAATTTTCGATGTTGGGTATTATCCTAATAATCACTTTCGACTTGTCAAAATCGGTCGTAATATTCAGATTTTCAATATATTGTTTTGGTACGCTTTCTAACCAAACCGTTTGCCAAATTCCTGACTGCGGAGTATAGAATATTCCCCCTCTTTTGATTTTCTGTTTTCCAGTCTGTCTATCTGATATATCTGATAGATCTCTTACTACAACTTTAAGAGAAAACTGATTCTTCTCTACATAATCCGTAATGTCGACACGAAATGGCGTGAATCCACCAAGATGCGCTTTCGCAAGACGATTATCGATATATACTTTGGCTTCTTGATCGACAGCGCCAAAGTGAAGAATCAACTTATCGTGATTGAATCCTTCGGGAAGAACTATATTTCTATGGTAAATCAAATAATCGTCTGGTTCCACAAAACGATTGACACCAGATAGTGCCGCTTCTGGCGAAAAAGGAACTATAATCTTTCCGTCAAATTCTTTTTCGAATTCATTTTTTGAGATGGCATAGTCCCATTCTCCATTTAAATT
>CAZNOO010000049.1:0-1984 GCA_964574705.1 uncultured Candidatus Izemoplasmatales bacterium
TGACGTCGTATACTAATTAATATGATGAGCAAAATGAAAAACGAAATTGAATATGCTTCAACCGCATTTATCACAATAACACCTCCTAGCTTTTCTTTACGACTCAATAGGATTACGTGGTTTTTAATCAGTGGTTTTGCGTTTTAGCTTCATGGTACCTATGTTTTGTACTGAATTTTTTCATCTTTATTTATAATAACACTATAATCTCGTAAAATATAGGTCTATTACTCAATTTGTATCCAATCTGTGTTTGATAATACAAGATCGAAGGGACCCAAACTGATGATTGTTTTGATTTTATAAAAAAAAGTCGCAAAAATGCAACTTTTCAAGAGTCTATGTGTTGCATGACCTATTTTGATACAATTACGCACGTATAATTAAAACTGTAAGAATTACAGGATTAATTATATATACTTCCTTGACTTACCCAGAGGGTTTAGCCGTATAATAATTTTATAAGCACTGTGGATCTGTAACTAATTTAGTATGCTTCGAGCATTTGGGGTGACTCAGACCACAGTTTTTTATTTTCTAAATGTTAATCAGTTAGCTAAGACTCGATCTTTCATCTTCGTGATTACACGGATAAGAAACTGTAAAGACCACAGGCTTAAATATTTTGAAAGAGGTGCTGTTTATGTACTTAATCGGTATCGACATCTCCAAGTACAAACATGACTGCTTCATCGCCACGGAAGCAGGCGAAATCATCAAGGATTCATTTTCCTTCGATAATGACGCAAAAGGGTTTAGTCAACTACTCGATGTTCTCCATGCATTGGATCCTTCGCAAACAAAAAGGATAGGCCTGGAAGCTACAGGACATTATGGCTATAACTTAAAAGTCTTTCTCGATCGGCATGGGTTTGATTATATGGAATTCAATCCATTCTTAGTGAAAAAACTTTCCACAGGACTTTCACTGAGAAAAACCAAAACCGACAAAGCCGATGCCAAACTTCTATCCATGATTTTGCTGACTGTAGATTACAGAACCTATCCAGTTAAATCATACCACATTCAGGAGTTAAAATCACTAACCCGCTATTACAAAGGGTTGGTGAAGAAACGCTCAAGAGAATTAGTGGAACTCACAAATACCCTGGATTTAATCTTTCCTGAATTCAAACCTTTCTTTAAAAACAAATTCTCTCAGACCGCTTATTTCATTCTCGAACATTACCACAAGCCTGAGAGAATCGCGAAAATGTCGTATCAAAATTATGAGAAACTTCATTCCGTTTCCAAGGGTCATCTTTCCTATGCTAATTTTTTGAGATTGAAAGAATTGGCAAAGAATACCGTCGGTTCCTCGAGCGAGCTGCTTGTCTTTCAGATGAAATCTTGTATCCGTCTGCTTAGGGAAATCAATCAAGAAATCAAGGCTTTGGAATCCTTGTTAAATAATTGGACTCTCAAAATTGATTCTCCTGTCTTTTCAATCAAAGGAATTGGTATCGTATCTGCGTTGTCTCTCATCGCCGAGTATGGGAACTTCACGTCGTTCGATTCCCCTGCTCAGATGCTTTCTTTTGCTGGACTGGAGCCTTCTGTCATTCAGTCAGGCACTTCAAACAAGCAGGGCCACATGGTGAAACGTGGTTCGGGTTATCTGAGAGATACTTTAATGAATCTTGCGATTCCTTTTATGATGCACAATCCCATCATTTATGACTACTATCTCAAAAAGAAGAATGAAGGCAAACCACATCGTGTCGCGTTGTCTCATGTAGCTAAAAAACTTATCCGCATAATCTTCTTTCTTGTCAAATCAAACCAACAATTCAACGAAACCAAATTAGCTTGATTTGTTGACTTAGTGGCTGAAGTCAACTGATCATTTCCTTTTTGAAGAATCCGCTTCTTGTCTCAAGAGGTGTTTTGTCATGAACTTCACTTTTTTCTTGACTTATTATAGTTAGTCACCCCTAGTGATTTTTACGCACCCCTGCTAAAATTTACGCACCCCTCTATTTTT
>CAZNOO010000050.1:0-1741 GCA_964574705.1 uncultured Candidatus Izemoplasmatales bacterium
TTTCCATCATGTGTTGCATGACCTATTTTGATACAATTACGCACGTATAATTAAAGCTGTAAGAATTACAGGATTAATTATATATACTTCCTTGACTTACCCAGAGGGTTTAGCCGTATAATAATTTTATAACGTATAATTAAAGCTGTAAGAATTACAGGATTAATTATATATACTTCCTTGACTTACCCAGAGGGTTTAGCCGTATAATAATTTTATAAGCACTGTGGATCTGTAACTAATTTAGTATGCTTCGAGCATTTGGGGTGACTCAGACCACAGTTTTTTATTTTCTAAATGTTAATCAGTTAGCTAAGACTAGATCTTTTATCTTCGTGATTACATGGATAAGAAACTGTTAAGACCGCAGGCTTAATTTTCATTGAAAGAGGTGTTTCATATGTACTTGATTGGTATCGACATCTCCAAGTACAAGCATGACTGCTTCATAGCCACAGAAGCGGGAGAAATTATCAAGGATTCGTTTTCCTTCGATAATAATGCGAAAGGGTTTGGCCAGTTGCTTGATGTTCTCCAAGCATTGGACCAATCTCAATTAAAAAAGATAAGTTTGGAAGCTACAGGACATTATGGTTATAACTTAAAAGTCTTTCTCGATCGGCATGGGTTTGACTATATGGAATTTAATCCAATCTTAGTGAAAAAACTTTCCACAGGACTTTCACTGAGAAAGACCAAAACCGACAAGGCTGATGCCAGACTTCTATCCATGATATTACTGTCCGTAGATTACAAAACCTATCCAGTTAAATCATATCATATTCAAGAGTTAAAGTCACTAACACGCTATTACAAATCCCTCGTAAAGAAGCGTTCTAAAGAGCTAGTAGAACTCACTAACACGCTAGATTTACTCTTTCCTGAGTTTAAACCTTTTTTCCAAAATAAGTTTTCTCAGACAGCCTATTTTATTCTAGAACATTATCAGACTCCTAGAAAAATCTCGAGAATGTCTTATCAAAATTACGAGAAACTTCATTCTATTTCAAAAGGACATTTTTCCTATGCAAAATTCTTGCGCTTAAAAGAATTAGCCAAGAACACCGTCGGTTCGTCGAGTAATCTTCTTCTCTTTGAACTGGAGTCAAACATCCGTCTGCTTCACGGAATCAACCATGAAATCAAGTCGTTGGAATCCTTATTGAATGATTGGTCTTCTAAAATCGATTCTCCAATCTTTTCCATCAAAGGTATCGGCTTCATATCTGCTTTATCTCTCATCGCAGAGTACGGAAACTTCACATCGTTTGATTCCCCCGCTCAGATGCTTTCTTTTGCCGGCATGGAGCCTTCGATTATTCAATCCGGTACTTCAAATAAACAAGGACATATGGTCAAGCGTGGTTCGGGTTATCTAAGAGATACCCTAATGAACGTAGCGATTCCTTTCATGATGCATAATCCTATCATTTACGACTATTATCTCAAAAAGAAGAATGAAGGAAAGCCGCATCGCGTTGCTTTATCTCACGTAGCTAAAAAGCTTATACGTATTATCTTTTATCTTATTAAATCAAATCAACAATTCAACGAAACCAAATTAGCTTGATCACTTGTCTTAGTGGCTGAAGTCATTTGATCATTTCCTTATTGAAGAACCCGCTTCTTGTCTCAAGAGGTGTTTTGTCATGAGTTTCACTTTTCTCTTGACTTATTATAGTTAGTCACCCCTAGCAGAATTTACGCACCCTTACTGGAAAAATGCACATTTGCATAATCT
>CAZNOO010000051.1:0-1729 GCA_964574705.1 uncultured Candidatus Izemoplasmatales bacterium
GTGACTAGTATAAAAACGACAAAAAGTCAAGCATTTTTTACCTTTTGTGCTCTTAGTTTAGCCGTTAACTGCATATCATTAATAGAATAAATTTATAGACTTTTATGTCTACTTACATTATCCCATAGCCTTTTAAATTAGTCAACTCTATAAAAGCTTTCTATGAACGATTGTGCTTACAGCACAAAAATCACTCAAGCATTTCTAAATACTCTTTCATTTTTACAACTGGTCTATGGACTTCTTTCCAATGATTCGTACCAACGAATCCATTATTAAGATTGCTCGAAATATCTGGCTGATACAACTGATCATAAAGTTGATCTTCACAACCCCACCAGGCATCTTCTACTGCCCGATTAAGTTGAGCTACTAGTTTTCTATCTTTTGTTTTGCCATAAGTAACTTCTTTGATTTGATTAACATATTTCAATACAATCTTTTGATCATATTCTTCAATTGCCATTGACAGAATGATGGCTTTTTGCAACATAAAGACTGGATCTTTAAAATCACTTTTCTTAACACCATATAGCACAATACAAAATCGAGTTAAATCATTCATTAAGACTAAGAATTTCTTCCGGTTAATGTTTACATAATTTGCATGCCAAGCAAAAAAGTCATTGTCAGTATTCTTTTCAATGATTTCCGGTTTCAGAAAATCCAATAATTTCTTTGTACACTGAATATGCATAATGATACCTCGTTTCAATTATTCAAAATCATTAAAATAGTTGTCAATCTCTTTAAGTGATGTCTTAATATCAATGATATTCAAATCACGAATTGATAATTTTCTTTGATCAACACTCACTAATTGTTTTCCAATGCTTCTTTTCTCAAACATTTCATGAAGACTATATCCATTTAACTCTTCTAATGAGATAGTTGTTCTTAATCTTCTATTGGATATCCTTGAATCAATCATTCTGTTAAGTCCAGATATATTTATTGGGAACTCTTTATTATAGTATTGCCATATTTTATGAATGTCATAAAAATCTCTTGCTCTTTTTTCTTGTGATTCATCCGAATTTAACCCTAAAAGAAATTCTTTGTATAATTCTTTTTCAAGTAATATTTTCTCAATCATTGTTCGATAAGGTTCTTGTGTTTTGACAACTACTGGGTGAATTTCATACTTCTCTTTTTCAAATTCTTCGAGATATTTATATATAATAGGAACAATCTCTTTTTCTATTATTGGAAAAGGCTCCATGAATGTGATTAACTCAATCTTCACTCTTTGATCCAAGTCGGTTTCATGCTTGGAAGGATAATGAAGATACATTTCTTTAAAATCAGAAGATGGCTTGTTCTGTTCTTCTACTAAACCATTCCAGATATCTCTTATTTCTTTAATAGCATCAGATGTTTGACGCTGTTTTGCTTTTCTACTACTAGCTGTTGCCACCAAATCGATATCTTCAGAAAAACGATTGATGATATGAAAACATTTCGATAATGATGTCCCACCAATGAAAATTAAGTGTTCATTCACACTGTATAATGTTTTTAAAGCAAGTGTAACAAAGTAGTCTTTGACAACGACTGCCTCATCAATCTCTTCTTCTTGACTTGCTAATGCAATGTAGTTTTGAAACAAATCAGTGTTTTCGTGTAATTTCATAATCAATGACTCCTTTGACAATTTTACGTAAATTAATAAAGCGATTTCCTTTATAATAATTACTATACTTAACTAATAAATCTTTATCTAATTTCA
>CAZNOO010000052.1:0-1724 GCA_964574705.1 uncultured Candidatus Izemoplasmatales bacterium
TATCATAAATAATAACATTCAACATTATGTAGCATATATATAAGTCTTGTTTAAACATTCTCAATGAATATAGCAATGGATATATAGGCGGTTTTTTTAAATAAAAAGGATGTTTTTTTTGTTTTGCTTCATCTTTTTCAATATGGTATAATTATCCCAGGAGTTGATATCGTGAATAAAAAATCAAAGTATTATTTTTTAATTACCCGATTGATTTTAGTGTTTATAATTACATTGATTATCGGAGCTTTGCTTAAGATTATCGCTATTTATCAATACATAGAACCTAACATCTTTTCTGCAATTACAATCATTTTTCATGTAATAAATGCCATATTGATTATTTCCATTTGTTTAGGCGTAGTCTATTTAGTCTATCAGTCATATTGCTACTTATCTTCCGCTTTTTACAGAGATTACAAAATCAATATATTCGAAGCGTTATTACATGGAATACTGGATATGTATTTGGTGTATGATAAGGTTAAAAATCTATCCGATAGCAAAACAATCAAGGTTGACTTCACCAATAATATCATCACTTTTTCGAAAAAAAATAAGCACTTTTCAATTCTATTTATGGACCTGTTTGGCAGAATTGATGGAAAAGATAGTAATGATTACTGGTTTTCACTGAGCAAGCCACAAAAGAAATATGGTAAAACTTCATATGCAAAAACGATCAGATTCCCCAATCCAATCTTAGTCAACCAAAAATATGCTGAGGAGTTAAAAAAGGAAACTGGGAATGAGTATAAAGACTATGTTGTCTTAACCGGCTTTTATCACATGGATTTCACGCATAAAAAAATTATTCCGCCGTATGAAATCATTTCATTAGTCGAACAAGGAAAGCAAGATTGATTCGTTGATTCAGTAGATGTAGAATTTAAATAAATTAAAGTGAAATTGAATTTGGAAAGGAAAAATATAATGTCAAATGATCCTGTAAAGAACAAAATCGCAATGAACCGAAAGTTTGTCAAATATGCCGAGGATTTTTTCCTAGAAGCTGAGTCAGATATTCTTACCGATCAGCAACAACAACTCCCTCAACCTCCTCTGTGTAAAGAACCGATGACAAATCATCCACTCGACCTCCCAAATGATTTCCAAAGCCTTCCAATCGAACAAGATTTCCTTTCGATTGTGAACCGCAGAAAGAGTCATCGCGTCTATACCGAGGAACCTATGAACTTGCTTTCCCTAGCCTATCTCTTGTGGGCAACGCAAGGGATAAAAAGCATCCGTGGAAATAACTATGCAACACTTAGAACCGTTCCGGCAGGTGGTGCTCGGCATGAATTCGAGACCTATCTACTCGTAAAGAACATCGAGGGTTTGGAAACGGGTATCTACCATTTTCTTCCGCTCAACTTTCAAATCGAAAGAATCTCTGATATTCCCGAGTGGGAAAAACAGATTGAAGAAGCTTTGGTTGGACAAAAATGGGCAACAAAAGCGAACGTCATCTTCTTCTGGAGTTGCGTGCCCTACCGTTCGGAATGGAGATATTCCTTTTTCGCGCATCGCGTCATCTTGATGGATATTGGATATGTTTCTCAAAACCTCTATCTAGCCTGTGAATCAATTGGTCTTGGCACCTGTGCGATTGGCGCCTTCGATCCCGTAGTTTCTACCAAATTACTTTGTTTGGATGGGGAAGAGGAGTTTCCAATCCTTTGTAGTCCTGTCGGTACAGTATCAGAATCAAATCGACAAAA
>CAZNOO010000053.1:0-1578 GCA_964574705.1 uncultured Candidatus Izemoplasmatales bacterium
CCTATCGAGGTGCTTTTTTTATTAAATTTATACCATTGATAACGTTTTCTTCACTTTAGTGCTTTACAACGCTAAAGTGTTCGGTTATAATGGTCGAGAGGTGAAATTACATGAAAAAAATATTAGGAATCATGTTGCTAATGGTATTATCGGTCACAATGTTCGGATGTCTTGCGAACACTATCAATACTTGGACCGAGATTGAAGAAAGAGGATATTTTATAGTGGGGCTTGATGATACTTTCGCTCCCATGGGATTTAGAGACAATGATGGCAAT
Organism: uncultured Candidatus Izemoplasmatales bacterium; assembly: GCA_964574705.1. Taxonomy (GTDB): domain Bacteria; phylum Bacillota_I; class Bacilli_A; order Izemoplasmatales; family Hujiaoplasmataceae; genus JAHIVB01. The sequence continues at coordinate 279 of CAZNOO010000053.1, forward strand.
TTAGTCGGATTTGATGTAGACTTAGCAAAAGAAGTCGCAAGCCGTCTGGGCGTGGATGTCGTATTCCAACCGATTGATTGGGATTCTAAAGTATTGGAACTCAATAGCGGATCCATCGATATGATTTGGAATGGTTTGACGATTACAGATGCAAGACTGGAAGAAATGTGTTTTTCAAACCCCTATATTGCGAATACACAAATGATCATGATCAAATCAGGATCTTCCATCGACACTATCAATGATTTAATTGGCAAAAAAGTAGGCGTACAAATTAGTAGTGCTTCCGAAAGTGCTGTTGATGAAAATGCTTTGAGTTCACAATTTGATGAAGTCGTCAAATATGACACCTTCAACTTGGCCTTATTGGAATTGCAAAACGGTACAATTGATGCCGTTGTTATTGATGAAATTATGGGAAGATATATCATGAGTCAGTCCGTTGGAGATTATGCGGTCGCAAGCGAAAACTTTGGTTCTGAAGAATATGGCGTTGGTTTTAGACTGGAGTCAACGGATATTAGAGATATGATTAACCAAACCCTGCAAGATATGATTAATGATGGAACGGCGTCTCAAATCTCGATAACTTGGTTTGGAGAGGACGTCTTTCTGTCATAATGTCTTATTTGATTGATACAGTTAAATACCTAGGATCAGGAGCGCTTGTATCTATTCAAATTTTTGCGGTCACGCTTGTTTTATCTTTGCCGATAGGCATTCTCCTTGCGATTATCTACAGAACTCACAAAATACCAAGATTGATTGTTTCGTCATACACTTGGTTTTTTAGAGGAACGCCTTTGATGCTGCAATTATTCTTCTTCATGTTTGGACTTCCCGCTATTGGAATTCCTGTCAATCGAATGACCGTTGCGTATATCGCGTTTGTTGTAAACTACAGTGCGTATTTTACAGAGATAATTCGAGCAGGAATCGAAAGTGTTCCGAAAGATCAAATTGAAAGCGCAGAAGTGATGGGGGCTTCAAGAATGAAGACTTATCGTTATATCATCATCCCGCAAGCTTTGCGAATCCAAACCCCGGTCATTACAAATGAAATAATTACGCTTATCAAAGATACTGCATTGGTTACGGTGATTGCAATTTCTGATTTGATGAGAAACGTCAAAGAAATCGTTTCGAGAGATTTTACAATATCTCCTTTCATTTTGGCTGCCATCTTCTATTTGGCAATTAGTTATCTCATTATCAAACTATTCAAAAAAATCGAAAAAAAATATGATTACGTAGATTCAAAAAGTGTAAGTTAACATTATCAATAAAACGAATGAAAAAA
>CAZNOO010000054.1:0-1507 GCA_964574705.1 uncultured Candidatus Izemoplasmatales bacterium
TTCCATACCTTGATATACAGGCACTGATTTCTCTACCCCAGATGCTGTGGTTGTAGTTGTCGCTGTAGGGAATGTGAAACCATTACAACCTATTAATGTAATTGTGAAAATGGTTATTAGTAATACTGATAAAATTGATTTTGCCTTTAATCTCATTTGAAATCCTCCCAAAACAAAAAGTGCTATATTGATTACATTATAGCACTCTATATCTTTTATTTCTAGTTCATTTTTGAATTTAGATTATATTGTAAGTTATTAAAGTAAACGCAAAAGATAGTTTCTGTAGTTGCATTTACTTTAAAAGGTATTTTTTTTATAATAACCTCAAGTTCTAGTCAAAGAAAGTGAGGTTATTATGACAAGACTTAATTACGAGGGAATACTTTCAATTTACAAATATATCTCGTTAGCGTACTCCGCATCTCAAATATCATTCAAGGTGCATATCCATCCTTCAACGCTCTACCGATTAATCAAAAACAATCTAGAAGTCAAAAAGGCAAACGCTGAGTATCGAACTTATAAATATCGCAACTGTATACATCTCATGGAGTGTAAAAAAACGATTCAGTGCTGTCCGCTCTCTTGTGAGCGATTTGAGAAGTACCTTTGTCCAAAGCTCGTTAAATTTCCTTTTATTTGCGATTTCTGTGAAGCAAAAGGGTACTGCAAAAAAGAACGTCATTTTTTCAATCCAGATCAAGTCTATTTACAAAGGCGTAATCGATTGAAACACTCTAGAAGCCATCTTTCTTTAACAAAGAAACAACTTTCTTCCTTTGATGAATGGATTTCTCCACTCATCAAACAAAGACTGTCGATTGAAGCCATCCATTCAAAATATTCTCAGCTATTTCCTGTTTCTGTTTCTACCGTAAGGCGTTGGATTAATCAAAGCCATCTCTCGGCTAGAAGAATTGATCTTTTACGTGCAGTTACTTTTAAAACAAAGAAAGAATACGCCTATCGAAGGCCGACTAATTATAATCCTTTGGTTAAATTCGGACACACATACCAATATTTCTTAGATTATATCGCAGCACACCCCTATTCTTCCATCATCGAGTTTGACACCGTTCACGGTCTCAAATCTGAGGATAGAAAGCTCCTGACCCTATATCATCGACAAAGTCATTTACAACTGGGTATATTAATTCCTAATCTCTATTCGGTCAGTGTCTCTCGCGTTTTAACCGGTTTACAGAGATCCTTAGGGGCTCACTTCGATCAACTCTTTGAAGTCGTTCTTGCGGATAATGGCGTAGAATTTGATGACTTAATCGATGTTTCATTTAATAAAGAAACGGGTGAAGTCTTATCCAACGTTTTCTTTACAAGACCGTATAGCTCAGGGGATAAAGGTGGTTGTGAAAGAAATCATGAACTCTTTCGGTATATCGTCCCAAAAGGACACGGCTTTTCTGATTTAATGCAAGAAGACATCAATTTTATGTTTTCCATGATCAATTCCTACCCAAGGGAATCATTAAACTGGAAAACTCCT